>NZ_JBFBMM010000001.1:0-965521 GCF_040687055.1 Microbacterium sp. NPDC077184
GTAGGCCGACACGGCGATCCAGATCCACAGCGTGACCCGTCGAGGCGCGCGTGCACCCAGGCGCACTGCGAAGACGATGATGGCGAGAAGAGCGAAGGCGAGGTGGCGGAGCCGCACGACATCGTCGCGATCGGCGCCGACCTCCGGCACCGCCTCGCGCAGCGGCGTGTCGGGGGTGAAAAGGCCCCGCTCGATGTCGCGGGCCGCCGTCAGCCCGACGAGCGGCTTGGTGATCGAGAAGAGGCGGTAGTGGTCGTCGACGCGCGCAGGTCGGCCGTCCGTCGCGCCGAACGCGTCGAGGGCGACGGTCCCGGCCGCCGTGGCGATCCCGAGCACCGCGGTCGGGAGGCGGCCGGCCTCCACGTGCCGTCGCGCCCAGTCGAATGCGGCGCCGTAGGTCGTGGTCATCGCGCGGCTCCCGTCCGGGGTGCGTAGTGCTCGAGGGGAACGGATGCCGCGACCCGGGCGCGCAGCTCTTCCAGCGCCGCAGCGGGTCCGCACCAGCCGTGGGCGCGCGCCTGGACGAGCACGTTGCCGAGCGCGGTCGCCTCGACCGGGCCCGCGAGCACGGGGAGTCCGGTCCGGTCGGCCGTGGCCTGGCAGAGGAGGCGGTTGAGCGATCCGCCGCCGACGATGTGCACGACCTCGAGGGTCCGGCCGGTGAGCTCGCCCGCGGTGCGGACGGCGTCGGCGAAGGCCGCCGCGATACTCTCCACGATCGACCGCGTGAGCGCGGCGCGGTCGCGGGGAACGACGGAGCCGGTCTCGGCGAGCACCGCCGCGATGCGGTCCGGCATGTCGCCGGGGGCGCTCAGGCGCGGGTCGTTCGCATCGAACAGGGCAACCTCTCCGGTGACCGCGGCGGCGGCGGCCAGCAGCGACGGCAGATCGATCGACGCACCGTCCTGCTCCTCCCACGCGCGGATGCTCTCGCTCAAGAGCCACAGCCCGGTGACATTGTGGAGGAACCGGATGCGTCCGTCCACGCCGCCCTCGTTCGTGAAGCCCGCCTCGCGCGCGGCATCCGTCACGAGCGGGGCTGCGAGCTCGACCCCGACGAGCCCCCACGTGCCGCATGAGATGTACGCGGCGGTCGCGGCATCCGTCATCGGAACGGCGACGACGGCCGACGCGGTGTCGTGCGAGCCGACCGCGATGACGGGCGGCGTGGCGCCGAGGGCGTCTGCGAGGTCGCCCCGGACCGTTCCGACGACCTCGCCGGGATCGATCAACCCGGGGAGAACGGATGCCGGCAGCCCGAGCCGGTCGAGCAGGTCGAGGTCCCATTCCCCGGTGTCGACCCGGACGAGCCCGGTCGTCGAGGCGTTGGTGCGCTCGCCGACCCGGTGGCCGGTGAGGAGGAACGCGACGAGATCGGGGATGAGGAGGGCGGCATCGGCATCGCCGAACCCGTCCTCCACGGCGAACTGGTACACGGTGTTGAACGGCAGGAACTGCAGGCCGTTCCGGCGATACAGCTCCGCGAACGGCACGCGGGCGTGCACCCGCTCGACGCCGCGCGCCGTCCGCTCGTCGCGGTAGTGGAACGGCTCGGCGAGCGCCCGCGAGCCGGAGACGAGCCCGTAGTCGACGGCCCACGAGTCGATGCCGATGCTCGCGATCCCCGGCTCACGCCGGAACGCTTCGCGCAGGCCCTCCACGATGTGCCCGTACAGCGCGGAGAAGTCCCAGTGCAGACCGTCGGGCCCGGCGACGGGACCGTTGGGGAACCGCGCGACGCTCTCCAGCTCCAGGATGCCGTCGCCCACGCGCCCGATCATGACGCGGCCGCTCGTCGCCCCGAGGTCGACCGCGGCGACCGCGCGCGTCACGCCCGTCGCCGCGGTCCCGACGCGGGCGCCCGGCGCGGCATCCGTCATCGGAGGAAGGCCGCGGCGACGCCGGAGTCCACGGGGATGTGGAGGCCGGTGGTGCGGCTGAGTTCGGGGCCGGTGAGGACGTAGACCGCGTCGGCGACGTTCTCGGGGACGACCTCGCGCTTGAGGATCGTGCGGTTGGCGTAGAACTGGCCGAGGTCTTCTTCCTTGACCCCGTACGTGGCGGCACGGTTCGCGCCCCAGCCGGCGGCGAAGATGCCCGAGCCGCGGACGACGCCGTCGGGGTTGATGCCGTTCACTCGCACGCCGTGCTCGCCGAGCTCGACGGCGAGGAGGCGCACCTGGTGGGCCTGGTCGGCCTTCGTCGCCGAGTACGCGATGTTGTTCGGGCCGGCGAAGACGGAGTTCTTCGACGAGATGTAGATGACGTCGCCGCCCATCTTCTGTGCGATGAGGGCCTTCGCGGCGGCCTTGGCGACGAGGAACGACCCCTTCGCCATGACGTCGTGCTGCAGGTCCCAGTCCTTCTCGGTGGTCTCCAGCAGCGGCTTCGACAGCGACAGCCCGGCGTTGTTGACGACGAGGTCGATGCCGCCGAAGGCGAGGACGGTGGCGTCGATCGCGGCCTGGACGGTCTCGGGGTCGGCGACGTTCGCCGCGACGCCGATCGCGACGTCCGTTCCGCCGAGCTCCGCCGCCGCAGCCTGGGCCTTGGCGAGGTCGAGGTCGGCGATGACGACGCACGCGCCCTCCGCGGCCAGGCGCACCGCGATCGCCTTGCCGATACCGGACGCCGCACCCGTGACGAACGCGATCCGCCCCTGGTGGGTCTTCGGCTTCGGCATCCGCTGCAGTTTGGCTTCTTCGAGCGCCCAGTACTCGATG
Source organism: Microbacterium sp. NPDC077184 (assembly GCF_040687055.1). Taxonomy (NCBI): domain Bacteria; kingdom Bacillati; phylum Actinomycetota; class Actinomycetes; order Micrococcales; family Microbacteriaceae; genus Microbacterium; species Microbacterium sp. NPDC077184. The sequence goes on from NZ_JBFBMM010000001.1 coordinate 2,724, forward strand.
CGGAACTTCTCGGCATCCGAGATCGGGGAGTAGGTGGACACCGACTCGGCGCCGCGCATGACGTTGATCGCGTTGACGTAGAACTCCCCGGCCACCCGGGCGGTCTGCTTGTTCGCCCCGTAGCTGAACATCCCGACGCCCGGGACGAGCACGATCAGCGGGTCGGCGCCGCGGATGGCGGGGGAGTCGGTCGTCGCGTGCGCGTCGTAGTAGGCCTGATAGTCGGCACGGTAGGCCTCGTGCAGCTCGACGAGGCGCGCGATGGCGTCCTCGATCGACGCGTCCGCGGAGAGGTCGAGGAGCATCGGCTTGACCTTGGTGCGGAGGAAATGGTCGGGGCAGCTCGTCCCCAGCGCGGCCAGGGCGGGCGCCTTCTCGGACGCGAGGAAGTCCAGCACCACGTCCGCGTCGGTGAAGTGCCCGACCATCGGCTTGTCGGTCGAGGCGAGGCCCCGGATCGTGGGGGCGAGGGCGGCGGCCTTCGCCCGTCGCTCATCCTCGGGGAGCGGCTCGAACCCGGGCCGAACTCCTCCGAACGGGGCCGGGTCACCGTGGGTTTCCAGGTATTCGGCGGCGGTGGCGATGATCCAGGAGGAGTTGCGTTCGGCCTCCTCGGACGACTCACCCCACGCCGTGATGCCGTGTCCGCCGAGGATGCAGCCGATCGCCTGCGGGTTGGCGGCCTTGATCGCCGCGATGTCCAGGCCCAGCTGGAACCCCGGGCGTCGCCACGGCACCCACACGACCTTCTCGCCGAAGATCGTCGCCGTCAGGGCCTCCCCGTCGGCGGCGGTCGCGATCGCGATGCCGGAATCCGGATGCAGGTGGTCCACGTGCGCGGCATCCACGAGCCCGTGCATCGCGGTGTCGATCGACGGCGCCGCACCGCCTTTCCCGTGCAGGCAGTAGTCGAACGCGGCGACCATCTCGTCCTCGCGCTCGACGCCGGGGTAGACGTCGACGAGAGCGCGCATGCGATCCAGGCGCAGCACCGCGAGACCCTGCTCGGTGAGCGTGCCGAGGTCGCCCCCGGAGCCCTTCACCCACAGCAGCTCCACCGGCTCGCCCGTGACCGGGTCGACCTCGGTGCCCTTGGCGGAGGTGTTCCCGCCGGCGTAATTGGTGTTCTTCGGATCGGAGCCGAGCCGGTTGGACCGGGCGATCAGGTCGGCGACTGCGGGGTTCGTCATGGTGTCCTTCGGGTCTGGAGGGAGGTCAGGGCGTGGGTGATGCGGGAGAGGGAACGGGCGAAGGCCGGTTCGTCGGGGCGGTTCAGGTGCCCGTGGGTGGTGCCGGGTTCGACGACGATCTCCACGGGGCGTCCGGCCGCGGCAAGAGTGGCGGCGAAGACCTCGCCCGAGACCCGCAGCTCGTCGACGTCGCCGTTGATCATGAGGACGGGTGGGAAGCCCGCGAGGTCGGCGGCGGTGGCGAGCCCCGGCACGGCGGCGAGCGGCGCGTCGTCGACCGGGCCGCCGAGGTAGTTCTCGTACATCCCCCGGACCACGTCGGGTCCGAAGCGGTCGGCGTCCGGGTCGGCGTCGAGCGCGCGGCGGAGAGCGGCATCCGGCGCCGGCTGCACGGCGAGGAGCGTCGGATACGCCAGCACGAGCAGCGCGGGCGGCGCCACCTCTGCCCCCGGCATCCGCAGCACGGCGCCGGTGACGAGGTTCGCGCCGGCGCTCGCGCCGCCGAGCGCGAGCCGCGCGGGGTCGATCCCGAGGTCGGCGGCGTGCGCGAGCGTCCACGTCCATGCGGCGAGGACATCGTCGGATGCCGCGGGGAAGACGTCACCGCCGCGCGGGGCGACACCCTGTCCCGCCGCCCACTCGGGCGGCAGCGGCGCGAGCCGGTAGTCGACCGACACCACCGTGGTGCCCGCCGCCGCGAGGGCGCGGGCGACGGCATCCGCCTCGGGCATGTCGAGGTCGCCCGCGGCGAAGCCGCCGCCGTGCGCCCAGACGAGCCCCGTGCCGCTCGGCGCCGTCGCGGGATACACCCGGACGAGGCCGTCGGCGGCGGTGCGGGGGTCGGTTGAGGAGGTCACGGGGTCAGGCTCCCCAGCCGGCCTGCGTGCCGCCGACGCGCTCGGCCTCGATCTTCTGCTGGTAGCCGGATGCCGCGTAGGCGGCCATCGGGTCGGCCGGCAGTCCCCGCGACGCGCGCCACTCGGCCAGGGCCGGCCGGACGTCGGTGTAGAACGCATCCATGAACACCGCCTGCGCGCCGAGCACGTCGTTCGCCGACTGCGCGGCCTGCAGTGCGGGCTGATCGATCAGCAGGGCACGCGCGGTCATCTCCTGCACGTTCAGCACCGAGCGGATCTGTCCGGGGATCTTCGCCTCGATGTTGTGGCACTGGTCGAGCATGAACGCGACATCGGGGTTGTTGAGGCCCCCGCCGCGGATGACCTCGACAAGGATCCGGAAGAGCTGGAACGGGTCGGCGGCGCCCACGATGAGGTCGTCGTCGGCGTAGAAGCGCGAGTTGAAGTCGAACGAGCCGAGCTTCCCGAGGCGCAGCAGCTGCATCACGATGAACTCGATGTTCGTGCCGGGGGCGTGGTGTCCGGTGTCCAGGCACACCACGGCGCGGTCGCCGAGGGTGGCGACCTGCGCGTAGGAGGTCCCCCAGTCGGGAACGTCGGTGTGGTAAAACGACGGCTCGAAGAACTTGTACTCCAGCACGAGGCGCTGGTCGCCGGTGAGGCGGTCGTAGATGGTGCGGAGCGAGTCGTTCAGTCGGTCCTGGCGGGCGCGCATGTCGGTCTGGCCGGGGTAGTTCGACCCCTCGGCGAGCCAGATCTTGAGGTCGCGCGATCCGGTCGCGTCCATCACGTCGATGCACTCGAGGTGGTGGTCGATGGCCTTCCGACGGATGCGGTCGTCCTCGTGGGTGAGCGCGCCGAACTTGTAGTCCTCGTCCTGGAACGTGTTGGCGTTGATCGTCCCGAGCGCGACTCCGAGGTCTTCGGCGTGACGGCGGAGGGCGGCGATGTCGTCGACCCTGTCCCACGGGATGTGCAGGGCGACGCTCGGCGCGAGGCCCGTCACCCGGTTCACCTCGGCCGCATCCGCGATCTTCTCGAACGGGTCGCGGGGCGTCCCCTCGGTGGTCCACACGCGGAAGCGGGTGCCGGAATTCCCGAAGGCCCAGGAGGGCAGCTCGATGCCCTGCCCGGCGAGCTGGGACTGGATGTCGGCGGACAGGATGCTCACGATGCGTCTCTTTCGTCGTCGGATGCCGATCCCCCGGTCGAGGCGGCGAGTTGGTCTGCGAGGTGGAAGATCTCCGTCAGCGGTGTGGCCCCCTGGTCGGGGCGGCCGTCGAGGCCCACGAAGAAGGGGGCCATCTCGGCCTCCCACGCCGCGGCGATCGGGGAGGCGGCGAGGTAGGCCTGCGCCGCGGCGTCGTCGTCGGTCTCGTAGTAGCCGATGAGACGCCCGCCCGGCGCGAGGAAGAGCGAGTAGTTGCGCCGGCCGGCGGCGGCGATCTCGGCGAGCATCTCGGCGCGCACCGGGGTGTGCCGGGCGACGTATTCGTCGATCCGTGCGGGATCGATCCGCAGCTCGAAGCAGACGCGCGCGGGGGTGCGGGTCGGCGTGTTCGTCATCGAAGGCGCTCCTTGTCGGGGCGACGCGGTCCGACATTCGGCGCGGCGTCATGAATCGTTTCAACGATAGGCCCCGCGGCCGAGGAACGCAAGCGCCCTACACTTCTGACAACGTCACCTACGGAGAGGGACCCGCGTGGCCGTCGGAGTGAAGGACGTCGCAGCCGCGGCATCCGTGTCGGTGGGCACGGTCTCCAACGTGCTCAACAATCCCGACAAGGTCGCTCCTGCCACCGTCGAGCGCGTGCAGAAGGCGATCGCGGAGCTCGGTTTCGTGCGCAACGACGCCGCCCGGCAGCTGCGCGCCGGCCGCAGTCGCAGTATCGGCCTCGTCGTCCTCGACGTCGGCAACCCCTTCTTCGCCGACGTCGCCCGCGGTGCCGAGGCGCGGGCGGCCGAGGCGGGTCTCGCGGTCCTCTTCGGCAGCAGCGACGAGCGCGCCGACCGCGAGGGCGCCTACGTCGATCTCTTCCGCGAGCAGCGGGTCAACGGCGTGCTCGTGACACCCGCCACCGCCGACCTCACCGCCCTCACCCGGCTGCAGGATGCCGGCATCCCTGTGGTGCTCGTCGACCGGGAGGCCGATGACGACGCGCTCGCCTCGGTCGCTGTCGACGACGTCGAGGGCGGGTTCCTCGCCACGCGGCACCTGATCGACGCCGGACGACGCCGCATCACCTTCGTCGGGGGACCGCTGTCGACCCGCCAGGTGCACGATCGGCTCGAGGGGGCGCGTCGGGCGGTCGCAGAGCATCCGGATGTCGCCCTCGACGTGATGGAGATGCCCGCGCTCACGGTTCTGCAGGGACGGGAGGCGGGGAATCTGCTCCGCGCACGGGATGCCGCATCCCGGCCTGACGCGGTGTTCGCCGCGAACGACCTCCTCGCCGTGGGGGTGCTGCAGTCCTTCGCGCTCCTCGGCGAGATCCGCGTGCCCGAGGACATCGCCCTCATCGGCTACGACGACATCGACTTCGCCGCGGCCACCGTCGTGCCGCTCAGCTCCATCCGCCAACCGGCCCGCGAGATCGGGGCGAGCGCCGTCGACCTGCTCCTCGCCGAGATCGCGCGCGCGGGTGCGGGCGGCGAGCGCGGACCGGGCGGCGCCCCGGAACCGGATGCCGGCGCGCGCCGCATCCGCTTCCGTCCCGAGCTGATCGTCCGCGCCTCCACGGGCGGCTGACCCCCCGGCCACCGGCCGCGGACGGCCCCGCCGACCTAGGGTGGAGGGATGACTGAGTACCTCGCGATCACCGGTGGCCATGTCGTTCCCGCAAGCGCAGACCCGATCCCCGGCGGCACCGTCGTCATCGCCGACGGCGTCATCACGGCGGTCGGGGGTGCCGACACCGCCGTCCCCGAGGGTGCGCGGGTGGTGGACGCCGCCGGACGCTGGGTGCTCCCCGGCTTCGTCGAGGCGCACGGCCACCTCGGCGTCCACGAGGACGGCGAGGGCTGGTCCGGCGACGACACGAACGAGATGACCGATCCGAACGGCGCGCGGTTCCGGGCGCTGGACGGCATCGACATCGAGGAGGTCGGTTTCCGCGATGCCCTTCGGGGCGGCGTGACGACGGCCGTCATCAAGCCCGGTTCCGGCAACCCGATCGGCGGGCGCACCGTCGCGATCAAGACGTGGGGCGGGCGCACGGTCGACGAGCAGGTCCTCGCCCACGACGTGTCGGTGAAGTCCGCGCTCGGCGAGAACCCCAAGCGCGTCTACGGCGACAAGAAGCAGACGCCCTCGACCCGGCTCGGCGTCGCCGCCGTGCTCCGCGAGGCCTTCGTGAAGGCGCGCACCTACGCCGACAAGCGCGCCGCCGCGGCATTCGCCGGTGAGCCGTTCGAGCGCGACCTCACGAACGAGACCCTCGCCGCCGTGCTCGACGGCGATCTGGTCTGGGACCAGCACTGCCACCGCCACGACGACATCGCCACCGCGATCCGTCTCGCGGAGGAGTTCGATTACCGCCTCGTGGTGAACCACGGCACCGAGGGGCACAAGATCGCCGACGTGCTCGCCGAGAAGCAGATCCCGGTGATCTTCGGTCCGATGCTCACCTCGCGCTCGAAGGTCGAGCTGCGCGACCGCGCGATCGGCAACCTCGCCCTCATCGCCGAGGCCGGCGTCACCGTCGCGATCACCACGGACCACCCGGTCGTCCCGATCGATCAGCTGCGCCTGCAGGCGATCCTCGCCGTCCGCGAAGGGCTGCCGCCCGAGACCGCGCTGCGGGCCCTGACGGTGAACCCCGCCGCCATCCTCGGTCTCGAGGGTCGCGTGGGTGCGCTCGAGACCGGACGCGACGGCGACGTCGTGCTGTGGTCGGGCGACCCGCTGGCCCTGGACTCCCGCGTCGAGCAGGTCTTCATCGGCGGGCGCCCCATGGTCGAGCCCGCGGACGACCGGGGGCTGCCGCGCATCGTCGAGCGGTGGGAGCGGTTCGGCCGCTCCTCGTGGACGGCATGACCGACACCGGCGGCACCCCGCGTCCGACCCGGCGGGTGGAGCTGACGCTCCGGCGCCCCTGGTTCGCGCTGTACGCCGGCATCCGACCGACCCTCGTCATCGGCGGCCGCGGTCAGCCGACGCAGTGGGGCGTGGGCACATGGCAGCTCCCCGACGACGAGGATGCCCCGCTCGCGGTGTTCCTCTTCTCGCGGGGGTGGCGGTTCGGCGATGCCGACGCCGCGATCCCCGCGGGGGACCGCCGGGCGTGGGAGTACCGCGCGCCCGCGCTGCCGTTCGGCCGAGGGCGCCTGCGACCGACGGGCGGAACGCCCGAGAGAGAAGAGACACGATGACCCGCATCGCCACGACCGTCAGCCCGCTCACCCTCGGCACGTCGGGGCTCGGGCGGGACACGGTGCCCGGCAGCTCCGAAGAGGCCGCGGCGGTGGCCGACGCCGTCGCCCTGCTCCGCTCGGGGCACGGGTACGTCGACACGTCGAACAACTACTCCGACGGCCGTTCGGAGGCCGTGATCGGGCTCGCGTTGCGCGACGCGGATGCGGATGCCGCCGCCCGCGTCATCACGAAGGTCGACGTCGACCCCGTCACGGGCGCCTTCGACCGCGACCGCGTCCTGCGTTCGTTCGAGGAGAGCACCGCACGGCTCGGCGTCGATCGCCTGCCGCTGCTCCACCTGCACGACCCGTATGCGGTGAGCGTCGCCGAGGCGATGGCTCCGAACGGAGCCGTGGAGGGTCTGCGCGAACTGCGCGACGCCGGGGTCGTCGACGCGATCGGCATCGCCACCTACCCGGTGGATGAGATGCGCGAGTACGTCGCCACCGGCGTCTTCGACGCCGTCCTCAGCCACAACTGCTTCACCCTGCTCGACCAGAGTGCGACGCCGCTGTTCCGCGCCGCGCAGGAGCGCGGGGTGACGGTGTTCAACGCGGCCCCGTTCGCCAGCGGAATCCTGGTCAAGGGGGCGACGTCGACCTACACCTACCGGGAGCCGTCGCCGGAGATCCTCGCGCGACTCGCGCAGCTCGAGGAGCTGTGCCGAGCCCACGGGGTGGAGCTTCCCGCCGTGGCGCTGCACTTCTCCCTCCGTTCGCCCCTCGTCGATTCGACGGTGGTCGGCGTCAAGACCCGGGCACGCCTCACGGCCCTCGATCAGCTGGCTGCCGTGGAGATTCCCGGTGAGATCTGGCCGGAGCTCGACGCGCTCCACGGAAGCTGGGGAGCATGACGCGCAACTGGGCGGGGACCTACTCCTACACCGCGCCGCGGATCGAGACGCCGGAGACCGTCGACGCGCTCCGGGCGCTCGTCGCGGCCCCCGGGCGGGTGCGGGCGCTCGGGACCCGGCACTCCTTCACAGACCTCCCCGACACCGCCGGCACCCTCATCGACGTGACGGCGCTGCCCGCGGACGTCGCGCTCGATGAGGAGCAGCAGACCGTCACGGTGGCCGCCGGCATCCGTTACGGCGAGCTCGCCGCGTGGCTCGACGAGCGCGGCTGGGCGCTGTCGAATATGGGCTCGCTTCCGCACATCAACGTCGGCGGCGCCACCGCGACCGGGACGCACGGCTCGGGGGATGGGCAACGGATCCTCGCCGCGAACGTGCGGATGCTGCGCTACGTCGGCGCGGACGCCGAGGTGCACGAGGTCCGCCGCGGCGACGCCGACTTCGACGCGCTCGTCGTCGGACTCGGCGCCTACGGCATCGTCGTCGCGCTGACCCTCGACGTCGTCCCGTCCTTCCGGATGCGCCAGGACGTCTACACCGGCGTCACGTGGGACGCCGCGCTCGCGGACCTGCCCGCCGTGACCGGCGCGGGGTACAGCGTCTCGATCTTCTCGCGCTGGGACGATGAGACGATCGGTGACGTCTGGGTGAAGACCCGGCTCGACCGCGACGACGACCCGGTGCCCGAGGTGCTTCTGGACGGACGGCAGGATGCCGCGGCGGAACCCCTCGGGGGGCTCGCCGACGTCACCGAGCTCGGCGGTGTGCCGGGGCCGTGGATGCTGCGGCTGCCGCACTTCCGCCTCGACGGGACGCCGTCCTTCGGCGACGAGATCCAGTCGGAGTACTTCGTCGCGCGCCCCCACGCGGCCGCGGCGCTGCAGGCTCTCCGCCCGCTCGCGCCCCGCATCCAGCCGCTGCTGTTCATCACCGAGTTGCGCACCGTCGCCGCCGACGATCTGTGGCTGAGCCCGGCATCCGGTCAGGATGTGATGGCGATCCACTTCACCTGGGGCAACCACCCCCGCGCGGTGCGTGCGCTGCTGGTCGACATCGAGGCGGCGCTGGAGCCCTTCGCCGCGCGCCCGCACTGGGGCAAGCTGCACCTCATGGAGCGCGACGCGATCGGCCGGGCGCACCCGCGGCTCGCCGAGGCGCGGGCGGTGTTCGAGCGGCTCGACCCGGATGGTCGGTTCTCCAACGTCCACCTCGAGCGGGTCGGGGTGCGCGAGCGGCGCGGCTGACGTCGGCGGGCGCCGGGGCGTCAGCGTCGGGGCGTCGCGATCGGGCTCGTTGCGGCGACCTCCTCGGAGAAGTCCTCCGGCTGCGGGCGCACCACCGAGAGCGGGCGCGTCTCGTCGATCGTGAGACGGAACCGGCGCTGCTCGTGCCGGTGCAGACGCCCCGAGGCGAGCAGCCAGGTCGCGCCGATCGCGAAGGCGGTGAAGCCCGCGCCGGCACCGAGGAGGATCGCGGTGCGGGGGCCGAACTCCGACGCGACCCAACCCACGATCGGGGCGCCGATCGGGGTCCCGCCCATGAGGATCGCCACGTAGAGCGCGAGGACGCGGCCGCGGAGCGCCGGATCGGTCGTCGTCTGCACGTACCCGTTGGCGGTGGTGAGCATCGTCACGACCGCGAAGCCGGTGAACATGAGCGTCACGGCATACAGCCAGTAGGTGGGCATGAACGCCGACACCGTGGCGGCGATCGCGAAGAGGAGGACTCCCGCGATGACCACCCGGATGCGGGCGCGATCGCGTCGTGCCGCGAGCAGGGCCCCCGCGAGCGACCCGACGGCGAGGATCGAGCTGAGGAGGCCGTAGCCGTCGGCCTCCTGGCCGAACTCCAGTGCCATGGTCGAGGCGAAGATCGGGAAGTTCATGCCGAAGGCGCCGATGAGGAACACCATGCTGAAGGCGACGACGAGGTCCGGCCGCTTCGCGACGTAGCGGAAGCCGTCGGCGAGCCGCGCCCCCGACGGCGCCTTCACGCGCGGCACGAGGAGGTCGACGCGGATCAGCATGAGGGCGACGATCATCCCCACGAACGTCACCGCGTTGACGACGAACACCCAGCCACTGCCGACGGCGACGATCATGAGGCCCGCGACGGCCGGTCCGATCATGCGGGCGCTGTTGAAGGATGCCGCGTTGAGCGCGACCGCGTTCGAGGCGTTCTCGCGCGCCACGAGGTCGGAGACGAACGCCTGCCGCGCCGGATTGTCGAACGCGGCGATCACGCCGAGCGTGAGGGCGAAACCGTACATCAGCGGGAGCGTCATCACCCCGGCGAGAAGGAGCGCACCGATCGCGAGGCCGAGGAGCAGGAGCAGGGCCTGCGTGAGCATGAGGAGGCGTCGCCGGTCGAAGCGGTCGGCGACCCACCCGGTGACGCTGACGAGCAGCAGCTGCGGGGCGAACTGCAGACCCATCGTCACACCCATGGCGGCGGCGTCGTTGTTCGTGAGCTCCGTCAGGACCACCCAGCTGATCGCGGTGGCCTGCATCCACGCGCCGATGTTCGACACGAGCGCACCGATGAACCAGACGCGGTAGTTGAAGACGGAGAAGGACCGGAACATCGCGCTCATCGTGCGGCCATCCGTCCCATGATCTCGGCGGCGCGGGCGAGCGTCGCGCGCTCGTCCTCGGTGAGGTCGGCGAGGGCGGACTCGACCCATGCGTCGCGACGTCGAGCGGTCTCGTCGACGACCGCGCGTCCGGCATCCGTCAGCGAGATCACGACCTTCCGACCGTCGTTCTCGTCTGCGGAGCGGCCGATGTAGCCGGCATCCTGCAGGCAGTTCACGGTGCGGTTCATCGACGGCGCCGACACGCGCTCGCGGTCAGCGAGCTCGCCGAGGGTGTGATCGCCGTGGACCCAGAGGGCGGCGAGGACGCCGAACTGGCCGTCGCTCATCGAGTCGTCCGCGCGCTGCGTGCGCATGCGACGGGCGAGGCGGAACGTCGCGATGCGGAGTTCGGATGCCGGTGACGACAGCGGGGTCGTCGGATCGTCGGCGGAGGTCGTGGTGCCGGGGGAGGAGATGTCTGTGGAGCTCATGCGTTTCCTTAGCATAGCTCATTAGCCCTGCTAAAGAAACCGCGCACCTAGACTCTAGCCATGCCCGACAGCGACGCCGCGTCCTCCTTCACCGACGCCCGCGGGACCCGGATCTTCTACGACGTCTATCCCGCCGAGGGCACCGCACGTGCCGTCGTGCAGATCCTGCACGGCGTCGGCGAGCACGCCGGTCGCTATCGGGTGCTCGCCGAGACGCTCGCTGCGCACGGCTACACCGTCTACGCCGACGACCACCTCGGGCACGGTCGCACGGGCATCATGCAGCACGGCCACCCCGGCAAGCTCGGGCGGCTGGGGCCCGGCGGCATGCGTGCGGCACGCGACGCGGTCTACGCGCTGACCGAGCGCATCCGTCGCGAGCATCCCGACCTGCCGCTCATCCTCCTCGGGCACTCGTGGGGGTCGTTCCTCGCGCAGATGCTCGTCGACCGCCACGCGGCATCCTTCGACGCCCTCGTCCTGTCGGGCTCGGCGCTGCGCACACCGGGGAGCCTCAACGCCGGCGACCTCAACGCGCCGTGGAAGGCGGAGGGGGCGATGGGGACGGAGTGGCTGTCGTCGGATCACGCCGTCGGGCAGGCCTTCCTCGACGACCCGCTCACGACCTCCGAGCCTCTGCTGAAGCTCTTCGGCCCGCTCGAGGCCGCGCGGCTGTTCGGACGTCCGGCGCGGAACCTGCCGCGCGACCTCCCGACCCTGCTGATGGTCGGGCGCGACGACACGGTGGGCGGGCCGCGGAGCGTCCACCGGCTCGCCGAGGCCTACCGCACGCGCTCGGGGTTCACCGATGTGACCACCCTCGTCTACCCCGGAGCGCGGCACGAAATCTTCAACGAGGTCATGCAGGAGGAGGTCCGCGCCGATCTCGTCGCCTGGCTCGACCCGCGCTTCCCCGCCCGCGACTGACGTCGGGTCCTAGGCTGGCTGTCGTGCACGGCGAATACAAGGTCCCCGGTGGAAAGCTCGTGGTCGTCGACCTCGAGGAGCGTGACGGGCGCATCGACGCGTTCCACCTCGCGGGCGACTTCTTCCTCGAACCCGACTCCGCCCTCGACGACATCGACCGCGCGGTCACCGGGCTCCCGGTGGAGGCGGATGTCGCCACCATCGCCGCGGCCGTCCGCGCCGCGCTCCCCGAGGGCGCGCAGCTGCTGGGCTTCACCCCCGAGGCCATCGGCACGGCGGTGCGGCGCGCGCTCGTCACGGCGCCAGGCTGGGGCGATTTCGACTGGGAGATCGTGCATGACCGGCCCCTCTCGCCGCGCATGAACCTCGCCCTCGACGAGGTGCTGACCGCGCGCGTCGGCGAAGGGAAGCGGCGTCCGACGCTGCGCCTGTGGGAGTGGAACGAGTCGGCCGTGGTGATCGGGTCATTCCAGTCGCTTCGCAACGAGGTCGACCCCGAAGGAGCGGCCCGCCACGGGTACGACGTCGTGCGCCGGATCTCCGGCGGCGGCGCGATGATGATGGGCGCGAACTCGATCGTCACCTATTCGCTCTCGGTCCCGGCGTCCCTCGTCCAGGGGCTGACCTTCGCCGACTCCTACGCCTTCCTCGACGACTGGGCGCTGCAGGCCCTCCGCGCCCTCGGGGTCGAGGCGACCTACCAGCCGCTCAACGACATCGCCTCACCGCAGGGGAAGATCGGCGGCGCCGCGCAGAAGCGCCTCGCCAACGGCGGCGTGCTCCACCACGCGACCCTCAGCTACGACATGGACGGTCAGGTGATGATCGAGGTGCTGCGGATCGGCCGGGAGAAGCTCAGCGACAAGGGCACGACCTCCGCCGCCAAGCGCGTCGACCCGCTGAAGCGGCAGACCGGGCTCCCTCGCGACGCGATCATCGAGCAGCTGAAGGCGACCTTCACGTCCCTCTACAACGCCGAGGTCGGTCATATCACCGACGAGGAATATGCCGAGGCGGAGGCGCTCGTCGCCTCCAAGTTCGCCACCGACGCGTGGTTGCGTCGCGTGCCGTGACCTCCGTGTCGGCATCGCCGATCGCCGAGGACCGACCGCGCGGGCGCGTGACGATCCACCATGGCGACAACCTCGCCGTCGCGGCATCCTTTCCCGATGCCGCCTTCACCGTGGTGTACCTGGACCCGCCGTTCAACACCGGACGCCCGCAGACCAAGACCGTCGAGACGGCGCTGCATCGACCGGCATCCGTGCAGGGAGCGACGGATGCCGGAGCGGCGCCTGCGACGGGTGCCGTCCGGCGCGGCTTCCACGGGCGGGAGTACGAGCGACTGCGCGGAGATCTCCTCACCTACGACGACCGGTTCGACGACTACTGGGGCTTCCTCGAACCCCGCCTGGTCGAGGCGTGGCGGCTCCTCGCGGACGACGGCACGCTGTACCTGCACCTGGACTACCGCGAGGCGCACTACGCGAAGGTGCTCATGGACGCCCTCTTCGGTCGCGCGTCTTTCCTCAACGAGATCATCTGGGCCTACGACTACGGTGCGAAGACCCGCCGCCGCTGGCCCACCAAGCACGACACGATCCTCGTCTACGTCAAGGACCCGGCGCGCTACTGGTTCGACTCCGGCGCCGTCGACCGCGAGCCGTACATGGCCCCAGGCCTCGTCACGGCCGAGAAAGCCGCCCGCGGGAAGCTCCCCACCGACGTCTGGTGGCACACGATCGTCCCGACCACCGGACGCGAGAAGACCGGATACCCGACGCAGAAGCCGGAGGGGATCCTGCGGCGCATCGTCCAGGCATCCTCTCGTCCGGGAGACCGGGTGCTCGACCTCTTCGCCGGCAGCGGAACCACCGGCGCGGTGGCCGCGGCCCTCGGGCGCGACGCCGTCCTCGTCGACGCGAACCCCGAGGCGGTGGCCGTGATGCGCGAGCGGATCCCGGACGCCGAGGTGGCTCCGACCCTAGGCTGACCTCATGCGTTTCGGAATCTTCATCCCCCAGGGCTGGCGTCTCGACCTCGTCGGCATCGATCCCGCCGACCAGTGGTCGACGATGAACGAGATCGCGCAGCGCGCGGATGCCGCGGCGTGGGAATCGCTGTGGGTCTACGACCACTTCCACACCGTGCCGGTGCCGACCGAGGAAGCCACCCACGAGGCGTGGACGCTCATGGCCGCCTTCGCGGCGTCGACCGACCGCATCCGTCTCGGACAGATGTGCACCGCGATGGGATACCGGAACCCGGCCTACCTCGCCAAGGTCGCCGCCACGGTCGATCTGATCTCCGGCGGGCGCGCCGAGATGGGGATCGGCGGCGGATGGTACGAGCACGAGTGGCGCGCGTACGGCTACGGCTTCCCGGGGATCGGCGACCGGCTCGCGCGCCTGCGCGAAGGTGTCGACATCATGCACCAGGCCTGGACGACCGGCACGGCGACCCTCGACGGGAAGCACTACCAGGTCGACGGCGCGATCGTCCGGCCGACCCCGCTGCAGGAGGGCGGCATCCCGCTGTGGATCGCCGGAGGCGGCGAGAAGGTGACCCTGAAGATCGCCGCGCGCTACGCGTCGTACACGAACTTCGCCGGGTCGCTCGAGGAGTTCGACCACAAGAGCTCCGTGCTGCAGGGCCACTGCGACGCGATCGGGCGCGACATGGGCGAGATCACCCGCTCGTCGAACTTCAACACGATCGTGGGGGCGACCGAGGCCGAAGCCGCCGAGCGGCTGCGCGTCCTCGTCGAGCGGCTGCGCCCGCACGTCGGGGACGAGCGGGCCGCCGCGATCGCGGAGGACTACCGCTCGTCGCCCGGGTTCGGCACCCCCGAGCAGGTCGCCGAGCGTCTCGCCGAGCGCGGGGCCCACGGCCTCGGGTACGCCATCCACTACTTCCCCGAGGCCGCGTACGACCGGTCCGGCATCTCGCTCTTCGAGCGCGAGGTCCTCCCCGCCCTGGCCTGACCCGGCTAGCCGACGCGTGTGAAAGCGCGGGGCGAAATCGACCTTCACTGCGGCGCAGAGCCGTCAGAGTGACGATTTCACCCCAGCGTTTCACGAGCCGACCCTCCTCCCCACCACCCGCTGGCCGCGGGGAGTCCACCGGTCCTGCTGGTGGCGCCCACCGGGCCTCGGGGCGGGCGAGGCTGTGCGGATGTCCACGCCCACGACGCCTCCGGTCTTCTTCCGTCGCCCTGACCTCCGTGCCCGGGGATGGACCGACCGCGACCTCGGCGCCGCGGTGGCTGACGGACGACTCCTGCGACCGCGCCCGGGTGCCTATCTAACTGCCGACGCGTCGACCGACGTCATCGACGCGCTGGCGCTGGGCGGCCGGCTCACGTGCGTCTCGGCGCTGGCGCACCGGGGAGTCTTCGCCCTCGACACGTCCGTGCTGCACGTGCACCTGCATACCCGGCGGACCTCCGCCCGTACTACGGCCCGCGTGGTCCGGCGACACTGGGGCACGCTGCGCCGGGTGCCGCACCCGCGGGCGGCTTCCGTGGAGCCGCTCGATGCTCTCGCCTGCGCCCTGCGCTGCCAGCCGCCGCGCTCCGCGCTGGCGAGCCTCGACTCCGCCCTGCACGGCGGCCATCTGCGGATGGACGAGCTTGACGAGCTCTTCCGTCTCCTCCCGCGGCGTCACCGCGTACTCCGCAGACTGATCGATGCGCGCGCCGAATCCGGGCCCGAGACGCTGGTGCGTCTCCTTCTGCGCTCGCTCGGTGCGGCGTTCGACGTGCAAGTGTTCATCGCCGGGGTCGGTCGTGTGGACTTCCTCGTCGAGGGGTGGCTCATCGTCGAGTGCGACAGCAGGGAGTTCCACTCCGATTGGGACGCCCAGCGCCGGGATCGCCGCCGCGATCAAGCGGCGGCGGCTCTCGGCTACACGACCTTCCGGCCGATCGCGGAGGACATCATCTGGCATCCTGACGTCGTCCGGAGCGCGCTCCGGGGTCTCCTGGACTCGCGCCGGGGCCCGGCCGCGCGCCCGCGCCGGCCGGCGGTGTGAAACCGTGGGGTGATTTCGCCTCGACGGGGCTCAGAACCACGCCGGGGGCCGATTTCGCCCCGCGGTTTCACGCCCGGCGGGGGAGAGGGGCGGCGGGGTCAGGCCAGGGCGCGGACCGAGGCGTAGCCGTCGTGGACGACGGGGGAGCGGCCGTCGGCCGGGACGTCGAAGATGCGGGTCGGCTGTGTCGCCGGATCCCAGGCGGGCCACCCCGGGTCCCCGTCGCGGATCAGGGCGACGGCGGCCCCGTGGACCTCGTCGGCCAGGGCCTGCGACGGTGCGTCGCCGGCGATCGCGTCGACGGCCTCGGTGCCGAGCGCGTCGAACCAGAACGGCACGTCCAGGCAGTGGCACGCCCACCCGATGGTCGGCGACGGCCACGAGAACCGGTACGTCCAAGTGCGACCGGCGCCGCCCGCCTCGGCCCGCGCGTCCGCGGCCCGCAGCACGGTCGATCGGAAGATGACGTCGCTGACGTAGCGTCCGATCACCGCGGCGGTGCCCTTGCGGCGCTGCGCGGCGTTGTCGGCGAGCCACGTGTGGCGCTTCTCGCGCGGCACGTCCAGCTGCTGGAGGGCGACAGCGGGGGGCACGATGTCCAGCACCCGCGCCGCACCGGCGGTGATCATCGTGAACTCATCGTCGGTCGCCCCGAGGACGAGCGGAACGTCGCCCCCGACGCCGGAGCCCAGCGCTTCGATCGTGGGCTGGGGGAGGAGGTCCCCATCGATCATGGGACCGAAGCTCAGCCCGTCCCGCAGCATGCTGCGGGCGACGTCGAGGGGCGACTTCCCGTTGCGGCCGAGGGTCTCCTGCTGTGCGAAGACGTCCGCTTCCGGCACGCTCGCGAATCCCTCGCGGCTCGGCTCGACGCCGAGGAGGTTCGCGAGCTTCGCCGTCAGCGTCCGCGCGCGTTCGCCCGACACATCGCCCAGGGCGGGGGACAGCGCCCAGGCCGCGTGGAAGAGTCCTTGCGCCGCCGGCATGCCGAGGAGCGTCAGCACCGCGCCGCCGCCCGCGGACTGCCCGGCGATCGTCACCCGTCCCGGGTCGCCGCCGAACGCGGCGATGTTCTCCTGCACCCACGCGAGGGCGGCGAGCCAGTCCCGGACGCCTCGGTTGCTCGGCGCCCCGGGAATGTGCCCGAACCCGTCGAAGCCGAGGCGATACGAGATCGTCACGGTCACCACTCCGTCGCGCGTGAAGGCTGCGCCGTCGTACCACGGGCTCGCGGGCGAGCCTTCGGTGAAGCCGCCGCCGTGGATGTACACCAGCACCGGCAACGCCGCGTCCCCGCCCGGCGCCGGGGTGAACACGTTCACGTTCAGCGTCGCCTCTCCGGGGACGGCGGGCTCGGGTATGAGGGTCTTCTCGCCCGGCTTCTCGCGCTTCGCCGTCGCGCCGTACGCCCGGGCGTCACGGATGCCGTCCCACGGCGTCACCGGGACGGGCGCGGCGAACCGCAGCGCGCCCACCGGCGCCTCGGCGAAGGGGATGCCGAGGAACGCCGCCGAGCCGCCCGAGCGGCCCGGGCCGCCCGAGCCGCCGGGCTCGCCGCGCCAGAGGCCGCGGACCTGACCTGCGGCGATGCGGAGGAGGGGATCAGGTGTGGTGGTCACGAAGCGTCCTCCGAGGGGCGGGTGAGTGCGACGAAGAGCGCGTCGAGCGTATCGGCCATGTCGAGATCGGGGTCCAGCATCCACTGCAGCTGCAGTCCGTCGGCCGCGGCCTGCACGATCCGGGCGAGGACCTCCGGGTCGGCCGCGGCAGGGATTTCGCCCGCCTCCTGCCGGCGGCGGAATGATGCGGCGATCGAGGCCCGGAGGCGCTCGCCGCGTTCGAGGAAGAACGCGTGCGCCGGATGCTGCGGGTCGGCGGCGTCGACGGAGAGCCGGGAGAAGAGCGCGACCACACCCGGGACTTCGCTGTTGTGCCGGACGACGCGGTGCAGCCCCTCCTGCACATCGGTTCCGGCGCCGAGGCGCTCGGCCAGGTCGATCTCGTCGCGCTTGCGGAGGATCTCGGTGAAGAGCTCCTCCTTGCTGTCGAAGTAGTGGAGGAGCCCCGCCTGACTGAGTCCGACCGCGTCGGCGAGTTCGCGGACGGATGCGCCGCGCATCCCCTCGCGGGCGACGACCTCGAGTGCGCGTTCGAGGATCTCTTCGCGTTTGGCGATGCCTTTGGCGTACGAGCCTCGCGTGCGCTGCGGATCCGGCATGAGAGCAGTACATCGCACCTTTCCGAAAAGACAAAAACCGAGTACTGTTAGGTTTCTCGCGCGTCGACGACGATCGCGACGGATGCCGCACACGAGGAGGACCGATGACGTCCCACGCCCCGCTCCCCGAGCCCGCTGACCTGACGGTCGAGGAGAAGGCGTCGCTGACCAGCGGCGCGACCTTCTGGACGACCAAGACGATCGACCGCCCGGGGGCCGCTGTGCCCTCGATCGCGATGAACGACGGACCGCACGGCCTCCGCAAGCAGGTCGAGAGCGCCGATCACCTCGGCATGACCGGAAGCCTCCCCGCGACGTGCTTCCCGCCCGCGGTCGGACTCGGATCCTCCTGGGACGCCGACCTCGCCGAGCGGGTCGGCGCCGCTCTCGGGGCGGAGGCCTCGATCGAGGACGTCGGGATCCTCCTCGGCCCCGGGGTCAACATCAAGCGCTCGCCGCTATGCGGCCGCAACTTCGAGTACCTGTCCGAGGACCCGCTCGTCTCGGGCGTCCTCGGCGCGGCGCTCGTGCGCGGCATCCAGTCGCAGGGTGTGGGGGCCTCGCTGAAGCACTTCGCGGCGAACAACCAGGAGACCGATCGGATGCGGGCCTCCAGCGACGTGGACGAGCAGACGCTGCGGGAGATCTACCTCCGCGGCTTCCAGCGCATCGTGCAGGACGCCCAGCCGTGGACGGTGATGTGCTCGTACAACCGCATCAACGGCGTCTACGCCTCCGAGGACCCGTGGCTGCTGACCACGGTGCTCCGCGACGAGTGGGGCTTCGAGGGTCTCGTCGTGTCGGACTGGGGCGCCGTCAACGACCGCGTCGCGGGCCTGGCCGCCGGCATGGACCTCGAGATGCCGTCGTCCGGCGGCGCCACCGACGCCGAGATCGTCGACGCCGTGCGCGACGGCCGGCTCGCGGAGAGCGTGCTCGACACGGCCGCGCACCGGGCGATCGACCTGGTCGGGAAGGTGCGCGCGGGCGCGGGACGCGTTCCCGGGCCCCTCGACGTCGACGCGCACCACGCCCTCGCGCGAGAGGCGGCGGCGCGCTCGATCGTGCTGCTGAAGAACGAGGAGGAGATCCTCCCGCTCTCACCCACCGCGCACATCGCCGTCATCGGCGCCTTCGCCGCGAAGCCGCGCTATCAGGGCGCGGGGTCGTCGATGATCAACCCGACGCGCCTGGACACCGCGCTCGACGAGATCACCGCCGCGGCCACCGCCGCCGGGGGGAGCGTCGACTTCGCCGCCGGGTTCACGCTCAGCCCGGGCGACACGACGGATGCCGCGGCCCTCCGCGCCGAGGCCGTGCGCGTGGCGAGCGGCGCCGACGTCGCGGTGGTCTTCCTCGGGCTCCCCGCCGCGGCGGAGTCGGAGGGGTACGACCGGACGCACATCGACCTCCCCGCCGCGCAGCTCGCCGTGCTCGCCGCCGTCCGGGAGGCGAACCCGAAGGTCGTGGTGGTCCTCTCCAACGGCAGCGTGGTCGCGCTGCCCTTCGCCGACGACGTGCCGGCGATCGTCGAGGCGTGGCTTCTGGGTCAGGCCGGCGGCGGTGCCACCGCCGACATCCTCTTCGGCGCGGCCAACCCGTCCGGCAAGCTCGCCGAGACGATTCCGCTCCGGCTCGAGGACACCCCGGCCCACCTGAGCTTCGGCACCGAAGGGACCGTCCGCTACGGCGAGGGGCTGTTCGTGGGCTACCGGTGGTACGACGCCCGCGCGATGGAGGTCGCCTATCCCTTCGGACACGGGCTGTCGTACACGACCTTCGCGTACGAGGCGGCCTCGGCATCCGTCCGCAGTGACGGCGACGTCGTCGTGCGGGCGGCGGTGACGAACACGGGTGCGCGTGCCGGCCGCGAGGTCGTGCAGGTCTACGTGACGCGCCCGGACCTCCCCGCGCGTCCCGTGCGGGAGCTGGTGGCCTTCACGAGCGTCGCGCTCGAGGCGGGCGAGACCCGCGAGGTCGAGCTCGTCGTCGCCCGCGGCGACCTGGCCGTCTACGACGTGAGCGCGAGCCGCTGGGTGGTGCCGGGCGGCGAGTACGCGCTGGCGGTGGCGGCGTCCAGCCGTGACATCCGTGCGAGGGTCGCCGTCGACGTCGAGGGGGATGCCGTGGCCCGGCCGCTCTCTCGGGAGTCGTCGCTCGCGGAGGTGCTCTCCCACCCGGTCGCGGGACCGGTCGTCGCGCGCGCGCTCGCCCCGATGACGGAGGCCTCGGCGAGCTCGGCGATCATGCCGGAGGGGGTGGACATGTCGGCGATGCTCGGGTCGTTCCCCATCGGGCGGATCGGCATGATGGCGGGGATGGGCTTCGGCGCCGACGACGTCGACCGGCTGCTCGAGACGGCCAACGCGTCCGAACAGCCGGTCGGGTGAACGGCGCCCGACCGGCCGGCGGGCCGGTCGGGTCTCCGCTCAGGCGCGGAGGAAGGCGAGCAGCGCCTCGTTGACCTCGTCGCCGTGCGTCCAGAGGAGCCCGTGCGGGGCGCCCTCGACCTCGACGTAGGTCGCGTCGGGGAGGAGGTCGCGGAAGCGTCGCGCGGTGGCGTCGATCGGCAGGATGTTGTCGGCGGTGCCGTGCAGGATGAGCGTCGGGACGTCGACGGCGGGGATGTCGCCGCGGAAGTCGGTCGGCCACGTGAGCGGCGCCGCGGCGATGGCGGCGTTGCCCGCCTGGGCGGCCACGCGGGCGCTGGCGTCCACGGCCTCCTGCGAGATGCGGGAGCCGAGGGTGTCGTCGAGGTTGTAGAAGTCCTTCAGGAACCCCGTGACGAAGGCGTAGCGGTCCTCCCGGACGGACGCGGCGACGCCGTCGAAGAAGTCCTGCGGACCGGCGCCGTCGGGGTTGTCGTCGGTGACGAGCAGGTACGGCTCGAGCGAACCGAGGAAGGCGGCCTTCGCGACGCGCTCGCTGCCGTAGCGGGAGAGGTACCGCGCGATCTCGCCGGTCCCCATCGAGAAGCCGACGAGGACGACATCGCGCAGATCCAGGTCCTCGAGGAGCGCGTGCAGGTCGGCGGCGAACGTGTCGTAATCGAGGCCGGAGGCCACCTTCGTCGACGCGCCGAAGCCGCGGCGGTCGTACGCGATGACGCGGTACCCGGCCTCCAGGAGCGCCGCCTGCTGCTTGCCCCAGGACTCGCCGTTCAGCGGGAAGCCATGGATCAGGACGACCGGCTGCCCCGACCCCTGGTCGGTGTAGAACAGTTCGATGTCGGCGGAGTTCTCGGTCCCCACGGTGATGTAGGCCACGTCGGATCCTTTCCGGACCGGCGCCCTGCCGGGTCCGGATACGACGCTAGAGCGCCGCGTCCGGACCCGGAAGGCCTTGCGATCCGCCGGGGACTGTGGTGCGACTGCGGTACGACCTCAGTCGCGGGCGGCGCCGGCGGAGGGGGTGACGGTGAAGATCGTCGGCGCCGCGAACCCGGCGTCGGCGAATGCGGCGGTGACGGCATCCGTCACGGCGTCGACCCCGTCGCGCGCGACGAGGGCGATCGCCGCGCCCCCGAAGCCGCCACCGGTCATGCGCGCGCCGATCGCGCCCGCCGCGAGCGCGGCCTCCACGGCGGTGTCGAGCTCGGGGACGGAGATCTCGAAGTCGTCGCGCATCGAGGCGTGCGAGGCCACGAGGAGCGGACCGACGGATGCCGGGCCCTGGGCGGCGAGGGTCGCGACCGTGTCGAGCACGCGCTGGTTCTCGGTCACGACGTGACGCATACGGCGGAAGGTCACATCATCGAGGAGCTCCTGGGCGCGGGGAAGGTCGGACACGGAGACGTCGCGGAGAGCGGTGGCGCCCATCGCCTCGGCCCCGCGCTCGCAGGCCGCTCGACGCTCGCCGTAGCCGCCCGTGGCGTGGGAGTGACTGACGCCGGTGTCGATGACGACGAGCTCGAGCCCGGCATCCGCGAACCCGAGGTCGATGACCTCCGCCTCCAGCGACCGGCAGTCGAGGAAGATCGCCGCATCGGCGCGGCCGAGCATCGACGCCATCTGGTCCATGATCCCGGTGGGGGCGCCCACAGCCTCGTTCTCGGCGGTGCGCCCGACCCGCGCGAGCGCGGTGCGGTCGAGGTCGATGCCCCAGATCGCGGCGAGCGCGCTCGCGGTGGCGCCCTCGATCGCGGCCGAGGAGGACAGCCCGGCACCGACGGGGACGTCGGAGGCGAAGGCGAGGTCCACACCGACGAGCGTCACCGGGTCGCGCCCGGCCGCGCGCTGGAGCGCCCACGCGACTCCGAGCGGGTAGCGCGCCCACTCGGCCACGGTGTCGCGACCGTCGGGGAACAGGGCGTCGAGCTCGGCGAGGGGGACCTCCACGGCGTCGTCGGCGAAGGTGGAGACGACGCGGATGACGCCGTCCGCGCGGGTGCCGAGCGCGACATGGGTGCGGTGCTGGATCGCGAACGGCAGGACGAAGCCGTCGTTGTAGTCGGTGTGCTCGCCGATCAGGTTCACGCGTCCGGGGGCCGACCACGTGCCGAGGGGAACCGCGTCGAACCGCTCGGAGAAGAGCGCGCGGGCGGTCTCTGCGGCCTCGGGGCGGGCTCCGGGGGCGTCGGTGGGCGTGGGGTCGGTGGCGGGGGCGTCGGTCATGCGGTCACCTCGGGGATCGTCGAGACGGCCTCGCGCAGGCGTGCGGCGGAGGCCTCGGGGGGGATGTCGCCGATCCAGGCGCCCATGGCGGCCTCGGAACCGGCGAGGAACTTCAACTTGTCGGCCGCACGGCGGGGGCTCGTCAGCTGCAGGTGCAGGCGCGCGGTGTCGCGCCCGGCGTGCACCGGCGCCTGGTGCCACGCGGCGATGTACGGCGTCGGGGTGTCGTAGACCGCGTCGACGCCGCGGAGGAGCCGCAGGTAGAGTCCGGCGAGCTCGTCGCGCTCGGCATCCGTCGTTCCGGCGAAATCGGCGACGTGGCGGTGCGGCAGGAGGTGGACTTCCAGGGGCCAGCGCGCGGCGAACGGGACGAACGCGCTCCAGTGCTCGCCCTCGAGGATCATGCGCTCGCCGCCCCGCTCGTGCTCGAGGATGCGGGCGAACAGGTCGTCGCCCTCGCGCTCGATCGAGCGGAGGAGACCCGCGGTCCGCGGCGTGATGTACGGGTAGGCGTAGATCTGCCCGTGCGGGTGGGGGAGGGTCACCCCGATCGCCTCGCCGCGGTTCTCGAACGGGAACACCTGCTGAATGCCGGGGAGGGCCGACAGCGCCGCGGTGCGATCCGCCCACGCCTCGATGACGGTGCGGGCGCGGGTGCGCGAGAGTGTGCCGAAGGATCCGGCGTGCTCGGGGCTGAAGCAGACGACCTCGCAGCGGCCGACGCTCGTGCGGGTGCGTCCGAGACCGGGCGCGTCGAGGTCGTCGAGGTCGCGGGGCGGATCGACGGCGGCGGGGGCCGAACCGTGGGCGGTCGCGAGCGCCGGACCGAAGGACGGGCTCTTGTTCTCGAACACCGCGACGTCGTACCGCGAGGGGATCTCGGACGGGTTGGTCGGGGTCTGCGGCGCGAGCGGATCGAGCTCGGCCGGCGGGAGGAATGCCCGGTTCTGCCGGGCGGCGGCGATCGAGACCCAGTCGCCGGTGAGGACATCCCGCCGCATGGTCGCCGTCGCGGGCCGCGCGTCGAGGGTGCGGGCGTCGACCGCCCGCTCTAGCCCGAGGGTCGTGTCGGGATCGTCGTAGTAGATCAGCTCGCGTCCGTCGGCGAGGAGGGTGGGGCGCTTGACGACGCCGGCGCCCAGGATCTGGGGGGTCTCTTCGGTGATGGCCACGATAACACGGTAGCGGGAGAGCGTGTTATCGTCAACACGCCCTCCGTCGGGGGTAGGTGCGAGAGGCGCGGGGGCGGCGCGGGGACGTGCCCGCTCAGCGCGTCAGGCGCACCTCGAGCGGCGCCGCCGCGGCATCCGCATCCGCCGCGATCGTGAAGGTCGCCGACCCCGCGGCCGCGGTCGCCCGATAGTCGCCCGCGAACCCGCGCACCCGGATCAGGCCGTCCGCATCCGGTGCGATCGCCCGCGGTGCGTGCCACCACTCACCGCGGATCAGGTTCCGCAGCATCGCGTACGAGGGCTTCTCGCTGCCGTCGGCGCGGAGGAGGCCGACCGGGGCGCCGAGCCAGGCCCCGGCATCCGTGATCCCCCACATCGTGAGCGATTCGACCGCGGGGTGGGCGAGAGCCGTCCGGTAGTGGCGCTCGAGCTCGTCGGTCTGACGAGCCTCGCCCTCGGCAGTCGTGGGCCATTCGGAGACGACGTGGTCGTTGAGGTCGACGATGTCGGGCGGCATCAGATCGCCCGAGACCAGCGTCGTCTCGGTCAGCTGCAACGGCAGGCCGAAGCGACCGAAGCGCTCGAGGATCGCGGCGAGCTGGTCCTCGCCCCGGAAGCCCTGGTGCATGTGCGTCTGCAGTCCGATCGCGTCGATCCGGATGCCGGCGGCCAGGCACTCCTCGATGAGCCGCTCATAGCGCGGCGAGAGATCGAAGTCGTTGAGGACGAGGCGCGCGGCCGAATCGGCCTCGCGCGCGGTCTCGAACGCCATCCGCACCATCTCCACGCGTCCGCGGGACCGTGCGAGACGGGTGACCGCGTTGTCCTCGGCGGTGAAGTCGGGGAGGATCACGACCTCGTTGATCGCGTCCCACTGGTCGACGAGGCCGGCGAAATCGGTCGCCTCGCGGCGGATGCGCGCGCGGATCGCGGCCTCGACCTCGGCATCCGTCTTCTCGAGCAGCCACGCGGGCGCGAGCGTGTGCCAGACGAGGGGGTGGCCCTTCACGCGCACGCCGCGATCGGCGAACCACCGCGCCGTCGCCTGCAGCCGTGCGGTGTCGGGGTGTCCGGGCGCCGGCTCGAAGTGCCGCCAGTAGAACGGCAGGGTCACGGTGTCGAACACCGCCAGCCACGCCTCGAGGAGGTGCTCGGCGAGCGCGACGTCGGCGGTGGCGAGGGCCTCGTGGTCGCCGTCGGGGCCCCGGGATGCGCCGCCGAGGAGGCCGAGGACATCGAACCCGATGTTGCCGAAGCCGAACGCGTGGCGGGTCTGTTCGATGACGACGGATGCCGGATCCGCCGGGGAGCCGTCGGCATCGAGGATGCGCAGGGACGCATCGCGGAACCGCGCGGAGAGATCCTGGGACATCGGCCCACCCTCGCACAGACGTCGCGGACGTCGGAGATGAACGCGGCGTGACCCGGGGTGTTATCGTCAACACACCGAGTGTCCAGGAGGTGCGATGCCCCGCGTGTCGATGGCCGACGTCGCCGCGCACGCCGGCGTGTCCGCGCAGACCGTCTCTCGCGTCGTCAACGGATCCCCCCGGGTCGACCCGCAGACCCGCGCCCGCGTGGAGGACGCGATGGTCGCCCTCGGCTACCGCATCCATCGCGCGGCACAGGCGCTCCGCACGGGACGCACCCGCACCATCGGGCTCGTCGTCTCCACCCTCGCCACCGTCGGCAACAGCCGCATGCTGCAGGCGGTGTGCGCGGCGGCGGAGGCCCGCGACTACGCGATCGTCGTGGTCACCGCGACGGCGGACTCCGGCATCCGTCCCGCGTTCTCGCGCCTGCACGACCGCGCGGTCGACGGTGCGATCGTGCTGAACGAGGCGACGCGGCTCGTGCAGCTCGCCGGGACCACCGGGGACATGCCGCTCGTCGTCGTCGACGCCGAGCCCGCCGCGCACCTCGTCACCGTGCAGACCGATCACGCCGACGGCGCGCGCGCGGCGACGGCGCACCTCCTCGCCGGCGGCGCCGCGACCGTCCATCACCTCGCCGGCCCTGCCGATTCGTTCGCCGCCGCCGAGCGCGAGCGCGGCTGGCGTGCGGCGCTCGCAGAGGCCGGCGCCGTGGTGCACGAGCCGGTGCGCGGGGACTGGGGATCGACGTCGGGCGCGGCGGCCGCGGTGCTGCTCGGCGACGCGACCGCCGTCTTCGCCGCCAACGACCAGATGGCGCTCGGCCTCCTCCACGGGTTCGCCGACCTCGGCCGACGCGTCCCGGACGACGTCGCCGTCGTGGGGTTCGACGATGTGCCGGAGGCGGTGGACTACCTCCCGCCCCTCACGACGGTGCGTCAGGACTTCGACGCGCTGGCCGAGCGTGCCGTGGCGCGGCTCATCGACCTCGCCGAGGGAACGGGCGCGCGGGATGCGGCATCCGGCAGCGTCGCGGAGGTGCTGGCCGCCGAGCTCGTCGTCCGCGACAGCAGCCGCCCGGCTGCCGGCGGCTGACCGCGCCCGCTACTCCTCGAGCTGCCCGAGCTCGGGCGCGGCGACGAACGAGACCGCGGCGTCGGCGACCTGGTCGAGCTCGATCAGGATGAGCTCGTTCGCCCCCGCCCGGGTGACCGGCGCCGGCACGAAGAGCGTCCGCTGCGGGCTGTGGCGCCAGTAGCGACCGAGAACGAAGCCGTTGAGCACGGCATAGCCCTTGCCGAGGGTGGCGGTGTCGAGGTAGAGGTCGGCCGGGACGTCGAGCGTGAACGTGCCGCGCAGGCCCGTCCGACCGGCCGTCGATCCGGCCGGGGCGTGGGCGATCCCCGCCGTGACCGCCGAGAGATCGATCGGGCGCGCCTTCCACCCCGTCAACGGCTCTCCCGCCAGGCGGATGCCGCCCACGAGGCCCTTCGGCTCGCCGATGCGCTCGGCGTAGTTGACGCGGCCCTGGTCCTCGACGAGGACGGTCAGCACCTCGCCCCGCGGGATCACGGCGGCGCGGTCGTGGTCGGTGCGAGACAGGCGGGCCACCGGCACGCCGTCCACGGCGATCCACGCGAGGTCGCGCACCTCGCCCGCCACCACGAGCGCGGCACGATCGTCGTCGCCGAAGGCGGCATCCGGCAGCGGGCAGTCGTAGCGGACGAGCGCCCCGATGTGCTCCAGATCCTCGAACGTCGGCGGCTCGGTGTGCACGTCGCCGTCCGCGTGACGCTCCGGAAGCCAGTCGCCGGTGCCCTCGAGCTCGACCCGCAGCTCGGGGGCAGCACCCGAGGCGGCCGGGTACTCATCCGGCACGGGGGCGTACTTGGCGATGACGTCGCGAAAGGCGGCGTACTTCGCCGTCGGGTTCCCGGCTTCGTCGAGGGGGGCGTCGTAGTCGTAGGAGGTCACGATCGGGGCGTAGCGGCCCTTGTCGTTCGCGCCGTTGGTGGTGCCGAAGTTCGTGCCGCCGTGGAACATGTACAGGTTCACCGAGGCGCCCGCCGCCAGCAGGGTGTCGAGCTCGGCGGCGGAGGCCGCGGCATCCGTCGTGTGGTGAATGCCGCCCCACCAATCGAACCAGCCGTCCCAGAACTCCGAGCACATGAGCGGACCGGTGGGCTGGTGTTCGCGCAACGTCGCCAGACGCTCCGCGGCACGCGAGCCGAACGACCCGGTGAGGTGCAGACCCGGGAGGCTCCCGTCGCGGAGCATGTCGGGCATCGGCTGGTCGACCGTGGTCAGCGGCACGGTGATGCCGGCGGCGCGGGTGAGGTCCGTGAGGGCCTGGAGGTAGTCCTTGTCGGCGCCGTACGCCCCGTACTCGTTCTCGATCTGCACCAGGATGACGTTGCCGCCCCGGTCGATCTGCCGCGGCACGACGATGTCGTACACGCGCTCGAGGTAGCGCGACACCTCGGCGAGGTAGCCGGGTTCGGAGCTGCGCAGACGGATGCCGGGCATCGCCGTCAGCCACACCGGGAGGCCGCCGTTGTGCCACTCGGCGCAGATGTACGGGCCGGGACGCACGATCGCGTGCATCCCCTCGGCCGCGACGAGGTCGAGGAAACGGCCCAGGTCGTTCGGGCCCGTGGTGTCCCAGGCGCCGCGGATCGGCTCGTGGGCGTTCCACGCGACGTACGTCTCGATGGTGTTGAGGCCCAGCAGCCGCGCCTTGCGGATCCGGTCGGCCCAGTGGTCGGGGTGGACGCGGAAGTAGTGCAGCGCCCCGGCGATGATCCGGTGGGGGGATCCGTCGAGCAGGAAGTCGGATTCGCCGATGGTGAAGGTGGTCACAGTCAGTCCGTCGTCGTCGTGGTGGTCGGGGAAGCAGGGGTGAGGCGGATCACGGCCCAGGAGACCGGCGGCAGGGTCACCTCGAGGGCGCCGGATGTCGTGGGCCGCACCTCGATAGGACGCGGCGCGACGTGCTCGTCGCCGGCGGTGTTCACCGCGTGCCGGTCGCCGTCGGCCGGGGCGGCGAGCACGGTCGCCTCCCGCACCTCGAGTCCCGGCAGGGGGAGTCGCACCTCCAGCGCCGTGTCGAGCCCCCGGTGCGCGAGGAGGACGGTGACCTCCCGGTCGTCGCCGACGGTCGCGACGGCGTCGAGGTCGGAGACCGCGCCGAAGCGCGCCGTCGGGGTGGTGGGTGCCGTCACCTCGAGTGGCAGCACGCGCCCACGGGCGTGGCGGGCGGCATCCCGGAACGGGAAGAAGGTGGTCTGACGCCACGCCGCACCGCCCGGCTCGCACCGGATCGGAGCGATGACGTTCACGAGCTGGGCGAGGTTGGCCATGCTCACCCGCGCGGAGTTGCGGATAAGGGAGATGAGCAGGGAGCCCACCACGACGGCATCCGTCACGGTGTAGTCGTCCTCGATGAGGCGGGGCGCGATCGGCCAGTCGCCCGCGAAGACGGCGTCCTTGTCCTGGGTGTTCCAGCGGGTCTGGTTCCACACGTTCCACTCGTCGACGCTGATGCCGATCTCGCGGGTGATGCCGCGCTCGGCGCGCACCTCGTCGATGATCGCGGCGACGTCGGCGATGTAGCCGTCGAGGTGGACGGCGGAGGCGAGGAAGCTCGCGGTGTCGCCGTCGTGCTCCTCGTAGTAGGCGTGGATGGAGATGTGGTCGACGAGGTCGGCGGTGTGGGTCAGGACCGTGCGCTCCCACGTGCCGAAGGTCGGCATCTCGCGGTTGGAGCTGCCGGCGGCGACGAGCTCGACGCTCGGGTCGTAGAAGCGCATGAGGCGCGCGGTCTCGGCCGCGATCCGCCCGTACTCGTCGGCGGTCTTGTGGCCGATCTGCCAGGGGCCGTCCATCTCGTTGCCGAGGCACCACAGACGGATGCCGAACGGCTCGGTGCGCCCGTTCGCGGCGCGGCGGTCGCTGAGCGACGTGCCGCCGGGGTGGTTGGCGTATTCGAGGAGCTGCGCCGCTTCGGCGGGCCCGCGGGTGCCGAGGTTGACGGCTTCCATGATCTCGAGGTCGACGCTCGCGGCCCACCTGGCGAATTCGTGGAGGCCCACCTGGTTGGTCTCGGTGCTGTGCCACGCGGCGTCCAGCCGCACGGGGCGCTGATTGCGCGGACCGACGCCGTCCTCCCAGGCGTAGCCCGAGACGAAGTTCCCGCCCGGGTAGCGGACGACGGTGGCGCCGAGCTCGCGGACGAGGGCGCGGACGTCGTCGCGGAAACCGTCGGCGTCGGCGGTGGGGTGTT
Source organism: Microbacterium sp. NPDC077184 (assembly GCF_040687055.1). Taxonomy (NCBI): domain Bacteria; kingdom Bacillati; phylum Actinomycetota; class Actinomycetes; order Micrococcales; family Microbacteriaceae; genus Microbacterium; species Microbacterium sp. NPDC077184. The sequence continues at coordinate 31,724 of NZ_JBFBMM010000001.1, forward strand.
CGGGCTCGAAGATCCCCTCGTACACGCAGCGACCCATGTGCTCCACGAACGTGCCGAAGAGGCGGGCCGGAACGACCGGGCCGGGGGCGTCGAGGGCGATCTGCACGTGGGCGGTGGAGGACATCTGCTGCTTTCGGAGGGCGTCGGGGAGAGAAAGGTGAGACGGGCCGGCGCGGACGCCGGCCCGTCTCGGTGGGGGGATTACTGGTTGACCGTGAAGCCCTGGTCGTTCCCGTAGGAGACCAGCTGGTCCTGCCAGGCCTGGAGTCCGCCGTTCAGGTCGCCCTGCGACTGGTACGACTGGCCGACGGTGTCGCCGAAGACACTGTTGGCGTACACCTGGAAGGGCAGGTACTGCCAGCCTTCGCGGACGTTGCCGGAGGCCTCGGTGAGGACCTGGTTGATGGCCTGGCCGCCGAAGTACTCCGACTCCTGGTCGACGAACGCGGGGTCGCTCAGCTGCGCGGTGGTCGACGGGAATCCGCCGCTCTCGGCGAAGATCTGCAGGCTCGCCGGGTCGTTGTTGAGCCACTTGAGGAACGCCGCGGCCAGGGCCGGGTTCTCGCTCTGGGTGGTCACGGCCTGGCCGCCGCCGCCGTTCTCGGCGGTCACCGGTGTGCCGTCGTAGGTCGGGATCGGCGCGACGCGCCAGTCGCCCGCCGCGTTCGGGACGGAGGACTCGAGCACGCCCGGCATCCAGGCGCCGATGACGAGCGAGGCGATCGTGCCGTCGCCGAGGCCCGCGAACCACTCGTCGGTCCACGAGGGGATGTCGGCGAGGAGACCCTCGTCGAGCATCGTGCCCCACGTGTCGGCGAAGAGCTGCGAGCCCTCGTCCTGCAGGTCGATGGTGACGTCGGTGCCGTCGGTGGTCTGGAACGGCTGGCCGCCGGCCTGCCAGATCATGCTGGTGGTGAAGCCGGCGTCACCGGTGTCGGCCGTCATGAACTTCGACGGGTCGGCCTCGTTGAGCGTGCGCGCGGCCTCGATGTAGTCGTCCCACGTCGTCGGCACCTCGATGCCGTACTCGTCGAAGACGGTCTGGTTGTAGAACAGGGCCATGGGGCCGGAGTCCTGCGGGAGACCGTAGATGGCGCCGTCGAAGTCGACCGCACCCCACGTGCCCGGGCTGTAGTCGCCCTCGAGGTCGCCGAAACCGTACTGGCTGAGGTCGACCAGCGACTCCGACAGAGCGAACTGCGGGAACGCGTAGTACTCGATCTGCACGACGTCGGGTGCACCGTCGCCGGCGAGCAGCGCGTTCTGCAGGCGCGTGTACTCCTCGGTGTTCGTCCCGGCATTGACGTAGTTGACGGTGACGTTCGGGTACGCCTCCTCGAACGCGGCGACCTGGGCCTCGGCCGAGGGGGTCCAGCTCCAGTAGGTGATCTCGCCGCCTGCTTCGAGAGCCGCCTCGAGGTCGTCGGCGCTGCCTCCGCCGCTGTCGCCGTTGCCTCCGGTGCCGCCGCCGGAGCACGCGGCCAGGGATGCCACCGCGACGATCGCCGTCGCGGTCAGAAGGGTGCCGCGCCGCAGCGCGCGCCTGCCTCCATATGTCATGTGATTTTCCTTCACTTCGTTGTTGATGGATCCGGTGCTCGTGGCTCCGGGGGAGAGGGAGGTGCAGATGTCAGGCAGTTCCCCTCATCACTGCTTGACGCTTCCGGCGCTGAGCCCGGACTGCCAGAACCGCTGCAGCACGAGGAACGCCAAGACGATGGGGATGATCGACAGGAGCGAGCCGGTGATCACGAGGTTGTAGATGGGCTGGGCCCCGACGCCGGTGGCCTGCGCGTTCCACTGGTTGAGACCCACCGTGAGGGGGTACCAGGCGGGGTCGCTCAGCATGATCAGGGGCAGGAAGTAGTTGTTCCAGGTGGCGACCACCGCGAACAGCAGAACCGTGACGATGCCGGGGGCGAGCAGACGCAGCGAGATCGTGAAGAAGGTGCGCATCTCGCCCGCGCCGTCCATGCGGGCGGCCTCCAGAAGCTCGGTGGGGATCGCGTCGGTCGCGAAGACCCAGATGAGGTACAGCCCGAAGGGGCTGATGAGAGAGGGGATGATGATCGACCACGGGGTGTTGGTGAGCCCCAGCTCGCTGAAGAGCAGGAACGTCGGCACCGCCAGCGCCGTGCCGGGCACCGCGATCGCGCCGAGGACGACGGCGAAGACCGCCTTGCGCCCGCGGAAGTTGTACTTGGCCATGCCGTAGCCGGCCATCGTCGCGAGGATCGTGGCCCCGCCCGCGCCGACCACGACGTAGAGCAGGGTGTTGCCGAGCCAGCGGAGGAAGATGCCGTCGCGGTAGGTGAGGGTCTGGACGATGTTGTCGCCGAGGGCGAACTCCGGGCCGAACCACAGACCGAACGTGGTGAAGAGGTCGGCCTGGGTCTTGGTGGCGTTGATGATCAGCCAGAACAGCGGCACCAGCGTGTAGAGCAGGTACACGCCCATGACCAGGGTGAGGACGAGGGAGCGCCGCCGGTTGGTCGGACTCCGCCGGGCGAGGGTGGGGGCGCCCGCCGTGCGGGACCGGGCGGGGCGGGTCTGGGCGGGGGCGCTCATCGGGTCTCCTGCCGGGATCCGCGCAGCTGGACGACGTAGGCGATGATCGCCGTGATGAGGCCCATGATGATCGCGACGGTCGCGGCGTAGTTGTACTGCTGTCCGGCGAAGGACAGGTTGTAGGCGTACATGTTCGGCGTGTAATACGTCGTGATGACGTTCGGCGCCAGCGGCTTGAGGATGTTCGGTTCGTTGAAGAGCTGGAAGCTGCCGATGATCGAGAAGATCGTGGCGATCACGAGCGCGCCGCGCACCGAGGGGATCTTGATCGCGAAGATCGTCCGCCACGCGCCGGCGCCGTCGATCGACGCGGCCTCGTAGAGCTCGTTCGGGATCGTCTTCAGCGCCGAGTAGAAGATCAGCATGTTGTAGCCGACGAACTGCCACGTCACGATGTTGCCGATCGAGAGCATCATCCACTGCGGGAGGAACGGCTGGACGACGTTCGAGCCGAGGAGGTCGTTGAGATTCGAGGTCAGTCCGAACCGATCGCCGTAGATGTAGCCCCACATGAGCACCGCGACCACGGCGGGGACGGCGTAGGGGAGGAAGATCACGATGCGGTAGAAGCCCGCGGCGTGCAGGCGGGCGCTGTCGATCGCGAGGGCGGCCGCGAGGGCCAGCAGCAGCATGATCGGCACCTGGATGAGCAGGAACAGCAGGACGCGCGTGAATCCGTCCCAGAAGTTCGGGTCGCTCAGGGCGCGCACGTAGTTGTCGAGCCCGACGAAGGTGTTGCCGCCGACGAGCTGCTCGCGGAAGAAGCTGAGATACAGCGAGTACAGCAGCGGTGTCAGGAACACCAGCGCGAACACGATCGCGAACGGGGCGACGAACAGCCAGCCGCGCTCATCGACGCGCAGGCGTCGCCTGCGCGGTGTGCGCAACGCCGGGGGCGGTGTCACGGTGGTCGTCATCGTCCGGTGCCTCTTCTTCGGTGCGGGGGTGCGTTCTCGTCGGGTCGAGAATGTTGACGTCAACATAACCCGCTGTTCGCTACGATGTCAACGTCAACACCAAGGAGATGACATGACAGAGCTGTCGATCGCCACCGGAGAGGCGCGCACGCGTCGCCGAGAGGTGTCCATGGCCGACGTCGCTGCCGCGGCGGGGGTCTCCGGTCAGACCGTCTCCCGCGTGGCCAACGGTCGTACCAACGTCGATCCTGCGACGCGGGAGCGGGTCGTCGCGGCGATGCAGAAGCTCGGCTACCGGCCGAACAGTGCGGCGCGGGCGCTGCGCTCGGGCCGGTTCCGCAACATCGGCGTCATCATGTTCTCGCTGTCCTCCTACGGCAACACCCGGACCCTGGATGCCGTGGCCCGGGTCGCGGACGAGGCCGGGTACTCCCTCACCCTCATCACCGTGGCATCCGCCACCCAGTCCGACGTCGCCGGCGCGTTCGTGCGGCTCAGCGAGCACGCGGTCGACGGGGTTGTGATCCTGATCGAGAAGCATCGGCTGGGGGAGGCGGAGATCGAACTGCCCACGGGGCTTCCGGTCGTCGTGGTCGATTCGCGCGCGGAGTACGTCTACCCGGTCGTCGACAACGATCAGGCCCTCGGTGCGCGGCTCGCCACCGAGCATCTGCTGGACCTCGGACATCAGACCGTCTGGCACATCTCCGGCCCCCTGGAGTCGTACGCCGCCGAACGCCGACGCGTCGCGTGGTGGGAAACCCTGCGCCGTCGCGGGGCGCCGACCCCCGAGGTGCTCGTGGGGGACTGGACGGCCGATGCCGGGCACCGCCTCGGGGCGCGTCTGGCCGCGGATCCGGTGGTGACCGCGATCTTCGCCGCAAACGACCAGATGGCCCTCGGGGTGCTCCGGGCCCTCCACGAGGCGGGCCGTGCGGTGCCGGACGAGATCAGCGTCGTCGGGTTCGACGACACTCCGGAGGCGGCGAACTACTGGCCTCCGCTCACGACGGTCCGGCAGGACTTCGAGCGGGTCGGCGCCAGCGCCATCCGCTCGCTCCTCGCCGAGATCGAGGGGGAGATCGGCGCGGAGCGGGTCGTCGTGCCCACCGAGCTGATCGTCCGGGAGAGCTCCGGCCCCCGTCGCTGACCGGTTCGCCCTTGATGCGGATCGACGTCGTGGGTATCCTTCTTGTTACCGGCAACATGTTGACGTGAACATGGTGACGTCACCATCCGCCCCCGCGGATGGAGGAGCCGGAACACACGCGAGGCCGCAGGGAAGCGGCCGAAAGGATCGATGATGACCCCCACTCGGATGGTGGCCATGGTCTCGGCGGGCGCAGTCGCGCTCTCCGGATTCCTGGCCGTCGGCACCGTCGCCCCCGCGACCGCCGCCCCCGTGACCGCCGCGGTCGCGGACGATGCCGTGCGCATCGCCCCCAATCCCGCCTACGCCGCCGAACCGTTCGAAGGGTGGGGGACGAGCCTGGTCTGGTTCGCCAACGCCACCGGCGACTACCCCGCGGACGTCCGCCAGGCGCTGTTCGACGCCGTGTTCGGCGACGACGGGCTCAACCTCAACATCGCGCGGTACAACATCGGCGGCGGCAACGCCACCGACGTTCCGGGCTATCTGCGCCCCGGCGGTGCGGTCGACGGCTGGTGGAACCCGGAACTCCCGGCCACCGACGCGGAGGGGGAGATCACCTCCACCTACGCCGACCGCGAGCGGTACGCCGCCGCCTGGGACGGCTCGAACCCGGCGCACTACGACTTCGACGCCGACGCCACCCAGCGCTGGTGGCTCGACGCGCTGAAGGACAAGGTGACGAAGTGGGAGGCATTCAGCAACTCGCCGCCCTACTTCCTCACCGAGAGCGGATTCGTCTCCGGCGGCATCAACAATGCCACCTCCGAGCAGCTCGCCACGGATGACATGTCGGCGTTCGCCGACTACCTCGTCACCGTCGTCGAGCACCTGGAGGCCGAGCACGACATCCAGTTCGACACGCTGACGCCCTTCAACGAGCCGAACACCAACTACTGGTCGACCCGGATCCCCGCGGGGGAGACGTGGCCGACATCCGCTAGCCGCCAGGAGGGCGCGCACATCGGCCCGCAGCGTCAGGACCAGATGGTCCAGGTGCTGGACGAGCGTCTTCAGCGCGCCGAGACCGACGTGCAGATCTCGGCGATGGACGAGACCAACCCGTCGACCTTCGTGCAGAACTGGAACGCCTACGGTGAGGCATCCCGTTCCGCCGTCGACCAGCTGAACGTCCACACGTACGGCACGTCGGACCGCATGATCGTGCGCGACATCGCCAAGGCGAACGATAAGCCCCTGTGGATGAGCGAGGTCGAGGGAAACTGGGACACCCAGGGCGGGTTCAACCAGACCAACATCGACAACGGGCTCGGCATGGCCACCCGCATCGTCGACGACCTCCGTGAGCTCGAGCCCGAGGCCTGGGTGTTCTGGCAGCCGGTCGAGGACCTCTACAACATGGAGAAGGTCGAGAAGCTCAACTGGGGCAGCGTCTTCATCGACTTCGACTGCAACGCCGAGGGGAATTCCGAGCGTCGTCTCGCGGACGGCGACGCCGACCCCTCGTGCCGCGTGCTCACCAACGCCAAGTTCAACACGGTGCGGAACTTCACCCACCACATCCTCCCCGGCGACCAGCTGATCCCGACGAACGATCCGCGCAGCACCGCGGCCATCCGTCAGGACGGCACCGGCGCGACCGTCGTGCACGTCAACAGCGGCACCGAGGCGCGGACCGTCGCGCTCGACCTGTCCGGTTTCGGCGAGATCGCCGAGGGTGCCACGGTCACCCCGATCGTCACGACCGAGTCGCCCGCCGAGGACGTCACCGCCAACGCCCTCGTCGAGGGCGAGCCGGTCGCGGTGGATGCCGCCACGCAGACCGCGCGCCTGACCGTGCCGGCGAAGTCCGTCACGACCTTCGTGATCGACGGGGTCAGCGGCGTCAGCGATGACACCGTCGCCTTCCGCGACGGCGAGACCGTCCAGCTCCTGGGCGTGCAGAGCGGGCGCGCGCTCGCGGCCGAGGGGACGGGGCTCGCGATCCGCACCTCGGCGCAGACCTCCGCGCAGGGCATCGCTCAGGCCTGGACGATCCGCTCGCTCGCGGACGAGGGGACGAACCGTCACCGCTTCGCCCTCCAGAACGGCGACGGGCGCTTCCTCCGGATGGACGGCACCACCCCCACGCTCGTGACCGCCGACCTCGAGGCGGCGCGCGGCGACGACCGATTCCACTTCCTCGGCTCCACCGCCGACGGAACGACCTTCTCCGTCCTGAGCGCCTCGGCCGAGCGGGTGCTCGACGTCGGCGGAGGCAGCAGCGCGGACGGGGCATCCGTCGGCGTCTGGACCTCCAACAACGGTGAGAACCAGCGGTGGCGGATCGCCTCCACCGCGGCGACCGGTGTCGACACGGTGTTCGCTTCCGCGCCCGCCGAGACCGCGCCGACCCTGCCCGAGACGGTGACCGTCCGCTACGCCGATGGCGCCAGCCGCACGGCGTCGGTGACGTGGGACCTCCCGGCATCCTGGCCCGCGAGCGGCGTCGTGACGGTGACCGGAACGGGAACCGACGTCTTCGGGGCCGCGTTCGAGGCGACCGCCGAGGTCGAGTTCGGAGCCTTCGCGTCGGTGCAGCCGGTGTCGGTGACCACCTTCGCGGGTGCGACCGTCGACGCGGTGCAGGATGCCGCGCCGGCGACCGCCCCGGCGGAGATCGCCCTCGGGGGTCCCGGATACGCCACGGCCGTGGAGTGGGACTTCAGCGGTGTCGACGACGCCGACCTCGCCGAGCCCGGCGTCGTCACGGTGCCGGGAACCGCGGCGTCGAACGTCGCCGGGGCGGAAGGTTTGCCCGCGGTGCTGTCGGTGATCGTGACCGCGGCCGCCGACGCGAACGTCGCACCGGACTCGTCGCCGTCGGCGACCTTCACCGAGAGCGCGTCGTACGCCGTGTCGCGCACGATCAACCGCATCGCCGATGACAAGGGCTGGTCGAACTGGCGCTCGGGCACCAAGAACGCCCAGGACACCCTGACCTACGACCTCGCCGAGCGCGAGCGGGTCGAGCGGTTCACGATCCGCTTCTACCGCGACGGCGGTGCCACGTGGGCGCAGTCGCTGCGCGTGGACCATCGTCTCACCGGCGGTGCGTGGACGACCGGTCAGAGCGTGACGGTGCCGGAGCAGGCGTCCGGAGCTCCGGTGATCGAGGTGGCGATGGGCGGTGTGTTCGCGGACGAGGTGCGCGTGGTGCTCACCGCGCGGCCCGCGACCCACATGATCGTCTCGGAGGTCGAGATCTCCGCGGCCCGTCCGTCGGCCTCGTCGGTGGCCGACCTCGCCCGCCTCGCCGTGGGCGGGGAGCTGGTGGCGGGTCTCGACGACCGCGACGAGTACGAGGTCGTCGTCGACCCGGGCTCGTCGACCGAACTGACCGCGGTGCCGGTCGACCGGGACGCGCGCGTCGCGATCACGCAGCCGGCTGACGCCGACGGGACGGGCACCGTGCGGGTGACCGCCCCCGATGGGACGGAGCGGACCTACCGCGTGATCCTGCGCGAGGAAGCCGTGCTCGATCTCGACGCCACGGTCACGACGCGGTGCCTCGCCGGCAAGGTGGTCGTGTCGGTCACAGTGCGCAACACCTCGGACGCGGCGGCCGTCGCGGCGATCCGGACCCCGTGGGGTTCGAAGTCGGGCGTCGCCCTGGCGCCGGGCAAGGCGAGCAGCCACGCGTTCACGACGCGGGCCTCGTCGATCCCGGAGGGTGAGCTGACGGTGACGGGAACACAGGATGGGGTGGCTCCCTTCTCGGCCACGCTCGTCGTCTCGGCCCGCACCTGCAGCTGACCTGACGATGCCGGCGGTTCCGTGTAGCGCGGAGCCGCCGGCATCACTGCGTCCAGGGGTGTGTACCGAACTCCTCCGTTTCGCGGTCGGAGGGGTGGATTCGGCCTCGTGCGGGCCGGAGCCGCGAGGTTTCGAAGGAGTTCGGTACGGCCTTGGGGCGGGGGCCGGGCGACGGTGTGCGGCGGTCTGGTCGCGGCGGTCGGTGTACCGAACTCCTCAGTTTCAGGGCTGGGAGACCTGTGGCGGCGGGATCCGGGCCTGGGGCGCGGGGTTTGGAGGAGTTGGGTACGGGGCCGGGGTGGGCCGGTCGGCGGTGTGCGGCGGGATGGTCGCCGGAGGGCTGCGGGGGCCGAGGGTCGGGGCCGGGTGCCGGAGGGCTGCGGGGGCCGAGGGTCGGGGCCGGCGGGGTGCCGCGGTCGGCGCGCCGAACTCCTCAGTTTCGGGAGATCCCGCTGCCGGAAGGCGGAGTGTCGGGGTGGGGGCGTGCAATTTTGAGGAGTTGGGCGCGGGTGAGGGTGGTGAAACCCGCACGCGATGAGAACGGCAAGCGCTTTCCTGCAAGGGGCGAAGAGCGGCATACTGGGGGGATGAGAGCGCGGACCATCGTGATCGCCGTCGACTCGTTCAAGGGGACGATCGGCGCGGCCGCCGCCGCCGGCGCCCTCGCGCGCGGGTGGGCCGCGGCGCGACCGGGGGATGAGATCCGCCTCCTGCCCATGGCCGACGGGGGCGAGGGGACCCTCGAGGCGTTCGCCGTCGCGGTGCCCGGAGCGCGCCGGATGCCGGTGACCGTGACCGGCCCGGACGACCACCCGGTCGACGCCTCCTGGATGCTCCTCCCCGCCGCCGACGGCTCCGGACCCACCGGCGTCGTCGAGCTCGCGAGCACCAGCGGGATCGAACTCCTCGGCCCCGACGCCCTCCGCCCGTGGGACGCGCACACCCGCGGCTTCGGCGAGGCGATCGGCGCGGCCCTGGACCACGGCGTCACCCGCCTCGTCCTCGGCATCGGCTCGAGCGCCTCGACCGACGGTGGGACGGGCATGCTCACCGCGCTGGGCGCGCGGTTCCTCGACGACCGCGGGCGCCCCGTCGCGCCCGGCGCGCGGGGGCTCGCCGACATCGCGCGGGCGGACCTCACCGGGCTCCGCCCGCTTCCGCCCGGCGGTGCGACGGTGCTCTCCGACGTCACCCACGGCCTCCTCGGCCCGACCGGCGCCGCCCACGTCTTCGCTCCGCAGAAGGGCGCGGCGCCCGACGACCTCCCCCGGATGGATGCCGGACTCACGCGTCTGTCGACGGTGCTCGGCGGCAACCCCGACGCCCCCGGATCGGGAGCAGCGGGCGGCACCGGCTACGCGCTCCGAGTCTGGGGCGCGGATCTCGTCCCGGGGGCCGGTGCCGTCGCCGACCTCATCGGCCTGCCCGCGGCCCTCGCCGCCGCAGACCTCGTGCTCACCGGCGAGGGCTCGTTCGATGGTCAGTCGGCGGCGGGAAAGGTCCCGACGCACGTGGGGCGACTGGCGACGGATGCCGCCACCCCGGTCGCGCTCGTCGCGGGTCGCATCGCCGATGACGTCACCGGCGCCGACCTCGCGGGGTTCGCGGCATCCGTGTCGTTGACGGCGCTCGCGGGATCCGCCGCCGAGGCGATGACCGACCCCGCGCGGTGGCTCGCGGAGGCCGGTGCGACGCTCGCCCGCGGTGCCATCGACGCGACCGCCGCCTCGGCGCCCACCGTCCCGGCGCCCGACGCCTGAGCGCCGCGGAACCGGAGCCCCGCGACGCCCAGCTCAGCGCCGGAGAGCAGGAACCCGGAGGATGCCGTTCCGCCGGTGCGGGATGGCCGCGAGCGCCTCGTCGCGCAGCACCTCCGGGAGGAGGTGCGCGGGGGCGTCCTGGAACACGACCGGGCGGAGGAACCGGCGGATCGCCGTCGCCCCGACCGAGGTGTGCAGCGACGTCGTCGCGGGCCACGGGCCGCCGTGATGCTGTGACCAGGTCACGGCGACGCCAGTGGGCCACCCGGCGAACAGGAGGCGTCCGGCCCGGCGCTCGAGCACGGCGACGACCTCGGTCACCTCCTCGCCCGCTTCGCTGTGGAGCGTCGCAGTCAGCGACCCGGGCACCGCGCGCAGCGCCGCGAGAAGATCCTCCGGCCCGTCGTAGTGCACGAGCAGGGTGACCGGTCCGAAACATTCCTCCAGCAGGGTGTCGGGGCGTGCGGCGACGGCCGCCGCATCCGTCGCGAGCACGGTCGGCGTCGCGCCCCCGGAACCCCCGGCACCGCCGACGTCTCCCCGCGCAACCACCGTGACCGACGGGTCGGCCTCGAGGTGCGCGAGGCCCTCGGGGAAGGCCTCGGTGATGCGGTCGGTCAGCAGGTGCCCGCCTGCTGCGCCCGCGACCCGCGGCGCGACGAGCTCGGCGAATCCCGCCGTGCGCGGCACGAAGACCACGCCGGGTTTGGTGCAGAACTGTCCGACGCCGAGCGTGAACGACCCGACGAGTCCCTCCGCGAGGGCCGGTCCGCGCGCCGCGACGGCGCCCGCGGTCAGCATGACGGGGTTGACGCTCCCGAGCTCGCCGTAGAACGGAATCGGATCGGGCCGGCCGGCCGCGAGGTCGAACAGTGCCCGTCCGCCCGAGACCGAGCCGGTGAACCCGACGGCCTGGACCGACGGATGCCGCACCAGCGCCTCGCCGGCCTCGCGACCCTCGGCGAGCCCGAGCGACCCGACCGGCGCGCCGGCGGCCACGAGCGCGGCGGTGACGATCTCGGCCGTCCGCCGCGACAGGCGCACGTGTCCGGAGTGGGCCTTGACCATCACGGGGTTGCCTGCGGCGAGCGCGGAGGCGGTGTCGCCGCCGGCGACGGAGAAGGCGAAGGGGAAGTTCGAAGCCGAGAACACCGCCACCGGACCGACGCCCGTGAGCATCCGTCGGAGTTCGGGCCGCGGCGGGGTGGCCGCGGCATCGGCGTCGTCGACGATCGCCTCGAGGTACGCGCCCTCCTCGACGACGCCGGCGAACAGACGCAGCTGTCCGCTCGTCCGCGCCACTTCGCCGCGCAGCCGCGTCTCGCCGAGGCGGGTCTCGGCGTCGGCGAGGGGGACGAGCTCGTCGGCGTGGGCGTCCAGCGCCTCGGCGGCGGCGCGGAGCCACGTGGCGCGGGTTCCGGCGCTCGCCGCGCGCCACGCGGGCGCGGCGGCCTCGGCGGCGGCGGTGCGCTCTTCCAGCTCGGCGATCGTGGTGCTCATGGCGGGTCCTTTCGAAGCGGCGTGCGGAGGGCTTAGCGGAAACGGATGCCGAGCCCCACGTGGGGGTTCTCGACGGCGTATCCGTCGTGGACGGTGACCGGGGACGGATCGCGGAGCGCGCCGAGGTCGCCGAAGCCGGCATCCTCGACGTCCTCCACCATCGGCTCCGCGACGCCCGGGGTCGCCCGGAGCGTGCGGGCGATCTGGGTCGACAGTTCCGGCAGCAGATGGGGGTGGAGGGCGGCGCCGTACTCGGCGGCGATCGCCGCGATCCCGAGGAACGGGGTGATCCCACCGACTCGGACGATGTTCGGCTGCACGATCTGCGCGGCGCCCGCGCGGAGGTACTCGTCGAACCGGTGCACGGTGTGCAGGTTCTCGCCGACGGCGATCGGGATGCCGCTCGACGCGGCGAGCCGCCGGGCGAGCTCGGTGTGCCCCCACAGGTCCTCGGCGCGCAGGGGTTCTTCGATCCACGCCGGAGACACCTCCGCGAGGACCTCGAGGGCGGCGGTGGCGCGGTCGAGCTCCCACCGCTGGTTCGCGTCGATCATCAGCGCGCGGTCGGGGCCGATCACCGCGCGGACCGCGCGCAGGCGGTCGAGGTCTTCGGCGACGTCGGGCTTGCCGACCTTCACCTTCACCGCGTCGAATCCGGCATCCGTCCATCGCTCGGCCTGGGCGACCAGCTCGTCGATCGGGTAGTGGAGGTTCACGCCGCTGCCGTAGGCGCGGACGGTGTCGCGCTGCGGACCGAGCCAGCCCGAGACCGACGCGTCGGCGGCGCGCGCGGCGGCGTCCCACAGCGCGAGGTCGAGACCGGCGAGGGCGATGGTGGTGAGTCCGCCGCCGCCGGCTTCGTGCAGGTGCCGCCACGTCGGGAGCCACCCCTCGCCCGGCTCGCCGGAACCGCCGACGGCGACCGGGGCGATGTCGTTCACGAGGAGGGCGTGCACCGCCTCGGCGCCGATCTGCGGGGTCCACGAGAAGCCCCAGCCCTCGGCGTCGTCGCTGCGGACGACGTGGGTCGCGACGACGCCGACCGAGGTCACCTCCGTTCCCCACGGGCGCGTCAGCGGCACGCGCAGGAGCCGCGCATCGAGCGAGCGGAGCGTGATCACACCGGTGCTCACACCAGGGCCCGTCCGGCGGCGAGGATGTCGGCGAGGTGCGCCTCCTGGGCGGGGCTCGGGTCGACCAGCGGTGCCCGGACGGATCCGACGGGGAGGCCGCCGAGGCGCAGGCCCGCCTTGACGAGGGACACCCCGAATCCGGGCGTCTCGTCGCGGAGCGCGACGAGCGGGGCGTAGAACCCGTCGAGGAGCGCGAGGCGTCGGTCTTCGTCGCCGTCGACGTACGCGCGGTAGTAGGCGTCGGCCACCTCGGGGATCATCGCGAACGCCGCCGAGGAGTACAGCGGGATGCCGATGCCGCGGTACGCGGCCTGGGTCAGTTCGGCGGTGAGGAGTCCGTTGAAGAACGCGACGTCCGCCCGGCCCTCGGCGCGGACGGCGCGCACGATCTGCTGCGCGAGGCCGATGTCGCCGACGCCGTCCTTGAACCCGATGACCTTCGGATTCCGCGCGAGCGTGCGGATGCTGTCCACGGAGAACTGCGCCGTCCCGCGGTGGTACACGATCACGGGGAGGTCGGTGGCGCCCGCGACCGCCTCGACGTACGCGACGAGTCCCGCCTGCGGGCCCCCGACGAGGTACGGCGGGAGTACCAGAAGGGCGTCGGCACCGGCATCCGCCGCCGCCCGCGCGAGGCGGATCGCGTGCGCGAGCGGACCGCCCGTACCCGCGATCACCGGGACACGTCCGGCAACGGTCGACGTCGCCACCTGGACCACGCGCGCCGCCTCGCCCTCGGCGAGGGCGTGGAGCTCGCCCGTCCCGCAGGCGGGGAACACCGCACCGGGAGCGTGGTCGAGGCCGGCGGCGACGTGCGCGGCGAGGACGTCCTCGTCGACGCGGTCGGCGACGTCGAACGGGGTGACGGGGAAGAAGAGGATGCCGTCGAGGTTCATGCCGGCACGTCCTTTCGTGATGCGGGGGAGGAAGCGGCGGTGGCGGCGGCGACCGCGAGCTCGGTCCGCCAGGATCGCGTCGGGCGCCAGCCCAGCATCCGCTCCGCCTTCGCGGAGGAGAACGCCGGTGTCGTCCCGGTGAGGTCGGCGGTGAGCGCGTCGGATCCGGGGAGGAACCGCGGGAGGAGCTCGGCGAGCGGGGCGCGGGCGAGGGCGTCGGCGGCGCCGACGAAGAACACCTCGGCGGGCGGCAGGTCTCCCATCGCGGGGAGGAGGGCCTCGACGAATGCGGTCACGTCGCGCGCGTCGACGTAATTGAACAGCGCTGGCGCCGAGAGGGCGGGGTCGTCGAGGCGCTCGACGACGGTGTTGCCCTGCTGCGTGGGGGCGCCGCGCCACTCCTCCGGGGCGATGACGTAGCAGGGTCGGAACGCGGCGAAGCGGATGTCGGGAGACACCTCGCGGGCGAGCATCGCGATCGTCTGCTCGGCGACGAGCTTGGACAGCGCGTACGCGTTCCACGGGCGGGTCGGGGTCGTCTCATCGAGCGGGAAGCGGTCGGGCAGCCAGCCGTTCGGTGCGCCGTAGCCGAGCACCGTCGGGCTCGACGCGGTGACGATGCGACGGATGCCGGACCGCGCCGCCCCGCCGAGGACGTTGAGGGCGAGGGTCGTGTTCGTGCGGAGGATCACGTCCTCGGGGGCGCTGAAGGGGACCGCGATCGCCGCGAGGTGGATGAGCGCATCGGCGCGCGCGTCGACGAGGGCCTGCCGCGCTGCATCCGCGTCGGTGAGGTCGACGGCGACGTGGGTGACCCCCTCCACGGACGGCGTCGTGTCGATGCGGCGTGCGCGGTCGAGGCTCACCACGTCGTGCCCGGACGCGGCGAGGCCCGCCACGACGGTGCGGCCGAGGCGGCCGGATCCGCCCGTGACGACGATGCGGCTCACGGCGCCGGCGTCCCGGCGGTCGCGGTGCGCCCGGCGGTCGCGTCGGGAGCGTCGGCGAGGAGACGGATGCCGAGCTCGGCGACCCGCACCGCCTGGCCCGTCTCGAGCGAGCGGTTGCCGGCGATGCCGACGGCGATCGAGCGGACCCCGTCGCGCCAGTCGGCCGGGCGCCCGAGCGGATCGTCGCCCGGGCCCTCGAAGACGTCGGCGAGGAGCAGGCGGTCACCGCCGCCGTGTCCGCCGCCGGCGTCCGGGATCTCGACCTCGCGCGCAGCCTCCCAGTGGCGCTGCACGAGGAGGCGCTCGCCCTCCGCGCGCAGCGATCCGGAGGATCCGGCATCCGTCGCGCTCGGATCGAGCACGGGGTGCAGACCCTCGTCGGGCAGCACCGCCCCGCGCTCGACGACTTCGAGCTCGGCGCGGCCCTCGGTGCCGTTGACCGCGACGCGGTACCCCTCCCACGGCGCGTGGGCGTTGAGGGAGTAGCTGAGCGTCGCGCCGGAGGCGTAGTCGACGACGAGGGCGAGGTTGTCCTCGATCGTGATGCCCTCGGAGAACACGTCCCGGTCGCGGCGGTAGCCGTCGTGCGCCGCGGCCTCGCCGTACAGCGCCCCGAGCACCGCGTCCTGGCGGATGTCCAGACCGAACAGGTCGCTGTCCGCGCGGTGCGCCGCGGCGTTCTCCGCGCCGTAGAAGCGAAGCCCGCCGGAGGCGAACACGCGGCGGGGCTCGGAGCGGATCCACCAGTTGACCAGGTCGAAGTGGTGGCTGGCCTTGTGGACGAGCAGCCCGCCGGAGTGCTCCTTCTCGCGGTGCCAGCGGCGGAAGTAGTCGGCGCCGTGCTTGGTGTCGAGCATCCACGAGAAGTCGACGGAGGTGACGCGACCGATCTCTCCGCGCTGGATGAGCTCGCGCAGGGCGGAGTTCCGCGGCGAGTAGCGGTAGTTGAAGGTGATGACGACGTCGCGGCCGGTGCGGTCGATCGCGTCTTCGATGGCTGCGGCGCTCGGGGCGTCGATCGTGAGCGGCTTCTCGACGACGGCGTCGGCGCCGGCATCCAGCGACCGCACGATCAGCGGGGCATGCAGATCGTCGCGCGCGCAGATGATCACGCGATCGACCCGCTCGGTGCGGATCATCGTCTCGACGTCGTCGGGGCCGTACACCGCGGGGGAGGCCCCCGTCGCCGCATGGACCCGGTCCGCGTGGTACGCGGCGCGGACCGGGTTCGGCTCACAGATCGCGACGAGCTCCGCGGTCTCCGCGTAGGGGCCTGTCAGGGCGTCGACGTACATGTGGGCGCGGTGACCCGCACCGATGAGGGCGTAGCGGCGACGAGACATCTCTCTCCTTCAGAAAACCTTTTCTCAGAGTAGCAGGCGATGCGGGAAAGCGCTCGCCCGATGTGCGCGGCGGATGCTGGTCAGGATGGTGGTGGCCCGCTCAGGAGGGCGGTGGCCCGGCTGTGTCGCGCACGGCCGGCTCCGGGACGAGCGTGAGCGACGGCGGCGGCGCCTCGCCGGCGAGGAGGGCCCGCATCCGCACCCAGGCCGCGCGTCCCAGCTCCTCCGCGGGGACGGCCGCCGTCGTGAGGGGCGGAGTGGTGAAGCGGGCGAAGGGGATGTCGTCGAACCCCACGATCGACAGGTCGTCCGGAACCCGGCATCCGCGGCGACGGATCGCGTCGAGGAGGCCGACGGCGACGAGGTCGTTGAAGGCGAGCGCGGCCGTCGCTCCCGAGCCGAGCACGGCGTCGGCGGCGGCGGCCCCGGCATCCGCATCCACTCCGCAGGGGAGGCGACGCAGATCGACCTCGGGGTGCGCCGCGGCGAACGCGTCGAGCGCATCCGCGCGCTGCGCCCCCGAGGCGCTGCCCGGGGCGCCGGCGAGGTACACGATCCGGCGGTGTCCGAGCCGATGCAGGTCGTCGAGCTGGGCGCGGAGAGCGCTGCCGTAGTCGGCGCGGACGCTCGCGACCTCGGGGGAGGTGCGATTGATGAGCACGAGCGGGGTGAGCGTCGCCGCGAGGGCGTCGAGGTCGGGCTGCGGCATCCGCGGGGCGCAGAGAATGACGCCGTCGGTGCGCCGCCGTGTCGTCGTGGCGAGGGTGCGTTCGGCGTCGACGGACTCGGCTGAGTCGGACACGAGCACGTGGAAGTCGTCGGCGGAGGCCGCGCGGCCGAGTCCGCGCAGGATCGTCTGAAAGGTGGGATTGGCGAGGTCCGGAACGACGACGGCGATCGTCTGCGTTCGCCCCGACACGAGACTCCGCGCCCACGGGTTGGCGGTGTAGTCCAGCTCCGCGGCGGCGGCGCGCACGCGCGCGGCGAGGGCCGGATCGACCGTCGGGTTGCCGTTCAATGCGCGCGAGACGGTCGACAGCGAGACGCCGGCACGCGCGGCGACGTCGGCGATCGTCACGACGGCGGGACGGCGGACCATCAGCTGCGTGGCGGTGTGCTCCCGCGCACGATGACCTCGAGGGGGAGCGGCTGCGGGTCGGGGGCCCACTCCGCATCGACGGCGGCGTGCAGGGCGCGGTAGCCGAGGTCCTCCAGCGGCACGCGCACCGTCGTCAGCCCCGGACGGATGTCGCGGCCCGTGGCGATGTCGTCGAAGCCGGCGACCGCGATGTCTGAGCCCACGCGGAGCCCGGCATCCCGCACCGCCGACATGATGCCGATCGCCACGACGTCGCTGATGCCGAAGACGAGGGTGCCGGGTTCCAGGCCGCGCTCGAGGAGCGCGCGCGCGGTGTCGTAGCCGGCGTCGCGCGTGAACCCGCCGCGCACGACCTCCTGGATCTCACCGCCGGCCCCGGTGAAGCCGGCGGTGAAGCCGGCGACGCGATCGTCGGACGTGCGGATGCCGACCCCCGCGGCGACGATGACCGCGCGCGTGTAGCCGAGCGCCGCCAGCTGCGCGCCGAGCGCCGTCGCCCCGCCGACGTTGTCGACCGACACCGCGCGGCCCGGGCCGTCGGGGCCGAGGGAGACGATCTGCCCCCCGCCGGCCGAGAAGGCGGTGAGCTCGGCATCCAGCCCCACGGAGTCCGGGCCGTCGGTGCGGGATGCGGCGAGGATGAGGCCGCGCGGACGCTGGCCGCGAAGGGCCCTCACCAGACGCGTCTCGCGCTGGGCGTCGCGTTCGGTGATGGCGATCGTGACGACGAGGCCCGCTTCGTCGGCGCCGCGGGCGACGCCGGAGGCGAGCTGGCCGAAGTAGGGGTCGGCGATGTCGGCGACGAGCAGTGCGACGATCGCGGAGGTGCCGCGCGCGGTCGCCTGAGCCGAGAGGTTCGCGGTGTAGCCGAGCTTCTCGGCGGCGGCCTCGACGCGCTCGCGATAGCTCTCGGCGACCTTGCGGGTCGAGCCGTTGAGCACGCGGGACGCGGTCGCCAGGGATACGCCGGCCTCGCGCGCCACGTCGTGCAGGGTGGCAGCGCTTCGGGAGGGCGCGATGATCTCGCTCACGCGCCCGAGTCTAGAGCGCCACCCCCGCGATGCCCCGGCGTCAGGAAACGCTTACCTCCCGCGTGTCGCCCTGCCTCGCGCGCCTTCCTCCGCTCAGTGGCGCCTTCGTGCGGGTGTGCGCCGCCGTGACCCGCGCGAAGGCGCCACTGAACGGCTACGCGTCGACCGGGTGGGCGAGAATGCGGGCGTTCTGCGCGCGCTGCCAGGCGCGCTGCTGCCACATCGGGTGGTGCGGAGCGGCGTTCGAGCACAGCACCACGCCCCACACGCCGTACTCGAGCGCGGTCTCGACCCCGTGCTCGGCGAGCGCGCGGCCCGTCGGCCCCTCCTCGAACGTGCCGTGGAGCGGGGTGTACCCCACCCACCCCTCGCCGACCAGCGCCGGGATCCGCTGCGCGCGCGCCCACTCCGCGATCGCGATCACCCGCGACTCGATCTCGCGCCGCATCACCTCCAGATACGGACCCTCGTGCTCCCGCAGCCATCCGTCCCAGGCATCCGGATCGATCCAGTCGTAGCCGTAGATCATCTGATCCGTCACGACGGTCGCGCGGTACTTCCACTCCGCGGCGCGCCCGTATCCGGCGACCGTGGGCGCGTCCGCCCGCAGCAGGGCGCGCAGCTGTGCGTTGGGAAAGTCCGCGCTCCCCTCGGAACGGATGTCGATCCTCTTCTGCAGGGCATCCAGCACGCCGTAGCTGTAGACGTGGAACTGCGCGGCGCCGATCCCCTCGGGGACGCGGTGCATCGCGAGGTGCGGCGGCTTGCCGTAGCTGGCCGTGATGAGGAGGTCCGGATGCCGCGACAGCAGCCATGACACCTGCTCGACGCCGCCGTCGGCAAGCGCCGGGAGGATCGAGAAGTCGACCTCGTTGTGGAGTTCGACCAGGGCGATGCGCTCGCGGTGCCCGTGCGCGGTGAGGAAGGCGATCAGGCGGTCCCAGGCTGCCGCGAGCACCCGGTAGCGCTCGGCGAGCGGAACGGCGTCGATCGCGTCGAACCACGCCGACGACGCGGCGAACGCCGGGGACTGCTGGTACTCCCAGCTCGCGAGGATCACGACCATCCCGTGGCGCTCGCACGCGGCGAAGAGGGCGAGCAGATGGGCGCGGAGATCGAGCGTGTACCCACCCGGGGCGTCGTACCAGCGGGTGCGCTGACCGTAGAACCCGCCGTCGGGCGCCGCGCCGAGCCCCTCGATCGCGAGGGCCTGCTCCTCCAGGCCCAGGTCGCCGAAGAGCAGCAGCGGCGCGGCGCAGATGCGGAGGGTGTTGTACCCGAGGGACGCGGCGTCGGCGACGGCCGCGTCCAGGTCGGCGTACACGTCGCCGCTCCCGGCACGGGTGTACCAGGAGAAGTCCCACAGGCTGATCGTCAGGCGTTCGGGGAGATGCGCGGGCACCGCGCCGGTGAGGCCCTCGCGGATTTCGGGGATCGTACCGGAACCCAGGTAGCGGTCGCTCATGCGGGGGTCCTCTCGGCGGTGGCGGTATCCGACAGGGCGCGCCCCGCCGCGGCTCCCGCGCGCAGGCGCGCCGCCGTCGCCGCGCGAGCCGCGGCCGTGTCGGCGTCGAAGACCACGAGCTCCGGGAGGGACGTGGCGAAGTAGTCGACCGCATCGCGCGCGCGGTCGAGTTCGTCGGCGCGCGCGTCGAGCGCATCCCAGAGGGCGTGGGCGCGGTCGAGATCCCCGAGACGGGTGTGGGCGATCCCGACCCAGACATCCGCCTCGGCGAGGGCGCGCTCGCCGACCGCGTACGGGGTGTCGGCGCACGCCGCCTCCCACGCCCGCCGCGCCGCGTCGCGATCGCCGGCCGCGGCGTGCGCGTCCCCGAGGAGCACGAGGCGCTCGGTCGGACGCTCGGCCGGATGCCGGCCCTCGCCGAGGTGCGGAGGCACGACGATGCCCTCCTCCAGCAGGGCGATCGCGGCATCCGTCTCGCCCTCGTCGAGGAAGCGCCGCGCGAGGAGGCACGCGGCACGGTCGTACGCGGCGATGACCCGCCCCTCGCCGCCTTCGAACGGACGGAAGGTGCGCGTGGTGAGGATGTGCCAGGCCTCGTCGATGCGGTCCGCTTCGAGCAGCAGCGTCACGTGGGCGAGCGCGAGGTCGTCGCGGGTCGGCAGCACGTCGGTGTGCTTCTCGAGGAGCGCCAGGCGGTCGTCCGCGGTCCGCCCCGCGACCGCGCCGAGGAGGTCGCGCTCGAACAGCAGGCGCCCGTCGGGGCGGAGGGCGATCGCCGCGGCGAAGGCCCGATCGGCGTCGTCGAGGGATCCGCCGGTGCGGACGATCGCCAGGGCGCGGTTGCGCCACGCGACGGGGTCGTCGAGTCCGGCATCCGTCGCCGCGGTGAGATCGGCGAGGGCGTCGGCGTCGCGGCCGGCGTCGAGCAGCCACATGCCCCGAAGGGCGCGGGCGACGGTGCGCGCGGCGTCGGGCGCGGAGACGGATGCCGCGAGCCGGGTCATCGCGTCGTAGACGTCGAGGCCGGCGGGGAAGGCGAGCGCGAGCGACGCCGAGGCGAGGGCGGCGTGCTCGGCGTCACGGGTTGCGTCGTCACCCGCGGCATCCGCCCACGCGGCCCGGAGGACGTGACGGAGGGGCGCGATGTTGCCGAACGCGGTCGGGGTCTCCGGCGGCGCGGGCGTGGGGGAATCCGTGGCGGCGAGGGCTTCCGCGTACGCTCCCGCGCGGGCGAACTCGCCGGCGACGTCGAGCACGGCGCGCGGATCTGCGGACGGCGCCGGGAGGGAGACGGATGCCGCGAGCCCCAGCGCCCGCGCGAGGATCGCGGTGCCGGCATCCAGCGGGTCGTCGTCCAGGAGCCGGCGCACGTGGCCTTCGGCGTCGGCCCGCTTCCCGAGCCGGACCAGCGTGAGGGCGACGAGCCGGCGCGCCTCGGGGATGTCGCCCGCGTCGGTCGCGAGCCGCAGGGCATCGGCGTGCCGGCGCGTGCGGAGCGCGAGGCGCGCCCGCGCGAGGGACGCCGGCGCCGCCCACGCCGTGTTCCAGGCCGCGCGCGCGAGGCGGCGGTCGGCGGTGTCGAGGTCGCCCCGCCGCTCGGCGACGAGGCCGGCGAGGTACAGCGCCTCGCCGTCGCGGGGGTTGAGGTTCCGTCGGGTCTGGCGCGCGAGGGCGACGTCGAGGTGAGCGGATGCCGCGTCGTCCTCGCCGCGACGGAGGTGCCACGCGGCCAGGGCGGTCGCGGCGCGGTGCTCGCCCGGGTCGCGCCCGAGCACCTCCCGCAGGTACGGAACGGCGTCGCGGGTCGGATGCCGGTACTGCTCGAGGTGCGTCGCGGTGACGAGCAGCTCATCGGTCGACGCGATCTCCGTCGGCTGCGGGGGAGCGGTCGCCACCCAGGGTTCGCGCGTGGGCGTGGGCCGCTCCCGCCACTCGACCAGCTGCGCGCCGGTGTCGGCATCCTCCACGGTCACGCGCGTAATCCCGCCCGCGGGGCGATCGTCGCGTTCGCGCGTCAGCAGCAGGGGCGCGTCCGGGCCGACGGTCGCGGTGCGCGTGCGCGTGTTCCCGAGGCGGTCGTGAACCGTCACCACGACGGACCGGATGCGGGTGGTCAGGACGCCGACGCGTCCGTCGCCGTCGACCGAGACCGCGGCATCCGTCGTCGCCTGACGAGCCGCGCCGATCGCGTGGATCGGGTACCAGAACTGGCTGAAGCGCTTCGTCTCTCCCGGCGCGAGCCACGCGAAGTCGGGCTGGTTGTCGGTGTAGACGCCCGCCATCAGTTCGACGTAGGGGCCGTCGTCGTCGGTGAGCTGCGCGTCCCAGGCGCGTCCGATCTCGCCGGTGCCCCAGGTCCACTGCTTTTTGCCGGGCGAGAGGGCGGGGTCGGCCCAGTGGACGAACCCGGCGTCGGCGGCGTGGTCGTAGCCGCCGAAGAACGCGTCGTCGGTGTCGGTGATCATGTACGACGTCGGTACGGGGATGTTGCTGTAGACGTCGATGCGGTCGGCGTCCGGAGTCTCGGCGGCGAGGGCCGGGTAGTCGACGCCGTAGTACGGGCGGTCGGCGCGGGGGAAGGCGGTGACCGCACGGCGGGCGTGGTCGGCGACGAAGCCGACGTCATCGGGGAAGAACGACTGGTAGCGCTCGTGCGCGCGCGCGGCGACGTTCGCCCACCACAGGAACGTCTGCATCGTGTCGGTGCGGTTGTGGAGCGCGACCTCCGCCTCGATGAGCGACGAGCCGGGACGCAGACGGATGCCGTGCGAGCCGCGCATCCGCTGGAGCGGGTCGAGGTCGCTGTGCCACACCACGACCGCGCCGTCGGGCTCGCGCTCGATCCGGGTGTCGACGGGGAGGAAGGTGGCGGGCCGGTGGTGCTGTGGCCAGTTGAACTCCACGCCGCCCGAGATCCACGGGCCGCCGAGGCCCACGAGCGCGGGCTTGATGACGTTGTTGCGGTAGAAGAAGTCGTACCCGGCGACCTTGTCGAAGCCGATATGAATGCGGCCGCCGAGCTCGGGGAGCAGCACGAGGCGGACGTAGGCGTTCTCGAGGTGGATCGCCTGCCACGACCGCGGCCGCTTGTCGTGCGCGACGTGGTCGATCATCGGCATCGGATACACCCGCCCGCTCGAGCCCTGGTACACGCGGCGGTCGAGGAACAGCGGGTACGGGTCGGGATCGCCCGCGTCGTACGTGTCGATCGTGAGCGGCTCGCTCCAGCAGGCGACACCGCCCGCGTCGAGGATCGCCCGCTGATCGGCGGGGGCGGCGGGGAGCTCGATGCGGCTCGGGGCGGCGTCGTCGGGAGTCACGCGTCGAGCGTACGAAGACGTGACGCTCGGGACCATGGGTGATCGCGGGAGAGGCCTGGACGATCCGCTGGTCGCGCGCTCGGCGTCGTGAGCTGGCCTTGCGTGAGAGGATGCCGCCATGGAACGCGCCGACGGCTTCGATCGCCAGAGGCTCGCCGTCGTGCCGCGACCGCTGGTCGAGGCGGCGCTCGCCCGCGGGGTGACCCGGCGGATCCTCGTCACCGACGCCGGGTTCTTCTCGCGGGCCGCTCAACACGCCCGGCGCCGCGACGAGGGTGCGGCCGAGACGATCGTCATCGTGTGCGTCGGCGGCGCGGGATGGCTCGAGGTCGAGGACGCCCGGGTGCGGATCGGGCCGGGCGGCGCGATCATCCTTCCCGCCGGGACTCCCCATGCCTATGGGGCGAGCGAGGGGGAACCCTGGACGATCTGGTGGGTGCACGTGCGGGGACGTGATGTCGACGAGCTGGTCGGGGCCTGCGGCATCCGTTCCGATGCGCCCCTGCTGTCGCTGCGGTCGCTTGATCGCATCACCGCGCTGCTCGATGAGATCGTCACGTCGCTCGAGCGCGACATGACCCCCGCGCGGCTCGTCGCGACGAGCGGGATGGCCTGGCGCCTGATGACCCAGCTCGCCGTCGATCGGCTGCTGCCCGAGGACGGCACGCCGGTCGAGCGTGCGATGCGGTATCTCAAGGACCGCGTCGACGGGCACGTGCAGGTCGGCGAGCTCGCCGCACTCGTGGGGGTCTCGCCGTCTCATCTGGCTGCGCTCTTCCGCCAGGCGACCGGCGGGGGCGTCGTCGCCCACCACCTGTCGCTGAAGATGGCGCGCGCCCGGCGCCTGCTCGACACGACGGACCTGACCGTCGCCGAGATCGCGCGGCAGGTCGGCATGGACGACGCGTTCTACTTCTCCCGCCGGTTCCGCAAGACCCACGGCGTGAGCCCCACCGCCTACCGCGCTCTCCACAAGGGGTGAGCCCCCGGTTCACTCGTCGCCTCTTGCGGGTCGCGAGGCGCGACACCCGCAGGAGGTGACAACTGAACGGGATGGGTCACCTGTTCGGTGGCGCCTTCGCGTGGGTGCGCGGCGCGCCGACCCGCGCGAAGGCGCCACTCAACGCCGCCCACCCCGGTTCACTCGGCTCCTACTGCGGGTCGCGGGGCGCGAATCCCGCAACACGCGACAAGTGAACGGGGTGCCACCGAACGGGGACGGAGGCGGGGTCAGCGGGTGCGGAGGTGCGGGGCGACGGCGGCGGCGAAGGATGCGGCGGTCTCGCGCGCGATGGTCGCGGCGGGCCGCGCCCAGATGTCGGCGTTGAAGATCTCGACCTCGATGTCGCGGTCGTATCCGGTGTCCTCGACCGCGCGCGTGAGAGAGGCGAAGTCGATCACGCCGTCGCCCGGGTAATGGCGGCTGAGGAGGACGTCCGCGGGCAGCGGCGTCTTCCAGTCGCACACCTGGTACGTCGCGATCCGGCCCTCGCGGCCGGCCCGCGCGATCTGCGCAAGCACATCGGGGTCCCACCAGATGTGGAAGGTGTCGACCGTGACGCCGACGACAGTGGGCTCGAAGTCCGCGGCGATGTCGAGCGCCTGGCCGAGCGTCGAGACGACGCACCGGTCGGAGGCGTACATCGGGTGCAGCGGCTCGATCGCCAGCTGCACCCCGGACTCGGCGGCGAACGGGGCGAGCTCGCCGATCGCGTCGCGCACCCGGGCGCGCGCCCCGAGGAGGTCGCGCGACCCGTCCGGCAGCGCCCCGGCGACGAGCACCAGCACCGCGACGGAGCCCACGGCCCCTGCGGCGGCGAGCGCCGCGCACTCCTCGATCGCGCGGCGGTTGTCATCGATCCCGGCGCGACGGTCCGGACCCTCGGGCATCGTGAAGAAGCCCGAGCGGCAGTGGGTCGACACCCGCAGTCCCGAGTCGGCGACCATCGACGCGGCGACGTCGAGCCCGACCTCCTGCACCGGCTCGCGCCACAGTCCGATCGCCGGCACCCCGGCATCCGTCGTCGCGCGCAGTGCTTCGGCGAGGGAGGCGTGCTTGATCGTCCCCTGATTGATCGACAGGCGCGAAGTCCCCGAAACCCCGCCGACGGATGCCGCGCTCACGCGTCGACCCCGTTCACGCGCAGCATCCCGTGCCAGCGATCGGCGGCGAGCTCAGGATCCTCCAGCGCGCCGCAGCCGGCGGCGAGCTCGACGACGCGGGAGAGGTGCGGAAGGCTCCGCGCGGAGTGCAGGCCCCCGACCATCTGGAAGGCGGTCTGGTGTCCGTTCAGCCACGACAGGAACGCGACCCCGGTCTTGTAGTAGAAGGTCGGCGCGGCGAAGATCTGCCGGCTGAGCTCCTCGGTGGGCCCGAGGATCGCGAGGTACCGGTCGGGGTCGTCCGCATCGAGCGCCTGGATCGCCGCAGAGGCGGAGGGGGCGAGCGCCGCGAACGCGCCGAGCAGCGCGTCGGAGTGCTGGTGCCGCGCCCCCGCGTCGCGCGCGGGCTGGACCGCGCCCGGGACCGAGGCCCCGCCGATGAGGCCGACGTAGTTGAAATCGTCGCCGGTGAACATGCGCACGCCCTCGGGCAGGCGCTCGCGTACCGACACTTCGGACGCGGCATCCAGGAGGCTCATCTTCACCCCGGCGACCCTGTCGACGTTCTCCTCGATGATCTCGAGCAGGACAGCGGATGCCGCACGCCAGTCGCTGGAGCCGAAGTACCCCTCGAGGGTCGGGTCGAACGCGGTGCCCAGCCAGTGCAGCACGACCGGCCCGGATGCCGCCTGCAGCACCTCGCGGTAGACGCGGCGGTAGTCCTCGGCCGATTCCGCGGCGCGCGCCAGATGGCGCGAGGCCATGAGGACCGGCCCGGCCCCCTGCTCCTCGGTGAAGGCCAGCTGGGAGAGGAAGGCGTCGGTCACGGCGCGGAGCGGGATGCGCTCCTCCTCGACGTGGTCGGTGTTGACTCCGACGACGACCCGGCCGCCGCTCTCGCGGGCGACCTCCGCCGACCGGGCGATGAGCTCGCGCGTCGCGGCGGCGTCGAGGCCCATGTTCCGCTGGGCGGTGTCCATCGCGTCGGCGACGCCGAGCCCCCACCCGTACACGGAGCGGCGGAAGTCGAGGGTGGCGTCCCAGTCGATGTCGGCGGGGCGCCCCGGGGTGTTGTCACCCGCGACCCGCGGCACCACGTGCGCGGCGGCGTAGGCCACGCGCGAGCGGAGCGGCGCCGTCGGCCGGGCGTAGGCCGGCGCGTCGGGCAGGGCGACGCGCGAGAGCGCGCCGTCGGGAGCGAGGAGGGTGAGGTCGCCCACGGGTCAGTCCAGGCTCAGCGCGGTCAGCTCGACCTTGCGGCCCTCGCGGCTCGAGCGGAGTCCCGCCTCGGCGAGAAGCACGCCGCGGGCGCCGGAGAGGAGGTCGAAAGCGTAGTCGGTGCCGAGGGCGTAGGAGAGGAGGAACTCCTCCCATTGCTGCTTGAACCCGTTCTGGAAGACGTCGTTGGTGGGCACCTCGGCCCAGTCGGCGTCGTAATCGTGGTCGTCGGCGAGGTCGGGGTTCCACACGGGCTTCGGGGTGGCGTTGCGGTGCTGGATCTTCGCGCCGAAGAGCCCGACCACGGCCGAGCCGTGCGTGCCGTCGACGTGGAACTCCACGAGCTCGTCGCGGTTGACGCGCACCGTCCAGGAGGAGTTGATCTGCGCGACGATCGGCTCGCCCGAAGCGTTGCCGTCGATCTCGAAGATCCCGTACGCGGCATCCTCCGCGGTGGCGGTGTAGTGCTCGCCGTTCTCGTCCCAGCGGTCGGCGATGTGCACGGATGCCTGCGCGTAGACGCTCTTGACCTCGCCGAAGAGGTTCTCCAGCACGTAGTTCCAGTGCGGGAACATGTCGACGATGATCCCGCCGCCGTCTTCGGCGCGGTAGTTCCAGCTCGGACGCTGCGCGGGCTGCCAGTCGCCCTCGAAGACCCAGTAGCCGAACTCGCCGCGCACCGACAGGATGCGGCCGAAGAAGCCGGAGTCGATGAGGCGCTTGAGCTTCTGCAGACCGGGGAGGTAGAGCTTGTCGTGGACGACGCCGGTCTTCACGCCGGCGGCGGCGGCGAGCTTCGCGAGCTCCAGCGCCTCGTCGGCGGTCTCGGCGGTGGGCTTCTCGGTGTAGATCGTCTTGCCGGCGGCGATCGCCTTGCGGAGGGCCGACGAGCGGGCCTTCGTCACCAGGAAGTCGGCGTAGATCTCCCAGCGCGGGTCGGCGAGGGCGGCGTCGAGATCGGTGGTGTAGTCCTCGATGCCGTGGCGGGCGGCGAGCTCGGCGAGCTTGACCGCGCTGCGCCCGACCAGGAGCGGCTTCACCGTCAGGCGCGTGCCGTCGGGGAGCACGATGCCGCCGGCGTCGCGGATCGCGAGGATCGAGCGGACCAGGTGCTGGCGGTACCCCATGCGACCCGAGACGCCGTTCATGATGATGCCGACCTCGCGGACGGCGGGACGGTCGACGGATGCCGGGGTGACGGCGGGGGCGAGGGCGGTGTCGCTCACGGTGGCCTTCTTTCTGCGGGTGTGACCCGCCGAGGCGGGGGACCGATCCGAGAGGATCGGTAAACGCTTTCCAACTTGTTCCAGTGTGCCACGGCGGATCGGCGATCCGCAAGCGCTTTCCCAGTGGACGGGAGCGTCAGCGCCCTCCCGCGGCGTCCTTTTCGGCCCCGCGCCCGGGAGTGGCGACGCGGGCTCCGTCCAGCGCGCACAGCGCGGACGCTCCGTCGCCGGCCGCGCTCGCGAGTCGCTGCGCCGCATCGGCGGGGAGGTGGATGCCGGCATCCGTGCGCAGCGGCAGGATCCACAGCTGCAGGTCGGTGTCGGGGTCGATGCCGAGGTCGTCGAGGTCGACGACGAACGGCGAGCCGTCCCAGAACCGGTCCGCGACGACGCGCCCGTCGGCGCGGAGCTGGGCGATGTCTCCCGCCCAGTCGATCCGCAGGGTCGCGTCCGCTCCGACGGAGTGGGGGAGGTGCAGGCGATGCACCGCGGCCTGGGCGTCGATGACCGAGCGGTCGGGGGCGGTGTGCCGGCTGTCACGGGCGCCGTAGCCACCGGCATCCGGCGTCATACCCGCGCGGATCTGCTCCGGGACCACCGTCGCCGTGCAGCCGCCCACCGGTGCGGACCACACCGGGCGGCGCCAGCGGCGGGCCCCGGGCAGATACTCCAGAACGTCGGGCGACTGCGCCTCGGTCCGCACCGACACGGTGCCGGTGGGATCCCAGGTCAGCTCGTCGCGCGCAAGGAAGAGGCGTCGCCGTCCCGTCGCGGCGTCGACCACCCACAGATCGGCGGCGAGGTGCGCGGGCACGACCAGGAGGTCGAGCGCTCCGTCGGCGCCGGTCACGCGCACCGGGTCCATGCTCGGACGCAGGATCCGGACGGCACCGTCGATCTCGGCGCGGACCTCGATCCCCGCGTCCTCGCGCAGCACGAGGGTCGGCACGGCGCCCGCGCCCGCGTCGGCCACGCCGTCGAGGACGGTGACGAGCGACGCCGTCGCCCACGCGACCTCCACCCCGCCGAGCGTCAGCCCGAGCGGCCAGCACGCGAGGGTGCCGGCCGGGATGGTCACCGCGCGGTCGGGCACCTCCCATGTCCGCTCGTCGGTCTCGACGCGGAAACGGATGCCGGGCAGATCGTCCAGCGGCTCGTACGGCTGCTGCCACCCGACGAAGAGGAACCCACGGGTCCCGTCGCTGCGGACCGCCCATCGCGGCGTCGTGCGGTCGCGCACGCCCGCGGGTGCGACGTCCGGGAACGTCGTCGGCATCGTCGCGAGGTCGGAGCCGAACGCCTCGACCACCGCGTGCTGGAGGCGCAGCGCCGCGTGCGACGGCGCGACGCGTCCGGCTTCGCCGATCGGGGCGTGGAAGTCGTAGCTGAGCTCCGGCAGGTCGTTGGGGTACCCAGTCGCCTGGGTCTCGGCGGTGCCGAGGGTCGGGTTCGCCCCGCCGGCGTACATGTAGAGGCCCTGCCAGGCCGATCCGCTGCCGAGCTTCGCGTGCGCCACGGCGGCGATGTCGGCCGCGGCCGGGCGCGGGCGGCGGTGGTACGCGGTCGCCATGCCGCCGCCGACCTCGCACGTGGCGCGGGGGAACAGTTCGGACGCGGCAGCGGCGGCGGCGACCTCCGTGGCCCGCAGGTCGGCGCCGATCCCGGGATCGTCCCAGCGGTCGGAGAAGAAGAAGTGCGCACGGAAGGTGTCATCCCACGGCTGGTCGGGGTCCACCCAGAAGCCGTCGCCGTACCCGCCCCAGAGCGGGACGACCTCGCCCTCCGGAAGCTGCGCCGACCCCCACGCCGTCGCCGTCCACAGCGGGGCCGAGAGCCCGGCCTCCCGGGCGAGACCCTTCAGGGTGACGATGTGGTCGGGCTGGTCGTAGAGCTCGTTCTCGAGCTGGATGCCGAGGATGTTCTCGGGGCGCGCGCGTCCGTCGAGCGCCGCCCCGAGCGCGCCGAACCAGTCCCGCACCACCGCGAGATAGGCCGGGTCGTCCGTACGATGCCGGACGGGAAGCGCCTGCACCCAGTCGGGGTAGCCGCCATTACGGAGCTCGCCGTGCGCCCACGGGCCGATCCGCAGCACGAGCTCGAGGCCCTCGGCGCGGACGGCGTCCACGAACGCCGCGACGTCGAGCCCGCCGCGGAAGTCGGGTGGCCCCGGCTCGGGCTGATGGTGGATCCACGGGACGTAGGTCGACACGACGTCGATCCCGCCCGCGCGCATGAGCCGGATCCGTTCGGTCCAGCGCGCCCGGGGCACTCGTGTGTAGTGCAGCTCGCCCGACACCGGGAGCCACGGGCGGCCGTCGCGGAGGAGTGCGGCGCTGGTGACCTCGAGCCCCGGCCGGGCGTCGATGTCGTTCCCCATCGCGGGACGCCGCACGGGCGCCGTGTCGGCGCGAACCCGCGCCCGTGCGGCGGCGCTCACGCCGAGCCCAGCCGGATCGCGGCCCACGACACCGGCGGCAGTGCGACGGTGAGTTCGGCATCCGTCATCCGGGCGTCCGCCCGCCGGATGCCGACGCGCTCGGTGTTCTCGAGCGTGTTGGCTGCGGCGAGGTCGTCCTCGTGAAGGAGGTGCGCCTCGACGACGGCGAGACCGGCGGCGCCGAGCGGGGACAGGTCAACCCGCACGTCCGTCGCGTCGTTCACGGAGCGGTTCACGAGGAACAGCGTCACGCCATCGTCGTCGATCGTCGCGACGGCGTTCACCGCCGCAACGTCGCCGAACCGGGCGCTCGGTACAGTGCCGGTGGTGACCGGCACGCGCACCGCGCGTCCCTGCGCGAGGCGCGAGGTGAGCGAGAACGGGAAGAAGGTCGTCTGCCGCCAGGTCGGTCCGCCCGGCTCGGTCATGATCGGAGCGATCACGTTGACCAGCTGTGCGAGGGATGCCGAGCGCACCCGGTCGGCGTGCTGGAGGAGGGTGATCATGAGGTCGCCGAAGACGACGGCATCCAGCGCGCTGTAGGAGTCCTCGAGCTGGCGCGGAGCGATCGGCCATTCGTCGGGGCCGTACTGCTTCTGCTGGGCCTCCCAGCGGTCCAGGTACCAGACGTTCCACTCGTCGAACGAGATCATGATGCGCTTGTCGCTGTTGCGCTCGGCGGCGACGTGGTCGGCGGTCGCGACGACCGAGGCGATGAAGCGGGCCATGTCCTCGCCCGAGGTGAGGAACTCCTGCGCGTCGCCGTCGCGCTCCTGGTAGTAGGCGTGGCAGGAGATGAAGTCGACGTCGTCGAACGTGTGCTGCAGCACCTCGCGCTCCCACGAGCCGAAGGTCGGCATCGTGCGGCCGGACGATCCGCACGCGACGAGCTCGACCGACGGGTCGAGCTGGCGCATCGCCTTGGCGGTCCGCGAGGCGAGCTTGCCGTAGTCTTCGGCGTTCCGGTGCCCGAGCTGCCAGGGTCCGTCCATCTCGTTGCCGAGGCACCACATCTTCACCGCGAAGGGCTCGGGGTGGCCGTTGGCCGCGCGCAGCTCGGTCCACGCCGTCGGCACGATGGTGTTCGCGTACTCGAGAAGGTCCAGCGCCTCGGCCGTGCCGCGCGTACCGAGGTTCACCGCGAGCATCAGGTCGCTGCCGACCGCGTCGAGCCACTGCTGGAACTCGTGCAGTCCGATCCGGTTGGTCTCCGTGGCGTGCCAGGCGAGATCGAGCCGGCGCGGACGCTCCTCGATCGGGCCGATCCCGTCTTCCCAGCGGTAGCCCGAGACGAAGTTGCCGCCGGGGTAGCGGATGGTGCTGACGCCGAGCTCGCGGACGAGGTCGATGACGTCCTGACGGAAGCCGCTCCCGTCGGCGGTGGGGTGGCCGGGCTCGAAGATGCCATCGTAGATGTGGCGTCCGAGATGCTCGACGAATCCGCCGAAGATGCGGCGGTCGATCGGGGCGATCTCGAGGTAAGGGTCCAGGCGCGCGGTGGTGTCAGACATGGATTCTCCGGGGGATGGGGAAATGTGGTCGCTTGCAACATACTCGACCGGTGTGGTCGGTGGGGTGCGCGCGGATCGCCCGCACCCCACCGGGTCTCACTGGAGGATGACGTCCGCCTCGGTGAAGAAGCGGTCGACCGCCTCGTCGACGGTGACGGTGCCGAGTCCCAGCTCTTTGCCGAGATCCCAGAAGGTCTGCTCGAGCGAGCCGTAGCCGATCACAGGCACGGGCGGGGCCTCGCCGACGCGGTCGGCGACCGAGGCGATGTAATCCGCGACCTGCTTGTCGACGCCCTCCAGGGTGGTGCCTTCCAGCTTGCTGGTGGAGGCGGGGAATCCGAGCGTCGTGCCGAAGATCTCGCCCGCCTCGGGGCTGTTGACGATGTAGTCGAGGAAGATCGCCGAGGCCTCGGGCTCGTCGGTGTTCGCCGCGATGGCGATCTGGAGCCCGCCCTGCTGGTACAGGTCCTTCGACCCCTCGACGGCGGTGGGCGGCGCGACGATCGAGATCGACTCCGCACCGGAGTCGGCGAGATACCCGCCGAGGAAGTTGCTCCAGCTCATCTCGCTCGCCGTCAGGCCCGCGCCGAATCCGGAGACGGGACTGATCTCCTCGAGCTGCACCTGCGGCACGGTCACCCCGTCGCGGATGTCGTCGCCCGACGCCCAGAAACCGCGGAGCTCGTCCTCGGTGAATCCGAGCTCGCCGTCCTCGGTGTACAGGTTGCCTCCGTTCGCGCGGAGGACGAGTTCGAAGACCTGGATGCGCTGCGTGTAGTCGGTGCCGCCGTACACCGCGCCCCCGGTGGTGTCGGTGACGTCGGCCATCCAGGTGTCGAACGCGTCGAAGGTCGACCCGCCCTCGGGGGCGGTGAGATCGTACTCGGCGAGGATGTCGTCGTTGACGAAGTTCGCCCACATCGAATACCCCGTGGGGAGTGAGTACTGCACGCCGTCGAGGCGTCCGGTGCCGAGCAGTGCATCGTCGAAGGTCGAGAAGTCGATGTAGTCGGACACCGTGCCGAGGTCGAGCACGTGCCCGGGCTCGGCGTACTGGCGCAGATAGCTGTCGGAGAACTGGAACACGTCCGGGAGTCCGCCGCCGGCGACCTCGGTCTGGCGCTTCTCCCAGTAGCTGGGGAAGTCGGTGAACGTGGTGTTCACCGTGATGTTCGGGTACTCCTCGTTGAACGCGGCGATGAGGTCGTTGTACCGGGTGGCGCGGTCGTCGTTGCCCCAGAACGCGAAGGTCAGCGTGACCTCGGCCTCGGGGTCGAACTCGGCGGCGCCTCCGCCCGTGTCGCTCGCGCACGCGGCGAGTCCGAGGGCGGCGGCCGAGACGACGGCGACGGCGGCGACGAATCGAGGTGTTCTCATGGTGGTCCTGTCAGGAAGGAAGGGAAACGAAGGACTCGTCGCGCGCGGGTGCGGACGAGGGCGTCGGTGCCGTGTTCGGTACCAGGGCGAACACGACCTGCTGCGGTGCGAGCGAGGTGCGTCCGAGAGCCGCGCCGGTTTCGGCGTCGGTGCCTTCGATGTCGACCGACACGGGGGCGTCGGTGTGGTTGATGACGGTCACGAGGTCGCCGCGGCGGGCGGCCTCCACGCCGGCCGGGAGGTTCTCCACGACAGGACGGATGCCGGCTCCCGCGACGACCGCGGAGACGATGGCGTCGATGCCGGCGGCGTCCGGATGCGTCGCGACGTACCAGGCCTCGCCGGTGCCGTGCCGGTGGCGGGTGAGGGCTGCGCCGCCCTCGGCGAGCCCGTCGGCGAAGCGCGCGAGGACGTCGGCGCCGCGCGCGTGGATGTGCTCGGCGACGAGGCCGCCATCGAAGACGACGTCGCCGTAGCGGACGCCGACGCGGGCGGCATCCGTCGCCGCGCCTGGCGCGGAGGCCTGCAGGGCGCCGACCCCCATGCCACCGGCGCCGCGGGCAGGGAGGGCGCCGAAGTCTTCGAAGCGGATGCCGAACACCTCGCCGAGCCGGGTGAGGAACCCGCCGGGGAGGAATTGGTCGTGGGCGTCGACGATATCGGTGAAGGGGCCGCCGAGGAGCGTGCCGCCGTTCTCGACGAAGCGCACGAGTGCGTCAGCGCCCTCGTCGCGGAGGAGGTAGAGCGCCGGCGCGAGGACGAGGTCGACGCGCTCGCCGGTCGCCTCCTCGGGCGCGATGATGTCGACCTGGATGCCGCGGGCGTGGAGCGCGCCGTACCAGTCGAGGCAGATCGCGAGGTAGTCCAGCAGCACCGGGTGGTCGCGCTCTTCGACCGCCCACCAGTTCTCCCAGTCGAAGACGAGACCGACGCGCGCATCGGATCCCGGTGCCGGGACGGGGAGGGCCGGGAGGGCCGCGAGGCGTGCTCCCAGCTCGGTGACCGCGTCCCACGTGCGGGTCTCGGTCCCGGCGTGCGGGAGCATCGCCGAGTGGAACTTCTCGCTCCCCGCGCGGGACTGCCGCCACTGGAAGAACATGATCCCGTCGGCTCCGCGCCCGACCGATTGGGCGGTCTCGGCCATGAGCATGCCGGGCGACTTCCCCGGGTTGGCGGGCCGCCAGTTGACGGCATCCGTCGCCTGCTCCCACAGCAGCCACGGCACGTCGGGCTTGAGGGAGCGGACCAGGTCGCGCTGGAACGCGGCGTCACGGACGCGGTGGGGGTTCGCGGGATCCGGATAGCAGTCGTCGGCGATGACATCCATGTGCGGCGCCCACCGGCGGTAGTCGGCCGGCTTGAACGGGCCCATGAAGTTCGTCGTGATCGGCTGGGTCGCCCCGGCCTCCTGCAGGATGCGGCGCTCGGCGAGGTAGCACTCCAGCAGCATGTCGCTGGTGAAGCGGCGCCAGTCCAGCATCGACGACGGGTTGTGACTGTAGGGCGCGAGGCGCGGGGGGAAGATCTCGTCGAACGATCCGTAGCGCTGCGACCAGAAGCTCGTGCCCCACGCCTCGTTGAGCGCGGCGATGCTCGTGTACTTCTCGCGCAGCCAGACGCGGTAGGCGTCGCGTGCGGCATCCGAGAAGTCCATCGGCAGGTGGCATCCGAACTCGTTACCGACGTGCCACATCACCACGGCCGGGTGGTGGACGTACCGCTCCGCGAGGCGGCGGACGAGCTCGCCCGCGAGGCGACGGTACACGGGGGAGGACGGGGCGAAGTGCTGGCGGCTCCCGGGCCAGTAGGACGCACCGCTCTGGTCGGCCGGGAGTGTCTCGGGGTAGGTCGCACTGACCCACGGGGGCGGCGAGGCGGTCGCGGTGGCGAGGTTCACCCGGATGCCGCCGGCGTGCAGGGTGTCGATGACGGTGTCGAGCCAGTCGAAGTCCCACACGTCCTCGGCGGGCTGGATGCGCGACCACGCGAAGATGCCGAGGCTGACGATGTTGACCCCCGCCTCCTGCATGAGACGGACGTCTTCGGCCCAGACCTCCTCGGGCCACTGATCCGGGTTGTAGTCGGCGCCGTAGAACACGTCGAGGACTCCTGTCGAGAGGGGAGAGGGGGAAGAGGTGGGACGCGGCGTCAGGCGCGTCGGCGCGGGCGCACGGGGACGGCCATCGCCGCGAGCGCCGTGCACCCGAGGGCGGCGACGACCAACGGGAGAAGCACCCACGTCACGACGACCGCGAAGACGACGGTCGCGAGCAGGTACGCGGCCCCGGCGGGGTCGGCGGCCAGGGCGCGGGGTGTCGCGCGGATCGTCGCGCGCCAGCCGGCCTCCGGCGTCCACAGCGTCGCGGACGTCAGGACGACGAGGGCCGTCGCGGCCAGACCCGCCCAGCCGACGGCTTCGATGACCGGGCCGCCGGGAAGGAAGCCGCTCCGGGCGAGGTCGATGTCGAGCAGCAGCACGAGGGTCGCCACCACCGCGATCAGTCCGACGACGAGTCCGCCCGGGAGGGCGCGGCGGAGGTCGCGGAAGAACGTCCGCGCGTGCGACTCCTCGGCCGAGGCGAATCGCCGCAGGTGACGGATGCCGGCTGTCAGCGCCGCGGGAAGCGTCACCAGCGGCAGTGAGACCACGGTGATGAGGAGCCCGACGAGCAGCACCTCGCCGAATAGGGCGAAGCGTGCCGTGGCGCCGGGGTTCCGTGCGACCTCGTGCCCCTCGGGGGTGGGGCCGGCACCGGAGAGCGCCTCGCGCTTCGCCGCGCGCTCCTCGGCGCGGGCCGACATCGGGGGGCGGGCCACGATCAGCCCTTCAGGCCCTGGGTCGCGACGCCGTCGACGAGGAAGCGCTGGAAGACGATGAAGAACAGCAGCACCGGGACGAGGGCGATGAAGCTCGCGGTGACGGTCGCGCCGTAGTCGCTCGTCGAGGTCTGGTCGTTCCACAGGCGGAGCGCGATCGGCAGCGGGTAGTTGTCGGGGCTCGTCAGGTAGATGAGCGGGCCGAGGAAGTCGTTCCAGCTCCAGATGAACGCGAAGATCGCGCAGGTGATGAGGGCCGGGCGGATGAGCGGCACGATGATCGACCAGAAGATCCGGATGTGACCGGCGCCGTCGATGCGGGCCGCTTCGTCCATGTCGCGCGGCATCTGCCGCATGAACTGCACCAGGAGGAAGACGAAGAAGGCCTCGGTGGCGAGGAACTTCGGCAGCACCAGCGGCCAGAAGGTGTCGATCATGTCGAGCGAATTGAACAGCAGGTACTGCGGGATGATCACGACATGGAACGGCAGGAGGAGCGTGCCGATCATGGCCGTGAAGAAGATGCCGAGGCCCTTGAACTGGATGCGCGCGAACGCGTAGGCGGCGAGCGCCGACGACATCACCGTCCCGATGACGGCGAGGACCGCGAGGATCAGCGAGTTGGCGAAGAACCGCCACATCGGGATGCCGGCGATGCCCTCCATGACGGTGAGGTAGTTCTGCACCGTGGGGCTCTCGGGCAGCAGGGCCGGGTTCTGGCCGAACTCGGCGTTCGGCTTGAACGTCGCGAAGAGGAGCCACACCAGGGGGTAGAGGACCACCGCGGTGATCACCGCGAGGACCGCGAACCACACCACCGTCTGCCACGTCTTGCGCTTCACCCGCCGGCGACGACGAGTCGAGGGCTTCTGCGTGTCCTGTTCGAGGTCCTGCTGTTCGAGGACCTGCACGGACGGTTCGCCGAAGGATGCGGAGCTCATCGGTTGTCTCCCGAGTAGTGGACCCAGTTCTTCTGGGTGCGGAACAGGATGGCGGCGATGATGGCAACGACGACCAGCAGCACCCAGGCGATCGCGGCGGCGTAGCCGAACTGGCCGTCCTGGAAACCGCGCTTGTAGAGGTAGAGGGTGATGAAGTTGGTCATACCGGCAGGTCCGCCGGTGCCGTTGGAGATGATGTAGGCCGACGCGAAGACCTGGAAGGCGCCGATGAGGCCGAGCAGCAGGTTGAAGAAGATCACGGGCGAGAGCATCGGCAGCGTCACGGCGCGAAAGCGGTGCCAGGGACCGGCGCCGTCCATCTCTGCGGCCTCGTAGAGCTCCCTGGGGATCTGCTTGAGGCCGGCGAGGAAGATCACCATCGTGGCGCCGAACTGCCAGACCGCGAGGATGACCATCGCGGGGAGCACGAGGGCCGGGTTGCCGATCCACGACCCGACGTTGATGCCGAAGAAGCTGAGGAAGTTGTCGACCGGTCCGTCGCCCGCGAACATCGCCCGCCACACGATCGCGACCGACACGGACGCGCCGATGAGTGACGGGGCGTAGAAGGCCGAGCGGAAGAACGCCGCCCCGCGGTCGCGGTAGTTGAGCAGCATGGCCACAACGAGGGCGGCGGCCAGCATGATCGGGGTGCCGACGAGCACGTAGATGAGGGTGATCTGCGCCGACTGGATGAACTGCGGGTCGTTGGTGAAAAGACGGACGTAGTTGTCCAGTCCCCGCCACTCCGGAGCGGAGAAGATGTTGTACCGCGTGAACGACAGGTAGAGCGAGTACACCATCGGAATGATGGTGAGGCCGAAGAAGCCGATGAGCCACGGGACGAGGAACCCGTAGCCGGCGAGGGTCTCCTTGCGCTGGCGGCTGCGCTGGCCGGGACGGACGGCCGGACCCTCGGGTCGCTGCCTCGGGCTCAGTGACCGTTTCGAGGTCTTCCCGGTGACGATGACCCTCGTCGTTGTCGTGCTCACGGATGCTCCTGGTCTCGAGGAAGGGGGGGGGTGAGAGGGGGGCCGAGCAATACGCCCGGACCCCCTCGTCACTCACGAGTTGTTGCTGAGGACGACGTCCATCTCGGTGAAGAAGCGGTCGACCGCGTCCTCGACGGAGATGGTGCCGAAGCCGAGCTCCTGGCCGAGGACCCGGAACTCCTCCTCGAGCGTGCCGTAGCCGACGATCGGCACCGGCGGGGCGTCGCCCAGGCGGTCCTGGATGGAGGCTTCGTAGTCACGGATCTGCTCGCTCAGCGGGTCGAGGTCGGCGGCTTCCAGCGCCGTCTCGGAGGCCGGGAGGCCGCGGTTCGTGCCGAAGATCTCACCCGACTGCGGCGAGTTGACCAGGAAGTCCACGAGCGTCGCGGCGGCCTCCGGGTGGTCGGTGTTGGCGGCGATCGAGTGCAGCATCGAGGGCTTCAGATACAGGTCCTGCGCACCCTCGACGGTGATGGGCGGGGCGACGAGGCCGAGCTCCGGGTAGCCCTCGCCCAGCTCGCCGAGGTAGCCGGCGCCGAAGTTGTCCCAGGTCAGCTCGCTGGCGGTCAGTGCCGCACCGAAGCCGGACGTCGGGAAGATCTCCTCGAGGCGCTGCGCCGAGATGACGGCGCCCGAGGCGATGACCTCCTGGCCGTCCTCCCAGAACTCCGCGAGGCGGGCCTCGTCGAAGCCGGGCTCGCCGTCCTCGGTGAACAGGGCGCCGCCTTCGGCCCGCAGCTGGATCTCGAAGTTCTGGATGCGGCCGGCGTAGTCCGATCCGCCCCAGACCTCGCCGCCGCTGGCTTCGGTGACCTCGCCCATCCAAGCGGCGTAGTCGTCCCACGTGCCGCCGGCGAACTCGTCGACGCCGACCTCGGCGAGGAGGGTGGGGTTCGTGTACATGCCCCACGCGTTGGTCGAGGTGGCGATGCCGTAGGTGGTGCCGCCGACGACGCCGATGTCGAGGATGTTCTGCGGGATCGGGTCGGTCTGGATGACGTTGCCGAGGAAGGGGTCGAGGTCGAGCAGCAGCCCGTTCTCGGAGTACTGCCGCAGGTACGAGTAGTCGAACTGCATGACGTCGGGGAGGTTTCCGCCGGCGGCCTCGGTCTGGCGGCGCTCCCAGAAGGCGGGGAAGTCGAGGAATGAGGAGTTGACCGTGATGTTCGGGTACTCCTCCTCGAACGCGGCGATCGCCTCGTTGTACATCTCGGCGCGCACGTCGTTGCCCCAGAAGGCGAGGTCGAGCGTCACCTCCTCGTCGGGGTCGAGGGTTCCTGCCGGCTCGCTGCCGCCGGCGCAGCCGGCCAGGGCGAGGGCGGCACCGGTCGCGACGGCGATCCCGGTGATGGCCCGCTTCTTGCTGAACATCCTTGTCCTCTCTTGACGTCTGCGTCTGATTCTCGCGCTCGCGACGTCCGTGTCCGATGGTGCGGTGTGAGCGTCTCCCGGTGCTTCAGGGTGCTGGAAAGCGCTTGCCCGTTACGCTACCCCGCGCAAAAACGTTTCGCAAGAGTCTTCTCGCAAATCTTGTAACGATTCATGAACGTCGGCAGATGAGAAGGCCGTTCGTGCCCACGCGCAGCGTCACCGCGTGGACGGCGCTGCGTCGTGCGGCATCCGGTGCGGCATCCGCGATCTCGGCGCCGTCCCACCAGGGGTGCGTGAAGTAGTAGAGCCGGGCGGTGTCGGTCTCGGTGTCGACGACGACCATCCCGTGGCGGCCGACCTGCACGCCGAGGTCCGCGGGGCCGTGCTCGCCGAGGATGACGGCATCCGCCGCGCCCTGTCGCGTCCACACGATCGCGTCGTCGGAGGTGTACACGGCCATGCCCCGCCACTCGTCGGTGAGGAGGAACCATCGGTCGGCGAGCGCGAAGACGTAGGGGCCCTCGTGCGCGCGGCCGCCGATCGCGGTTCCTTCGCTCTGCCACGACTCCAGATCAGCGGATGCGGCGACCTTCGTCACCGACTCCGCGGCCTCGTCCTTGTACCAGAGGCGCCACAGCCCGTCGGGGCAACGGGCGACGGCGGCGTCGATGACCCGATCGCTGTCGAGGGCGAGTGGGCCCTGCCGCTCCCACGTCGCGAGGTCGTCGGAGACGTACGCGACGATGTGCCTCGCGTGGCCCGGCCACGCGTCCGGGATGCCGTCGATCTCGGTGAGGAACATCCGCCAGCGCCGGCCGTCGTGGATGACCTCCGGCGCCCAGTGGGTCTCACCGACCGTGACCGGCGGCCCGTCGGGGTCGAGGGCGAGCCCGACGGGTGTCGGCTCGAGCGTGCCGGCGTAGTCCCAGCGGAGGCCGTCGTCGGAGTGGGCGACGCCGATGCGGCTTCCGTGCACCCACGCGACGCCGGGTCCGGGGGCGGGGTGGCTCGCGCGGCGCTGGGTGTAGAACATCCACCACGTGCCGTCGTCCGCGCGCACCACCGTCGGATCGGTCGCCCCGTCGTACACGGGGTCGCGGTAGATCTCGCCCGGCGCGGGGGCATCGGCATCCGGCGCCGGTGCCGCCTCAGCCACGCAGATCGCGCACGGGGCTCGCGAAACCGCGGCGGTGCGTGGGATGGGTGGCGAGGTCGTCGGGGGTGACCGGACGTCCGTCGGCGGCGGCGGAGGCGTAGACGGCGGCGACGAGCTCGAACGAGCGCGCGGGGGCATCGGCGGTCGGCGGCAGTGGGGCGCCGGTCCGCAGGGCCGCGAACACATCGCGCATCAGGGGATCGTGCCCGCTCGGTTCCTCGACGTCGGGAAGGGCCCATGCGGCTGCCTCGTCCTCGAAGCCGGGTGCGGGGGTGAGCCTCCAGTTGTCGTGCCCGTGGCCGTACAGGTGATCCACCGTGATCGTGGCGCGCTGGGTGTCGATGCGGATCGTGCTGATCTCGCGCGGCGACACCGCGCTCGTGATCATCTGCGCCACGGTCCCCTGCGCGAAGCGGATCGTGGCGGTCGACACATCCTCGGTCGCGGTCTCGCGGTCCAGGCGCCACAAGCGCGCCTCCACCTCCGCCCAGTCGCCGAGGAGGAACGCGAGGAGGTCCAGCTGATGGATGCCGTGCCCGAGCGTGGGTCCGCCGCCCTCGGTCTCCCACTTCCCGCGCCACGGCACGGCGAAGTAGTCGGCGTCGCGGAACCACAGTGTCTGACACAGGGCGACCAACGGGCGACCCAGCGCGCCGGAGTCGAGGAGCCCCTTCACATGCGCCGCGGCGGTGCCGGTGCGCTGCTGGAAGACGACCGCGAGCCGCCGGTCCGCGGCGGTTGCGGCCGCGCGCATCGCGTCGAGCTCGTCGAGGCTGGGTGCCGGGGGCTTCTCGACGATCACGTGCGCCCCCGACTCGAGGGCGGCGATCGCCTGGGCCGCGTGCGCCACCGGCGGCGTGCACACGTGGACGACGTCGGGGGCGGCATCCTGCAGCAACGTGTCGAGGTCGTCGTACACGAGGACGCCCTCGCGGCCGGTCGCGAAGGCCTCCGCGGAGGAGCGCGAGAGGTCGGTCACGGCGACGAGGGTCGCGTCGGGGGCGACGTCGATGGCGTGGCGGTGGGCGTGGGCGATCGCGCCCGTGCCGACGATGGCGCAGCGCAGCGATTCGGTCATGCGGCGGTCCTTTCGGAAGGGACGGCGGGATGGATCACGGGGTGATCCCCGCCTGGGTCGCGTGCAGGTGGGCATATCGTCCGGCGCGCTCGAGGAGGTCGTCGTGGGCGCCCTCCTCGACGATCTCGCCGTGCTCCAGCACGATGATGCGGTCGGCTTGGCGGATGGTGGAGAGCCGGTGCGCGACCACGAGGGTCGTCCGACCGCGCATGAGGCGCGTCAGAGCGCTCTTGACCAGCCCCTCCGACTCGGGGTCGAGGGCGCTGGTGGCTTCGTCGAGGAGGAGGATCCGCGGGTCGCGGACGAGGGCGCGCGCGATCGCGAGGCGCTGGCGCTGACCTCCGGACAGGCGCGCGCCGCGCTCGCCGACGACGGTGTGCCAGCCCTCCGGAAGACGGTCGACGAACTCCGCGGCGTTCGCGTCGACGAGCGCGGCACGGATGCGGTCGTCCTCGACGTCGTCGCGGCCGTAGGCGATGTTCTCGCGGATCGTGCCCTCGAAGAGAACCGACTCCTGCGGGACGACCGAGACGTGACGCCGGGCGGTGCGCAGATCCAGCTCCTGCATGTCCGCGCCGTCGAGGAGGATGCGCCCGGATGTGGGGCGGACGAAGCCGAGCACGAGGTTGAGCATCGTGGACTTGCCCGACCCGGACGACCCGACGAAGGCCACGGTCTCGCCCGCGGCGATCGACAGCGACACGTCGTGGACGGCGTCCCGATCCGCGTCCGGGTAGCGGTGGCTCACCCGCTCGAGATCGAGGCGCCCGGTCACCTCGGGAACGGCGCGCTTGCCCTCGTTCT
Source organism: Microbacterium sp. NPDC077184 (assembly GCF_040687055.1). Taxonomy (NCBI): domain Bacteria; kingdom Bacillati; phylum Actinomycetota; class Actinomycetes; order Micrococcales; family Microbacteriaceae; genus Microbacterium; species Microbacterium sp. NPDC077184. The sequence continues at coordinate 73,643 of NZ_JBFBMM010000001.1, forward strand.
GCTCGAGGTCCGGCTCCTGCAGCACCTCCGCGATGGAGCGCATGGACTCCAGGCCCCGGGCGCCGACAGGGATGAGCATGAGCAGTGCCGTCAGCCCCTGTGTCAGCAGGGTGAAGTAGGTCGAGAGCAGGACGACTTCGCCGGGGGTGATCGGAAGGATGCCGGAGAGCGAGAAGACGGCGGCGAGGACGAGGCATCCGAGTCCGAGCAGCTGCATGCTCACCCACGACAGTGACGCGACGTGCCCGTTGAGCATGTCGAGGTGCAGGCCCGCCCGGCGGACGCCGTCCGCTCCGGTCGCCACCCGCGAGACCGCGGTGCGCTCGAGGCCGTGGGCGCGGGTGACCGGGATGAGCGAGGCCATCTCGCCGACGCGCGCGGCGAAGCCCTCGACCTCGCGCCGGAAGACCTCGTTGCGCACGCGAGACCGGCGCCCCAGCACCCACCGCAAGCCGAGGGCGATCGGCACGGCGAGCGCGTAGACGGGGAGGAACTCCGGCACCGCGATCGCGGTCATCGCGAGGGCGCCGCCGAGCACCATGATCGACGACAGCAGGGGATGCGTCACCTGCTGCAGCATGAGCTCGACGTTCTCGACGTCGCGCACGACCTTGGTCTGCACGATCGAGGAGCTGACGCGCGTGTGGTAGCCGATCGACAAGCTCTGCAGGCGCGCGGCGAGGGAGTTGCGGAGGTCGGCGCCGGTGTCGCGGACGACGGTCATGAAGTTCCGCGTGTAGACGATGTGCATCGGATAGTTCTGCAGCAGCAAGACCCCGGCGATCGCGAACCAGCCGAGCACGGTGCGCACGTCGCCCCCGGTGGCGACGATGTCGATGATCTCGGCGGTGACGACGGGGAGGAACCACAGCGGGATCTCCTTCATCGTGAACGCCAGGATCGCTCCCGTCATGCGCGCGGGTCGACGCGCGAGCAGGCGCAGCACCGACCGCGCCGGCCGCTGGCCGTCGACGACGCGCACGGCGTCGGTAAGCGCTTTCTGAGTCATGCGGCCATGCTACGCCGGGAGAGGGGTTCGGCGTCACCCGATGCCGGTGGAGGCGCGCACGATGAGCTCCGGCGCGTAGACGACGGCGGGATCGACGGGGGGTGTCTCGCCCGCGATCGCGGCCAGAAGCAGTTCGGCCGCACGCCGACCCATCTCGCGTGCCGGCTGACGGATGCTGGTGAGCGGGACGGTGGCGATGGCGGCGAACTCGATGTCGTCGTAGCCGACGACGGCGATGTCCTCGGGGACCCGGACGCCGTGCGACAGGAGACCGTGGACGAGACCGATCGCGAGGTGATCGTTCGAGGTGACGATGCCGTCGGGTCGGGATGCGGCATCCCGCCCGGCGATCTCAGCGCCGAACGCGATTCCGGTCTCGGAGGTGGTGCGGCGGGTCCAGATCGGTTCCACGGTGGCGCCGGACACCTGCGCCACGGCGGCGCGGGTTCCCGCGAGGCGCTCGCGCACCTGCCGCACCTCCTCGCGCGCGCCGACGAAGGCGAGGCGGCGACGGCCGCACGCGAGGAGATGCTCGGCGGCGAGGCGTCCTCCGGCGACGTCGTCGAACGAGACGGAGGGGAGGACGCCGGCATCGTCGACCGCGTCGACCATCACGACCGGCACGCCGCGGGCGCGCAGGCGCGCGATCCCGGGTGACGGATCGCCGAACGGGCTCACCAGGGCGCCCTCGACCTGCACCCGGTCGAAGAGCTCGAGGTGGTGGCTCTCGCGGGCGGCGTCGTCGCTGGCGTTGCCGACGAGGATGCTCAGCCCGGCCGCCGCCGCGGCGTCCTCCGCTCCGGCGACCAGCTCGGCGAAGAACGGGTTGGCGATGTTGATCACCGTCATGCCGAGCAGGCCGCTGCGCCCGGCGCGGAGCTGGCGCGCGGCGTGCAGCGGAACGTAGCCGAGGTCGTCGGCAATGGCGCGGATGCGGGTGCCGAGGGCGGCGCTGACCTGCTCGGGGCGGTTGAGCGCGTTGCTGACCGTGCTGATCGAGACGCCCGCGCGGGCGGCGACGTCACGGATGCCCACGCGCTTCATCACGGCCGCCTCGGTCTCGGTTCCTCCCGCATCGCCGCGGAAGGAAAAACGTTTCGGGCCGAGGTTAGCCCAGCCGTGCGTCGGGGCCAAAACGCCGCGCGGACGCGTTCGCGTGGCGGTCGTCGCCCCCTCCCGCCCGCCGAGACGGCGACGACTGCCACTTCAGTGCCCCGGGAGGGCCTCCGCGCGAGGCCAGACGCGCAGGCGTCCGCACATCCCGAAGCGTTCGCCCGGTTCCGCGTCGGCGCGGGAGATGCGCGCATCGCCCAGGATGCCGGCATCCGCCGTCGCGAGCGCGTCGAGCTGTGCTCGGGTGCGCTCCGTCGCGCGGGCGACCGTCGCCTCCCACAGGTCGGACCACTCCGCGACCCGCGGGCGGACGAGGCGTGCGGCGCGCGCGTGGAGCGCGGCGAGCGCCGTGGCCGGGCCGTCGCTCTCGACGGCGGCGAGGAGCTCCGCGTAGCCGGCGAGGGCGAGATCCCGGCGTGTGCGCGCAGCGGCGGCGAGGGCCTTCTCGTCGTCGGTGTCCGGCAGGGCCGCCGCGGCGCGGTAAGCGGCGGCGTCGTCCAGGATGCCGGAGGGGAAGGTGAGAACGGCGTCGCCCGCCTCGGGGAGGCCCGCATTCTGCATGACCACGAGGAGCTCGAGTCGGTCGTGATTCACGAGGCGATGCACCGTGCCAGGCGAGAACCACACCGTCGACCCGTCGGTGAGCGGGGTCACGGCGAAGCCGTCGGGGGTGAGCGTGTGCACCTCGCCGGACCCGCTGAGGACGATGTACCCCTCGCTCGACGCCGTGTGCAGGTGCGGTGAGCCGCCCGGCACGCCGTCCGCGGCCGGCCAGTCGTAGACGCGCAGCCGGCTCGCGGCGACACCGCCGGGGAAGAGCGGGGTGGTCACAGGGCGTACTCCGCGGCGATGGCGCGGGTCTCGTCCGGCGTCCAGATGCGGTCGCCGATCACCCAGCGGTGCGCGAGCGCGAGCTCGGCATCCGGGTCGAGAGTGATCGCCTCCGCGAACGCGGGGGAGGGCGCGAGGATCGGGAAGGGCTCGCTCCGCACGAACCACCGGATCGCGGGGTCGCCGGTTGAGCTCCCCGCGAACGCGAGCACGGTGCCGCCCCCGTCGACCTCGTCGTGCTCGCCGGAGAGCGCGATCCATTCCGCCGTCGATCCCATGACCGCGGCGGGGTCGGCCGCGTCCGCCCCGGGTGCCGCGGAGCTGAGGACGCGCCCCCCGGTCCACGCCCGCGCGAGGCGCAACGCGACCCCGGTGTAGCCGGCGTTCGGGCGCCCCTGCGTCGTGGGGCTGCCGAGTTCGAGCGGGCGGCCGCTGACGTTCCGCAGCGTCGTGGTGACGTCCAGTGCCCACAGCCCACGGGCGCGATCGAGGCCGTGGAAGAGGTGCCGGCGCTCCTCGGCGATCCACGCGTCGCCCGCGCGCGTGATCCAGGTCAGGCTCTCGGTGAACGACACCTCCTCCCCGGCATGCGCGGTGGCCGTGAAGGCATCGTGGCGGATGGTGCCGACATTGTCGCGCGCGACGTAGCCGAGGCCGTCGACGTAGGTCGGTCCGCCCCAGAAGTTCTCGCCGGACACATGCGTCCAGGTCACCTGCAGGCCCTTGTGCCACCGGTGATCCCACGGGCGGTAGGCCGAGACGACGGCGCCATCGAGGGCCCGCACGGGGTGGAGGTACGGCTTTTCGCCCCCCTCGGCCTCCGGGGCCGGATCGAAGACGTAGTGGGCGATCTCGATTCCGGATGCCGCGACCGAGGCGGCGGCATCCGTGAGGTCCAGGGCGAAGTCGGCCATGGGCCCATTCTGGCTCACGCAGACGGAAAGCGCTTGCCTCCTGCCCCGGGGTCGTCGACCCCGCGTCAGGCCATCGACTCGTGCAGGTCGCGCGCCTTCGTCACGCGATAGGGCGAGACAGGGTTCGTGGCGAGCACGATCTTTCCGCGCGCGTGCAGCTGCGACAGGTCGCGGTAGGCCTCGGCGATGTCGCTCAGCGGGTAGAGCCCTGACACGAGAAGACGGAAAGCGCCCTCGGCGTAGAGGGTCGCCACGCGACGCAGCAGGTCGGTGCCGTGGGCGACCGAAACCGGGTCGTCCTGCAGCAGTCGCAGCTCGACGTCGCGGCGATCGGCGCTCGAGCGGTATCGCTCGGCGGGCACGCCGAGGTCGGCGGCGACGTCGCGGCCGTCCTTGCCGAAGTTGTCGATGTAGGCGGTGACCTGTCCGCGTGAGACGTGCCGGATCCGGTCGGCGAGACCGTCGCCGTACCGCACCGGGATGATCCCGAGCTGACGCAGGTAGTCGAAGTTGCGCTCGCCGCAGGTTCCGATCACGCGTGCGCTGCGGCGCTTGGCGAGCTGCACCTCGAGGCTCCCCACCCCGCCCGCGGCGGCCGAGACCACGACGACGTCGGATGCCCCGATCCTCAGATCGTCGAGCATCTCCAGCGCCGTCGCGCCGGCGAGGTACAAGCCCCCGGCGATCTCCCACGACATCGTGCGGGGCTTGGCCACGATCGCGCCCGCCGACACTGTGACGAAGGTGGCGTGCGCGCCGGAGCGGACGTGGCCGATGACCTCGTCGCCGGGCCGGAACCCGCTCACGTGGCTGCCGACGGCACGCACGATCCCGGCGAAGTCGCTCCCCGAGAAGCGCGGCCACGGGTCGTCGTGGAAGACGTGCTCCTGTCCCTCGCGGATGAAGCTGTCGATGTGGCTGATTCCCGCCGACACGACCTCGACGACGACCTCTCCCGAGCCCGGCCCGTCGAGCGGATGCCGGTCCTCCTTCAGCACGTCCGCACCGCCGTGCTCCTCGTACCGATAGCGCGTGGCTTCCGCCGGCATCCTCTTCATCGAAGGCCTCCTCGGCTCGAACGGGGCGGCATCGTCGCCGTCACAGGGGTATTCGGCGCCGAGGCCCGATTCGGATGCACCCCGCTCGCGGCGTTTTCGCGCGCTCGTGTGACAGGTGTGGCCCCCTCACCGCGCGGGAGGGGGCCACACCTGTCACTCGAACGAGCGAAGCGCCGAGGTCAGCCGCCGAGGGCCGCGGAGACGACCGCGCGGGCCTCGGCCTGCACCTCGGCGAGGTGCTCGGGGCCGCGGAGGCTCTCGGCGTAGAGCTTGTAGACGTCCTCGGTGCCCGAGGGGCGGGCGGCGAACCACGCCGATTCCGTCTGCACCTTCAGCCCGCCGATGGCCGCGCCGTTGCCGGGGGCATGCGAGAGCTTCGCCGTGATGGGCTCGCCGGCGAGCGTCGTCGCCGTGACCGCGTCGCCCGAGAGCTTCGACAGCGTCGCCTTCTGCTCGGGGGTCGCCGGGGCGTCCACGCGCTGGTAGGCCGACGCGCCGAACTCGGCCTCGAGCTCCGCGTAGCGCTGGGAGGGGGTCTTGCCGGTCACGGCGAGGATCTCGGCGGCCAAGAGGCACAGCAGGATGCCGTCCTTGTCGGTCGTCCAGACGGTGCCGTCGAAGCGCAGGAACGACGCGCCCGCCGACTCCTCGCCGCCGAAGGCGACGGATCCGTCGAGGAGACCCGGCACGAACCACTTGAACCCGACGGGGACCTCCAGCAGCTCCCGCCCGAGCGAGGCGGCGACGCGGTCGATGATCATCGACGAGACGAGTGTCTTCCCGATCGCGGCATCCTTGGGCCAGTCCGGGCGATGCCCGTACAGATAGTCGATGGCGACTGCCAGGTAGTGGTTCGGGTTCATCAGTCCCGCGTCGGGGGTGACGATGCCGTGGCGATCGGCGTCGGCATCGTTCCCGGTGAGGATGTCGTAGTCGTGGCGCTTGGCGACCAGCGACGCCATCGCGGAGGGGGAGGAGGGATCCATGCGGATCTTCTCGTCCCAGTCGAGCGTCATGAAGCGCCACGTCGGGTCGACATCGGGGTTGACGACGGTGAGGTCGAGTTCGTGCACCTCGGCGATCAGCGCCCAGTAGTCGACGGATGCCCCGCCCAGCGGGTCGGCGCCGATGCGGACGCCCGCCCGGCGGATGGCGTCGAGGTCGATGATGTCGGCGAGATCGCGCACGTACACGTCGCGGAAGTCGTAGGAGCCGAGCGCGTCGGCGTCGATGTCGGCGAACGGGGTGCGCCGGACCTCCTCGAGACCGCCCTCGATGATCGCGTTGGCGCGGTCGGCGATCCACCCGGTCGCGTCCGTGTCGGCGGGGCCGCCGTGCGGGGGGTTGTACTTGAAGCCGCCGTCGCGGGGCGGGTTGTGGCTCGGGGTGACGACGATGCCGTCCGCGCGGTCGGGATCGTCGGCATCCCGTCCCTTGTTCCACGTCAGGATCGCGTGGCTGAGCGCCGGGGTGGGCACCCACGCGTCGCGGGAGTCGACACGCACGTCGACGCCGTTCGCGACGAGCACCTCGATGGCGCTGCGCTCGGCGGGCAGCGACAGCCCGTGCGTGTCGCGCCCGAGGAAGAGCGGGCCCGCGATGCCCTGGCGCTGGCGGTAGTCGGTGATCGCCTGCGTCGTGGCGAGGATGTGCGCCTCGTTGAAGCTCGCCGAGAGCGACGAGCCGCGGTGTCCGCTGGTGCCGAACGCCACGCGCTGGGCGGGGACGGCCGGATCGGGGGCGATGTCGTAGTAGGCGTTGATCAGCTCATCGATGTCGATGAGGTCGGACGGTTCGGCGGGCTGTCCTGCGCGACTCATGCCCCCAGTCTGCCCCGTCGCGGCACTGTGCGCACGCGCGGCGCGGTGACGCGCGGGGATCGATCGCCGCCGGTGTCAGCGGGGTTGCGTCGCGGCGTGGTCGATGACGGCCGCGAGCGCGACCTGCAGGGCCGGGGAATCCGCCTGTGTCCGACGGTGCACCGCCAGCACGTCGCGCGTGGAGGCGGGCTCGACGGTGGGGATCGCGACCAGATCAGGATGCAGTTCGCCGCGGCCGAGGCGGGGGACCAGCGCCACGGCGAGACCCGCGCGGACGAGTTCGAGATGGTTCTCGAACTCCATCGATTCGTGCACGATGCGCGGCGCCCGGGGCACTCCGTCGAAGAGGCGCCGCAGCCATTGCCGGCAGATCGTCGCCTCGAACGTTGCGACCCAGGGTTCGGCGGCGAGGTCGGCCGGTCGGAGCGTGTCCCGGCCCGCGAGGGGGTGGTCGCGGCGCAGGATGACGTCGGCGACGTCGGTGAAGAGCGGGGTGGTCACGAGCGGTTCGGGCATCGCGAGTGCGACCCCGCCCCATCGATGCACGATCCCGAGGTCGCGCTGTCCGGACGCCACGAGCGCGATCGTCTCCCACGGCTCGCTCTCGCGGAGGGGCAGGCGGAGTTCCGGATGCCGGAGTGCGAGGTCTGCGAGCACCGGGGTGACGAGGCCGCGCACGACGGTGGAGAACGCGGCGACGCGGATCTCCCCGGTGACGGTGTGCGCGGTGGAGGTGGTGTGCAGGTCGGCGCCGAGGCGCTCGAGGTCGGCGAGGATCGGCGTCGACTCGGTGACGAGGCGGGTGCCCGCTGCGGTGAGGACCACGCCGCGTCCTGCGCGCTCGAGGAGGGCGACGCCGGTGTCGCGTTCGAGTCGCTTGATCTGCTGTGACACCGCCGACGGGGTGAATCCGAGCGTCGATGCGGCACCCGCGACGCTGCCGGAGGTCGCCACAGCGCGGAGGGAGAGAACCGCCTCGAGATCGATCATGAAGAGACGCTACCGAATCCAGCGATGAAACCATCGCTTGTCTTCGGTTCCGCGCGCGGGTCGAATGATCCCATGACACGTCGCGACATGGTCCTGGCCGCCCTCGTGGCGACGCTGTGGGGGTTCAACTTCGTCGTGATCGACTGGGGGATGCCCGGCATCCCGCCGCTGCTGTTCGTCGCGATCCGCTTCGCCCTCGTGGCTCTCTTCGTCGTCGTCGTCCCCCGTCCCGCGGCGTCCTGGCGCACCGTCGTCGGCGTGGGCGTCTTCATGAGCCTCGGGCAGTTCGGCCTGCTGTACTCCGCGATGGCGCTGGGTCTGCAGCCGGGCCTCGCCGCGCTCCTTCTCCAGGCGCAGGCGGTGTTCACGATCCTGATCGCGACCGCCGTCCTCCGGGAGCCGCCGACGCCGCCGCAGATCGTCGGGGTCGTGCTCGGTGTGTGCGGCCTCGTCGTGGTCGGGTTCGGGCGGGGCGGCGACGCGCCGGTCGTCGCCGTGGTCCTCGCTCTGGGCGCCGCCGCGTCGTGGGCGATCGGGAACGTCATCTCTCGGCGCGCGGGCGTCGTGCGCGGCAGCGGACGGCTCGGGGCGCTCTCGCTCACCGTCTGGTCGGCGCTCTTCGTGCCGGTTCCCTCAGCCGCGCTGTCGGTCGTGTTCGAGGGCCCCGACGCGATCGCGGCCGGTCTGGTCGCGTTCGGCTGGCGCCCGATCCTCTCGACCCTTTACACGGCGGTGCTGTGCACCCTGGTCGGGTACACGATCTTCAACGGGCTGCTGGCGCGCAACCGTTCGGCCGCCGTGGTGCCCTGGGTGCTGCTCGCGCCCGTCGTCGCCATGATCTCCGCCGCGATGCTCCTCGGGCAGATCCCGACGCCGGCGGAGGGCGCCGGCGGGGTGCTGCTGGTGGTCGGAGTCCTCGTCGCCGGAATCCCCCGGAGGCGCCTCGCCCCCGCACCGGATCTCGACGCCCTGGACCTCGCGGGCGTGCCGTCGGGCGGGGAGGGCCGCGGGCTAGGCTGACACGCGTGACTTCCGCGCCCCCGCAGCCGCCGGCACCGCCGGCCCGCCGTACGTACAGCTATCTCGGTCCCGCGGGCACGTTCACCGAGGCGGCGCTGGCGCAGGTTCCTGAAGCCCGGGGAGGCGTGTGGAAGTCCGTCCGCAACGTCGCCGAAGCGCTCGAGGACGTCGTCGAGGGCCGGTCGGATGCCGCGATGATCGCGATCGAGAACTCCGTCGACGGCGGGGTCTCGACCGCGCAGGACGCGCTGGCGACCATGCCGGGCGTGCGGATCGTGGGGGAGTACCTCGTCCCCGTGCGGTTCGTCCTGGTCGGTCGCCCTGGCGCGACGCTCGACGACGTGTCGCTCGTCGCCGCGCATCCGGTCGCGTACGCCCAGTGCCTGCGCTGGCTCGGACGCGCCCTGCCCGCCCACGCGCACATCCCGGCGGCGAGCAACGTCGCCAGCGCCCTGGAGCTCCTCGACGGCACGAGCGGAGCGGATGCCGCGATCTCGCCCCCCGGCATCCTGGAGCATCACGATCTTGAGCTCCTCGCCGAGGACATCGGCGACAACCCGAACGCCGTGACGCGGTTCGTCCTCGTGGCCCGGACGGTCGCTCCGCAGCCGCCGACCGGTGCCGACAAGACCTCCCTCATCGTCGAGCTGCCCGACGACCACCCCGGGGCGCTGCTGGAGATGCTGGAGCAGTTCGCCACCCGGGGGATCAACCTCTCCCTCCTCGCGTCGCGCCCCATCGGCGACGCCCTCGGCCGCTACCGCTTCGTCATCGACGCCGACGGGCACATCCAGGACGAGCGGATGGCGGACGCCCTCCTCGGGCTCCGCCGGTTCAGCCCGCGGGTGATCTTCCTGGGCTCCTACCCCCGCGCCGATCGCGCCGTGGTCCGCTATCCGGAGCGCTACTCGGACGACATCTTCGTCGAGGCGCGCGACTGGCTCCGCGGCCTCATCACGGGCGAGCCCGGCGTCGGCTGAACCGGCGACCGGCGGCCACCCTTCGTCTCAGGCGCGGGATGCCGCGACCGGCGCATCGTCGAGGGCGGTCGCTGCGCCCCCGCGCATGACGATCGCGGCGCCGAGCGTCACGGCCACGAGCGCGGTGAGGTAGACGAGGAAGATCGTGTCGCCGCCGGCACGGATCGACGCGTGGTACGCCATCGGCGCCGTCCCGCCGAACAGGGAGTTCGCGATCGCGTATCCGAATCCCACGCCGAGCGCGCGGATCTCCGGTGGGAAGACCTCGGCCTTCGCGATGCCGTTGACCGACTGATAGCAGGTGAGCACGGCGTAGCCGCCGATGAGCATGGCCAGCACGAGCGCAGCATCCGCGATCTGCGCGAGACCGGTCAGCAGGGGAGCGCTGACGAGGATGCCGCCGATGCCGAACGCCACGAGGAGGGGCTTCCGTCCGATCCGGTCGCTGAGGGCTCCGCCGAGCGGCTGCAGGAGCATCAGCACGACGAGGGCGACCAGGACCAGAGCGGTCGCGGTGACCTCTCCGGCATCGCCGTGCGCGGTGACGAAGGTCTCCCGCACGATCGTCGGCACCGTCACGGTGTACGTGTAGAAGCAGATCGTTCCTCCGGCGGTGAGGAGGAACACCCACAGCGCCGGGCGCCAGTGCGTGCGCAGCAGCACACCCAGCGTGCCGGACGTCGCGCTCCGGCCGCGCGGGGCCCGCTCCACGCCGCGTGCCCACCACAGGGTGGCGAGCCCCGCGAGACCGGCGACCGCGAACGCCGCGCGCCAGCCCCACGTGGACACCGCCGCGCGGTCGCTGACGGCGAGCAGGAGGAGCAGGCCCGCCTGGGCGAGGACCAGACCGCCGATGATCGTCACGCTCTGGAAGGACGCGAAGAAACCCCGGCGTCCCGTCGTGCCCGACTCGCTGAGGAGCACGGTGGCCGCGGCGTACTCGCCGCCCGTGGCGAGCCCCTGGACCAGGCTCACCGCGACGAGGATGATCGCCGCCCCGGCGCCGAGCTGCGCGTAGGTCGGGGCGAACGCGAGGGCGCGCGACCCCAGGGACATCAGCGTGACCGCCGCGGCGAGGGCGAGCTGTCGACCGCGGGCGTCGGCGAGGCGGCCGAACACCCAGGAGCCGAGCGGGCGTACGAGGAAGGTCAGCGCGAAGATCGCGTAGACCCACACGAGCGAGTTCTCGTCCGAGGGAGCGAAGAACTCGGTCCGGAAGTACGGCGCGAAGGTCGCGTAGACGTACAGGTTGAACCACTGCGCGAGGTTCGGGATCGATCCGGCGAGGAGGGCCGCCACGGCGGCGCGACGCTGCATGATGCTCAGCGTAGGGCCGCGCGTCCGATCCGCAACGCGGGGCGCGAGGGTGGGTCAGGCCGCGACGGGTTCGCGCTGCATCAGCAGCTCCAGGGTCCGCAGCCGCGCGTCGGGCCGGTCCATCGGCTCCTCGCGGTCGGAACCCGCCACCGGCGAGATCATCACCTCGTCCACTCCCCAGCGGTCGGCGAAGGCGGCGAGGTCGGCCGTGACCTCCGTGGCGGTGCCGACGAACCACTTCGCGCGGAGTGCGTCCCAGATCGGCGCGGCGAGGCGGTCGGTCTTCTCCGCCTCGGCGGCCTCCTCGACGCTCTCGAGGGCGGTGAGGGGGCGGCCGGTGCGGAGGCGTGCCATCATGCGGGCCTGCGGGAGGGCGCGGGCGTCGGCCTCCTCCGCGGTGTCGGCCACCACGGCGTTGGCGGTGAGGAAGGTCCGCGCGGCGGGGTTCTCCTCGTTCGGGACGAAACCGGTGCGGTACAGGTCGAGGCCAGCTGCGCCGAGTAGTCGCTCGAGCCGAGGAGCCACACCTCGGGGACCGAGGACGCCGCCGGCGTCGCGGTGACCTCGTACGTGCCGCCGCTGGTGAAGCGGAGGCTCGCGCCGTCGCGCGAGACGAGCGAGCGGATGTCGCGCACGTGGTCGGGGAAGCGTTCGACGTCGCTCGTCGTGCCCGACTGGCGCAGCAGCTGGGTGATCACCGGGTCGCTGCCGGGGGCGCGGCCGAGGCCGAGGTCGACCCGGCCGGGCGCGAGCGCCTCGAGTGCGGCGAACTGCTCGGCGACGACCAGCGGCGCGTGGTTGGGGAGCATCACACCGCCCGAACCGACGCGGATGCGTCTCGTGCGGGCCGCCGCGGCGGCGATCAGCACGGGCGGCGTCGTCGAGGCGACGGCCGGCATGTTGTGGTGCTCGGCGAACCAGTAGCGCCGCATCCCGAGCGCGTCCGCGCGGGCGGCGAGGGTCAGCGAGGACGCCACCGCCTCCGCACTCGTCTGTCCCGTGCGCACCGGCACGAGGTCGAGGATCGACAGGGCCGGCATCCGCTGTTGCGTGTTCGACTCGCTCACCCCGATGCCAACCGGTCGCACCCGCGGCGCATTCCCCGCCGTCGAGCGCGCCCTCAGCGCGACGCGCGCTTGACTTTCTCGTAGGCGTCCAGAGCGGCGTTCCGCGAGGACTTGAGATCGACGATCGGCTCGGGTGCGTCGCCGTCGAGGTGCTCGGGGGCCCACCGGCGGACGTATTCGTCGTGCTTGTCGAACTTCTCGCGTTGGAGCTCGGGGTTGAAGATACGGAAGTAGGGCGCCGCGTCCGCGCCGGATCCGGCGACCCACTGCCAGCTGAAGGGGTTTGACGCCTCATCGGCGTCGACGAGGCAGTCCCAGAACCACTCCTCGCCGCGGCGCCAGTCGATCATGAGGTTCTTGATGAGGAAGGATGCCGTGACCATGCGCACGCGGTTGTGCATGATGCCCGACTGCCAGAGCTCCTTCATCCCCGCGTCCACGAGCGCGACGCCGGTCTCGCCCCGCTGCCACGCCTCGAGGTGGGTGGGCTTCAGTCGCGGCCAGGGGAACGCATCGAACTCGGGACGGAGGTTCTTCGTCGCGAGTTTCGGGAAGTGGTAGAGCGTGTGCCACGCGAACTCGCGCCAGCCCACCTCGGAGAGGAACTTCGCCCCGCCGCCGGTCTCGACCGTCTCGTGCCAGATCGTGTAGGGGCTGATCTCGCCCCAGCGCAGGCGCGGCGACAGGCGCGAGGTGACGTCCCGGGCCGGTTCGTCGCGGCCCCGGTCGTAGTCGTCGAGGTCGTCGCGGAGGAACTCCCGCAGGCGCGCCCGCGCCGCCGGTTCGCCCGGCTCCCACGTCTCGCGGAGGCCGCCGGCCCAGTCGGGCCGGGTCGGGAGGAGTGCCCAGTCGTCCAGGTCGTCCGAGTCGACGCGTCTGCCGGGGCCGGCGAGCTCGCGTGGTTCAGGGAGCGGTGCGCGCGGCGACGGCAGCGCCCGGCAGGCCTTCCAGAACGGGGTGAACACCGAGAAGTGCGTGCCGGATCCCGTGGTCACGGTCCACGGCTCGAAGAGGAGCGAGGCCGCGAACGACGAGACCTCGATGCCGTCGTCGCGGAGCGAGGCCTTGAGATCGGCGTCGACCGCGCGTCCGGGTCCCCCGTACCGGCGGTTCCAGAACACCGCGCCCGCGCCGGTGTCGGCCACCAGCTGCGGCAGGACGTCACCGGCCGCACCTCGCCGCAGGACGAGCTGCCCGCCCCGCTCCGCGATGCGCTCGCCAAGCGAGACCAGCGAATGGTGCAGCCACCAGCGCGCCGCACCGCCGAGCGGCCGCATGTCGGGGCTCTCCTCGTCGAGGAGGTACAGCGCGATGATCGGCTCATCGCGGCCCATCGCCGCGCGCACGGCCGGATTGTCGGCGAGGCGCAGATCGTCGCGGAACCACACGATGCTGGGGCTGCTCATGCGACCATCCTGGCGCGGCCGGGACGCCTCGGGGCGGTCTCGGCGAACCGCGCCGCGATGCGTATACTTCCCGCCTGGACGCGCGGACGCCGTCGGGGCGTCGGCTCAGAGAGGGCGGGTGTCGTGTCCGCGCGGGACCGCGACGAGGAGTCCGCCGGCATCCACTCGTGTCGCGATGTCGATGACCTCGCCGAACTCGTCGCCGTCGAGCTGCACGGGGTGCGGCTCGGCCATCCCCACCTCGGCGCCGGTGCCGCGGGCATAGCGGACGGCGTTGTCCTTCGTGCGGAGGGCCAGGACCCGGCGTCCGGCGCGGAAGCGGCGGAGGAAGCTGTTGTCCCACGCGACGCGGCGCCACACGAAGATCCAGCCGAGCGCCCCCTTCGGCTGGAACATCACGATGTCGAGCTGTCCGTCGGTGAGCGAGGCCTCCGGGATGAGCTCGAGTCCCGCCGGCAGCGACCCGCAGTTGGCGAAGAGCACGCTGTGCACGCGCGCCGAGTGCAGGCGATGGCCGGTGATCTCGTACATGACGCGGAACGGCTTCGCGTTCGCGAGTGACCGTGCCGCGCCGTCGACGTAGGCGACCCATCCGACGCTCTTCTTCAGCGCCGGATTGGTGTTGGCGATCATCGCGGCATCGAGTCCGACCCCGCCCATCACGACGAAGGCGTGGTCGGCGCGCGTGCCGTCGGGACGCGTGAGCGTCGCCCAGCCGATGTCCATCGCCAGGCGGTCGCCGTCGAACGTCGACCGGATCATGCGGTCGCGGTCCATCAGTGGGAGGCGGAGATTCCTGGCGAGGAGGTTGCCCGTGCCGCTCGGGACGATCGTCAGCGGCACTCCGGAGCCGCTCATCGCTTCGGCCACCGCCCGGACAGTACCGTCGCCGCCGGCGACGAGCACGGCATCCGCGCCTTTCTCCAGCGCCTCGCGGGTGACGTCGTCGCCGAGGTCGTCGACGGTCGTCTCGTAGAAGAGCGGCTCCGCCCACCCGGCGTCCTTCGCCGCCGTCTGCACGGCGCGGCGGAGGCCGTCCGCCTCGACCTTCGTCGGGTTGTAGACGAGCGCCGCGACCTTGCCGGCCCGGTCGCCACCGGACATCTCGGCGGTGCGCCCCTCGGCGTCCACCCGGCGCGCTTCGCCGTCGGCGTCGCCCGTCGTGTCGGGGGCGACATCCTCGGGTTCGCGGATGACGTCGTCGGGCGCCGCGGCGTCCTCCGGATCCGGCGCACCCGGGTGATCGGGGGTCATGCGTACACAATAGGCCCGCCCTCCGGGCTGCCCCGACGCGGGCGGTGACTAAGCTCGGAGGGGTGATCGATCTCACCCTCCTCCGCGACAACCCCGACCAGGTCAAGCGTTCGCAGGAGAAGCGCGGGCTCTCTCCGGACACCGTGGATGCCGCGCTCGCCGCCGACCACGACCGTCGCCGCGCGATCACGACGTTCGAAGAGCTCCGCGCCGAGCAGAATGCGCACGGCAAGCTCGTGGCGCGCGCCCCCAAAGACGAGAAGGCGGCGCTCGTGGCCCAGGCCAAGGAGCTGAGCGACCGCGTGAAGGCGGCGCAGCACGCCGTCGGCGAGGCCGAGCTCGCCGCCGAGGAGGCGCTCGCCGCGATCGAGAACCTCGTCATCGATGACGTTCCCGCCGGCGGCGAAGCCGACTTCGTCACTCTCCGCACGCACGGAGAGCCGGCGTCCTTCGACTTCGAGCCGCGCGACCACCTCGCCCTCGGCGAGATGCTGGGCGCCATCGACATGGAGCGCGGCACGAAGGTCTCCGGCAGCCGCTTCTACTTCCTCACCGGCGTCGGCGCGCGCCTCGAGTACGCCCTGATGTCGCTGGCGATGCAGCGGGCGCTGGACGCCGGGTTCATCCCGATGATCCCGCCGACCCTCGTGCGTCCCGAGGTGATGCGGGGCACCGGGTTCCTCGGTCAGCACGCCGCGGAGATCTACCACCTCCCCGAAGACGACCTCTACCTCGTCGGGACCAGCGAGGTGCCCCTCGCGGGGTACCACATGGGCGAGATCCTCGACCTCGCCGCCGGCGCCAAGCGCTACGCCGGCTGGTCGACCTGCTACCGCCGCGAGGCGGGTTCGTACGGCAAGGACACGCGGGGCATCATCCGCGTGCACCAGTTCAACAAGCTCGAGATGTTCGTCTACACGACTCCGGAGGATGCCGAGGCCGAGCACCTCCGGCTCGTCGCCCTCCAGGAGCAGATGTTGCAGGACCTCGGGCTCGGCTACCGCGTCATCGACGTCGCCGCCGGCGATCTCGGCTCCAGCGCCGCGCGGAAGTACGACATCGAGGCGTGGGTGCCCACGCAGGGGGCGTACCGCGAGCTCACCTCGACCTCCAACTGCACCACCTACCAGGCGCGTCGGCTCGACATCCGTCACCGCCCGGCCGCGGAGGACGGCGGCACCGGGCGCACCCAGCACGTCGCGACCCTAAACGGCACGCTCGCCACCACGCGCTGGATCGTGGCGATCCTCGAGACGCACCAGCGCGAGGACGGGTCGGTCGTCGTGCCGGAGGTGCTCCGCCCCTACCTCGGCGGCCTCGAGGTGCTGGAGCCGACCGCATGAGCGAGGCGCACCTGCCGCCCACGGGCGAGGTGAAGGTCGTGGGGGCCAAGAAGGCGGCGAAGCTCGTCGAGCGCGTCGCCCGCGAGACCGAGGACCCCGCGGTCCCCACCGAGCGTCTCCTCATCGCCCTCGACATCGACGGCACCCTGATCCTCGAGGACGAGTCGTTGAGCCCGGGCGTCGTGGATGCCGTCGCGCACGCCGACCGCGCGGGCCACGAGGTCATGATCGCGACGGGTCGCAGCTGGGAGGCCACGCGCGGCATCCTGCGCGTTCTCGGACTCGCCCCCGAGTACGTCGTCTGCTCGAACGGTGCCGTGGTGCTCCGGAGAGAGGATGCCGACGATCTGCTCTACGAGCGCTGGCACGTCGAAACCTTCGACCCGCGCGAGGTGCTCGCCGACCTTCGCGTCCACCTGCCGGACGCGCGGTACCTCGTCGAACTGCCGAACGGCGACCGCCTCTACACCGAGTACCTCGACGACTGGAACCTCATCGAGGCGCGGCGTGTGGCCTTCGACGAGCTCGGCGATCAGCCGGTCTGCCGTGTCGTGGTCGTCTCGCCGGAACAGCAGGAAGAGGACTTCGTCGACCTCGTCTCGCGCATCGGGCTGAGCCAGGTGTCGTACTCGGTCGGCTGGACGGCGTGGCTCGACATCGCCCCCCAGGGCGTCGACAAGAGCACCGCGCTCGAACTCGTCCGCACCGAGCTCGGCATCGACCCGCCGCACGTGCTGGTGATCGGCGACGGGCGCAACGACGTCGGGATGATGCGCTGGGCCGTGCAGAACGGGGGCCGCGCCGTCGCCATGAAGCAGGGGCCGCCCGAGGTGCACGAGGCGGCGGGGGAGATCACCCTCTCCGTCCACGAGGGCGGCGTCGCCGCCGTCCTGCACCGGCTCTGAGCAGGACGGCCCTCGCTCCGGCGCCGCGGGGTGTCTCAGCCCGTCCTCAGGCGCGCACTGGAACAATGAGGCGACCGAGCGGTCGGCTAGACTCGACGCCGTTCGACAGGACGCCGGGACCCGGCATCCGGTCGGGAGGGTTGTCCGAGCGGCCGATGGACCTGGTCTTGAAAACCAGTGGGCAGCAATGTCCCGTGGGTTCGAATCCCACACCCTCCGCAGAAGGTGCCGGATGATCCCGGGGCGGAGTACGACGAGATCCACCCGAGAGGACCCGAGTGAGCGAGAACTCCCAGCCCTCGTCTCGGCGTCCGGCGTCGGGGCGTCGCACCGTCGCCCGGCACGGAGAGTTGCGCTCGCCGCATCCGTTCGCCTCGCTCATGAAGATCGTCGGCATCATGCTGGCCGTCGTCCTCGTCTCGGGTGCGGGCATCGCCGCGTACGCCGTCACCGACATCGCCGCGGGCTTCGCCGATGAGGCCGTCGAGCTGGAGGGTCAGGACACCGTTCCGCCCGACATCGGAGCGATCGAGGGCGGCGTGAACGTGTTCCTCGCCGGAACCGACGCGTGCGAGCCCGAGTACGCGCAGTTCTTCGGCGATCGCTGCTCCGGAGCGGATTCCGAGGGCGAGCTCAACGACGTCAACATGCTCGTCCACATCTCCGACGAGCCGCGTCGGGTCACCGTCGTCTCGTTCCCCCGCGATCTCATGGTCGAGATCCCCTCCTGCACGCGTGAGGACGGCAGCGAGTCGTCGCCGCAGAGCTACGCACCGATCAACTCCGCCTTCTCGATCGGGGGGCTGTCGTGCGTCGTGAAGACGGTCTCGCAGCTCAGCGGACAGAACATCCCCTTCGCGGCGAAGGTCACGTGGGGCGGCGTCATCGAGATCACCGACGCCGTCGGCGGCGTCGAGGTGTGCCTGGCCTCCGGCATCCGCGATTACAACACCGGCATCGACTGGCCCGCGGGCAACCGCACGATCCAGGGCCTGGAGGCTCTGCAGTTCCTCCGCACCCGCTACGGCGTCGGTGACGGATCCGACCTCGGGCGCATCTCGAACCAGCAGCAGTACATGTCGCGCCTCGCGCGCAAGCTCATCAGCGGCGAGGTCCTCTCCGATCCCGCGACGCTCTACCGCCTCGCGACGACGACCGTCGACAACGTCACTCCCAGCCAGAGCCTCACGAACCCGCTGACCCTCGTGCAGATCGCGCTCGCCGTCCGCGACGTGCCCTTCGACGAGATCGTCTTCGTGCAGTACCCCGTCCTGACCGATCCGTTCGACCAGAACAAGGTCGTTCCCGATGAGGCGTCCGCATCGGTCCTGTGGGACGCGATCGCCGCGAACCAGCCGCTGACCCTCACCGGCGAAGCCGGCGCGAACGAGGGTGTCGTCGTGGTCGAGGACGGCGAGGCCGCATCGGAGGACGGGGGCGAGGCTGCACCCGAGGACGGCGGTGAGGTCGTCCCTGAAGAGGGCGGCGAGGCCGTCGAGCCGACTCCGGCGCCGACCGAGACGTCCGTCGCGCTCCCGTCGACCATCCCCGGTTCGACCGCGGCGCAGGAGACCTGCTCCAACGGCAACCTGCGCGGGTTCGGGTGACCGACGCGAAGCAGCCGGCGCCCCGCGCGGGGCGCGAAACCGTCGCGCGGCATGCCCGTGAGACGCGGCATCCGCTCATCCGTGCGCTGTCGGTGGTGGGCGTCGTCGTCGCCGTGCTCGCGACGAGCATCGCCGGCGTCGCCGCGTACACCGTGTGGGACACCGTCTCCGCCCTCGAGGACTCCTCCGTCGAGCTCGTCGGGAACGAGGTGCTCCCGCCGTCGATCGGTGAGATCGAGGGCGGTGTCAACGTCCTCCTCGTGGGATCGGATTCGTGCGAGGGGCAGGATCTCACCCTCTTCCCACGCTGCGCGAACAATGACGCCGAGGGCGAGCGCAACGACGTCACGATGCTCGTGCACATCTCGGACGAGCCGCGCCGGGTGACCGTCGTGTCGTTCCCCCGCGACATGATCGTGCCGATCCCCTCCTGCCCCGACGGTGAGGGCGGACAGTACTCGGCGATGTCGGCGCAGCCGCTGAACGCCTCGTACATGTACGGCGGGCTGCCGTGCACGGCCCTCACGATCGAGGAGCTGACCGGCGAGGAGATCCACTTCGCCGCCGCGATCCGCTGGACCGGCGTGATCGACATGTCGGATGCGATCGGCGGGGTCGACGTGTGCGTCGCCGGCGACATCTCCGACGTCCACACCGGTCTGTCCCTCAGCGAGGGGGGGCACACACTTCAGGGCGTGCAGGCGCTGCAGTTCCTCCGCATCCGCCACGGCATCGGCGACGGGTCCGATCTCGGCCGCATCTCGAACCAGCAGCAGTTCATGTCGTCGATGGTGCGCAAGCTGAAGTCGGATGCCGTCCTCGGCGACCCGCAGACGCTGCTGAGGTTCGCCACCACCGCGGTCGGCCTGACGCGGCAGGATCCGCCGCAGCTCGTGCTGAGCTCGGACCTCGCGAACCCCATGCGCATGGTGCAGATCGCCATGGCCGCCAAAGACGTGCCGTTCGAGGACATCGTCTTCGTGCAGTACCCCACCGAGTACGACGCCGATTTCGTCCACGTCCTGCCGGTGCGCGATGCCGCGGACGTGCTGTTCGCCGCGCTGCGCGAGAACCAGGCGGTCACCCTGACCGGCGAGGCCAGCCAGGGGTACGGCGTCGAGGTGCGCGGTGAGGTCGAGTCCGGCGAGGCGGCGGAGCCCGCGCCCGAGGGCGAGGGTGACGCAGGGACGGGCGAGACGGATGCCGCGCCCGAGGCGGAGGGCGAGGCCGGTGGAGAGGCCGCGGCCCCGACCGAGCGCGTCGAGCTGCCCTCCCAGATCGCCGGCACCACCGCCGCCGAGGTCACCTGCACCCGCCCCGAATCCTGACCAGCGCGGTTCGGCGGATGCGGCTTGTGCGGCTATGATTGCCAGGCGTGCTCGTCGGTTTTCCGCCGGGCGCCTGGAGACGTCGCATAGTCAGGCCTAGTGCACCACCCTGCTAAGGTGGAGTCCCCTCACGGGGACCGAGGGTTCAAATCCCTCCGTCTCCGCAGAAAAACCCCCGGTCGGCCGCGGTTTTCGCGTTTGTGTGAGCGGTGGAATGCAGACTAAATCACATGCTGTTTGCGCCAAGTGACCCCGCAGGTGACCCCCGATCGAACGCCACCTCTGCAGGGTTGCGTCAGGGTGGTGCACCGCAGCCGGCGGGCCGGATCTGGCGAGCTTGCGCTGATTCCGTGCTTCAACAAGATCGGGTCGTCCCAACCTCGTAGAGTGTTGCACTCTCAAAGGTGGGGGAGAGGTCCGTGGTGTCCGGCATTCGTTCCGAACCGCGCCCGATTACGGGGGCGTGAAGTGAGACATCAATCGCCCGGGCCTTGCGCACGCCGTTGAAGCATGCGGCGTCCGCGCTGCGGATCAGGCTTCTCGAGCGACCGTCTGACGGGCCCGTCGCGGGTACTAGCCTGCGAGGATCGTCTCGCGAAGCTCGTCTCCCGATGCGATGATCACGGCATCCTCGTCGAGTCCCTCCGGCAGCGCGTCAAGCATCGCCTGCGAAAAGACGATCGCGGGGTAGCCGACTGGCATGACCGCCCACTGCGCCGCGCGAGCGGCGTCGACCAGCAGGTCCCAAAGCCCGTCACCCTCAATGCGTGTGACCATCATCGAGTCGCCCTCAAGACCGTAGATCTCCGCTGAGCTTCCATCGCGCTCGATTCGCTCGGGAGTGAGCGCCGTTGGCCGCAGATAAGGTCCCAGTACGCGTCGCGCCTCGTCGCCACCACCGGTGGCGGCATCGCCGTCCTCGAAACGCTGGAAGTGGATGTCGAAGCTCATGCCGCAAGTACGGACGATCGAGCCCCGCACGCTGCGCCGTATACCGACCGGGTGCGTGCGCTGATGTACCCGCAGCGTCGGTTCGACCCAGATTGCCCCGGCCGGCGCGGATCGGCTCGCGTCGCCGTCACTCTCGCGCGTCGGCCGCTAGGAACTCGGGTCTGACTTCGGCGATGCCCTCGAGCTCCTTCTGCAGCAGTTGGACGAGTTCGATGCCGCGCGCCCGCCAGCCATCAGGGTTCGGGAGGGGCCGATCCTCACTGCGGTCCAGCCATTCCTCGTTCCAGTCGAACAGGTCGCGACTCAGCTGCGGCGTGATCGGCAGAGGCCCGTGGTCGAGACGGTACTCGTCGGTGAAGCTCTCCCACAGCGGCCATCCGCTCACCCACTCCGGGAAGACGCGGATCAGGCGAAGCCCGTTCGGAAGCAGCGGCGTCGACCCTGTCCTTCTCTTCGCCATGAGGTATCGGTCCTGCATCTGCCGGCGGAGCTTCCACTCTCTCGCGGTCACCGGGCGATGGTTGTAGTCCATCCCCGACAACCAGAGCAGACCTCGGCTACCGCGAGAGTCATCGTCGACGAGAGCCAGCGACCAGAGCAGCTCGTCGGACCTCGACAGCGCCCGCGCTGACTCCAGGGCGTCCTCTATGGTCGCGTCGTCGATGCCCAGCACGGCCGCCGCGTTCCCCGGGCCTTCGAACACGAAGACACGGAAGCGGGGATCGCTCCGCTCCCAGGTCGAATCCCTTTCGTCCACATACTCGCCGCGCATAGGCCCAACCTACGGAAGGACCACGCATCGATCGTTGATTGATGACCTGGCTGGCGGCGAGAGTTCTGCTGTCATCCGTCAAATTCCCACGGCTCTCGATACTGAGCGCCATCGCCGACCGCGTCCACGAGCTGTTGAGGACAGACGAGTCTGTCCTCGCCATAGTTGTGGGAGCGGAAGTTGTCCCACACGCTGTCAGCCGCGAAGTTCACCGAAAGCCGGTAGCAGGTGTAAACGGATGACGGCGTCGGCACAAACCATCCGCTTGCCCCGGAGTTGCGGTCCGGGCTGTGGCCGGAGGTCACGAACAGGTCGAACTCCACGACGGGGTCATCGAGTTCATCGGTACTTTCGGACACGTTGTAGAACACGGGCGCGCCGACGGCCGGGTCGATGAAGTCAGGACTCGAGACTCCGTCCCAGTAGTCCGCAACATCGCCGAGCGAGTCAACGAAGCTCTCCGGGCCAGAGCCTGCGAGGGCGGGGTCACCGATGACTCCGTAGACGACGTTCTCCTGCCGATCGAGCTGCAACCAGAGCGTGGAATCGAGTGGCGAGGGTGAGCATCCCGCGCACACGATCAGTGCGCCAGCGAGCGCGGCGCTCGCCACCACCCGCCACCTGTCAAGGAGCCTCAGTCCAGTTGTCATTTGTTCCCCCCCCCCCCCCCCGGCGATTCCCGTGGAACTGGCGGGCCACATCATCTCGTCATCGATGAGCGTACTATCGTTCTTCGATATCTGACTAGCGTTTAACGATAGGGGGACGGGTGCGCGCAACATTGATTCCGGTGACGAAGGTTCTCATCGTCGTCCTGTTTGCTGCGGTGGCGGCATGTCAGCTGTGGGTTGTGCCTCAGATCGCGGCCGCCGTGGCCCAGGCGGTGCCGGAGTATGCGGCGCTCGAGATGCCGGGCGTGCTGATGGTCGGGGCGTTGCTGCTGTGCGTGCAGGTGGTGCTCGTCTGCGTGTGGCGGCTGCTGACGCTCGCGGCACGCGAGACCATCTTCGACGAGGCCGCATTCCGGTGGGTGGATGCGATCATCGTGACCGTCGTGATCGCCGGGTTGCTCATCGCCGCCGGAATGGTCGTCATTGATCGGGCGCAGGCGGGTAGCCCGTTCGTCGCGCTCACTGGTCTCATCGCGCTGATCGCGGTCGCGGGGCTCGCGCTCGTGGTCGTGGTGATGCGGGGATTGCTGCGGCAGGCGACGGCGCTGCGGCAGGAGATGGCCGAGGTGGTGTGATGCCGATCGTGATCGACCTCGACGTCGAACTGGCGAAGAAGAAGATGAGCGTGTCTGAGCT
Source organism: Microbacterium sp. NPDC077184 (assembly GCF_040687055.1). Classification (NCBI taxonomy): domain Bacteria; kingdom Bacillati; phylum Actinomycetota; class Actinomycetes; order Micrococcales; family Microbacteriaceae; genus Microbacterium; species Microbacterium sp. NPDC077184. The sequence continues at coordinate 96,635 of NZ_JBFBMM010000001.1, forward strand.
CGCCGCTGCGATCGACATCACCCCCGTCAACGTGTCCGTGCTGAAGAACGGTCGCGCGAAGGCGGTGCGGTTCTCGACCCTGGACGCCATCTGCCGCGTACTCGAGTGCCAACCGGGCGACATCCTTCGATGGGTTCCCGACAACGCCGACACACGAGCGGACGCCACCGCGTGAATCACCCGGCCCGGATCGGGTTCCAGATCCTGAACGTCCTCGCCGCCGCCGCGGTCATCGTTGTCACGCTCGTCCTGTGCGGCGGGGCTCTGTTCTTTGCCGCGCTGACCGGGGATACGTCCTACCGCGACCCGAGGACCGCGGCGGGTTGGATACGTGTGATCGTCCAATCGACGAGCGACCTGCTCCTCCTGTCTGCGATCCTCGCCGTCGCACTCATCGTCGCGTGCACCATCGTTGTCGGCGCGGCGCTGCTGCGACGGAAGATGTGGATCATCATCGGCGGGGTCTGCAGCATCCTGATCGCTTTCGCGCAGATCGGAGTCGTCTCCGCGAGGAGCGAGGTCGACGATCTCGCGAACCGAGCGACGGCGGCCGTGGGTAGCGCCGTCGCGATCGAGTCTCCGCCGCTCGTTGAGCTCGCACCAGAGCCGATCACTGTTCAGGATGCACGAGACGAGATGACCCGGATGCTTCAAGCAACGCTCGCCGCCGCCGTGGCACCGGTCGCCGACGAGAACCATGATCCGATCACTGCCGACCAGGTAGAGATCCGCACCACGGCTTGCGGCGACGAGGGCGTTCGGATCGCGGCCGCACTGACGCTCACCACAGGCGACAACTCTGGTTCGCTAGCCGCGATCCTGGGCGCGTGGGACCGTGGCGGATACCTCCCCGATCGCGCCATGCAGGAAGACATCCGGTACAGCACCACCCTCCCGCTGGAACGAATGAGCATCCGAGACAAGACCACCATCGACGGACTTCTCCAGATCGGCATCAGCAGTACGTGCGCCGTGGCCGACCAATGACGAAGAACCGGGCCCGTCATCCCCTAAGCACGGCAAGGAGCCCTCTCCGCGCAATGCCCGAACGGGGATCCGAATCGTCCATGCGCTTGCTCGTGGCCTGTTGAGTGAGGCCGGGAGCGCTCCCCCTAGTCCTCTTCTCCGGGGAGTTTCGTCGCGTATGGGGCGGGGAGGCGGGCGCCGTTGAACGGCACGAACCATGAGGCGAAGTCGAGGTTCACGGCGCCGTGGCACGGATCGGGTTCGTCCTCGAACCCGTCGAGCTTGGCGGAGTAGAGCAGCTCGAAGTCTCGGTCCTCGAAGAGCACGTCTGCGAGGTGGTCCATGAAGTCGAAGCGGAGCTCGATCTCGTACGTTTCCTGCGGGACGACGAGGTGTTCGAGCAGGATGTGAGCGGCCAGTTCGTGCGCAACGGACGCGGGTTCGATCCAGCCGTTCGTGAGTGCTGCGGTGACGTCAGTCATCGCGATGAGGAACTTCTTCGCAAAGAGGTTGTCGTAGTAGCGCCCGTATCTCGCGGGGAGGTCGCTGATGACGAAGGTGTCCTCCCACGCGTCCGGGTCACCCGAGCGAGCTGACAGTGTGGCGACGTCCTGAAACAAGTCGTCGATGACGATGACGCTCGTATGCCAGAGCAGACCCTTTACGATCCACCACTCACGGAGGTAGTCACCACGATCGTCGGCGGTCATCTCCGGGTCGTGGTCCTGTGCGACCCACTCGAGCCCGCGGATGAAGTCGCTGCCCCTCGTCACGAACGCCAACGAATCTTCCTCGCCCATGGCGCGAGCCTACCGACTGCACTCGCGCACCCAGTTCGTCCGGACTGGCAATCTTGGTCGCGCTGCCGCATGGCGAAATAGCCTCGATGCACCGATCCCCACTGTGAGCATCGGACTGAAGCAGTTCGGCTCCGCGCCCCTGGGCGCGGTCGTAGCCGTCCTTGGGTCTTCGCTGGCGGTGTACGGCACTGCCACGGGTGTCGCGTTTCTCGGCATCCCCGGGATCGTGCTCGGCAATCGGCGCGCGCGGGCCCGAATGAGCATCGACTCCGGCACGAACGCGCGCCCGCGGTGACGAGCGGGTTGCCCGCTGCTTGGGTGCTGCCGACGCCCGCTGACCGCGGCAGTTCAGAGGTAACGGCGGGTGCGTTCCGCGAAGCGGGGGACACCTGCTCGGGAGAGCAGGTCCAGGTATTCGTCGACGGTCATCGGCGGGTTCTCGTACGAGGACAGCACCGCGCGCAGCACCGTGAGGACGACGTCTTCGCGGAGTTCGAGTTGATCGAGCAGGAAGTCGTCGGGGTGGCGGGCCTCGATGTCGTACGGTGCGAGCGCGTCGGCGGGGAAGTGGCGCAGGTTGAACGTGACGAGCAGCTCCACGTTCGCTCGAACGGCCGCTGCGAGGATGTGTCGATCTCCCTCGTCGCACGTCATCGCCTGGATGAGTTCCTCGTACCCGGTGACCTCCGCGTCGGGGAACGCGGCGCGCATCATCGAGATCCGCCGGTCGGCGGCATCCGCAGTGATGCCACGACGGACGAGGGTTCGCTTCAGCTCTTCGAACACACCCGCCGACCACAGTGGCCGGAACATGCCTCGCTCGGCGAGTGTGAGGAGCAGGTCGTTCAGTGCGCCGCCGAATACCGTCGAGGTATCCAGGAACACGGGGAACCGCACAGATCAGCTCCCGTCGGCCTCGGCTTCGGCTGTGTAGACGAGGTCGAGCATTCCCGACTGCTGATTGTGGCGGGCGAGTTGGCGAAGCGCTGCCTGACGCTCGGCGCGGATGCGTTCTTGGAAGCTGACGAGATCGGCGAGCATGACCCGTCGGTGCCGGCCTACCGTGTCATAGCTGAGCGCGCCGCTGTCGAGATACTTCACCAGCGTCGGGCGGGACACCCCGATGAAGTCGGCGGCCTCCTGCGTGGTGAGCTGAGTATCAGTGGGGACCACTGTCACCCCCTGCCCTGCCGCGAGGAACTCCGCGACCCGGCGGAGAACGTCGAAGAGATCCCCGGGAAGCTCGATCTCTTGACCCGCCGCCGAGACCAGCCGCATGGACTGACCCGCGCGGAACTCACGTTCGAGTTCGGCGAGGATGTCCTCGAGCTGCTGCGGGCTATCGGCTCCGGGTAGGTATGTCCGGCCGGGACCGTTCATCGTGCGTGGCATGAGAATCCTCCGACTCCAGGCTAACTGCAATATTCGCAACCGGGGCGGCGTCGCGCAAGAGGCTGTGGCACGCTCTCCCGGGCCAAGCGGGGTCTCGTGCCGGGTGACCCCCAGGTGACCCCGAGCCTGCCGAGGGCCACGTGGGCTCATGAGCGCCAAGTGTGTGGAGTGCGTGGAGAGTGTTAGTAGCGTCGCCAGAAAATTCTTGATCGGCGCATGAAATCCGCATGATTCCGCGGGAGAACCGGGCGCGCGAAGCGGTGCCGGGGGCAGGGTCGTGTGACCCTGCTAAGGTGGAGTCCCCTCACGGGGACCGAGGGTTCAAATCCCTCCGTCTCGGCCCTGAAGATTCCCGGTCAGCTGATGCGGGCCACGCATCCGACGATCCGTGCTTCCGGTGTTATCGGTTTCGCCACGCGGTCAGCGCCTTGTCGACTCGCTCGGCGAGGAGGACGAAGGCGTCAACCTCCCGTTGTTCCTCCGTGCGTCGGTTGGGCTTCCTCCCGGGGAGGAAGCTGCGCATGTCTTCGGCCGTCAACTCGGCTGTGATGTTTCCGAGAGGGTCACGGTCATCGACCTGTTGACGACCCGCGATTCGCCGATCCATCAGGCCAGTGGAGCCCGCCCCTTTCCACAGACGGGCACCGTCCGTCAACACCCGTCACGTTTCCGCCCCGCGCGCCATCATGAGCTTTCGTACACGGCCTCAACGCCCTCGCCCGGGGAGGAACCATGAACGAACAGTCGACCGTCGATTCCGCGTCATCCGTCAGACCCAACTGGCCCGTCCTCATCGGGTCGTCCATCCTCATCGTCGGCATCGCGGTGTGGGCGATCATCCTTCCGGATCAGGCCGGGGGCGTCATCGGATCAGCGGTCGGGTGGGTGGCCACCAACCTCGGCTGGTACTACATCCTCACGGCCACGCTCGTTCTCGGCTTCGTGATCTATCTCGCGCTTTCCCCGATGGGGAAGACGAAGCTCGGGCCTGACCACTCGAAGCCGCAGTTCCGGCTGTTCACGTGGATGTCGATGCTCTTCGCCGCGGGCATCGGCATCGACCTCCTCTTCTTCTCCGTCGCCGAACCCGTCGCGCAGTACTACCAGCCGCCGACCGGCGCGTCCGAGAACATCGAAGCCGCCCGTCAGGCGATCGTGTGGACGCTGTTCCACTACGGGCCGGTCGGATGGGCGATGTACGCGCTCATGGGAGGGGCCTTCGCCTACTTCGCCTACCGCCGCAACCTCCCCCTCAGCATCCGTTCGCTGCTGACGCCGATTCTCGGAAACCGTCTTCGCGGCTGGGCTGGGCACACCGTCGACATCGCCGCCGTCCTCGGCACGGTGTTCGGCATCGCCACATCACTCGGCATCGGCGTCGTCCAGCTCAATTACGGACTGTTCCTCCTCTTCGGAATCCCGCAGGGCGTGGCGGCGCAGGTCGGACTCATCGTCCTGGCCGTCATCATGGCGACGATCTCGACCGTGTCGGGTGTGGAGAAGGGCATCCGGCGGCTGTCGGAGCTGAATGTGATCCTCGCGATCCTCCTGCTGTTCTTCCTCGCGGTCACCGGCAACACCCGGCGCCTGCTCGACGGCATCGTGATGAACGTCGGCGATTTCGTCGCCACCTTCCCCGGTCTCATCATGAACACCTTCGCGTGGGTGCAACCGGACGACTGGATGAGTGCGTGGACCCTGTTCTTCTGGGCCTGGTGGATCGCCTGGGCGCCGTTCGTCGGTCTCTTCCTGGCCCGTATCTCCCGCGGCCGGACCCTCCGCCAGTTCATCACCGGTGTGCTGGTCGTGCCCTTCGTCTTCATCGCCGTCTTCATCTCGGTGCTCGGCAACTCGGCCCTCGAGCTCATCCTCGGCGGCGCCGCGGAGTTCGGCGAGACAGCGCTCGCCTCACCGGAGCAGGGCTTCTACGATCTGCTCGCCGCATACCCGGCCGCGCCCCTCGTCATCGCCCTCGCGACCCTCACGGGCCTGCTGTTCTACGTCACCTCGGCCGACTCGGGTGCCCTGGTGCTCGCCAACTTCACTTCGATCATCGACGACCCCCGTGAGGACGGCAGCAGCCGGATGCGGGTCTACTGGGCGATCGTCACCGGCGTCCTCACGATGTCGATGCTGCTGATCGGGGGCATTTCCACCCTGCAGAACGCGACGCTCATCGTCGGCGTCCCGTTCTCGATCGTGCTGTACCTCGTCATGATCTCCCTCTTCCGAGCGTTGCGCACCGAGCAGCACCAGGCGGAGGGCTTCCGCGCGACGGTCACCGCCCGGATCGCGACGGTGGAGACGCCGTGGCGCCGACGCCTCCGGCGCGTCGCGGAGTTCCCGAGCCGCGAGCAGGCCCTCGGCTACCTCGAGAAGACCGCCGAGCCGGCGCTGCGCGATGTCGAGACCGAACTGGCTGCGGTCGGTGTGGACGTTTCCTACGCCCGGACCGACGTCCCCGACGCCGACCTGCCGACGGTCGTGCTGTCCGCGCGCTTCCCCGACCACGCCGACTTCGTCTACCAGGTCTATCCGGTCGTCGAGGAGCTGCCGACCTACGCGCGCCGCGCGCCCCGGCGGAGTGACCTGTACTACCGGCTCGAGGTGTTCACCGCCACCGGTTCCCGCGGCTACGACGTCTACGGCTACACCACCGAGCAGCTGATCGCCGACGCCGTCGCGCATTACGAATCCCACATGGAGTTCCTGCGCGTCGCGCCCGACGGCCAGGATGCCTCGATCGTCGAGGACGCCCCCGTCCCGGACTGGCAGTCCGACTTCCCCACCCACAAGAGCTGACCGCCTGTTCAACGCCCCGGACAGCAGTCAGAGCAAGCCCGAGCAGAAGGAGCCCCCCCATGCCCGACACACTGTTCATCGACGGACGCTGGGTGTCCGCCGCGGCCGGCGGAACCCGCGAGATCCGGTGCCCGGCCGACGGCACCCTGGTCGCGGTGGTCGACGAGGCGGACGAGACGGACACCGTTCGCGCGATCGCGGCGGCCCGCGCCGCCTTCGACCGTGGTGAATGGGCGGACACGCCCATGCCCGAGCGCGGTGCGTTCCTGCTCCGCGTGGCCGAGATGCTCCGCGAGCGCAAAGAGGAGTTCGCCCAAGCTGAGTCGCGTGACACCGGCAAGCGCATCGTCGAGTCGCGGATCGACATGGACGACATCGCCGCGTGCTTCGAGTACTACGGACGCCTGGCGGGGAACGACGCGGGACGCGTGGTCGATGCCGGCTCCGCCGATGTGCTGAGCCGCGTCGTCTACGAGCCCGTCGGCGTGTGCGCACTCATCACCCCGTGGAACTACCCGCTCCTGCAGGCGGCGTGGAAGATCGCGCCGGCGCTCGCAGCGGGCAACTCCATCGTGCTGAAGCCCGCCGAGCTCACCCCGCACACCGCGATCCTCATGATGCGCGTTCTCGAGGACGCCGGCCTGCCCCGCGGCGTCGCGAACCTCGTCCTCGGCTCCGGCGCGTCGGCGGGCGGCCCGCTCTCCACCCACGACGACGTCGACATGGTCTCCTTCACCGGCGGGCTCGTGACGGGCCGGATCATCGCCGCGAACGCCGCGGCCACCGTGAAGAAGGTCGCGCTGGAACTCGGCGGCAAGAATCCGAACGTCATCTTCGCGGATGCCGACTTCGACGCCGCGGTCGACAACGCGCTGAATGCCGCATTCGTGCACTCGGGGCAGGTCTGCTCTGCCGGAGCACGACTCATCGTCGACGCATCCATCGCCGAGCGCTTCGTGGACGAGCTCGTCCGGCGTGCCGAGGGCATCCGTCTCGGCGGTCCCTTCGACGACGCCGCGGAGACCGGTCCGCTCATCTCGGCCGCGCACCGCGACAAGGTGACCGCCTACGTCGAGAAGGGTGTCGAGGAGGGGGCTCGCGTGCGCTGCGGCGGACGCTGGGGCGAGGGCGACCTCGCCGACGGCTTCTACTACCTCCCCACGGTCCTCGACCAGGTCACGCGCGGGATGTCCGTCGTCCGCGACGAGGCGTTCGGCCCTGTTGTGACGGTGGAGACCTTCGAGACCGAGGACGAGGCCGTCGCGACGGCCAACGACACCGTCTACGGTCTCGCCGGTGCGGTCTGGTCGCAGGATGCCGGTCGGGTGCAGCGCATCGCCGGGCGCCTTCGCCACGGCACGATCTGGATCAACGACTACCACCCCTACCTGCCGCAGGCGGAGTGGGGCGGCTTCAAGCAGTCCGGCTTCGGACGCGAGCTCGGCCCCACGGGCCTCGCCGAGTACCAGGAAGCCAAGCACATCTATCAGAACCTCCGTCCGGCCGCGACCGGCTGGTTCGAGAGCCGCTGACGAAAGGATCCCGTCATGAAGACCACGCACACCTTCGACTACGTCGTCGTCGGCGGCGGCTCTGCCGGCGCCGCCGTCGCCGCCCGCCTGAGCGAAGACCCGACCGTGACGGTCGGACTGCTCGAGGCCGGTCCGACGGATGTCGACACGGATGTCGTCCTCGAGCTCTCCCGGTGGATGGAGCTGCTCGAGTCCGGGTACGACTGGGACTACCCCGTCGAGCCGCAGGAGAACGGCAACTCGTTCATGCGTCACGCCCGCGCCAAGGTGCTGGGCGGATGCTCGTCGCACAATTCGTGCATCGCGTTCTGGGCGCCGCGCGAAGACCTCGACGAGTGGGCGCAGAAGCACGGCGCCGAGGGATGGGACGCCGACAGCACCTTCCCGCTCTTCCAGCGCCTCGAGACCAACGAGGACGACGGCGACCACCACGGCCACGACGGGCCCGTGCACCTGATGACCGCTCCCTCGACCGATCCGTCGGGTGCCGCCCTCCTCGCCGCATGCGAGCAGGCGGGCATCCCGAACGTCCGGTTCAACACCGGGGAGACTGTGGTCAACGGGGCCGGGGTCTTCCAGGTGAACCGTCAGCCCGACGGCACGCGTGCCTCGTCGTCGGTGTCGTACCTGCACCCGATCCTCGATCGGGAGAACCTCACGGTCCTCACCGACGCCCACGTGCGGGAACTCGAGTTCGACGGCGACCGCTGCGTGGGCGTGCAGTACGTCGACAACGCCTTCGGCCGCCCGAACCGTATCGCCGCCACGCGTGAGGTGATCGTCTCGGCCGGGGCGATCAACACCCCGCAGCTTCTGATGCTGTCGGGAATCGGCCCGCGCGAGCACCTCGAAGAGCACGGCATCGAGGTGCGGGTGGACGCCCCCGGCGTCGGCGCCAACCTGCAGGACCACCCCGAGGGGGTCGTGCAGTGGGAGGCGAAGAAGCCGATGCCGCGCGAGTCGGTCCAGTGGTGGGAGATCGGCGTCTTCACCCCGACCGAGGAGGGCCTCGACCGCCCCGACCTGATGATGCACTACGGCTCTGTCCCGTTCGACATGCACACCTACCGTGCGGGATACCCGACCGCGGAGGACGTGTTCTGCCTGACGCCGAACGTCACCCACGCCCGCTCCCGCGGGACGGTGCGCCTGCGCTCGCGCGACTACCGCGACAAGCCGATGGTCGATCCGCGGTACTTCACCGATCCCGAGGGCCACGACATGCGCGTCATGATCGCGGGCATCCGCAAGGCGCGCGAGATCGTCTCCCAGCCGGCGATGGCGGAGTGGGTCGAGCGCGAGCTCTCTCCGGGAGCGGATGCCGTCACCGACGAGCAGCTGACCGACTACATCCGTCGCACGCACAACACCGTCTACCACCCCGTGGGAACGGCACGCATGGGCGGGGTCGACGATGCGATGTCGCCGGTCGACCCGCAGCTGCGGGTGAAGGGCGTGACGGGCCTCCGGGTCGCGGACGCGTCGGCGATGCCGGAGATCACGACGGTCAACCCCAACATCACGGTCATGATGATCGGCGAGAAGTGCGCCGACCTCATCCGTTCCGCGTGACGGGTTAGCATTCCCGCATGACGACCCCGACACCGGTCACCGACGTCTCGATCGGCGGAGACGGCATCCGCCTCGGTCAGTTCCTCAAGTTCGCGGGGCTGCTCGACTCGGGCGGCGACGTGAAAGAAGCGATCATCGACGGCTACGTCACCGTCAACGACGAGGTCGATCGGCGTCGGGGTCGGCAGCTGCAGCTCGGTGACGTGGTCGGCTTCGACGGGCGTCGCGTCCGCGTCTGCGCGTGAGATCCGTTCAGTCGTAGCGTGCGCGGTAGCGCTCGGCGGCGGCCGGATGCAGCGCCAGGGGGGCGGTGTCGATCAGATTCCACGGCGTGAGGTACTGGGTTCCGGCCGATTCGGGCGGGATGAGGGCGCGGTTGCGGTCGATGAGGGTGTCCACCAGCATGGCGACCACATCGGACGGTGTCTCCCGTCGCGCCACGAGGAGGTTCGGTACGCCGATGGTGGTCACCGTGCGCTCGGAACCGTAGACACCGAGCGGAATGGGCGCGGCGGTCGCCGGAGAGAGCGGATCGACGGACTGAGGGATGTCGAGCAGTCGGATGGGGACGCGGGTCGCGAGTGCGCTGATGAGGGGGGTGGGAATGCCTCCCGACCAGAAGAAGGCGTCGATCGCCTCCGCCTCGAGAGCAGCGGTCGCCGCGTCGAGGGTCAATTCGCTGACGACGGTCTCGTCGTCCAGATCGAGGGCGCCGAGCAGCCGACGCGCGATCTCGGCGACCCCGGATCCGGGCGGACCGATCGACACGCGTCGCGCGCCGAGGTCGCTCAGCCGGGTCACCGGACCGTCGGCCCGCACGACGCACTGCAGGTAGTTCTGGTAGACGCGGCCCACCGCCACGATGTCGGCCGAAGCGTGTCGGGCCGTCTCGGCGAGCGTCAGAGCGAACTCCACCCGTCCGTCGTCGAGAAGGCGAAGGTTCTCGGCGCTGCCCTGCGTGGCGACGACCAGCAGATCGAGCGGTTGGCTGCTCTGAACCGCACGACGAAGCAGCTCCCCGAACTGGTGGTAGCTCCCGCCTCTTTCCCCGGTCGCGATGCGCGCCACCTGTGTCGTCCCGCCGGGTGCGCATGAGGTGAGCAGGCCCATTCCGGCGATACCGACCGCGGCGCGGAGGAGGTCGCGACGAGATGGACGCGCGTCGGTCATGTCCGCCCCCATGTCACGGTGGTCTCGAGGCCGCCGAGCGAAGAACGCCCCATCGCCACGGTCGCGCCGTTCGCGCGCGCGAGCTGCGCGACGATCGCGATGCCGAGGCCGCTGCCCGGCGAAGACTGGTGGGCGCGCGAGCGCCAGAACCGCGTGCCGATGCGGGTGAGGTCCTCGTCGTCCAGGCCCGGCCCGGAGTCCTCGATCCTCACGGTGACGCCGCGGGGATCCGCGGTCAGCTCGACGCGGATGCGCGCGCCGGCGCCGGCGTACTTCGTGGCGTTGTCCAGCACCGTGTCGACGATCTCCTGGAGGTCGTCCGCGGAGCACGGCACCTCCACGAGGTCATCGTCCTCGGCGTCCACGATCTGACCCGCGGCGTGGATGCGGTCGCGGAACGGCCCAGCCAGGGCGCTCGCGGAGGTCGTCACCGTGGCGTCCTCCCGCCCGGCGCTTTGGGTCAGTGTCGTGGTGGCGTGGTTCTCCGCGTTCGCCAGCGCGAGCATGCGGGCGATGACGTGGTCGAGCCGGTCGAGGTCGGCGTTCAGGCGGGCCAGCTCGGCGTGATCGACCTCGCCGGCCTCGGCGGCGTCGATCCGCAGCCGAATCGCGGCCAGGGGATTGCGCAACTGATGGGAGGCATCGGCGACGAAGCCGCGCTGCTGCTCGAGCGTGTCCGAAACGGCCGCGCTCATCCGCTCGAACGAGCGGGTCAGATGGCGCAGCTCCGGCGGCCCCGAGAGCGCGGCCACCCCGGGATCTCGATTGTCGGCGATGGCCAGGGCGGCGTTGTCGAGGATCTTGACCGGCTTGAGGATCCACCGGGTCCACGCGTTCGCGGCCAGCAGCAGCGCCGCCAGCATCACGGTCGCCGTGATCGCGATGAGCGCCCACTGGCCCGTGACCTCCGTCCTGGCGGCCGATGCGTCCGCGGCGAGGAGGACGGCGCCGGCCGGCTGGCCCGCGGCGCGGATGGGCTGCGCCAGCAGCGCCGTGCTGTCGCTCCAGGGAACGATCGTCGGGATCGTGTTCTGGGGAATCCCCCGGGCGGCGGTCTGCAGCAGACGGAGCGCGTCATCGTCGGTCGGGACAGCGCCGATCCGGGCGATCACGTCCCCGTCGTTCCCGGTGACGACCACCGCTTCGCCGAACGTCTCGTGGAACCGGTCGAGGTAGCGCTGGAGCGGTGCCGGCGACGCTCCCTCGACCGCCGTCTGCGCGCGCTGGACGAGCTCGTCCATCGCGCTGGTGCGCTGCAGGGCGAGTTGCTGCGTGCGCGATTCCGCGAGCGCGGCGCTGACCGGGATCAGGACGGCGGCGACGGTGAGGAGCCCGAAGAGCAGAAGCGGGAGCATGACCCGAGGTCTCATGGCGCCTCGAGCCGATACCCGAACCCGCGGATGGTCGTGACGGTGAGCTCGGGGACCTTCTGGCGCACCTGACCCAGGTGGACGTCCAAGGAGCGCGAGGTGGCGGCGTAGGCATCCGCCCAGACCTCGTCCAGGATCGTCGCGCGGCTGACGGCTCGGCCCGCCTTCGTCGCCAGACACCACAGCAGCTTGAATTCGTTGGGGGTCAGGGTGACCTCGTCGCCGTCGACCGTGATCCGGTGGGCTTCGGCATCCAGCTCGACGCGTCCGAGCGTCAGGCGGTCCCGCGTCGTAGCCGGGGCGTAGCGCCGGACCACGGCGTCGAGCCGGGCCAGGAGCTCATGCAACCGGACGGGTTTGACGAGGTAATCGTCGGCGCCTCCCCGCAGGGCGAGGACGGTCGAACGCTCGTCGCCGCGGGCGGTGACGACGACGACCGGCACCTCGCTGACGGCCCGGAGCTTGTGGAGGGCGTCGAGCCCGTCCATGTCCTCCAACCCGAGATCGAGCATGACGGCGTCGACATCGTGATGGTGCAGGAGGATGTCGCTGCCGCGCGAGACGTGCGTGGAGGAGTGCCCCGCCCGGGACAGGGCGGAGACCAGGGCGGCGGCGACAGACCTGTCGTCCTCGGCGATGAGCACGCGCATTCCCACATCGTAAACAGGGGCGCGAGGGTCGAACGTAAAGCGAATGTAAGGATTTCGCAGGGGACGGAGGTCTTCGCCACAGGATGCTGGCAGGCCCCGCCGAGGTGGCGGGTGCCGGATCGACTCCGACGCGATTGGATCCCCCCCATGTCAACGACGACGACCATTCCCACCAGTCTCCGCAAGTCCGTCTCGAATACCCTGAAGGGCTCCGCGGGCAACCTCGTGGAGTGGTACGACGTCTACGTCTACTCGGTGTTCGCCACCTATTTCGAGTCGCAGTTCTTCGCGGACGACGACAAGAACTCGGCCATCTACATCTGGGCGATCTTCGCCGTCACGTTCCTGATGAGGCCCATCGGCTCGTGGTTCTTCGGCAGATTCGCCGATCGCCACGGCCGCCGCCTCGCGCTGACCGTCTCGGTCTCCCTGATGGCGCTCTGCTCCCTCATCATCGCCTTCGCCCCCACGGCCGAGATGATCGGCGCCGGCGCCGTCGCCATCCTGGTCTTCGCCCGTCTCCTGCAGGGCTTCGCGACCGGCGGGGAGTACGGCACCAGCGCGACGTACATGTCGGAGGCCGCCATGCTCGGCCGGCGGGGCTTCCTCTCGTCCTTCCACTACGTCACGCTCGTCGGCGGGCACGTGCTCGCGCAGACCACCCTGCTCGTGATGGTGCTCACGCTCTCCGATGAGGCGATCTCCACATGGGGCTGGCGCGTGGCGTTCGCCATCGGCGGCGTCTCCGCCGTCGTCGTCTTCTGGCTCCGACGGACGATGGACGAGTCGCTCCAGGCCGACGTCATCGAGAAGATCAAGGACGGGCAGTCGAAGGGGAGCGGCTCCATGAAGGAGCTGCTCGTGCACCAGTGGCGCCCGCTCCTGCTGTGCTTCCTCATCACCATGGGCGGCACCGTGGCGTTCTACACCTACTCGGTCAACGGGCCCAGCATCGTCAAGTCGGCGTTCTCGGGCGGAGACGTCGTCACCGGCACCCTCATCAACCTCCTGGCCCTCGTCACGCTGATGTTGCTCCAGCCGCTGGGCGGGTGGCTGTCCGACCGCGTGGGCCGCAAGAGCCTCCTGGTCTTCTTCGGCGTCGGCGGCGTCCTCTACACCTGGTTCCTGATCGTCTTCCTCCCGCTGCAGACCAACCCGGTCACGGCGTTCACGATCCTCTTCGTCGGCTTCATCATCCTGACCGGCTACACCTCGATCAACGCCGTGGTCAAGGCGCAGCTGTTCCCCACCCACATCCGGGCCCTCGGCGTCGGGTTCGGCTACGCGATCGCGAACTCGCTCTTCGGTGGAACGGCGCCGCTGCTCTACCAGGGCGCCCTCGCCGCCGATCAGGTGCCCCTGTTCATCGGCTACGTGACGGCGGTGATCTTCGCCTCGCTCCTGGTCTACATCTTCGCGCTGCGCAACTGGGCCCCGAACTGGCTCGACAACGAACTGGAGATGCGCGAGAAGGTCGCCGAGAGGGAAGCCGCCCTGAGCCGATGACGTCCCTCACCGACAACCTGGAAGAGATCGGAGCACCGATGACCATCACCGCCCCCGCTCCCGGCGCCGCGCTGAGCGCGCCGGACGACCCGACGCAGGAATCGGCCGGACACGCCATCGTGCGCGTCCTCGAGGAGCACGGAATCCCCCGCGCATACGTGGTGCCGGGGGAGAGCTTCCTGGAAGTCCTCGACGGCCTCGCGGACTCGACGATCGACACCGTCGTGTGCCGGCACGAGGGCGGCGCCGCGTACATGGCCGAAGCGGAGGGGAAGCTCGGCGACCTGCCCGGGGTGGTGATGGTGACACGGGGGCCGGGCGCGGCGAACGCCCTGGTGGCCCTCCACACCGCCTGGCAGGATTCCACCCCGCTGGTCCTGTTCGTCGGTCTGATCCCGATGGCGCATCGGGACAGGGAGGCGTTCCAGGAGTTCGACATCCGATCCTGGTTCGACTCCGGCGTCAAGCGCGTCATGGTGCTGGACTCCGCGGAGCGCGCCGCCGAGACGGTCGCCGAGGCGATCTTCGCCGCCCGATCGGGGCGGCCCGGACCGGTCGTCGTGGGGCTGCCCGAGGACGTCCTGCGTCATCGGGTGGCCCGCACGGCGCACCCGCCGCTCCCGATCGCCACGGGGGGCATGTCGCACCATGATCTGCGTGCTCTGCGCGATGCGCTGCACCACGCCCGCAAGCCGCTCTTCGTCACCGGTGGCAACGACTGGAGCGCCGAGTCGGCGCGCGCTCTCACCGGCTGGCTCGAGCGCCAGGGCATCGCCGCCGCGGCCGAGTGGCGCACGGAGGGCGTCGTCGGCTTCGATTCGCCGAGCTATGTCGGACCCATCGGATACGGCCGTCCCCGCGCCACCTTCGATCTGCTGGAGGAGACCGACCTGCTGGTGTTCATCGGCACCCTTCCGGGCGACGTGGTCACCGACGGCTACATCGTGCGGCAGGGATGGGGGAAGAAGAACTTCCTGGTCTCGATGGACCCGTCGCTGCGCGGCAGATCGGGCGCGATCACCCATCACGTCGTCTCCAAGCCCGGGCCGTTCGTCCGGGATCTGCTGACCCTCGACCTCGAGCCGAACATCGAGTGGGCGGCATGGACCGCGCGGATGCGGGCACAGCAGACGACGTTCGCGGCGTTGCCGGGCGCCGCGCCGCGTTCGGGCGGAGCCACGATGGACACTCTCATGGCGAACCTCGTGCCGCTGCTCGACCAGGATGCCCTGGTCACCTTCGGCGCCGGAGAGCACACGAACTGGGCGCACCGGTATTTCCCGACGCGCACGTTCCCCTCGATGCTGTCGTCGGGGAACGGTTCGATGGGGTACTCCGTCCCGGCCGCCGTCACGGCCTCCCTGCGCTTCCCCGGCCGCCAGATCGTCACGATCGCCGGGGACGGCGAGTTCCTCATGAACGGACAGGAGCTCGCGACCGCTCACCAGTACGGGGCCCGTCCCCTGGTGGTGGTGATGGACAACCAGGAGTACGGAACGATCCGCACCCATCAGGAGCGTCACCACCCCGGCCGGGTGTCGGGTACGCAGCTGGTCAATCCGGACTTCGCCGGACTGGCCGAGGCCTTCGGCGGGCTGGGCGTGCGCGTCGAGCTCGACGAGGAGATCCCGGCGGCGGTGAGCGCGGCGCTCGCCGCGACGCGGACCGACCGCTTCGCCCTCATCCACCTTGTCGTCGCCCAGCGCGTCCAGGCCTACTGATGACCGTCGGGCTCGTCCCTCAGGACCTCTTCATCGACGGCACCTGGCGAGCAGGGAGCGGACAAGACCGGTTCCCGGTCCTGAACCCCGCCACCGGCGAGGTCGTCGCGCGCTTCGCCGATGCGAGCGTCGACGACTGCCGTGCCGCGGTGGACGCGGCTGCGCGGGCGTCCGCGCCGTGGGCCGCCACGTCTGCCCGCGATCGGTCGGACATCCTCAGCGCCGTCTCGGCGGAGCTCCGAGCGCAGCCCGACGTCCTCGCGGACATCATCGTCCGCGAGAACGGAAAGAGCTGGACGGATGCCGTGGCCGAGGTCCGCTACTCGGCGGAGTTCTTCCGGTGGTTCGCCGAAGAGGCGGTGCGGGTCCGCGGGGACTACAGCGCGTCGCCGACGGGGGACAAGCGGGTGATCGTCACTCACGGACCGATCGGGGTCAGCCTGCTCATCACCCCGTGGAACTTCCCCGCGGCCATGGCCGCGCGCAAGCTCGCCCCCGCCCTGGCCGCCGGATGCACGACGGTGCTGAAGCCCGCGATCGAGACCCCTCTCGCCGCCGCTCACCTCACCGAGATGCTCCACCGCGCGGGAGCGCCGGCGGGCGTGGTCAACCTTGTGACGCCGACCGAGGTGGGACCGGCGGTGTCGGCCATGATCCACGACCCTCGCGTGCGGAAGCTGTCGTTCACCGGGTCGACGGCGGTGGGGCGGCACCTCCTGCGCGAAGCGGCCGATCAGGTCGTCAGCTGCGCGATGGAGCTCGGCGGCAACGCTCCGCTGATCGTCCTGCCCGGAGCGGATGTCGCGGCCGCCGTCGAGGGCACGATCGACGCGAAACTGCGAAACGGCGGCGCCGCCTGCACGGCCGCCGACCGGCTCTACGTGCACGATTCGCTGCACGACGAGTTCGTCCGTCTCCTGCGCGAGCGCTTCGCGACCCTCACGATGGGACCGGGCACCGACCGCGGCAATCACATCGGTGCGCTGGTGTCGGAGGCCGAAGCGCGCAAGGTGGCGCGCCTCGTCGCCGATGCGGTGGACGACGGCGCGCATCTCGTCCTCGGCGAGACGCAGCGACGTTCGGGCTGCTTCTATCCGCCGACGATCCTCACCGACGTCCGTCACGGATCGGCGATCAGCGCGACCGAGATCTTCGGGCCGGTGGCCGCTATCGTGCGGTTCGCCGACACCGGTGAGGCGGTGCGGATGGCCAACGACGCGGAGTACGGTCTCGCCGCCTACGTCTTCGGGCCGGAGGCCGAGGCCCTGCGCGTGGCCGGTCACGTGGACGCGGGGATGGTCGGGGTCAACATCGGGCGGATCAGCGACCCGTTCGCGCCCTTCGGTGGCGTCAAGCAGAGCGGACTGGGTCGCGAAGGCGGCAGTGTCGGCATCCACGAGTTCCTCGAGGAGAAGTACATCGCCCTTCCGGCATAGGCGCGTCAGCGTGCAGCGTCCCACCAGTCGAGCACGCGGGCGCCCTGCAGGGTGAGCCAGCGGGAGGGTTCGCCCTCGGGGACGTCGATGTCGAACCAGGTGCGTCCGGCCAGTGGAGTGGTCTGCAGCCACCTGCCCTCGGGGGTGCGCGCGGCGCGCACGACCTCGATCGCGTCGGCGAGACGCGGATCGGGCGCCGTGCCCTCCCACAAGGACGCGTCGCGGAAGTGGTCGAGCGCCGCGAGCGCGCTGTAGCGGTGCCGATTCGGCGAGACGAATCGGAAGACGAAGTCGCCGACCGGCTCCCCGGTGCTCGCGCGGAACATCAGCCGTCGCGACAGAAGGTACTCCTCCCCGCCGTGGCGGGCCTCGCGCACGCTCCCGTCGCCCGTCAGCTGCTCGTAGGCGAGGAGTCCGCGCACGGCGTTCAGCGTCGAGTGGAACGATGACCGCACCGAGTCGCCTTCCTCCGCCTCGCAGTTCCAGCCGCCGTCCTCCAGGCGGTGCGTGCAGAACCACTCCGCCAGCGCCGAGACGTCGGCGCCCAGCCACGCGCCCGCGGCGAGCGTGTAGGAGTTGATGCAGGCATCGACCTCCCCGCCCCAGAACGGCAGGTCGTCGTAATCCCATCGGGAGTTCGCGTCGAGCTTCTCGGCGGTGCCGGCGAGGACAGCGGCGTCGAGTCCCCATTCGCGGAGATCCTTCAGCGCCCAGGTCGTCGCCACCCACGGCTGGCCGGGGCGGGTCGCTTCGTCGCTGTCGAAGAAGCCGGCGGGGAAGAACGCCCCGCCCGCCCACTGGCCGTCGGCATCCTGCTTCTCCAGAAGTCGCGCGCCGAACCCCTCGGTCGCCACCCGCGCCCGCGTCGCCTGCCAGAGCGCCGGTGGCGCCCCCACGAGGTCGCGCTCCACCTGCCAGCGGAGGGCCGGGTCGGAGTCCAGGAGCCACGCGAGGGTGGCGGCGTCGACGCTCATGCGGTGCAGGTTAGTGAGGGAAGGCGACATCCGCGATACCCCCGCCGGATCGGGAACATCGAGCGGCACCCCAGAGTTGTCCTGGCGGGACCACGATCCGTGAAGGACCACGTATGAGCACCATCTCCCTGACGCACCGCGATGTCGACCTCCTCGAGAACCCGAGCTGGCACGCGCTGACCGGACCGCACTCCTCGTTCGCGATCGGCGGCGATCTCGTCCGCCGCTATCCGGCCGACGTGGCGCCCTTCGTCGCCGTGCGCACGTGGGAGGACCCACGGGTCTGGGACGCGCTCGCCGAGCTCGTCGGTCCGGATGCCGAGGTCGGCCTCTCCGGTACCGATGACCCGCCGCCCCCGGGGTGGGAGGTCCTCGGGCAGGGTGCCGGCGTCCAGATGGTGGAGACGGAGGCTCTCGCGACCCGACCCTACGAGGAGGCGGTCGAACTGGGCGCCGACGACGTCCCCGAGATGCTCGCCCTCGTCGAGCGCAACCAGCCCGGCCCCTTCCGGCCGCGCACGCACGAGCTCGGCCGTTACGTCGGCATCCGTCGGGAGGGAAAGCTGATCGCGATGGCGGGGGAGCGCCTGCATCCCGAGGGGTGGACCGAGATCAGCGCGGTCGCGACGGACCCGGAGTACCGCGGACAGGGGCTCGCGTCGCGTCTCGTGCTCGACGTCGCGTTCCACATCCGACAGCGCGGCGACCGCGCACTCCTCCACGCGGCCGCGTCGAACACCGGAGCGATCGCCGTCTACGAGCGGCTCGGTTTCGTTCTGCGCCGCCACACCACGTTCTCGGCGGTCCGCACGCCCGCGATCTGAGCCGGAACCGCGCTCAGTCCTCCGGCTTGTCGTCCTCGGGCTCGTTGTCCTCGTAGACGGCGAGGACGTTGCCGGCCGGATCGCGGAACCAGGCGATGTCGGGTCCGCGGTCGGTGGCCCGAACGATCCCGCGGCTGTCGGAGGGGAACTCGTCGTCACCGTAGATCTTCGTGACGACTCCTCGCGCGTTGAGGTCGTCGACGGCGGCGTCGATGTCGCGGACGGGGAAGTTCAGGATCGTGTAGCTCGCGGGTGTGTGGTTCGGTTTGGCGTAGACGAGCATGTCGGCCCCCGAGTCGAGGTGCAGCTCGAGGAACCCCATCACGTTGTCCGAGACGTCGAGGCCGAGCACCTCGCCGTAGAAATGGCGCGCCGCCTCGATGTCATCGACGGAGAATCCGGCGAACGCGCGGTCGGTAATGAACATGGCTCCTCCTTCGAGTCCGAGATCCATCGCCGATCAGCATCCTCCTGCCGGGTCGCTGAGTCCACCCTGTGCGGCGCCCGGGCGTATGGGGTTGACTGGCCCGATGACCGAGGCAGCAGATCCCGCGTGGGTGCTTCTCCACGGAACCCCGCTGACGCCGGGAATCTGGGACGACGTGGCGACGGCCCTCCCCGGTGGCGTGCGAACCCCCGACACCTCCGTCGTTCCGGAGGCGGATGCGGTCCACGCGCTCGCCGAGGAGGTCGCCGCGTCGCTCCCGGAGGCGGGGTGCCACCTCGTGGGGCACTCGTTCGGCGGTCAGATTGCGCTGGAGGTCGCCCTCTCCGCGCCGGAGCGGGTGCGGTCAGTGACGATTCTGTGCAGCCGCGACACGCCGTTCCCCGCGTTCGCACCGCTATCCGACGCGGTTCGGGCGGGGCGGGTGCCCGACCCATCGGCATCGCTCGCGCGGTGGTTCACCGCCGCCGAGCTGACGGAGAACGGAGCGGCTGTCCGGCGGGCTCGCGCTGCGCTCGCCGCCGCCACGGCGGATCCGACATCGTGGGCGAACGCGCTCGCGGCGATCGCGACCTTCGACCGGTCGGCGGACGTCGGTCGGCTGCAGGTGCCGCTTGCGCTGCACGCGGCGGGCACCGACGGTGTCTCGACCCCCGAAGCGATGCGTGCGCTCGAGCGTCGCGTGCCCGGGGCCATCCTCACCGTGCACCCCGGGTGGGCGCACATGTCGCCCTTCGCGGAGGCCGACCGCCTCGCCGGTCTCCTCCGCCGCGGGGTTCAGCGGTGGCGGATGGGCTGATCGGGGACGCGCGGCCCCCGCCGCGGCGGCCGGGACCCGCTCGCGAAGGCCAGTCGGATCACGCGGTAGCGGTGCGGCCGGTACGGCTTCAGAAGCGCGAGCATGCGGGCGTCGTCGCCGCGTGGTTCGCGCACCAGCATCCACGAGACCATCGACGGGATGCCGGAATCCCCGGTGATGACCGTGTCGGCGTCGCCCCACGTGGCGGTGGCGAGGCCGCTGAGGGTCCACGGGCCGATCCCGCGCACCGCCCCGAGCGCCCTCTCGACCCGCGCGCGATCCGCGAAGGCCTTCGCGGACAGTCCGGACATCGTCCGCGCCGCGGAGATGAGCACCTCGGCTCGTCGCCGCTCGAGACCGAATCGATGGAGCGCGTCGTAGGGGAGGTCGGCGAGGGCGTCGGGCTCCGGTGGTGCGGGCATGGTGCTTCCCGGAACGGGCGTCCCGAGCGCGGACACGAGCTGTCGCCACGATTGCGCGGCGCTCTCGCGGGTCACGCGCTGCTGGACGATGTAGAACGCGAGATCATGCCACAGCGTGCCGGATGCCGAGATGCGATCGCCGCGGAAGCGCGACCAGATCGATCGCAGCGGCTCGGCATCCGGTGCGAAGCCGCTCGCGTCGTCTGTGAGCCCCAGAAGGGCCGGTGCGCGTCGCTCGAGCCACTCCTCGCCGGGGCCCGCCGTCCGCACGCGTGCCTGCGCCGCGGTCGAGTCCCACGCGACGGCGATCGTCGCCGGCCCTTCCGGGGTGAGGGTCGAGCGCGCGAAGCGGCCCGCGGTGAGGCGCACCGTCGGGTCGCCCGGGAGCATCGCGAGCGGGGCGAGCACGAGCCCGAGGTCGACCTCCCCGGTCTCGAGCGACGTCTCCCGCATACGCCGAACTGTAGACGGACGCCGGACCCGACGGGTCGATCCGCTCTATCGCGCCTGCCCTCGGTCGTGCTTGGATGACGCGCGTGAGCGCCGACGACCCGCAGACCTACACCGTGGCCGACTACCTGCTCGATCGGCTCGCAGGGGAGGGGGTCGCGCACGTATTCGGGGTGCCGGGGGACTTCACCCTGGCGTTCCTCGACCATGTCACCGCCCGCGACGATCTGGAGTGGGTCGGGTGTGCGAACGAGCTCGGGGCCGGATACGCCGCGGACGGATACGCGCGCCTGCGCGGCCTCGCCGCGCTCAGCACGACCTTCGGTGTGGGGGAGCTGTCGGCGATCGCCGCGGTCGCCGGGAGTCGGGCCGAGCACGTCCCCGTTCTGCACATCGCCGGCGCTCCGACGACCGCGACCCAGGCGGCCGCGCGCGCGACCCATCACACGCTCGGCGACGGGGATTTCGGGCACTTCGACCGCATGACCGCCGAGGTCGTCGCCGCGCACGCCATCGTCACCGCACAGGACTATGCGGCGCAGATCGACGACGTCCTCGTCCAGACCCGCGATCGCCGCCTCCCCGGCTACCTGGTTCTGCCGGCGGATGTGTCGGAGTCTCCGGCGACGCCACCCGCCGCTCCGCTGCCCCGGCACCCGGGGGTGACGGACCCCGCGGTCGGAGCCGCCTTCCGTGCCGCGCTCGCCGCCGCCGTGACGGATGCGGCCTCCCTCGCCGTCCTCGCCGACATCCTCGTCGCCCGGCTCTCGGCAGAGGACGCGCTGCACGAGACGCTCGAGCAGGGGATTCTGCACGCGACGCTGCTGTGGGGACGCCGGGTCGTAAATGAGTCCGCGCCGGGCTACCTCGGGTCGTACCTCGGGGCTGCGAGCGCTCCGGACGTGCGAGCAGCGGTCGAGGACAGCGACCTCGTGGTGCTCGCCGGCGTGCAGTTCACCGATCTGACCAGCGGATTCTTCACCCAGAGGATCGATCCGCGACGCGCGGTGGAGATCGGCGGCGAGGGCGTCACTTGGAATGGAGACCGGTTCGCGCCCCTCGCGATGACCGACGCCCTCCGTCTTCTGGCCGATGTCGTGCGGGCGAGCGGCGCGCACCTCGCGCGGCGTTCGGTGACAACGATCGCCGGCCCGTCAACGGTGCCCCGTGGCTCCGGCGCGCTCGATCAGGCGACACTGTGGCGCGACGTGGCGGGCTTCCTGCGTTCCGGCGACGTCGTCCTCGCCGAGCAGGGCACCGCGTTCTACGGCATGGCCGACCATCGACTCCCGGCGGGGGTCACGTTCATCGGCCAGCCGCTGTGGGCCGCCATCGGGTACACCCTGCCGGCCCTGCTCGGCGCCGCGCTCGCGCGGCCGGATGCGCGGCCGATCCTTCTCATCGGCGACGGCGCGGCGCAGATGACGGTCGCCGAGCTCGGCACGCTCCTGCGTCACAGGATCCCCGCGGTGATCGTCGTCGTCGACAACGGCGGGTACACGGTCGAACGGGTGATCCACGGACCGGATGCCGCCTACAACGACATCGCCGCGTGGGACTGGGTCGCCCTCCTGCGGGCGATGGACCCCACCGGCTCCGCGCACGGCATCCGGGTGGACACGGAGGAAGGCCTCGCTGACGCGCTCGCCGTCGCACGGGAGGCGACGACGCTGACGCTCATCCAGGCGGTCGTGCCGCCCCTCGACGTCCCCCCGGTGCTCGCCGTCGTCGCGGCTGCCGCCGCACGCGCGAACCGACGCGCCTGACCGGTGTGACGGCGCGTGCTCGCGCAATCAGACGCGGCCGGTGAGGATCAGGTTCCAGTAGACCCAGGGCAGGATGTGGCGGTCGGCGATCCACGACAGTCGGCTCTCGCGGTACATCCCGCGGAAGAACGGGATCGTCGGCTTCTGTGCACCCTCGTCGTCGAACTCCGCCCACACGACGCTCGACCGCGACACCGTGAACGGGCACACGCCGTAGCCGTCGTAGCGAGCGGATGCCGGACGGCCCGCAAGGACGGCGGCGACGTTTTCTGCCACCGCCCAGGTCTGCTTGCGCAGGGCGCCGCCGCACTTGGAGTTGGAGCTGGCCGCCGCGTCGCCGATCGCCCAGATGTCGGGGAAGCGCGGATGCCGGAGCGTCTCGGGGTCGACCTCGACGAAGCCGCCGCCGTCGCCTGTCGCGGGCAGCACGGACGCCTTCAGCCAGTCGGGGGCGGACTGCGGCGGTTCGACGTTGAGGACGTCGAAGGCGAGGTCCTCGCGCCCGGCCGGTCCATCGAGCGTCACGGTCTGCGCCTCGCCGTCGACCGCGGCGACCGTGGTCGACGTGCGCACCTCGATGCCGTACTCGGCGATCTTCCGTTCGAGCTCGGCGTCGAACGGGGCGAGGAACACCGAGCGCGTCGGCACGACCAGGACGACTCGGATGTGGTCGAGGACACCGCGCGCCCGCCAGTAGTCGCAGGCCTGATACATCGGCTTCTGGCCGGCTCCGGCGCACGAGGCGGGGCCTTCGGGCTGAACGAAGACGACCGTTCCCGACGTGACATCGCGCAGGAGGCGCGAGGTCTTCTTCGCCAGGTCGAAGCGGTAGTGCGACGACACCGCGGGGGTGTCGAGGGCGGCGGCGAGGCCGGGGATGCGGTCCCAGTCCAACTGGATGCCGGGGGAGACGATGAGCTGGTCGTACTCCACGCGCGTGCCGTCGCTGAGGCTCACGGCGTGGTCCTCGGGGTGGACCTCGGTGACGGCATCCCGGATCCAGCGGACGCCCGGAGGAATGACGGAGCGCTGCGACCGCACGGTCTCGCTGGCGCGGGCGGTGCCGCCGGCGACATGGGAGAACAGGGGTTTGTAGTGGTGGGCCCCGCGCGGCTCGATGATCGCGATGTCGGTCACCCCGCGTCGTCGCAGTCGCGCGGCGACGGACACGCCGCCGTTGCCGCCGCCGATCACCGCCACCCGGTGGCGGATCGGCGTGACGGGGGCGACCGCGTCGCTCACGACGTGGGTTCCGAGGCGGAGAACTCGCCGTCGGCGATCGCGTCGGCGTATTTGCGGATGTCCGGGCCGGGCTCGTAGTCGATGAAGCGATCCTTCAGCAGGCTGTTCAGCTCGGCGAAAGCATCATCCGACGACAGCCCGGGCTTGTCGGCGACGGCCTGAACGGCCTCCTGCAGGACGCGATCGGCATCGTCGAGGATCTTCTTGCGAGCGGGCTCGTTCCAGGTGACGTCTGAGATATCCATGGGCACACGCTAGGGCGGCGCACCTGCCGAAAGCGGGGGCTTGCATCCGCGCGTCGGAGGGCGCATGATGCCGGGCCTTGGCAGCGGCGAGATGTTATCTATGAACGAGGCAACGGGCAGGCTTCTCTGTCGAATGTCGTAGGTGTGTTCTAGTGTTCGGGTATGGATGGTTCAGGGTTCGAGGGCATCGCGGAAGCGTTGGCGGCGGTGGTCGCCGCGGGTGGGGGCCGGCCGGTGACAGCGTTGTCGCCGGGGGAGTTACTGGGGGTGCTGGAGGCTTTCGGGGCGTTGAAGCGTCACGTGGATGCCGGGTTGGCGCCGGTGGCCGCGGAGGTGGCGCGGCAGTCGCGGCGGGAGCTCGGGTCGGATTCCCTGGCGCGGAAGGCGGGGTTCTCCTCCGCCCCGGCACTGGTGGCGACCACGGTCGGAACGAGCATGGGGGAGGCGGTGCGGTGGATCCAGGTCGGGGAAGCGACCGCACCCCGCATCGCGTTGACCGGGGACGAGCTGCCCGCGCGGCATCCGCATGTGGCCCGCGCGGTCGCAGACGGTGTCCTCGGGATGACGGGCGCGGCAGCGATCAC
This sequence comes from Microbacterium sp. NPDC077184, assembly GCF_040687055.1. Classification (NCBI taxonomy): domain Bacteria; kingdom Bacillati; phylum Actinomycetota; class Actinomycetes; order Micrococcales; family Microbacteriaceae; genus Microbacterium; species Microbacterium sp. NPDC077184. The sequence goes on from NZ_JBFBMM010000001.1 coordinate 121,303, forward strand.
CGCCCTGCTGGACCGTGTGGCCGTGCGGGTGGATCCGGAACGGCTCGAGCGGGCGGAGGCGGAACTGGTGGGGTTGGTGCCGGGTCTTCGCCCGGATCAACTGTCGAAACTCCTCGCCCGCGCGGTAGCGCACCTGGACCCCGACGGCATCGCACCCCGCCACGAGGACTGCGTCGCGGACCGGTCGTTCACCCTCCAGGAACGCGACGGGATGCTGCACCTGACCGGGAAACTGGATGCCGAAACCGGAGCACCGGTGAAAGCCGCGATCGAAGCGATCGTGGGTGGGGTGCTGCGCCGCAACGAACACGCCGACACCGACGCCGGTGAACGGGACCCCCGGTCCGTGAAACAGATCCAAGCGGACGCTCTCGCGGACCTGTGTCGCCACGCGATCGGATGCACGGAGGTTCCCACCGGTCCACAGGCCACCATCGTGGTGCGGGTGGACCTGGCAGACCTGGAAGCGGGCACCGGCGCGGCCACCATCGACGGACTCACCGCCCCGATCCCTGCCGGAGCCGTGCGGCGCCTCGCCGCGGACGCGCAGGTCATCCCCTGCGTCCTCGGCGGAGACAGCGACATCCTCGACTGGGGCCGCACACGCCGCCTCTTCACGAGCGCGCAGAAACTCGCGTTGGTGGAACGCGACGGCGGGTGCGTGTCGTGCGGGGCACCGCCGGCGTGGTGTCACGTCCACCACGTGAACTGGTGGAAACGCGACAAGGGTTCCACCGACCTCGGCAACGGGGTGCTGCTGTGCACCGGATGCCACCACCGCCTCCACGCCGACGGGTGGGACATCCACATCGACGGCACCGGCACCCACGCCACCGTCTGGCTCATCCCCCCACCCTGGATCGACCCCCACCGCACCCCACGCCCCACCGGCACCCGCAGATATACCCTCACCGCCTGACACGGCAGGGGCGGCTGAGCGCGCCTCCGACGTCACACCACGTACGCGTCGACCAGCAGCGGCCCACGGATGCCGCGGAGCGTGTCGATCAGTCGCGCCAGCGTCACCCGGTTCCACGACGACACCTGCAGGTCGTGGGGCCCGAGAGGCTCGAGCTTCCCGGTGCGGATGCGGACGACCTCCCACTTCGCCGCGCGCAGCGCCCGGTCCTTCCGGCGGTCCGCGTCAGCGCGCCTGCCGACGTGCTCCAGACCATGCCGGCCGGTGCTGTCGTACTCGATGGCGATCCGCAGCTCGGTGAGCACGATGTCGGGCCACACCTCGACGTGGTCGAAGAACGGACGAGCGACCCGCACCGCATTCAGCCCGGGGGTGAGCGTCAGCGCGCCGAAGAGATCAGCTCGCAGCTGCGCTTCGACCGCGGATGCGGGGCGTGGTGCGCACTCCGACGAGAAGGCCGCGCCGACCGGCACGGCGGGGGTCTTCGGGCAGATTCGCTGAGGCGGCTTCGGCTTCCGTGCGCGGAGAACGGTGCGGCCGGCGGCGACATCCGGAGCACCCGGAGCACCCGGAGCACCCGGAGCGCGGGACACGACGGGACCGCCCCCAGCCCTCGGACGCGGCCACGTCACCGTCTCCCGCATCGGCAGCGCCGGTGCGGGCCGTGCACTCTGTGTGCACTCCGGGCACCACGCCGACCGCCGACGCTCGCGGCCGGGACGGTGACGCTGCTCGTCCGGGGTCGCGGCGAACGCGTGGCCCGCCTCGCACTGCCACAGCAGGAGCACATCCGCCGCCGGCGGCACCTGGCTCAGGGCGATGCCGGCGTTGAGCTCGGGATGGTACTGGCGGATCAGCGCGGGGAAGGCCGCCCACGCCTCGCGATAGATGCCCACCGGATACGGTACCTCGGCGCCCTTGGAGAACTGCCGGCGCGCCCACCACAGCTCGACCCGCTCCGCCATGGAGGAAGAGTAGGCCCGGCGTCCGACATCACTCGTGCTCGGGGAGCACCGGCGTCGACCAGCCGGGGTCGCGTCCGAGCTGGGTCGCCCGCGCGACGGAGGACGCACCGAAGCGATCGCGCACCGCGTCGAGCACCGTGTCGAGCCTCGCGCCGTCCTCCCAGTCGAAGGGGAGCTCGGGGGGAACGGCGTCGGCGCGCTCCAAATGCGCGAACGACACACCGATCAGGGTGATGCCCCGTTCCGCGATCTCGGGGAGCGCCGTCTCCAGCAGTCCGCGTGCGACATCCAGCAGTACCCACGTGCGGTCGGTCGGCGAGCGCAGACTTCGCGAACGCGTCGCCTTCGCGAAATCGCCGAAGCGCAGGCGGAGCACGACGGTGCGGCTGGCGCGGCTCTTCTCGCGCAGTCGGCGGCCGAGTCGGTCGATGATCTGGGTGAGGATGAGGTCGAGTTCCTCGGGCGTGCACGGGCGCGTGCCGAGGGCGCGCTGCGAGCCGATCGACCCTCGTCGCTTCGTGGTGTCCACCGGTCGCGGATCGCGCAGCCGCGACAGCGCGTGCAGGTGCGCACCCGCCGCCCTGCCGAGGAGTCGTTCCGCGGTCGCGGCTTCCAGCTCGGCCAGTTCGCCGACGGTGTGGATGCCGAGCCCGTGCAGCTTCGCCGCCGTCGCCTTCCCGACGCCCCACAGCCGCTCGACCGGCAGGGGCAGCAAGAACTGCTCCTCCTGGTCCGGCTCGACCACGAGCAGGCCGTCGGGCTTGCTGACGGCACTCGCGACCTTCGCGAGGAACTTGGTGCGGGCCACGCCCACCGAGATGGGAAGTCCCGCCTCCGACCGCACCCGCTCGCGGAGGCGCGCGGCGATCTGCTCGGGCGTGCCGGCGATCCGCCGGAGCCCGCCGACCTCGAGGAACGCCTCGTCGATCGACAGACCCTCCACGAGCGGGGTCGTGTCGTGGAAGATCGCGAACACCGCCCGGCTCGCCGCCGCGTACGCCTCCATGCGGGGCGGCACGACCACGGCATCCGGACACAGCTCCCGCGCCTGGCTGCCGCCCATCGCCGTCCGCACTCCGCGCGCTTTCGCCTCGTAGCTCGCCGCCAGCACCACGCCGCCGCCCACGATGACCGGCCGTCCCCGCAGCGCCGGCGCGTCGCGCTGCTCGACCGAGGCGTAGAACGCGTCGAGATCCGCGTGCAGCACCGTCGCCTCGCCCCGCATCCGTCACCTCCTGCCGCGCCAGAGACCCGGATCGTCCCACGCGCCGGCGACATCGGAATCCGCCGACGGCGGCCTGGTGACATTGACCATCGTTCTCAATTGAATGAATACATAGCGATGTGTTTATACATGAGGCATGATCGAGGAATGATCACAGAACCGGGGCTCGCCGAGGCTGCGCAGCTGTTCAAGGTTCTGGGCAGCGAGTCACGGCTGGGACTTCTGCGCCTCATCGGCGCGGAACCGCAGACGGTGGGGGCGATGGTGGAGGCGACGGGCCTGTCGCAGCCGCTGGTGTCCCAGCATCTGCGGACCCTTCGGCAGGTGGGGCTGGTCTCCACCAGCCGCGCGGGCCGGGAGGTCATCTACGCCCTGGCCGACCGTCACGTCGCCCACGTGATCGAGGACGCGCTCGCGCACGTCCAAGAACCCCCTCCCACCCGACGAGTACACGAGGAGCACATCATGAGCACGACCGAGACCCACGCCGAGCACACCGTCGCCGAGCACGCCCACGGCGAGGCTTGCGGACACGAGACCGTCACCCACGACGACCACGTCGACTACGTGCACGACGGCCACAAGCACGCGCTGCATGGCGACCACTACGACGAGCACTGAGCTCGCGTCACCCGCGCAGCACCTCGGCGAGGTCCCCGTCGGGGAGGGCGATCCAGCCCTCCACCGCGGCGATCTCGCCGAGGTCTTCCGGCACGGGATGTGTCCGTCCGCGACGGTGTGCGACCGTCGCGAGCGCGGCGATGAACGCATCGAACGCGTCCGCGGACCGCGTCATCAGCTCGCGCTGGGGAGCGGTCGTCACGATCGGCGACGCCGCTGCGAGGACGCGTTCGAGGGCCACGGCCCGCACGCCCGCGTCGACCTTGTAACGCGGCTCCAGTAACCCCCACACCCGGAGCGACGCCGCGGGGTACACCTCGACGAATCGTCCCGATCCGGCGCGGTCGACCTCTTCCCCGGCGCGGGCGAACCGGTCCAGCAGGACGGCGCAGCGCATCGCCGTGAGGCCCAGGCGGTCGGTCGAGACGCTGAGGGGCCATCGCCCGGTCCTCCGCTGCACCTCCGCATCGGTCCGGCGGTAGGCGAGGGCGCGACGCCCGTCCTTCCCGACCGGCGCCACCACCGGCATCCGCCCGTCCGCGTGGGCGCTGACGAACTCCACGAAGGCCACCGGCCAGCCGAAGGCGCAGTCGATTCCGACCCCGTCGGCGTCGGCCGCGGCGGCCATGATCGCGTCGTCGTCCGCGCCCAGGCGCAGATCGACGAGTCGCAGGGTCCCGGAATCGACCTCGACCCGGGCGACGGCCGTCGCCGCGGGCTCGGCCGCGAGGTCGACACCCACGCAGATCACCCGCTCACCCTACGACCCACCCACGGGCGACGTCTCCGGCCCGCACACACCGGATCGTCAGTCAACACGCAGACGGTGCTCTACTGCGCTCGCTAATCTCTGTGCATGTCTGCGTCCTCGGCGTCCTTCGACGGCCCCTTCGAAAGGGAGATCCGCGACGACATCGCCCATGCCGAACGCAGCGGCACCGTGTGGAGCCGATCGATGCGCCGCACCCGCGCGTTCATCGCCCGGCATCCGCTCCTCCAGGTCGCGTACCGCATCGCGATCGGCGTGGTCGGCACGGCCGTCGCGGTCCTGGGGCTGATTCTGGTGCCGCTTCCCGGACCCGGCTGGCTCGTCGTCTTCCTGGGGCTGGCGATCCTCGGCACCGAGTTCCACTGGGCCCGCCGCATCTCGCTGTGGGGCAAGCGCACGCTCGAGCGCTTCTGGACGTGGTGGCGCGCCCGCCGGGCGGCGCGTCAGGCGCGTTCGACCGGCTGAGGATTCCGGATGCCGAGGAGCGACGTGATCGCTCCCGCGGCGAGCAGTGCGGCCGTCGCGATCGCCGCGCGGTGGAATCCGTTCACATCGAGCGCACCGCCCACGATGGCGGCGAGCACTGCGACGGCCATCAGCCCGGCGATCCGCGCGACGGCGTTGTTCACCGCGGAGGCGATCCCGGAGCGCTCGGTCGACACGGCGCCGAGGACGGCCGCGGTCAGCGGCGCGACGGTCGCCGACAGCCCGAGCCCCATGAGCAGCATGCTCGGCAGCATCTGCCACGGGTAGGAGAACGGCTCGCCGACGCTCAGCAACAGCAGCGCCCCGACCGCCATGACGGCGGGGCCGAGCGTCATGAACCATCGCGGGCCGATCCGGCCGCTCCACGCTCCGAATCGCGAGCTCAGCAGGATCATCAGCACCGTCACCGGCAGGCTCGCCAGGCCCGCCAGCGTGGCGGGGAAGCCCACTTCCTGCTGCAGGAAGACCACGACGACGAATCCGTTGAGCGACAGAGCGGCGTAGACGAAGAACGTCGTGACGTTTCCCGCCGTGAACACCCGCGCACGGAAGAGATCCAGCGGCAGGATCGGCGCGCGCACGCGGCGTTGGCGCAGCACGAACGCGGCGAAGAGGGCGACGCCCAGTGCGCCGGGGATCCAGATGGTGGGGGAGGAGGCGCCGAGGTTCGGCTGCTCGATGAGGGCGAAGACGATGCCGGCGAGACCGAACGTGCACAGCAGAGCCCCCGCGATGTCGATCGAGGCATCGGGTGCGCGGGTGTCGCGGAAGTCGCCGCGGGCGAGCAGGACCAGGGTCACCGCGATGGGCAGCACGTTGATGAGGAACGCCCACCGCCAGGAGGCCGTGTCGACGAAGACGCCCCCGATGACGGGCCCGGCGATCATCGCCGTGGTCGTCATGGCCGTCCACAGGCCGATCGCCCGGGCCTGCGCGGGCCCGCGGAAGTGCGCGGTGATGAGGGCGAGCGAGCTCGGGACGAGGAACGCCCCGGCGGCACCCTGCACGGCCCGTGCGACGATCAGGACCTCCGCGGTCGGCGCCACCGCGATCGCCACCGAGGCGATGCCGAATCCCCACAGGCCGATGCGCAGAACGAGCGTGCGGCCGAAGGCATCGCTCACCGACCCTGCGACGAGGATGAGCGCGCCGAGGGTGATGAGGTAGGCATCGACCACCCACTGCTGGGTGGTGAGACCGCCGCCGAGCTCATCGCTGATCGCGGGGAGGGCGACGGTGGCGACCGTGGAGTCCAAGAAGGCGACGAACGAGCCGAGCACCGCCACGGCGAGCACGGTGCGCTGCGTCACGGTCATGCGTGCGGCGGAGTCGGTCACGCGCTCACGTTACGCCTCCCCACCGACGACCGTCTCCGTCAACCCCCGATCCTCCTCGGGTGCGGATCGCTAACGTCCCGGGTATGAGTGTTTCGAAGGATGCCGCGCGCAAGGCCCAGGATTCGACCGCGTTCCGGGTCGCCGCCCGCATCGGGTACGTCGTCCTCGGTCTCCTCCACCTCGTCATCGGTGCGATCGCCATCTCCATCGCGACCGGATCCGGCGGCGGCGAGGCCGATCAGAGCGGCGCGATGCAGCAGATCCGGGAGGCGCCCGCGGGTGTCTTCGCCCTGTGGGCGGTGGTCGTGGGGCTGGCGGCTCTCGCGGCCTGGCAGATCGCCGAGGCGCTGTTGGAGCGCGATCCCGACACGAAGAAGGCCTGGGCGCACCGGGTGAAGTACCTTGGCACCGCGGTGACCTACCTTGCGATCGGCTTCACCGCGGCCGTCTTCGCCGCCGGCGGGAGCTCCGACTCGGAGGACTCGGCATCCTCGTTCAGCCAGACGCTGATGTCGGCTCCGGCGGGCGTCTTCCTGGTGGGACTGGTGGGACTCGTCATCCTCGGGATCGGCGTCGCGTTCGTCTTCCGCGGCGTGACGCGCAAGTTCGAGGAGAAGCTCTCCCTTCCCGGCGGTGCCGCGCGGAAGGGCATCGTCGCCTTCGGGGTCGCCGGATACGTGGCGAAGGGCATCGCCATCGGCATCGCCGGCATCCTTTTCCTGGCCGCAGCGATCACCCACGATCCCGAGGCCGCCGGGGGTTTGGACCAGGCCCTCAAGACGCTGGCCGAGCTGCCGTTCGGAACCGTTCTGCTGTGGATCGTCGGCGCGGGTCTGATCCTCTACGGACTGTTCTCGATCGCCCGCGCCCGCTACGCGCGCATGTGAGGGTCCCGCTTACTCGGTGCCGCCCCCGTGGTCAAGGGCGGCGGAGCGCCGAGCACCTGGCCTAATGTAACGACGTGCAGACATGGCCTGGATCGAGCTACCCCCTGGGAGCGACCTTCGACGGGAACGGGACGAATTTCGCCCTGTTCAGCGAGGGCGCCGAAAAAGTGGAATTGTGCCTCTTCGACGATGACGGGACGGAGACGCGCATCGAGCTGATCGACGTCGACGCGTACGTCTGGCACGCGTACCTCCCCGAAGTGCGGCCGGGTCAGGTGTACGGCTACCGCGTGCACGGCCCGTACGACCCCGCGAACGGGATGCGGTTCAACCCGAACAAGGTGCTGCTCGACCCGTACGCGAAGGCCGTGAACGGCCAGGTGGCCTGGGGGCAGTCGGTGTTCGGCTACGACTTCGGCGACCCGGATTCGCGCAACGACGACGACTCGGCCGAGGCGGCGATGAAGGGCGTGGTGATCAACCCGTTCTTCGACTGGAGCGGAGACCGCCTGCCGAAGACCCCGTACGCCGAGTCCTTCATCTACGAGGCGCACGTGAAGGGCCTCACCGAGCTCCACCCCCTCGTGCCGGAAGAGCTCCGCGGGTCTTACAGCGGCATCGCCCACCCCGCCGTGATCGAGCACCTGCAGAAGCTGGGCGTCACCGCCATCGAGCTGATGCCCGTGCACCAGTTCGTCGACGACTCCACCCTCCAGGAGAAGGGGCTGTCCAACTACTGGGGTTACAACACGATCGCGTTCTTCGCCCCGCAGAACACCTACGCCTCCAGCGGTCAGCGCGGCGAGCAGGTGCAGGAGTTCAAGGCGATGGTGCGCGCGCTTCATGCCGCGGGCATCGAGGTCATCCTCGACGTCGTCTACAACCACACCGCGGAGGGCAACCACCTCGGTCCCACCCTGTCGATGCGCGGCATCGACAACGTCGCCTATTACAAGCTCGAGGACGACGACAAGCGGTACTACACCGACTACACGGGCACCGGCAACAGCCTCAACGCCGGCAATCCGCACGCGCTGCAGCTGATCATGGACTCGCTCCGGTACTGGGTGCTGGAGATGCATGTCGACGGCTTCCGGTTCGACCTCGCCTCGGTGCTGGCCCGCGAGTTCTACGACGTGGACCGCCTCGCGACCTTCTTCGAGCTCGTGCAGCAGGATCCGGTGGTCTCCCAGGTCAAGCTCATCGCGGAGCCGTGGGACGTCGGCCCCGGCGGGTATCAGGTGGGCAACTTCCCGCCGCAGTGGACGGAGTGGAACGGCAAGTACCGCGACACCGTCCGCGACTTCTGGCGCGGCGAGCCCTCGACCCTCGGCGAGTTCGCCTCGCGCCTGACCGGATCGAGCGACCTGTACGCCCATTCGGGGCGCTGGCCGGTCGCCTCGATCAACTTCGTCACCGCCCACGACGGCTTCACGCTGCGCGACCTGGTGTCGTACAACGAGAAGCACAACGACGCCAACGGCGAGGACGGACGCGACGGCGAGTCGCACAACCGCTCGTACAACTTCGGCGTCGAGGGCCCGACCGACGACCCCGACGTCCTGGCGCTGCGCTCGCGGCAGCAGCGGAACTTCCTCAGCACGCTACTGCTCAGCCAGGGGGTGCCGATGCTGTTGCACGGTGACGAGCTCGGACGCACGCAGGGCGGCAACAACAACGGGTACGCGCAGGACAACGAGATCACGTGGGTCGACTGGGAATCCGCCGACACCTCGCTGATCGATTTCACCGCGGCCCTCTCGCGCCTTCGCCGCCAGCACCCGACGTTCCGCCGCAGCCGCTTCTTCAACGGCGGCCCGGTCCGCTCGGAGGAGGGCGCTCCCGTCCCCGACGTGGTGTGGCTTCGTCCCGACGGGACCGTCATGCAGCCGGAGGACTGGGACTCCGGGTTCGGCCGCGCGGTGGGGGTGTACCTCAACGGTCACGGAATCCGCGAGCGCGACCGCCGTGGCGAGCCCATCACGGACGACCATTTCATCCTCTTCTTCAACGCCGGTGACGAGCCCGTCTCCGTCCGGCTGCCGAACGCGGACTACGGCGCGAGCTGGGACGTCCTCGTCGACACCGCGGCGCGGCTGGCCGACGGCGGACCGGTGAAGCCGGAGGGCGAGATCGAGGTCGCCGAACGGTCGATGATCGTCCTCCGTGAGCACGCGGACGCCGACACCACCGTCGACCACGCCCTCTCGTCCGCGCTGAGCGCGGAGACGGCCACCTCGGCCATCCAGATCATCCCGACACCCGCACCCGCACCCGCACCGAAACCGGAGCTGTGACATGAGGCGCGAGCCTGTCTCCACGTACCGACTGCAGATCCGCGCCTCCTTCGACCTGGATGCCGCGGCGCGCCGCGCGCGGTACCTCAGCGACCTCGGTGCGTCGTGGGCGTATCTGTCGCCGCTGCTGGCGGCGACGGACGGCTCGGACCACGGCTACGACGTCGTCGACACGACGGCGATCGATCCGGCGCGCGGCGGGGCGGCGGGTCTCGACCGGTTCGCCGCCGCGGCGCGGGAGGCCGGGCTCGGCATCCTGATCGACATCGTCCCGAACCACATGGGGGTCTCCGCCCCGCGCGAGAACGCGTGGTGGTGGGATGTGCTCCGCCGGGGGGTGGAGTCGCCGCACGCGGCCGCTTTCGACGTGGATCCGCGCCTGAGCGGCGGGCGCGTGCGCCTGCCCGCCCTCGGCGGTCCCCTCGACGAGGTCCTCGCCGCCGGAGAACTCGCGCTCGATCGGACCCCCGCGGAGGATGCGCCCGACGGACTCCTGCGCTACTACGAGAACGTCTTCCCGCTCGCGCCCGGTTCGCTGGACGCGGTGGAGGACGCCGAGCTGACGGATGCCGACACGATCCGCGCCGTGCTCGCCCGGCAGAACTACGAGCTGATGTTCTGGCGCCGGGAGGCGGCGGAGCTCAACTACCGGCGCTTCTTCGCGGTGACCACCCTCGCCGGAGTCCGCATCGAGGATCCCGCGGTGTTCGACGCGACCCACACCGAGATCCTGCGCTGGACGCGCGAGGGTCTCGCGGACGGTCTGCGCGTGGACCACCCGGACGGCCTCGCCGACCCGGGCGCCTACCTCGATCGCCTCGCCGCCGAGACCGGCGACGCGTACGTGCTGGTGGAGAAGATCCTCGAGCACGGCGAGACCCTGCCCGCGTGGTGGGCCACCGACGGGACGACCGGATACGACGCGCTCGCCGAGATCGGACGGGTCCTGATCGATCCGTCGGGAGAGGCGGGCCTGGACGCGCTCGATGCGCGCCTGCGCGCCGACAGCGGCCTGCCCGCTCCGCTCGCCTGGCACGACCTCATCCACGACACCAAGCGGATGATCGCCGACACGATCCAGGTCGCCGAGATCCGCCGCCTCATCCGGCTCCTCCCCGACGACGTGCGTGCGGGGGCGGAGCAGACGGTGCAGGACGCGCTCGCCGAACTCCTGGCCTGCTTCCCGGTGTACCGGTCCTACCTCCCCGCCGGCCGCGAGCACCTCGACGCGGCCGCCGCGGAGAGCCGCGCGCGCCGCCCCGACCTCGCCGACACCATCGACGCCCTCGTGCCGCTCCTGGCCGATCCGGCGAACGAGGTCGCGCGGCGCTTCCAGCAGACGACCGGGCCCGTCATGGCCAAGGGCGTCGAAGACACCGCGTTCTATCGGCATACCCGGCTCGGCCCGCTCACCGAGGTGGGCGGCGACCCCTCGCAGTTCTCGCTGTCGGTCGCGGAGTTCCACGCCGCCCAGGCGGCGCGGCTCGCCGCGTGGCCGCACGCGATGACGACGCTGTCGACCCACGACACCAAGCGGGGCGAGGACGTGCGGGCTCGCCTCAGCGTCCTCGCCGAGATGCCCGACCGCTGGGCGGATCAGCTCGCCGCGTTCCAGCGCATCGGTTCGACGGGGCACGGGCCCTTCGACGCCCTCCTCTGGCAGGCGATCATCGGCGCGTGGCCGGCTTCGGCCGAGCGCCTCCACGCCTACGCCGAGAAGGCGGCGCGCGAGGCCGCCGAAGCCACCGGGTGGTGGGATCCGGATGCCGACTTCGAGAAGCGGATGCACGCCGTCATCGACGCCGCGACCGGCTCGGGTGCCTCCGAGGTTCAGGCGTTCGTCGACGAGATCGCCGCCCCCGGCTGGGTGAACAGCCTCTCGCAGAAGCTGCTGCAACTCGCCGGTCCCGGCGTCCCGGACGTGTACCAGGGGTCGGAGCTGTGGGAGACCTCCCTCGTCGACCCCGACAACCGACGTCCGGTCGACTTCGACCTGCGCGCCCGCATGCTCGCCGACCTCGACGCCGCGCCCGCGGGTCAGGTGCCGCCGATCGACGAGACGGGAGCCGCCAAGCTCCTCATGACGTCCCGGACGCTGCGACTGCGTCGCGACCGGCCCGAGCTGTTCGATCGGTACACGCCGATGACCGCGGTCGGAGCCGCGGCCGACCACCTCGTCGCGGCGGACCGCGGCGGCGCCGTCGTCGCCGCGACCCGGCTGCCCGTGACCCTCGCCGCCCGCGGCGGATGGGGCGACACTGTGCTGCTCCGCCGCCCGGTCCCCGCCGTCGACGCGTTCACCGGGCGCCGATTCACCGCGGGCGAGATCGCCGTGACAGACCTGTTCGCCGATTACCCCGTGGCTCTGCTCATCCGAGAGGACGATGACCGATGACCGTTGACCTGTGGGCTCCGCACGCCTCCCGGGTGCGCCTGCGCCGGATCGGAACGGACGGCGCCCCCGGCGTCGACCTCGAGCTCGACGCCGCCGCCGACGGGTGGTGGCGGGCCGATGTCGCGCTCGCCGACGGGGAGCGGTACGGCTTCGTCCTCGGCGACGGCGACGACCTCCGCCCCGACCCGCGTTCGCGTCGTCAGCCCGACGGCGTGCACGCGGCATCCGCTCACGTCGATCTCGCGCGGCACACCTGGACGGATGCCGCCTGGACCGGCCGCCAGCTCGCGGGTGGGCTCATCTACGAGCTGCACATCGGCACCTTCACCCCCGAGGGCACCCTGGACGCGGCGATCGCGAAATTCCCGCATCTGCGCGACATCGGCGTCACCCACATCGAGCTCCTCCCGGTCAACGGCGTCAACGGCGTGCACAACTGGGGGTACGACGGGGTGCTCTGGTACGCCGTCCACGAGCCGTACGGCGGACCCGCCGCCTACCAGCGCTTCGTCGACGCGGCGCACGCCGCCGGCTTCGCGGTGATCCAGGACGTCGTCTACAACCACCTCGGCCCGAGCGGGAACTATCTGCCCGAGTTCGGCCCGTACCTGCGCGAGGGCAGCCGCAACACGTGGGGGGACTCGGTCAATCTCGACGAGGACGCGGTCCGGTCGTACATCGTCGAGAACGCCCTGATGTGGATGCGCGACATGCACGTCGACGGGCTGCGACTGGACGCGGTCCACGCTCTCCTCGACGAGCGCGAGGAGCACATCCTGGCCGAGCTCGCCCGCCGCACCGACGCCCTGTCGGCGCACCTTGGCCGCCCGCTCACGCTCATCGCCGAGTCCGACATGAACGACCCGACCCTCATCCTGCCGCGGGAGGCCGGCGGATACGGGCTGACCGCGCAGTGGAGCGACGACTGGCACCACGCCGTCCACGTCGCCGTCAGCGGCGAGACCGTGGGCTACTACGAGGACTTCGCCGACCCGGAGGCGCTGCCGAAGGTGTGGAGCCGCGGCTTCTACCACGACGGCACCTACTCGTCCTTCCGGAAGCGCGATCACGGCACGCCGATCCCCGCCGAGGTGCCCGCGTGGCGCCTGGTGACCTTCGCGCAGGATCACGACCAGATCGGCAACCGCGCGACGGGCGACCGTCTGTCGCAGAACCTCGACGACGACCGGCTCGCGATCGCCGCGGTTCTGACGCTCACCGCGCCGGGGACGCCGATGCTGTTCCAGGGCGAGGAGTGGGCGGCGTCCACGCCGTGGCAGTTCTTCACCTCCCACCCCGAGCCGGAGCTCGGCGAGGCCACCGCGAAGGGCCGCATCGCCGAGTTCGCCGAGATGGGCTGGGACGAATCCGTCGTCCCGGATCCGCAGGATCCCGAGACCTTCACGCGATCGACGCTGAAGTGGGAGGAGGCGACCGGTGGGCGGCATGCGCGGCTGCTGTCGCTCTACCGCGAGCTTGCACGGCTCCGCCGCGAGGTGCCCGAGCTCACCGACCCGGCGTGGCCGGATGCCGGTCAGCGCGAGGTCGCGGGTGGACGCGTGTATCGACTCGACCGCGGCGCCGTCACGGTGTGGGTCAACCTGTCCGAGGCCGACGTGACGGTGGAGACGGACGCCGCGGCCGACGTGCTCCTGGCCACCGACCCCGCCACCGCGGTGATCGAGGCGGGCCTGCGCCTTCCCGCGGTCTCGGCGACGATCGTGCGGACGGTGCCGGAGAGCGCCCGGTGAACCGCGCGTGGAGCGAGGGGGCCTGGACGCACGAGCCCGCCGCGGTGGAGGAGACCGGGGGCGACCTCGTCGTCACCGCGGTGGAGGGGAGTGACGCCTGGCGGCACACCTCCTACGGGTTCGTTCACGACACCGAGCACGCGCTCCTCGCCCCGTTCGCGATCGACACGGCCGTGGAGGTCGAGTTCACCGCGGCGTTCTCCGGCGAGTTCGACCAGGCGGGCATCTTCGTCCGGGCCGGGGACGAGCACTGGATCAAGGCGGGCGTGGAGTTCGCCGACGGTGTGCCCGGCGTCGGCGCCGTGGTCACCGACATCCGCTCGGACTGGTCGATCGCCCCCGTTCCGGACTGGACGGGTCGGCGCATCACCGTGCGGGTGAGCTGGACGGGCGATGCCCTCACCGTCCGCGCGGCACCGACGGGCGAGCCGCTGCGTCTCGTGCGGGTGCTGCCGTTCCTCCCCGCCGACCCCGGCGCGGTCGGGGCGGGGCCGATGGTGTGCGGTCCGACGCGCGCGGGCCTGCGCGTACCCCTCCACGCCTGGCGGGTGACGGACGCCGACGCGTCCCTGCACTGACTCACCCGGAGCGACGGCGGTCCTCAGGCGGATTCGCGCCAGACGACGGGGCAATCGAGCATGATCGGCGCCTCGATCCGCTCGCCTCGCAGCTGCGCGAGGACCGCCTTCGCCGCGGCGCGCCCGAGCTCGCCGGCGGGCTGGTGGATCGTCGACAGCGGCGGGTCGCACCGCAGAGCCCACGAGCTGTCGTCGAAACCGACGATCCCGACGTCCTCCGGCACGCGGCGGCCGGCCTCCCGGAGCGCTTCGAGGGCACCCGCGGCGACCGCGTCGCTCGAGGCGAAGACGCCGTCGATGTCCGGCATCCGTTCGAGGAGGCGACGCATGCCCTCGCGGCCGTCGGCGACGGAGTAGAGCGGAACGCTCTCGACGCGCTGCGGGTCGAAGTCCGCGCCGAGGGCGTCGACGAACCCGGCGAGGCGATCCGCCCCCGAGTCGCGGTCGAGTGCGGCGGCGATCATCCCGATCCTCGTGCGTCCGGTGTCGGCGAGCCGGCGGGTGATCTCGCGGGCGGCGCCGCGGTTGTCGATCGCGACGTAGGGCGCGTCCCCGATGTCGCGCGGGTGGCCCACGAATGCGGCGGGCAGGCCCAAGTCGCGGACGGCGCGGGTGATGGGGTCGCCCACGCGTGCGGAGACGATGATGACCCCGTCGATGAGGCCACCGCTGAGGTACCGTGCCAGGCGCTCGACGTCGCGCGACGTGTCGGCGATGAGGAACGACAGCTGGTAGTCCTCCTCCGACAGTGCCGCGTTGGCGCCGAGGAGGATCGAGGCGATGTTGGGGTCCTCGACGAAGAGCGAGTGGGGCTCGTGCACGATCAGACCGATCGCCTGCGAGCTCTGCACGACGAGGCTGCGCGCGGCGCGGTTCGGGACGAAGCCCACCTTCGCGATCGCCGCCTCGATCGCCTCGCGGGCCTCATCGGACACGTACGGCTGGCCGTTGAGCACCCGACTCACGGTGCCGCGCGAGACCCCCGCCTCGAGGGCGACGTCTTTGACGGTGGCGCGACGGCGCCGCTCCGTGGTGGTTTCCATGACCCCTCATCGTATTGTGAACGCGCACAACGGTCCATCCCCGTCTTGACAGGGTTTTTCGGCTGTGGCACTCTGTTCACGTTCACAGACCTCAGCGTGGAGGAAACGCTCAGATCTGTGCACGTTCACAGATCTGAGGAGAACATGTCCCGTCCCGCCTTCGTCCACGACGGCATCGCGTTCGGCTGCGACTACAACCCCGAGCAGTGGGACCGCGACGTCTGGGATGAGGACATCCGCCTGATGCGCGAAGCCGGCGTCGACCTCGTCGCGCTGAACATCTTCGGCTGGTCGCACATCGAGCCGCGTCCGGGGCAGTTCGCGTTCGAGGCGCTCGACGACATCCTCGGGCGCCTCCACGCGGCCGGCATCGCGGTGAACCTCGGCACCGGCACCGCCTCGACGCCGGCGTGGCTGACCACGCGGCACCCGGAGATCCTGCCGATGGCCGAGGACGGCACGCGGCGCTACCCCGGCGGCCGACAGGCGTGGTGCCCGAGCTCCCCGGCCTACCGCGCGGCGTCGCTGCGTCTGGTCGAAGCGGTCGCCGAGCGGTACGGGGCCCACCCGGCCGTCACCCTGTGGCACGTCTCGAACGAGCTCGGCTGCCACAACGCCCTCTGCTACTGCGACGACAGTGCCGCCGCGTTCCGCGTGTGGCTCGCCGATCGGTACGGCGACATCGAGACCCTCAACCGCGCGTGGGGCACGGCGTTCTGGAGCCAGACCTACGGGGAGTGGGACGAGATCCTGCCCCCGCGCGCGGCACTGTCCGCGCGGAACCCGGGGCAGCTGCTCGACTTCCACCGCTTCAGCTCGGACGCCGTCCGCGCGCAGTATCGCGCCGAGGCGGAGGTCCTCCGGCGCCTCAGCGACGTGCCCGTCACGACCAACTTCATGGTCACCGCGCACATCGAGAACATGGACTACTGGACGTGGGCGGCCGAGATGGACGTCATCGCCAACGACCACTACCTCGACCACCGACTGGGCGACCCGGTCAGCGAGCTCGCCTTCGCCGCGGACCTCTCGCGCGGGCTCGCCGAGGGTGCGCCGTGGATGCTCATGGAGCACTCCACCGGCGCCGTCAACTGGCAGCCGCTCAACCTCGCCAAGGAGCCCGGACAGCTCGTCCGCAACTCCCTCACCCACGTCGCCCGCGGCGCGGACGCCGTCTGCTTCTTCCAGTGGAGGGCTTCCGTGCAGGGCGCGGAGAAGTTCCACTCGGCGATGCTCCCGCACGCCGGAACGGACAGCGCGCTGTGGCGCGAGGTCGTCGAGCTCGGTCGCATCGTCGAGGACCTGCGCGAGGTCGCCGGGTCCCGGGTCGTCGCCGACGTCGCGATGGTCTTCTCCTGGGAGTCGTGGTGGGCCGCCGACACGGAGTGCCGCCCCTCGCACTCCCTCGGATACCTCGACCAGGTGCACGCGACCTATGCGGCCCTGCACGCCCTCGGCCTCACCGTCGATGTCGTGCGGCCCGGCGCGGACCTGTCGGCGTATCGGCTCGTCGTCGTGCCGGGCCTGCACCTCGTCCGCGCCGCCGAGGCCGCCGTCCTCACCGACTGGGTCGCCGCCGGCGGCACCGCCGTCGTCACCTTCTCCAGCGGCATCGTCGACGAGGAAGACCGCGTGTGGGCGGGCGGGTACACCGGCCCCTTCCGCGAGATGCTCGGCGTCCACGTCGAGGAGTTCGCGCCGGTCGCGACCGGCGTCGACCTCGCCCTCACCGACGGATCGCGCGCGACGCTGTGGTCCGAGCGTCTGCGCCCCACGACCGCCACCGCCCTCGCGGCCTTCGCCGACGGCCCCGCCGCGGGCTCCGCAGCCCTCACCCGCAACGCATGGGGCGAGGGGACGGCGTACTACGTCGCGACGCTGCTCGATCCGGCGGCGCTGCGGGCGGTCCTCGCCGAGGCCGCGGATGCCGCGGGAGTCGCGCCGGCCGCGACCACCGATGCACCCGCCGGCGTCGTGGACCTCGTCCGCCGCCGCGGTGACGACGCGTCGTACCTCTTCGTGATCAACCCCTCCGCCCACCCCGTGACCGTCGACGTGCGCGGCCACGAGATCGTCACCGCCACCACGATCGAGGACGCCCTCGTCGTGCCGGCCGGCACCGCGCGCGTCGTCCGAGAGGAGACCGTCTCATGACCGCATCCGTCGCGGTGGATCGGCGCCCCGCGTCGACGCCGCCCGAGCGTCCGCGTCGACGCCACGTCCCGCACAAGGGCGCGATCGTCGCCTTCACGGCGCCGTTCATCATCCTGTTCCTGCTCTTCTACCTCATCCCGATCGGGTACGCGATGTGGCAGTCGACCCTCGTGATCGAGCGCGAGGGCACCTTCGGGGAGGCCCGCCAGGTCTTCGGCGGCCTCGCCCAGTACGCCCTGGTGTTCCAGAACACGGCGTTCTGGACCTCGGTCGGCCGCGTCCTGCTCTTCGGCGTCGTCCAGGTCCCCGTCATGCTGGGCCTCGCCCTCCTGTTCGCGCTGCTGCTCGACTCGCCGCTGCTCAAGGGACGCCGCTTCTTCCGCCTCGCGTTCTTCGTCCCCTACGCCGTCCCCGGCGTCATCGCGGCGATCATGTGGGGGTTCCTCTACTCGCCGAATCTGTCGCCGTTCAGCGAGGTCACCTCGCGCGTCGACTTCCTCTCGGCCGACCTGGTGCTCTGGTCGATCGCCAACGTCGTCACGTGGGTCTTCGTCGGCTACAACATGCTGATCATCTACTCGACGCTCCTCGCGATCCCCACCGACATCTACGAGGCCGCCCGTCTGGACGGTGCCGGGCAGGCGCGGATCGCCTGGTCGATCAAGATCCCGCTCGTTCGGCCCGCGCTGGTCCTCACGGGCGTGCTGTCGATCATCGGCACGCTGCAGCTCCTCGCTGAACCGCAGACGTTCCGCGCCTTCAGCTCGGCGGTGACGAGCACGTACACCCCCAACATGACGATCTACGCGACCAGCGCGGTGCCCAACGTCTCGCTCGCCGCGGCCTTCTCGGTCGTCCTGGCCCTGGCGACCTTCGTCCTCTCCTTCACCTTCCTGCGCCTGAGCCGACGGGGGACCCAGTCATGAGCGCGACGACATCCGCCACCCGAGCGATCACCACCGGCCGCGGGCGTCCGCGGGTCGCGGCATCCGGTCCGCGCGAGAGCATCCTCTCCCGCGCCGGCGCCATGGTCGTCATGTCGGTGTTCACGCTGTACTTCCTGGTTCCCCTGTGGTGGCTCGTGGTGGCCTCGACCAAGAGTCGCGGCGACCTATTCAGCACCAACCCCCTGTGGTTCGCCGACTTTCAGCTCATCGAGAACATCGGCGCCCTCTTCGCCTACCGCGACGGCGTCTACGGACGCTGGCTGCTCAACAGCGCGCTGTACGCGGGCCTCGGCGGCGTGATCGCGACCGTCATCGCCGCGATGTGCGGCTACGCGCTGGCGAAGTACAAATTCCCGGGCCGCGAGGCGATCTTCAACACGGTGCTCGGCGGCGTGCTGGTCCCGGCGACCGCCCTGGCGCTTCCGCTGTTCCTCCTGTTCAGCCAGGTGCAGCTGACGAACACCCTGTGGGCGGTGCTCCTGCCGAGCATCGTCAGCCCCTTCGGCGTGTACCTCTCGCGGGTCTTCGCCGAGGCATCCGTTCCCGACGAACTTCTCGAGGCCAGCCGCCTGGACGGCGCAGGGGAGGTGCGGACGTTCTTCACCGTCTCGATCCGCCTCATGTTCCCGGCGCTGGTGACGGTGTTCCTCTTCCAGTTCGTCTCGATCTGGAACAACTTCTTCCTGCCGCTGATCATGCTGCGCAGCGAAGAGCTGTTCCCCGTCACCTACGGGCTCTACGCCTGGAACTCCACGATCAACCAGTTCCCCGAACTGCGCACTTTCGTGCTCGTCGGGTCGCTGCTGTCGATCGTGCCCCTCATCGTCACGTTCCTCTTGCTTCAGCGCTACTGGCGGTCGGGCCTCGGCTCGGGCGCCCTGAAGTGAGAACACACCCCGTCGGCGTCGCCGGCGGCCAACCGAGAGAAGGAATCATGCAGCACACGAAGAGAGCGGTCGGTGTCGCCCTGCTCACCGCGGGCGCCCTCGTCATGGCGGGATGCTCGGCGTCCGGAGGAGACAGCGGCGGGGATGCCGCAGCCTGCGAGCCCGCCGGCGAAGACGTCACCCTGAGCTTCACGTCCTGGATCCCCGGCATCGAGGATGCCGTGGCGATGTGGAACGACGCCAACCCCGACATCCAGGTCGAGGTCCAGACCGGTCCGTCCGGCAACGCCGGCACCTACCAGAACTTCTTCAACCAGCTCGAGGCCGGCAACGCCCCCGACCTCGGTCAGATCGAGTACGACGCCCTGCCGAACTTCCGCGTGCAGGACGGTCTGGTCGACCTCGGCGCGTGCGAAGAGGTCATGGCGGCACAGGACGAGTTCATCGACTGGACCTGGGGGCAGGTGACCCTCGGCACCGAAGACGAGGTCTACGGCATCCCGCAGGACTCCGGTCCCATGGGCCTGTTCTACCGCAGCGACCTGTTCGAGCAGAACGGGATCCCCGTTCCCACCACGTGGGAGGAGTACCGCGAGGCGGCGGTCCAGATCCGCGAGCTCGGCGGCTACATCACCAACTTCTCGCAGACCGACATCAACCAGTTCGCCGGATTCGTCTGGCAGGCCGAGGGTCAGTGGTTCGCCAACGACGGCGAGGCGTGGACGGTGGAGCTGACCGACGACGTCTCGACCACGGTCGCCGACTACTGGCAGGACCTGCTCGAGAACGACCTGGTCTCGACCTACCCGGCATGGACCGACGAGTGGAACAACGCCTACAACTCCGGCGAGGTCTGGACCTGGAACTCCGCGGTATGGGGTGCCAACTCCATCGCCAGCGGCGCGCCCGACACGGCCGGCAACTGGTCGGTGGCCGAGAGCCCGCAGTGGGAAGCCGGGGGCAACGCCGCCGGCAACTGGGGCGGTTCTTCGATCGCGGTCTTCAACGGCACCGAGCACCCCTACGAAGCGGCGAAGTTCGCCCTGTGGCTCAACACCTCGGACGAGGCGCTGACCTCGCTGAACACCACGGCCCAGATCTTCCCCGCCACGAAGGACGGCGTCAACCTGCCGGCGCTCCAGGAGGGCGTGGCCTTCTACGGCGACCAGCCGATCTACCAGCTGTTCGCCGAGATCGGCAGCCAGGTCAACCCGAACTTCGTGTGGGGACCGACCATGACGCAGGTGTACGCGGACGTCTCGGACGGCTTCAAGGCCGCCGTCTCGGGCTCCGGAACCCTCGCCGATGCCCTCGCCGACGCGCAGGCGTCGACGATCGCCGCGCTCGAAGCGCAGTCGATCCCCGTCGCGGAGTGATCCCGGCGTGATCCATCTCCTCCGTGCCGCGGGCGCGAGTCTCGTACTCGACGCCCGCGGCGCGGGGGCACCCGTCCTGGTCCACTGGGGTCGAGATCTCGGCCCCCTGGACCAGGACGATCTGCGTGCCCTCGCCGACACCGTCATCCCCGCCGTCACCCCCAGCTCCATCGACCGTCCGCTCCGCGTCGGCGTCGTGCCCACCCTTCCCGACGGATGGTCGGGGCGACCGGGGCTCGACGCCCATCCCGCCCCCGGCCCCGCGCGGCACGTCGCGACGACGACCGAGGCGACGGGTGCCGAGCCGGCGGATGCCGGTGCTCTCGCGGGCGGCGGCGTCATCGACACGGTCGTCGCCGTCGGCGCTCACGAGGTGCGCCTCCGCTTCGCGCTCAGCCCGCAGGGGGTGCTCGAGGTCGACCAGCGCGTGCGCAACGTCTCGGATGCACCGACGACGCTGCGCGCGGCATCCGTCGTCCTGCCGGTCCCGGACCGGGCGCGCGAGGTCCTCGACTTCGCCGGACGGTGGGCGGGCGAGCGCGCGCCGCAGCGCCTGACCCCCGGATTCGGCACCTGGCTGCGGGAGTCGCGGCACGGCCGCGGCGGCCACGATGCCGCGATGCTCAGCGTCGTTGGCACACCGGGCTTCGGCTTCGGCCACGGGGAGGTATGGGCGACCCACGTGGCGTGGAGCGGCGACACCGTGTCGTGGTTCGAGAGATCCGAGATGGGCGCGAGCGTCATCGGTGCGGGGGAGCGGCTCGAGCACCTCGCGCTCGCACCGGGTGAGACCTACGACGCGCCCACGGTCGTGGCGGTCTGGTCCGACGACGGGCTCGACGGGCTCTCGGCTCGTCTGCACCCCTGGATCCGGGGGTGGGTGACGCCGCGCGGTCCGCGTCCCCTCACCCTCAACACCTGGGAGGCGGTCTACTTCGATCACTCCCTCGAGCGCCTCGCGCCCCTCGTCGACGCGGCGCATCGCGTGGGGATGGAGCGCCTCGTCCTCGACGACGGATGGTTCACCGGACGCACCGACGACCGCCGCGCCCTCGGCGACTGGGACGTCGACCCCCGTGCGTGGCCCGACGGACTCACCCCGCTCGTCGCCCGCGTCCACGACGCCGGCATGCAGTTCGGCCTGTGGGTCGAACCGGAGATGGTCAACGCCGACTCCGACCTCGCCCGACGGCATCCCGAGTGGCTGCTGACTCCCGCCGACTCGGTCTCGTGGCGGTTCCAGCAGGTGCTCGATCTGTCCCACCCCGATGCGTGGGAGTGCGTCTTCGCGAAGCTCGACACGCTGCTGCGGGAGTACCCCATCGCGAGCCTCAAATGGGATCACAACCGCGATCTGCTCGTGGCCGACTCCCGCGCGCAGGTGTCCGCGCTCTACCGCCTGCTCGATGCGCTTCGCGCCGCGCACCCCGACGTCGAGATCGAGTCGTGCGCGTCGGGAGGCGCCCGCATCGACCTCGGCATCCTGCGCCGCACCGACCGCTTCTGGACGAGCGACACCAACGACCCGCTCGAGCGGCAGCGGATCCAGCGGTGGACCGGCATCCTGATCCCGCCGGAGCTCCTCGGCTCGCACGTCGGCGATGAACGCGCGCACACGACCGGCCGGACCGCCACGATGGCGTTCCGCCTGGCCACCGCGCTGTTCCTGCACGCCGGGATCGAGTCGGACATCTCCCGGCTCGCGGATGCTGATCTCGATGCGCTGACGGCATGGACCGAGGTGTACCGCCACCATCGGGCGCTGCTGCACGGGGGGCGCGTCATGCGCGTCGACGACGTCGATGACGCGGTCCTCCAGCACGGCGTCGTCGACGCGGAGGGGCAGGAGGCGCTGTTCGCCTACGTCGTGCTCGGGACGACGGATGCCGCGCTCCCGCCGGCGGCACGACTGCCGGGCCTGGTGCCCGAGCGGCGCTACCGCGTGCAGGTGCTCGACCTCGGCGCGGAGCCCCGCGCGGTGCAGGACGCGCCGCCGCCGTGGCTCGCCGACGGCGTCGTCCTCACCGGGGCGATGCTCGCGGAAGGCGTTCTCCCGATGCCGCTCCTCGCTCCCGGGAACGCCATCGTCCTCCACGTCCGGGCCGTCTGAGCGGACCTCCCCGGGAACAGTTCGATCGTCGCCTTCTGCGGGTGCGCGCGCACGCGACCCGCAGAAGGCGACGACCGAAGGGGGAAGGGTCAGGCGGACGCGTCCGACGCGTCCTCGTCCGCGCGGAAGGGAACGCTGCCCGCGCTGCAGTAGGAACCCGGCGAGTGCACGCCGTGGGCGATGCGCAGCTCGTCCTCCGCGTCGCCTCGCGTCACCGGACGCAGGCGCTCGTCGGCGTTCCAGACGAACCACTCGGCATCCGGCATCCCCTCGTCGTGACGCGTGAGGGCCACGGGGAGCAGGCGGAGTCGACGATCGACCCACTCGGCGTCCCACGGTCCCTCCGCGAAGATCTGCTCCGCTGCGCGGAATTCGTAGTAGATGGTGCGACGCAGGCGGTTGCCGGTGACGGCTTCGGATCCGTGGACCACCATCACGTCGTGGACGAGGACGTCGCCGGGCTCGAGCTCGACCTGGATGACCCCGGGGGCGTCCCAGCCGTACTCCTCCTGGAGCTGGCAGACGTCCACGGGGGCGAGGTGCGATCCCGGCGCCACGCGGAGGGCGCCCTCCCCGATCCGCGAGGCGTCGAGGTACACGTCGACGTTGAAGATGCGGTGCGTCCGCGGGTGGACGGCATCCTGGTGCCAATCGATCGCCGCGCCGTCGCCGGTGTCTTTGAACACCATCGACTCGTAGGTGGGCACGAAGTTCGCCCCCGCGAGACTCTCGGCGATTCCGAGGACCGCGGGGCTGCCGAGCAGCTCGAGTGAGGCGTCCTCGCCCTTGGAGTGCAGGTAGTCGATGCGGAACAGGCGCTGAGCCCCACCGCGCATCGCCCACTGGTAGTCGACGGCGCTGTCGTCAGCCGGCCCGCGCGCGTGGCCTTCCGCAATCCAACGGTCGGCGGCATCCCGGAGGCGCTCGAGCAGCGGCGCGGGGATGCGCCCCTTGAGGACGAGGTAGCCGTCTCGGTCGAACTGCGCGATCTCCTCGGCGGTGAGGTGGTAGTCGCGGGCTTCGATGCGCGCGGAGGGAGGCGTCGCCGCGGGCGCGAGGGGGGTGGTGATCGACATGCTTTCTCCTGAAAAGTGAAGGGACGCTTTCACGCTAGGACTGCGATATCGGGATTTCTGCCGTTTTAGTCGGTAGATTGTCCGGGATGATCAGTTCCGGCGGTGCGCACGCCGCGTCCTTCGGCCTCGCCTGCTGGCACGGGGCGGCGCCCCGTATGCAGATCGCCCACGCGCACGACGACGTCGAGATCAACCTCGCGCCGGTCGATCTCGAGTACCTCATCGACGGACGTGCGGCGGTCATCCCCGCGGGGACCCTCGCCGTCTTCTGGGCCGCCCGCCCGCACCAACTCGTCCGGGGAACCGGTGACCTTCCCGTGACGTGGCTGACCGCGCCGCTGGTGCAGGTGCGCGCCTGGTCGCTGCCGGCGGAATTCCTCACCCGCCTCTTCGCCGGCGAGATCGTGCTCGTGCCCGAAGGCCCCGGGATGGCGCTCGTTGACGGCGTGGCCCACTGGCAGGACGAGGTGCGGGGGACGAGCCCCCTGCGCGACGCCGCGACGCTGGAGATCGAAGCGCTGGTGCGGCGGATCGCGCACGCCGGCGCCGCATCCGCGCCCGCCATCGCACCCGCGTCGTCCGGGCTCCGACCGGAAGTGGCGGCCATGGCCGCGTGGATCTCCCTGCACGCGGGCGACGACGTCGGGGTCGCCGACGTCGCCGCACAGGCTCACCTGCACCCCCGCTATGCGATGGAGGTCTTCCGCGCCGCGATGGGCGTCACCATCGGCGAGTACATCACCCAAGGGCGCATCGCGCGCGCCCAGCACCTGCTCCTGTCGACCGACGCCTCCGTCGCCGACATCGCGTCGAGATCGGGATTCGGGTCGTCGAGTCAGTTCTACGCGCTGTTCCGGCGACGGTGCGGAACGACTCCCGCCGCCTACCGACGGAGCCTGATGCGCGAACGGTGACGTCCGCATGCTAGCCTGGCCCGACCCCGGCTCTCGGGGTTCCATCGTCGCCGAACCCTCTGCGCTCACGGCGGAGCTGCGGAGTCCGGGCCGCATCACGCGGCATCACCGCCGTCCTCATCCGGATCACGTCGCTCGCTCGACGGTCTCGGATCCCACCTCGTCCGTCCCGATCCGTCGGAACGGCGTCCATGGTCGCATACGCGGCTTGCACAAAAAGAAAAAGGAAAGACACGATGGCCACTGGCACCGTGAAATGGTTCAACTCCGAAAAGGGCTACGGCTTCATCGCTCCCGATGACGGCTCCGCCGACCTGTTCGCGCACTACAGCGCGATCGCCACCTCCGGCTTCAAGGAGCTGCGCGAAGACCAGAAGGTCGAGTTCGACGCGGAGCGCGGGCCCAAGGGCATGCAGGCCGCGAACATCCGGCCTCTCTGATCCTCCCCGCCGACCGGATGACCTCCGGTCGGCGGTCCACTGTATGCCGGGCCGCGTATAGCACCCGGCATACAGTGGGCCACACAGCGATCGGCGCCCGCCTTTGGCTTCCGGCCCCCCGGGTCCCGATCGAAAGAGCAGGTGCTCTCATCGTCGCCACCGTCCTCGAGCCCAGGCTCGGACCTGTCCGTCAGACGTACTCCCGCACCGAAGACTTCCCGCAGCTGACCCGCGCGTTCACCGACGTGTCGCAGGTCGTGCGCGAAAGCGGCCTCCTGCGCCGCACCCCCTGGTTCTACGCCTTCACCGGCACCCTCGTCGCCCTCGGCTTCGCCGCCTGCGTCGCCGGTCTCCTCCTCCTCGGGGACAGCTGGTTCACGCTGCTCATCGCCGCCGCCCTCGGCATCCTGTACACGCAGGTGGCGTTCCTCTCGCACGAGGCCGCGCACAAGCAGATCCTCGCGTCCGGGCCCGCGAACGACCGTCTCGCCCGTCTCCTCGGCAACGGCGTCGTCGGCATGAGCTACTCGTGGTGGACCACGAAGCACACCCGTCACCACGCCAACCCGAACCGCGTCGGCAAGGACCCCGACATCGAGATCGACACGATCTCGTTCCTCGACGAGGATGCCGCGTCCGCGCGGGGTCTCCGCCGGGCGATCACCCGGCGCCAGGGCTGGCTGTTCTTCCCCCTCCTGACGCTCGAGGGCCTGAACCTCCACGCCATCGCGTTCGGCCATGTCTTCGGGCGCGGACCGGTGAAGAACCGTGCGGCCGAGATCACCCTCCTCCTCCTCCGCTTCGCCGTCTTCGTGGTGCCGATCTTCTTCCTCCTCCCGCTCGGCATGGCCTTCGCCTTCCTGGGCGTGCAGCTCGCGGTCTTCGGCGTGTACATGGGAGCCTCCTTCGCCCCGAACCACAAGGGCATGGCCGTGATCGCCCCCGACGCGAAGCTCGACTTCTTCTCCAAGCAGGTGCGCACCTCCCGGAACATCGCCGGCGGCTGGTGGGCCACGTGGCTCATGGGCGGGCTCAACTACCAGATCGAGCACCACCTGTTCCCGAACATGCCGCGCCCGCACCTCGCCAAGGCCCGCGAGATCGTCATCGAGCAGTGCCGCACCCTCGACGTGCCGTACACCGAGACGACCCTGCTGCGCTCGTACGCGATCGTGATCGACTACCTCAACCGCGTCGGCCTCGCCGCCCGCGACCCCTTCGACTGCCCGGTGGTCGCCGTCCACCGTCGCGCCTAGGCGGCCCGGGCTCGCCCGGACCGTGGACGACGCGCGGATAGACCCCTCCTTCCACGGCGTCGCCACGGCGCGCGCACTCGACGTACGCAAGCGGCCGGTCCGCTGGATCCTCGGCCGGGTGCCGAGCCGGGTGCCGCCGGCGCTCGCGCGGGCGGTATCCGTCCGTGCGGTGCGCGAGGCCGGCGTGCAGTACCGGCTCTACCGTCCGCACACGCGGCGGTCGTCCGCGGCCCTCGTGTGGATCCACGGCGGCGGGCTCGTCACCGGGTCGCCCCGCCAGGACGACCGGTTCTGCGCGCTCGTCGCGGCGACCCTGCGGATCACCGTCGTCTCGGCCGGCTACCGGCTCGCGCCGCGGCATCCGTTCCCGGCAGCGCTCGATGACGTGCACGCGGTCTGGACGCGCACCGTCGCCACGTCGCGGGCCCGCGACCTCGACCCGTCGCGGATCGCCCTGGGCGGCGTGAGCGCGGGGGCGGACTCGCCGCGGCCCTCACGCAGCGTCTCCGGGACGAGGGCGGGATCGTGCCGGCCGCACAGCTGCTGATCGCGCCCATGCTGGACGCGCGGACGGCCGCGGATCGCACGGTGGATGCCGTCGCCCATCCCGTCTGGAACAACACCTCCAACCGGTTCGGCTGGGAGTCCTACCTCGGCGAGGCCCTCGCGTGCCCCCCGCCGTACGCCGTCCCCGCTCAGCGCGGCGACCTCGCGGAGCTCCCTCCGGCGTGGATCGGCGTCGGCGACATCGACCTCTTCCACGACGAGGACGCCGCCTACGCCCGACGCCTGCGCGCCGCAGGGGTGGATGCGCAGCTGCGCGTCGTGCCCGGAGCTCCGCACGGTTTCGACACGCTCTTCCCCGAGGCCCCGGCATCCGTCGCGTTCCGTCGCGAAGCCCTCACGTGGCTCGGCGGTGCGCTGGGAGTCTCAGACCTCGTCGCGCCATGAGTGCTGCGGTGCGTAGCCCAGCAGGCGACGCGCCTTGTCGATCGAGAGCAGGGTCTCGTTCGTCCCCACCTCGCCCCGGCGCGGGACGTCGGGGAAGACCTCGTCCAACAGCTCGCCGTTCGGGCGGGTCATGACGGTGTCCGCCGCCGCGATGATGAACGTGTCGAAGCCCACCGGCGCCGACGTGAGCGCCCGCTCGACCGCCTGCGCGCCGTCGCGGGCGTCGATGTAGCCCCAGAGGTTCCACTTCCGGATGTCGGCATCCGCGTCGAAGGACGGGAAGGCGGCGTAGTCCTCGGGGACCATGACGTTCGAGAAGCGCAGGGCCGTGATCGACAGGTCGGGGTGCCAGCGGACGAGCTCGTCGGCCATCCGCTCCTCGAGCGTCTTCACGAGCGAGTAGACGCTCTCCGGCCGCGGCGCGTACTCCTCGTCGACGGGGACATAGGGCGGGGGGACGTCGAAGGGCAGACCGAGAACCGTCTCGCTCGAGGCGTACACGATGCGACGGATGCCGAGCCGCACCGCCGCCCAGAACACGTTGAACGTGGCGGTCATGTTGTTGTGGAACGTCGCGACCTCGCTCCGCAGGCCCGGCGCGGGGATCGCCCCGAGGTGGACGACCGCGTCCACGCCGTCCCCACGGTCGCCGAGCCCGGCGAACGCGTCGACGACCTGGCCGTAGTCGGTGAGGTCGACCTGGAGGAAGCCGGGGGCGCGGGTCCCCGCGACATCCATCCCGATGACGTCGTGGCCCGCGGCCCGCAGCTCGCGAGCGACGACGGTGCCGAGTTTTCCGCTGGATCCGGTGAGGGCGATTCGCATGGGATCAGCCTCGCATGTCCGCCGGCCGGAGGGACCCATCGCGTCGATGCGAGCCCCCGCGCGCCGTTCGTGCCATAATCAGGCGCGCGCGGGCACGGGGGTGATCCGGCGCAGACAGGACTGGGGGACGGTCACGTGGGGGGTCGGCGCGCGACGGGCGCGCGCGAACGAGGGCGTCGCGCACGCCCGAGGGCGCGCGGGCGGGCACGGAGTGCCGCGGTGGCGGTTCTGACGGTCGCCGCCGTGGTCGGACTCAGCAGTGCGGGCGGCGCGGCCCTCGCCGGGTTCCTGGTGACCTCCACCGAGCGACTCGGCGTGAGCACCTCCGCCGGGGTGTCCGGCGCGTCCGGCGCCCCGATGACCTCGACGCCGCGGGAGACGCCGTCGTCGGCGGCCTCGCTCCCCGCACCCGAGACCACCGAGACCCCCGTCGCCGAGCCCGTGGCCCCGGAGCCCGCGCCGGAACCGGCCCCGCCGCCGGTCTCGCCCGCCGACACCCCGTGCGACACGGACGTGACGATGTCGGTGTGGGCGCACTACGACGACGATCTGCTGTTCATGAATCCGCGCCTCCTGGAGGCGTTCGACGCCGGGCGGTGCGTGCGCACCGTCTTCCTCACCGGATCGGATGCCGGGCGCGGCGAACACTACGCCAAGGGCCGTGAGCTCGGCATCCTGCGCGCATACAACACCATGCGGGGCGCGCAGGGGTTCTGGGCCGAACACCGCGTGACGCTGAACTCGGGCGTCGAGATCAGTCAGTGGTCGCCGGAGGATGATCCGGACATCACCGTGGTGTTCCTGCGGCTGCCCGACGGTGCGATGAACGGCGGCGGATTCCGCGCGACCGGGTTCGTGACGCTCCCGGCCCTGGTCTCGGGGGCACTGGCCTCGCTCGCGCCCATCGACGGCGGGACCCCGCTGACCCTCGACGCCCTCACCTCGTCGCTGTCGGAGCTCATCGTCGCCTACCGCGTCGATCAGCTGTACACCCACGTGCCGCAGGGCACCGAGTGGGCCGGCGGCGACCACCCCGACCACTCGGCGACCGGCACCGTCACCCGCGCCGCGTGGCAGGCGATCGGCTTCCCCGCCGACCGTGTGAGCTACGCGGTCGGCTACCGCACCCAGGATCTGCCGGTGAACCTGTCCGGCGATCTGCTCGACCGCAAGGTCGACGCGTTCCGGGTGTACGCGGCGCAGGATTCGGTCGTCTCGTGCGCGTCGGCGCAGGCGTGCCTGGCCAAGCCCAAGTTCGGTGTGTGGCTCCAGCGCCAGTACGCCAAGACCGAGGCCGAGCTCTTCCCCGCCGGCTGACCCGCCCCCGCGCCGCCGGCGCCGCCGCGGCCGCGTACCGAACTCCTCCGATCCGGCGGGAAACGGCCGGATTCGGGCCCGCCCGGGCCCGCCGGGGCCGGATCGGAGGAGTTCGGCCCGTGAAGAAATCCGGCCGAACTGCATCCGACGCCCTGCGCGCGCCGGAATAATCGGCGAGACGACCCGCTTGCACTCCCGCATCGCGGTCGCCCGAACGCCGCATCGCGGTCACCGAACGAGGGAGCCCCCATGTCACAGGCCCGCCCCGCCGATGTCCCGGCCGACGTCCACCCGGCCGAGATCACACCGCTGATGGAGGCGCAGGTGCGTACCGCGGTGACGATCCCGCTGCGGTTCTCCGACGGATACACCGCCCCCGCGCGGGTGCTCACCTTCACGGGGCTGGTCGACGGCGCCGAGCACCTCCTCCTCGCCTTCGGCGACGCGGTGAACGCCGATGGCGAGGTGACCCCCGGCGCGGACGTCCTCATCCGGATGCACAGCGAGTGCCTGACCGGCGACGTCTTCGGCTCGGAGCGGTGCGACTGCGGACCCCAGCTGCGCGAGGCCGCCGAGCGCCTGAACGACGCGGGCGGTCTGCTCCTCTACCTCCGTCAGGAGGGGCGCGGGATCGGCCTGTACGCCAAGCTCGATGCCTACGCGCTGCAGGATGCCGGCCTCGACACCTACGACGCGAACACCGCGCTCGGTCACGGCGAGGACGAACGCGATTACACCGCCGCCGCGCAGATGCTGCGCGCGGTCGGGGTCGACGGCATCCGTCTGCTGACGAACAACCCCGACAAGGCCGCGCAGCTCACGGCGCTGGGGATCGACGTGGTCGACGTCGTCCGCACCGGCGTCCACGTCACCGCGTCGAACGCCCGGTATCTGCAGGCCAAGCGCGACCGGACCGGGCACCTGCTGGAGCTCCCCGCGGCGTGACGGGCGCCCCGCCCGGGCCATGATGGAGCGGTGACCCCCGTCGCCGCGACGCTCGAACGCCACCAGGTGGTGCTGTGCCTCGTGGCGATCGCCGGGGGAGCCGCCGTCGGGATCCTCGCCCCGGAGGTCGCCCCCGTCGTCGCACCGGCGATCACCCCGGTCATCGCCCTCCTCCTCTTCGCCACGTTCCTCGGCGTGCCCTTCCGGACGCTCGGGGCGGCGCTGCGCGACACGCGCTTCGCCGGCACGGTGCTCGCCGTCAACTTCCTCGTGGTGCCGCTGGTCGTCTTCGTCCTCAGCCGTGCGGTCGCCGCGGAGGAGGCGGTGCTCGTCGGCGTGCTGCTGGTGCTGCTGACCCCGTGCGTCGACTACGTCATCGTCTTCGCCGGCCTCGCCGGCGGAGCACGCGACAAGCTCCTCGCGGCGACGCCGCTGCTGATGGTGATGCAGATCCTCCTCCTGCCGCTGTATCTGCTCCTCATGGCGGGTCCCGCAGTGGTCGGCGCGTTCGATCTCCGACCGTTCGTCGAGGCCTTCCTGCTGCTCATCGTCCTGCCCCTGGGGGCGGCGGTTCTCGTGCAGCTCGGTGCCCGTCGCGTCCGCGCCGTCGCGAGGATCCAGGATGCCGCGGCCACCGCAATGGTCCCGCTGATGATGCTGACCCTCGCGGTGGTGGTGGCCTCGCAGATCGCCGATGTGGCCGGTCGCGCCGGTGCGCTCCTCGCCGTCGTCCCGGTGTACCTCGCGTTCGCGGCGGTGATGGTTCCCCTCGGCATCGTCGCCGCCCGCGTCGCGGGCCTCGCCGTCCCCGAGCGGCGGGCGGTCGTCTTCAGCGGGGTGACGCGGAACTCCCTCGTCGTTCTGCCGCTCGCGCTCGCCCTCCCGGCCGGGTTCGCGCTGACGCCGCTCGTGGTGGTCACGCAGACGCTCGTCGAACTCGTCGCGATGGTCGTCCTCGTCGCCGTCGTCCCGCGCCTGGTGAGGCATCCGCCGCCGGCCTAGCCGAAGCGCAGACCGGCCGCAAGCCTCCGTCGCCCGCGCGTTCGGGCGCGAGGGTGGGGGGATGGATGTCATCGGCTATCACGCCTCGCACGAGCAGTTCCCGCCGAGCGCCCTCCTCGAGTGGGTCGCGCTCGCGGAGCAGGCCGGTTTCGACGCCGCGATGTGCTCGGATCACCTCGCCCCGTGGGGTGTGCGTCAGGGGGAGTCCGGCTTCTCGTGGAGCTGGCTGGGGGCGGCGCTCGCCCGCACGTCGTTCTCCATCGGGTCGGTCTCCTCGCCCGTGCAGCGCATGCACCCGGTCGTCTCGGCGCAGGCCATCGCGACGCTGGAAGAGATGTTCCCGGGGCGGTTCTGGACGGCGCTCGGCAGCGGCGAGGCGCTCAACGAGCACGTGACCGGTGACGGATGGCCGGAGAAGCCCGAACGCGACCGGCGCCTGGACGAAGCACAGTCCGTCATCGCCCGGCTCCTCGCCGGCGAGGAGGTGACCCACGACGGCCGCGTGCGCGTGCACGAGGCGCGACTGTGGACGCGCCCGGAGGCGCCGCCGCCCCTGTTCGCCGCCGCCGTGAGTGTCGAGACCGCCGTGCGCGTGGCACCGTGGGCGGACGGTCTCGCCACCGTCGCCCGGCCGCGCGAGACGCTCGAGCGGGTGCTCTCCGGGTACCGGGATGCCGGGGGCCGCGGTCCTGCGGCGCTGCAGGTGCACGTGTGCCTGACGGACGACCTCGACGAGGGCATGCGCGTCGTGCGCGATCAGTGGCGTCACGGGGCCCTCCCGCCGACGCGGCTGTGGGACATCGCCTCACCCGAGGAGTTCGACGCCGCAGCGTCGCGTGTCACCGACGAGGAGCTGCGCGAGAGCGTGCTCCTCTCCGACGACGCCGGCGAGCTGGCCGCCCGGATCGCCGATCTCGTCTCGGTCGGCTTCGACCGGGTCTACCTCCACGAGGTGGGTCCGGACCAGCGCGGGTTCATCGAGCGCGCCGGCCGCGAGCTCCTCCCGGCCCTGCGGGCGATCGTATGAAGCCCGCGGACACCGCCGACCTGTGGTGGAAGTCGGCGATCTACTACTGCCTGGACGTCGAGACCTATCTCGATGCGAACGGGGACGGCATCGGCGACCTCGAGGGTCTGGCCGAGCGCATCGATTACCTCGCCGACCTCGGCATCACGTGCCTGTGGCTGATGCCGATCTACCCGACCCCCGACCGCGACGACGGGTACGACGTCAGCGACTTCTACGGCATCGACCCGCGGCTGGGCACCCACGGCGACCTCGTGGAGGTCATCCGGATGGCGCGGGATCGCGGCATCCGCGTGATCGTCGACCTCGTGGTCAACCACACCTCCGACCGGCATCCGTGGTTCGTCTCCGCCCGCCGCAGCCGCACCTCGCCCTACCGCGACTTCTACGTCTGGACCGACGAGGCTCCCGCCGATGCGCCGAACATGATCTTCCCGGGCGAAGAGGATTCGATCTGGGAGTACGACGAGAAGACCGAGCAGTACTTCCTGCACACGTTCTACCGGCACCAGCCCGATCTCAACATCGCCAACCCGAAGGTCCGCGACGAGATCGCGAAGGTCATCGGCTTCTGGGTGAAGCTGGGCATCTCGGGTTTCCGTGTGGATGCCGTGCCCTTCCTCATCGAACCGCCCGACGGCGAGGACATGGGCGACCCGCACGCCTTCCTGCGAGACCTCAAGCGGTTCCTCCGACGCCGGAGCAGCGAGTCGATGCTGCTGGGCGAGGTCAACCTCCCCTACGACGAGCAGCTGGAATACTTCGGCGGTCCCGAGGGGGGCGAGCTCGACCTGCAGTTCGACTTCGTGGGGATGCAGGCCCTCTACCTCTCGCTCGCGCGGCGTGACACGACGCCGCTGCGCACGGCGCTCGAGGCGCGGCCGGATCTGCCGGTTGAGGCGGGCTGGGCGAACTTCGTCCGTAACCACGACGAGCTCACCCTCGACAAGCTCAGCGACGAGGAGCGGGAAGAGGTCTTCGCCGCGTTCGCACCCGACGAGAGCCAGCGCATCTACGACCGCGGGATCGTCAAGCGGCTCCCGACGATGCTCGACGGCGACCCGCGCCGCCTCCGGATGGTCTACAGCCTCATGTTCTCCCTCCCCGGTGCCCCCGTCCTGTTCTACGGAGAGGAGATCGGGATGGCCGAGGACGCGCGCGTCACCGATCGCCTCGCCGTCCGCACCCCCATGCAGTGGACCCCGGAGGTGAAGGGCGGCTTCTCCACCGCGGCGCCCTCGACGTGGCCGGGTCAGTTCCCCGAGGACGGCTACGCGCCGCGCTTCGTCAACGCCGCCGCCCAGCGAAACGACCCCGACTCGCTGCTGCAGTTCGTCCGCCACCTCACCTCGCGCTACCGCACGAGCCCCGAGATCGGATGGGGCGAGCTGCGCATCTTCGCGCAGGAGAACGACGCCCTCCTCGTCCACGGGGTGCGCAGCGACCTCGGCCACCTCATCGCCGTCCACAACTTCGACGACGTGCCGTGCGTGGCGCGCATCGACGTCGGCGACGAGCCGGAGGGCACGATCCTCAGCGACCTCTTCGGCGCGGGCGTGCATCGCGCAGACAAGGCGGTCATCGAGATCGATGTGGCACCGTACGGCTGGCACTGGTTCCGCGTCCATCGGCCGGGGGAGGAAATCCTCGTCTGATCCGTCCCGCGTCCGGCCGGAGTGGGACGAAGGGCCTTGAACGGATGCCCCCACCGGCGTTGACTGGAATTCCGGACGTTCATGGGAGGTCGGTATGCACGCGCCATCACCCGAAGTGGAAGTGCTCGAGGTCGCCGAGTGCTGGCGCCTGTTGCGCATCGGCCATCTCGGCCGGATCGCCGTCGTCGACCCCGACGGCTCGCCCGACCTGTTCCCGGTCAACTACGTCGCCGGCGCCGACGCGCTGTTCCTCCGCACTGCGCCGGGAGCGAAGCTGGATGCGTTCGCCGCGGGGCGGCCGGTCGCCTTCGAGATCGATCGGGAGAATCACGGAGACGTGTGGAGCGTGGTCGTCCGGGGTCGCGCGCGCATCCTCGAGACGGATGCCGAGGTCGAGGCATCCGGCGTCCGGGGTCTGCGCTCGGCGGGGTCGTGGGTGAAGAACGAGGTGGTCCGCGTCGATCCGGAGCGGGTGAGCGGGCGCCGGTTCCTCCGCCCGTCGCGGAGCGCGGCGTCCGGCGCAGTGGGGACGGCCGCATCCGACGTGCATGTCGGCCACGACGGCAACGACGGCAAGCCCAAGCCGATCCCGCACCTGCCGCCGCGCCCCGGGGGCTCCGCGGTGTGATCGAATGAACGGGTGCCCACGCTTGCGGATCTGACCGAGGACGGGCGGCGTTTCGTCTCCGACCGTCACCTGGCCACGCTGTCGACCATCGGTCCGACCGCGCTGATCCACGCGGTCGCGGTCGGATTCACCGTGGCCGACGGTGTCGTGCGGATCATCACCGGCGACGGGACGCAGAAGGTCCGCAACGTCGAGCGCGACGGCCGGGCGACCGTCGCGCAGGTGTCGGGGCCGCAGTGGCTGAGCATCGCCGGGCGCGCGGTGATCGAGCGCGATCCCGCTGCCGTGCGGCGTGCCGAAGAGCTGTACACCGAGCGCTACCGGCCGCCGCGGGTGAACCCGAAGCGCGTCGTGATCCGCATCGAACCCGAGCGCGTGATGGGCTCGTCGGGGCTGTTCGACGGCTGATGACGCGCTACGCGACGCCGGAGAGCCAGCGCAGGATCCTCTCGCGATCGGCATTCCTCGCCGGGGGCGCTTTGGAGTAGTCGAGGTCCCCGCTCGACCAGCGGATCGGATGCCGGACGGTGGGAACGCCTGCTCCGGCGCCGCCCGCGGCGACCACCGGGTCGAGTCCGAGGTCCTCGGCCATCCGGATGCCGCCGGCGATGTCGTTGAGCGGTCCGCACGGCACGCCCGCGTCCCGCAGTCGCGCCGCCCACTCCGCCGCGGGTCGCGCCCGCAGTGCCTCGGTGAGGAGGGTGTGCAGGACCACGCGATGCGCGTTGCGCGCGGGCATCGTCGCGAATCGGGCATCCTCGGCGAGGGCGGGGGTCTCCAGCACGGCGCACAGGCGGGTGAAGTGCCGGTCGTTGCCCACCGCGATGACGAGCGTGCCGTCCGCCGTGGCGAAGGGCTCGTAGGGCGCGAGGCTCGGGTGCGCGTTGCCGAGCCGGCCGGGGCTCGCGCCGGCGGCGATCACCGCCGACGCCTGGTTCACCAGGCCCGACAGAGCGGAGGTCAGCAGGTCCACTTCGATGCGCTGGCCTTCTCCGTCGCGTTCCCGCGCGTGCAGGGCGCCGAGTATGCCGACAGCGGCATGGAGGCCGGCGAGCACGTCCACGACGGCGACGCCCACCTTCGTCGGCGGTCCGTCCGGATCTCCGGTGACGCTCATGAGACCCGACGCCGCCTGGGCGAGGAGGTCGTAGCCGGGGAGGGCGGCACCGGCGCCGGAGCCGAACCCGGTGAGCGAGGCGACGATCAGCGACGGATGCCTCGCCCGCACGCTCACGGCGTCCAGGCCGAACCGCGCGAGCGCGCCCGGACGGAAGTTCTCGACCATCACATCGGCGCGCGCGACGATCCGGTGCGCGATCGCGAGGTCGTCGGCATCCGCGAAGTCCAGGCTGAGGGCGAACTTGTTGCGGTTGACGGAGAGGAAGTACGTGCTCTCGTCGCCCCGGACCGGGGGTCGCCATCGGCGGGTGTCGTCGCCGTCGGGCGACTCGACCTTCACCACCAGCGCCCCCATGTCGGCGAGCAGCATGGTTGCGTAGGGGCCCGCGAGGACACGGCTGAAGTCCGCCACGACGACGCCCGCGAGCGGGCCGTGCGTCGGCCGGTCGAACGCGCGGGAGAGCTCGGCGGGATCGATCATGGGATCCATCTTGCTCGCCCCTCCGCGGGCGCGGTGGTGCACACTCGAAGCGGAGGCGCGACATGACCCACACATCCGCGGCGGATCTCCGCCGCGCCCTGGACCTCATGGACATCGAGTCGGAGTTCACCGACGACGAGCGGGCGGGCAGGGACCGCGTGCGGGACTTCGTGGACCGCCGCATCCGTCCGCACATCGCGGACTGGTACGACCGGGCGCACTTCCCCCGCGAGCTGATCCCCGAGATGGCGGAGCTCGGCCTTTTGGGGATGCATCTGCACGGCTACGGCTGCGCGGGGCGCTCGGCGGTGGAGTACGGCCTCGCGATGGCCGAGCTCGAGGCCGGGGACTCCGGCATCCGCACGTTCGTGTCGGTCCAGGGCTCGCTGGCGATGTCGGCCATCGCCAAGCACGGCACCGAGGCGCAGAAGCAGCGGTGGCTCCCCGGTATGGCGGCGGGGCAGATCATCGGATGCTTCGGTCTCACCGAACCGGATGCCGGGTCCGACCCGGGCGGGATGGCCACGACCGCGCGTCGCGAGGGCGACGACTGGGTCATCGACGGCGCCAAGCGCTGGATCGGGCTCGCGTCCATCGCCGACGTCGCCGTCGTCTGGGCGCGCGCGGAGGACGGCGTGCGCGGATTCCTCGTCCCGACGGACACCCCCGGCTTCACGGCCGTCCCCATCCCGGAGAAGCTGTCGATGCGCGCGTCCATCCAGTGCGACGTCACGCTCGAGGGGGTGCGGGTCCCCGCCGATGCGATGCTCGATGTGCGCGGGCTCCGCGGTCCCTTCTCGTGCCTCAACGAGGCACGGTACGGCATCGCGTGGGGGGCGGTCGGTGCGGCGCGGGATGCCGCCGAGCAGGCGCTCGCCTACGCCCTCGCGCGCCGTCAGTTCGACCGCCCGATCGCGTCGTTCCAGCTCACGCAGCGGAAGATCGTCGAATGGGCCCTGGAGATCCAGAAGGCGCAGCTCCTCGCCCTCCGACTCGGACGCCTGAAGGATGCCGGACGGCTGGAGCACCACATGATCTCGGTGGCGAAGCTCAACAACACCCGTGCGGCGATCGAGATCGCCCGCGACGCGCGCACCGTCCTCGGTGGGAACGGCGTCACCCTGGAGTATTCGCCGCTGCGTCACGCCAACAACCTCGAGTCCGTCCGCACCTACGAGGGCACCGACGAGGTCCACACGCTGATCCTGGGGGAGCGCATCACGGGGATCCCGGCCTTCCGCGGCTGAGGGCGATCTTCCTTCCCATTGGGCGGGAATACCTCCGTCGTGCGCCCGGTCGCGCCGCACCATGGAGTGCCCGATCGTCATGTCGAGGGAGACATCCATGACCGAGACCCCGTCCGCGGCCGCGCCGGAGACGCTCCTGGCGTCGCCGGACCAGGTGAGCCAGGCCGCCATCACGCAGGAGATCATCGACGTTCACGCCGCGGCGGAGCGCCGGGTGGCGGCGGGGGAGGACGTCCCCGCCACCCTCTACGACTTCCCGCCGTACCGGTCCAGCATCCT
Organism: Microbacterium sp. NPDC077184; assembly: GCF_040687055.1. Taxonomy (NCBI): domain Bacteria; kingdom Bacillati; phylum Actinomycetota; class Actinomycetes; order Micrococcales; family Microbacteriaceae; genus Microbacterium; species Microbacterium sp. NPDC077184. The sequence goes on from NZ_JBFBMM010000001.1 coordinate 159,212, forward strand.
GCGGCATCCGACGAAGAACCCGAAGCTGGTCGACCCCGAGACCATCGAGCTGTTCTCACCGGCGTTCGGGCAGCGCGACGTCGCCGCGATCGAATCCGACCTCACCCTGCAGCACACCGGCGAGCCGCAGGGAGAGCGCATCACCGTCAGCGGCACGCTGCGCGACTCGTGGGGGCGCCCGCTGCGCAACCAGCTGATCGAGATCTGGCAGGCCAACGCCGCCGGACGCTACATCCACCAGCGCGACCAGCATCCCGCCCCGCTCGACCCGAACTTCACCGGTGCCGGACGCATCGTCACCGACGACGCCGGGGCGTACCACTTCACCACGATCAAGCCCGGTGCCTACCCGTGGAAGAACCACGTCAACGCGTGGCGGCCGGCGCACATCCACTTCTCGGTGTTCGGATCGGCGTTCACACAGCGGATCGTCACCCAGATGTACTTCCCCGGCGACCCCCTGTTCGCGCTCGACCCGATCTACAACACCATCCGCACCCAGAAGGACCGCGATCGCCTCATCGGGGTCTACGACCACGACCTCACCGTCCCGGAGTTCTCCATGGGCTTCCGATTCGACATCGTCGTCGACGGTCCCGACGCCACGTGGTTCGAGAACGAGGGAGACCACTGATGAGCGAGCAGTCCGAGACCCGCGAACGCCTCGCCCCGACCCCCGGGCAGACCGTCGGGCCCTTCTTCGCGTACGGCGTGGAGTACCCGAAGATGAACCAGGTCGTCTTCCCGCACTCCCCGGGGTCGATCGTGCTGCGCGGCACCGTCACCGACGGGCACGGCCACGCGATCCCCGACGCGTTCATCGAGATCTTCTCCGCCGACACAGACGGCTCCGTGCCGCGCGCGCGGGGGGCGTTCCGGCGCGACGACCACACCTTCACCGGCTTCGGGCGCACCTTCACCACCGACGACGGGCACTGGGAGTTCTGGACGCGGAACCCCGGCGCCGCGGAGGGCAAGGCCCCCTTCATCGCCGCGATCGTCTACGCACGGGGCCTGCCGAACAAGCTGCACACGCGCATCTACCTCCCGGACTCGCCCGAGCTCCTCGCCGCGGACCCGTTCCTGTCCTCGTTGACCCCCGAGGAGCGCGATAGTCTCATCGCAACGCGCACGCCCGACGGCGGACTGCACTTCGACATCCGGCTGCAGGGCGAGAAGGAGACCGTCTTCCTTGCCTTCTGACGTCCCCGGATTCGATCTGGGACTGCTCTCGCCGGTCACCGCCGGCCATGACGACCTCGTCTCGGACCGGCTCTTCCTCGATGCCCTCGTCTCCGCGGAGGTCGCGCTCGTCGAGGCGTACGGCACGATCGGTCTCGCGCCCGCCGAGGTCGTCGCCGCGATCCGGGTGGAGTTCCGCGCGGATCGCGGCGTCCGTCCGTCCTCGGGGATCGATGCGGCGGCACTCGCCACGGATGCCGTGGCCGGAGGCAATCCGGTCATCCCGCTGGTCGGGGTGATGAAGGCCCGCGTGCCCGCGGACGCGCGGGAGTGGGTCCACCGGGGCGCGACGAGTCAGGACATCTGGGACTCGGCGATCATGATCGTCGCGAAGGGTGCCGTCGCGCAGGTGTCGCGCTCCGTCCGCAACGCGCAGGAGTGGCTGCTGCAGCTCGCCGAGCGGCATCGCGACGACGTCGTCGTCGCGCGGACGCTCACGCAGCACGCCGTCCCCACGACCTTCGCGCTGCGGGTGGTGAACTGGCAGCGGGGTCTCCGCCGCGCCGTCGCTCGACTGAACGCCCTGGAGTTCCCCGCGCAGCTCGCCGGCGCCGGCGGGACCCTCGCCTCGTTCGTGGAGGTCGCCGGTTCGCCGGAACGGGCGGAGGAGCTCGTCGCGTCGTTCGCGGAGCATGCCGGGCTGGACGCCCCCGACGGGCCGTGGCACGTCCTCCGGCATCCCGTGACCGAGATCGGCGACGCGCTCGTCCAGGCGCTCGACGCGCTCGGCAAGCTCGCCGCTGATGTCGCGACCCTCAGCCGCACCGAGATCGGCGAGGTCGCCGAGGGTAACGGCGGCGGATCCTCCGCGATGCCGCAGAAGCAGAATCCCGCCGAGGCCGTGCTCATCCGCTCCGCCGCCCTGCGCGCGCCCCAGCTCGGGGCGACGCTCCACCTCGCCTCCGCGCTCGCGGTGGACGAGCGTCCCGACGGTGCGTGGCACGCCGAGTGGCCGACGCTCCGGGAGCTCCTTCGACTCGCGCTCGGTGCCGCGTGGCACGCCGCATCCCTCACCGCGCATCTCCGGGTCGACGCGGCGGCCGCGGCGGCGCACGTGGACGACACCGGGGGACTCGTGCTCGCCGAACGTCTCTCCCTGGTCCTCGGGCCACGCGTCGGACGTGAGGACGTCGCCCAGCTGGTCGCCCGCGCGGGCGCGGGGGAGGACCTCGGCGACCTGGTCCGGCGTCTCATCTCCGGGCACGACCTCGGCCTCGACGCCGACACCCTGCTCGACCCGGCGGGCTACACCGGCCTCGCCGACGTCCTGGTCGACCGTGCCCTGCACGCCGACGGCCGCACCGCCGCTCCCCGCGAGGAGGACGCATGACCATCCCGACGCTGTCGTTCACCGCGCCGCTCGGGCCGGCCGGGGCGCCGCTGGTGGTCCTCGGGCCCTCGCTCGGCACCTCCACGATCCTCTGGGAGGACGTCGTCCCCGCGCTCTCCGCGCGGAACCGGGTCGTGGCCTGGGATCTGCCCGGACACGGCGCCTCCGCGCCGGCTGACGCGCCCTTCTCCGTCGCCGACCTCGCCGACGCCGTCGCGGAAGGTGTGCGGGCGCTCGCGGACGGCCCCGTCTCCTACGCCGGCGTCTCACTCGGGGGCGCGGTGGGACTCGAGCTCGGCCTCCGGCATCCGGAGCTCGTCGACCAGCTAGCGATCGTCGCCTCGGGTGCGCAGCTCGGCGACCCCACGGCCTGGCACGAGCGCGCGGCGACCGTGCGCGCGCAGTCGACGTCGGTCCTGATCGTCCCGTCGGCGCAGCGCTGGTTCGCGCCGGGGTCGATCGAGCGCCGCCCCGAGCTCTCCGGGCGCCTTCTGCACGCGCTCCGCGACGCCGACGCCGAGAGCTACGCGCGGTGCTGCGAGGCGCTCGCCGACTTCGACGTGCGCGCGCGCCTGTCGGACCTGCGGATGCCGGTCCTGGCGCTGTGGGGCGAGCACGACGCCGTCGCCCCCGAGGCGAAGGCGCGCGAGATCGGCGACGGTGCGGCCGACGGTCGCGTCGCGCGACTCGCGGGGGTCGCGCACCTCCCGCCCGCGGAGGATCCCGGAGCGACGGCGGCGGCGCTGGCGGAGTTCTTCGGACCGGTATCGGGTTCCGACGGCCGCGACCACGACGACCGCGACGACCACGAGCGCGAGCAGGAGCAGCGATGACCGGGACGACCCGACCCGACGGCGACGGCCTCACCGACGGCGAACGCCACGCGCAGGGCATGGGGGTGCGTCGCGAGGTGCTCTCGGACGCCCACGTCGACCGGGCGATCGCGGCCACGACGCCCCTCACCGCCGACTTCCAGGACCTCATCACCCGGTACGCCTGGGGGGACATCTGGTCGCGCCCGGGACTGGACCGCCGCGCGCGGTCGGTCGCGGTGCTCACCGCTCTCATCGCCCTCGGGCACCACGAGGAGCTCGCGATGCACCTGCGCGCGGCGCGGCGGAACGGGCTGAGCATGGAGGAGATCCAGGAGGTCATCCTCCAATCCGCGATCTACTGCGGCGTCCCGGCGGCGAACACCGCTTTCCGCATCGCCTCGGAGGTCTTCGCCGCCGGCGAGTGACCCGCACCCTGCCTCCTCTGCTCTGGCGCGGAGGCTCTGTGCGGCGTACACTGATCGTCATGCGCACACCTGTGCGCAATGCGAACACTCCCCGAGGAGGCGACGTGATCGACAAGACCGTGACGGATGCCGCGGCCGCGGTGGCCGGCATCCCCGATGGTGCGACCGTCATGATCGGCGGGTTCGGCCGGGCGGGACAGCCCGTGGAGCTCATCGACGCGCTCATCGCCCAGGGCGCGGACGACCTCACGATCGTCAACAACAACGCCGGCAACGGCGACACCGGCCTCGCCGCGCTCCTCGCGACCGGCCGCGTGCGCAAGATCATCTGCTCCTTCCCGCGTCAGCACGATTCGTGGGTCTTCGACGACCTCTACCGCGCGGGGCGCATCGAGCTCGAGCTCGTCCCGCAGGGCAATCTCGCCGAGCGGATGCGGGCCGCGGGCGCCGGGATCGGGGCCTTCTTCTCGCCGACGGGCGTCGGCACGCAGCTCGCCGAGGGCAAGGAGCCCCGCACGATCGACGGCCGGGACTACGTCCTCGAGTATCCGATCCGCGCGGACGTCGCCCTCATCTCCGCGCTCGCCGGCGACCGCTGGGGGAACCTCGTCTACCGCAAGACCGCGCGGAACTTCGGTCCCGTCATGGCCACGGCCGCGACGACCACCGTCGCCCAGGTCGACCGGGTCGTCGACCTCGGCGACCTCGACCCGGAGGCGATCGCGACCCCCGGCATCTTCGTCGACCGGCTCGTCTCCGTCGGCGAGCGCCGGTGGCTGGAGGACGGCCGCTTCCGCGGCGGCGTGGACATCGAGGGTCGCCCGACCGAAGGAGCAGCGCGATGACCGCGAGCCGGATCTCCCGTGACGACCTCGCGCGCCTGATCGCCGCCGACATCCCGGAGGGGGCCGTGGTCAACCTCGGCATCGGTGCACCGACGCTCGTCGCCGACTACCTCCCCGAGGGGCGCGAGATCATCCTGCACACCGAGAACGGGATGCTCGGCATGGGCCCGGCGCCCGCGCCCGACGCGATCGACCCGGACCTCATCAACGCGGGGAAGCAGCCCGTGACCGAGCGCCCCGGCACCGCCTACTTCCACCACGCCGACTCGTTCGCGATGATGCGCGGCGGGCACCTCGACGTGTGCGTGCTCGGTGCGTTCCAGGTCTCCGAGAACGGCGACCTCGCCAACTGGTCGACGGGCGCCCCGGGGGCGATCCCCGCCGTCGGAGGCGCGATGGACCTCGCCATCGGTGCGAAGGACGTCTTCGTGATGACCGACCTGCTGACGAAGCAGGGCGGCGCGAAGCTCGTCGCCGCGTGCACGTACCCGCTCACCGGTGTCGGCTGCGTCAGTCGGGTCTACACCGACCACGCCGTCTTCGACGTCACCCCGGACGGATTCCGGGTGCGGCAGCTGTTCGGCGAGAACACCGTCGAGCTCCTGGAGGAGCTGACGGGACTGCGGCTGCAGCATCCGTTCGAGAAGGAAGAGGACGTCCCCGCATGAGCACCTACATCCACGACGCCGTCCGGACCCCGTTCGGCCGCGCCGCCGGCGCCCTCTCCGGCGTGCGACCCGACGACCTGGCCGCGGTGGCGCTGAAGGCGATCGTCGAGCGCTCCGGTCTCGACCCCGCCCGCATCAACGACGTGATCCTCGGGGATGCGAATCAGGCGGGGGAGGACAACCGCAACGTCGCCCGCATGAGCGCGCTCCTCGCCGGGTACCCGACGTCGGTGCCGGGTGTGACGGTCAACCGCCTGTGCGGCTCGAGCGTCGAGAGCGTCATCCAGGGCGCGCGCGCCATCGAGGCAGGAGATGCCCGTGTGATCGTCGCCGGCGGCGTCGAGTCGATGAGCCGGGCTCCCTTCGTGGTCGAGAAGTCCCCCCGCCCGTGGCCCGCGGTGGGAAATCAGACGCTGTGGAACACCGCGATCGGCTGGCGCATGACCAACCGTGCGCTCGGGACGGAGTGGACGATCTCCAACGGGCAGTCGGCGGAGAAGCTCGCGCGCATCCACGGCATCTCCCGCGAGGCGCAGGATGCCTTCGCCCTCCGCAGCCACCGCCTGGCCGCGGCCGCGTGGGAGGCCGGCGCGTACGACGCCGAGATCGTCCAGGTTCCCGGACACGAGCTCGCCCGGGACGAGGGCATCCGTTCCGACACGACGCTCGAACGCCTCGCGGGGCTGAAGGCCCTCTTCGCCACGGACGGCAGCGTGACCGCCGGGAACTCCTCCTCGATCAACGACGGGGCCTCGGCGCTGCTCCTCGCCGGCGAGGGAGAGCTCGACGGCGAGCCGCTCGCCCGCATCGCCGGCCGTGCGGCTTTCGGAAACGACCCGGACGTGTTCGGTGTCGCGCCGGTGGAAGCCGCCAACCGGGCCCTCGCCCGCGCGGGCAAGACGTGGGCGGACGTGGACCTCGTCGAACTCAACGAGGCGTTCGCGTCGCAGAGCCTGGCGTGTCTGCAGCTGTGGGACGAGCTCGATCCCGAGATCGTCAACATCCACGGCGGCGCGATCGCCATCGGGCACCCGCTCGGCGCCTCGGGCGGGCGCATCATCGGGCACGCCGCCCACGAGCTCGCCCGTCGCGGCGGGGGTGTCGCGGTCGCGGCCCTGTGCATCGGCGTCGGCCAGGGGCTCGCGGTCGTCCTCGAGCGGTGAGCGCGGCGGCGGGTCCGCTCCCCGGTACCGTGGGGGGCGTGCGGGAATCAGCGGACTTCGTGCAGTCCCTCGCGCGGGGCCTCGGCGTCATCCGCGCGTTCGACCGCGACCACCCCTCGCTGCGCCTCAGCGACGTCGCGCGTCGCGCGGACCTCACCCGGGCGGCGGCACGGCGATTCCTGCTCACGCTGGAGGAGCTCGGCTACGTCCGCTCCGACGACGGGGTGTTCTCGCTGACCCCGCGGGTGCTCGAGCTCGGGTTCAGCTACCTCTCCGCCGCCCGGCTCCCCGCCCTCGTGCAGCCTCACCTGGTCGACCTCGCCGAGCGCATCGACGAGAGCGCGTCGGCGGCGGTGCGCGACGACACCGACATCGTCTACGTCGGTCGTGTCGCCCCGCGCCGCATCATGAGCGTCGGCATCACCGTCGGCACACGCTTCCCCGCCGCGTCGACGAGCATGGGGCGCGTGCTGCTCGCCGCGCTCGACGACGCCGAGGTGCGCGCGATCCTGGAGCGCTCGACGCTCGAGGCGCACACCGCCGCGACGCTGACGGAGCCCGACGACCTCCTCCGGGCGGTGGCGCTCGTGCGGGCGCGGGGGTGGGCGCTCGTGGACGGCGAGCTCGAGACCGGCCTCCTCTCGGTCGCCGCCCCCGTCCACGATGCGCGCGGACGGGTCATCGCCGCGGTCAACGTCGCCCTCCCCTCGGCACGGATCGGCGCCGACCGGGCGCGGAGCGACATCCTCCCCGCGCTCGTGGAGACGGCCCGTCGCATCGACGAGGACCTCCGGCTCCAGCAGCCGGGGTGATCCTCGCGCGGCGCGCTACGACTGCGCGCGGGCGAGCTCGGTGATCCGCCGCTGACGCATCGCCAGGAAGAGCGGGAAGGTGAAGGCGAACGCGGTGAGCGCGGAGCCCACGACGTAGAGCCAGCCGAAGCGCATCCGCAGCCGGCGCGCCTCCACGAGGATGAAGACGCTTCCGGCGGCCGCGACGACGAAGAGGTCGACGGTGATCGACGACACCGCGGGACCGCTCGTGACGAGGTCGGTGACGAAGTCGTTCATCTGCACGATCGCGAGCGCGTTGAACCACCACGTCCCCACGAGACCGACGACGGCGATGACGAGGTAGGCGATCGCGAGCGGCGTGAGATGGCGGGTCATGGGCGCATTCTCGCGCGGATGCCGGGGTCCGCGGCATCCGCCACGCCTTTCGTGTGGCGCTCGTGGCCCCCTCGACGCGTGCGAGGGGGCGACACGCGCCACCTGAGCGTCGGCGTCAGCGGCGGGTCAGCGGCGGACGAGGGCCGAGGCGATCCCGGCGCCGAGGACGACCGCGGCCGCGACGACCGGCGCGACCAGCGCGACGGAGGCCCCGCCGGCTTCGGCGACCAGCCCCGTCACCGCCGCGCCCGCGGACTGGCCGACGACGACGCCCGAACCGAGCATCGTCATCACCGTCGACGAGCGGCCCCGTGGGCTGTGCCGGGCGGCGAGGCTGTACTGCGTCACGAGGGTCGGGCCGATGCCGATGCCGATGAGCAGCAGGCACAGCGCCATGCCGGCGACGTCCTGGGCGAGGGGCAGCGTGAGCGTGCCGGCGAACAGGATCGACCCGAACACGAGCCACCGCGCGGTGAGGGTGAAGCGCGCCGGGAACAGGGCGACGCCGAGAGCGAGGGCGGCGGAGCCGATCCCCATCGCGCCGTAGACGAGGCCCGCCTGCTCGGGAACGCCCCGCTCGTCCATGAACGCCGTGAGGGAGGTGAGCATCGTCCCGAAGAACAGGCCCATCCCGAGCGTGCCGAGGACGGTGGTCACGAGCGCCGGTGCGGCGAGCTCGCGCGCGGGCGCCTGGACGATGTCGGTGGCCGCGGTGATGGCCTGACCGCCGTCCGTGCGGACGGGTGCGGGACCGGCGGATGCCGGGTGCGCCGTCGCGGTGCGTCCGGTGGGGTGCAGGGCGAACGCCGTGACGAAGATGAGGGCGAGCACCGCGGCGCCGACGACGGGGGCCACGGGGTTCAGGGTCGTGGCGAGGAGCCCGACGATGACGGGGCCGAAGACGAAGACGATCTCGTCGGCCGCCGACTCGTAGGCCATCGTGCCGTTCAGCACCTTCTCCCGCCGATCGCGGGCGAAGGCGCGCCCGATGATGCCGACGAGGCGACTGCGGGAGAGGGGCGCGACCTGCGGCATCGAGGCGCCGATCGCGAACGCGACGGCCAGGAGCACGGCATCCGGAGCGGGAGAGAAGGCCAGCCACGACAGGGCGAGCAGAAGGAGGGCGTTGGCGGTCCCCGCCACGAGGAGCACCGGGCGCTGGCCGAAGCGGTCGGCGGCGGCCCCGAGGAGCGGGCCGATCAGGGCGGTGCCGAGCCCCGTGGCGGCGGAGGTGAGCCCGCCGAGGGCCAACGACCCGCGCGCGGCGACGATGAGCGTCAGGATCCCGACGACGAGCATCGCGAACGGCAGGCGCGCGATGAGGGCGATGGGGAAGTAGGCGACCCCCGCTTCGCGGAGGAGGGAGGTGCGTGGTGGTGCGGCGATCGTCTTGTACATCTGCTTCCTGTGTGTCGCGCCGCGGGTCGCCGCGGCCTCTCGTGCCGCCTTCGTCCCGCGTCGGGCCAGGTAGATGCACCCCGGATCAACCTTCGATGCTAGAGGGTGCACATGGGAGAGTGCTGGGCGGGGCCACGCCCGGGGCATCCTCCGGTCAGGATGCCGGTTCGACGCCGAGGCGCCGCAGACGGCGTCGCGCGAAGTCCTGGGCGCGCGGCCCTTCCCCGAGGGCGCGCGCCGACACCGCCAGGACGACCCGGGTGAGTGTGATCGCGGGCCACCACACGCGCCGGAGGCCCAGGATCCTCCGGTACTCGCGGGGGAGGCTCGCCACGGCGGCGGCGAAGAGGATGCGATACGCCACCCGCATCGCGCCCGAGAAGCGGATGCCGCGGAGGAAACGCACCACGTCGTCGACCCGCTCGTCGCGACGGAGCTCGCGGCGGTCCAGGAACCCCCGCAGCCGCGAACGCAGCTCGGCCTCGGTCCGGGGCGGATCGGTGAGTCCCATCAGCTCGCCGGCTCGGCTCCACTCGGCCACGTAGGCGTCGGCACCGCCGGGTATCGGTCCGCCCCAGCGCTGGTGGCTGCCGAGGAAGGCGGCCGTGAAGGCGATGTGGACCCACTCGACGAGGTCGGCGTCGCCCGCGGAGTACTCCCGCGGCCCGTCGGCGGCGTCGTACGTGCCGCGCACCCGCTCGTGCAGTCGCGCGACGCGTCCGGTCTCGCGGTCGGCCTGCGCGGTCGAGCCGTAGGTCACGCAGAGGATCCAGCGCACCGTTCCCACGAGGCGCCCCGCCGGGTCCTCGCGGTAGCGCGAGAACTCGTGGACGCCCGCGAGCGCCCCGGGATGGAGGGCTTGGAGGAGCAGAGCGCGGATGCCGGCGACGAGGGTTCCGAGCCCCGCGTGCACCGTCCACACCGCGCCGCCGTCGGGGAAGTAGCCCGCGTCGTCGCCCTCGGCGAGGGCTCGCACCCACGGCGGCTGGCCGGCGGGATCGCCCGACAGCGTCGTGAGCAGGCGCGCGCGGAGGGGCTCGCGAGCGGCGGTTCGAGGGGCGGAAGGCACCCTTCCAGCGTGCCACGCGCATCGGACCCGGGGTCCGGAAAGGGTGGTGCCCCAGCTTGGTTACCGCTAACGTGAGCGATAACAGCCGCGCTGACGCGGACCGCCGGTCGGTTCACACCGGCCGCAGAGAACTCGATGGAGAGTCCGATGCCCACACCTCCGCGTGCGCGTTCCGTCGTCGTGGCGGCGGCGGTCGCCGCCCTGATCGCCGGCCTCGGAGTGACCGCCCCGGCGGCCGCCGACATCCCGCCCGACGGGCTCATCGCCTCCTACGACTTCGGGCAGAGCACCGGCGCGAGCGTCCCCAACGCCGTCGCCGACGCGGGTTTGGGCGCCGCAACCGTCCGCAACCTGCAGCCCTCCGACTGGACCGGCTCGTCGCTCACGCTCCGGGGCGGGGCGAAGACGTCGTCCGGCAACTGGGTGGAGCTGCCGGACGATCTGCTAGCCGACGCCACCTCGGCGACTGTGGTCGCGGAGGTGCGGGCGTCACAGGCGATGCTCGGCGGCTTCCACTTCCTGTGGAACATCGGCAACGAATCCGCCGCGACAGAGTACTTCTTCGCCTCCCTCAACTGCGGCTCGGGCAGGTCCCCGCTCGTCGGGCTGAAGACGGCGGGCGTGGAGCGACTCGTCTCGAGCGGATCCTGCGGCGTCGCCGCGGACGAGTGGGTGAACGTCGCCTCGGTGATCGACGGTGACGCCGGCCGCGCGGCGCTGTACCTCGACGGCATCCGTGTCGCCGAGGGAGCGATGGCGGGCACCCCCGCGGACGTGGCGGATCAGTCGCTCAACACGATCGGGCGTGCGCCGTGGCCGGACCCCCTGTTCCAGGGGGCGATCTCGTCTTTCCACGTGTACGAGCGCGCGCTGGAGGCGTCCGAGATCGCCGAGCTCTCCCTCGCGGATGCCGAGCCCCATGCCGACCACCTGCGTGCCCGCGCGCAGCAGCTGCTCGACGGACTCTCGGTGTCGGACCTCACGACGAGCACCGACATCGACCTGCCGACGGCGGGCGGACGCGTCACGTGGGCCTCGAGCGCCCCCGAGGTGGTCGCGCCCGACGGCACGGTCACCGCCCCGTTGAGTGGCGCGGAACCCGTGGAGGTCACCCTGACGGCGACGGCGACCGTCCGCGGCCAGGAGGCGACGACGTCGATCACGGTGACGGTGGAGCCGTCGACCGAGACGGCCCAGGAGCGGGTGGACCGCCTCGCGGGGCTGTTCGTCATCCCGGCCCAGGTAGCCGCGGGCGACACCCTTCCCGCCGCTCCGCCCGGCATGACCGTCGACGTCGTCGACGACCCGGACGCGGTGCTGGAGGGGGATGTCTTCAGGGCCGGCGAGACCACCGACGCGGCCGTAAAGGTGCGCGTGACCGATTCCGCGACCGGTGCGATCAGCGAGCGCCGCTTCGCCGTCCGCGTCCTGGCCGCGAGCGAGGCCACCCGCGTCCTCGCCTATCACCGCACCCCCACGAGCGCCGCGGTCGCCAACAACGCCGACGTCGCGCTCAGCATGCACCTCGCGCTCGCCGACGGCGACGGGTGGACGCCGCTGAACGAGAACTACGGCATCTTCTTCCCGAAGACCTCGGCCGCGATCCCCGCGGCGGGTCCGCGCGACGCCCTCATCCGGAGCCTTCGCGACCCGCATGTGTTCCATCTCGCCGACGGCGGCTTCGGGATCGTCGCCACGCGCACGGCCCGCGGGGGAGCGGACGACGGAACGCGCGCCTCGAGCGTGCTCTTCGCGCGGAGCGACGACCTGCGCACCTACGACGAGGTCGGCATGATCGACCTCGGGGTCACGGGCGGGGTCAACCGGCCGGCCGCCGTCTTCGACAGCGCGTCGGACCGCTACCTCCTGACGTGGACGAGCGACGCCGGGGCGTCGGTGTACACGTCTTTCGCGGATCTGACCGACCCGTCGTCGCAGGGCGAGGTGCGTCGCGGCGCCGTGTCCGCGATCACCGTCGAGGACGACGCGGACGTCGAGGACTACGCGGTCGGCAACGCCGTCATCGTCGATCGCGCGCTCGCCCGCGCGCTGGAGGTGCGATTCGGGCGCGTGTCCAACACCACCGTCCAGGCGTTCGACCCCGTCGCACTCGACGCCGGTGACGCGCTCGAGGAGGCAGCGCTCCCGGCGCGTGCCGAACTCGCCTACACCGACGGCTCGACCGCCTCGCGCAGCATCGCCTGGGATGCGACGTCCCTCGCCGCCGTCGACACCGACGTCCCCGGAACCTACACGGTCAGCGGCGAGCTGGAGGTGCCGCAGTACCCGACCCCGTTCGCCGATGAACGCGCCGATCCGTCGATCTTCCGGTACGACCTGAACGGTGAGCAGAAGTTCCTGATGATCGCCACCGAGGACCTGTACGGCGCGAACATCGACCCGCAGGGCGGGGCGCACATGCCCATCCGGATCGCCGACCGCATCGAGGACCTCTCCGACGAGGCGTTGCGCGCCGGCCGCAACGTCGAGGTCGACCTCCTCCGTCGCGGCGACACCGACGCGGAGGGGCGCGTGATGACGGGGTGCTTCTGGGCCCCCGAGTACCACGTGATCGGCGGACGCCTGTCGATCCTGTTCATGCCCTGCTACGACGGCTCGAACGGCCGGCCGGACATGTTCACCGGTCGCGCGAGCATCATGCAGCTCCAGCAGGACGCGGAGGGCAACGACCTCGATCCGGCCGTCCCCGGCAACTGGAGCAAGCCGCGCGAGGTGCGCACCGCCGAGGGCGCGATCCTCAACCCCATCCAGGGCATCTCGCTCGACATGACCTACTTCGAGGATTCGGGGACGTCGTACTACGCGTGGCAGATGCTCGGGTCGCTCTTCGTCGCCGAGATGGATCCGGCGGATCCCACGCGGCTGACCTCGCCCGCGGTGCGGCTGACGCCGCCCGAGTACGCGTGGGACAACCTCATCGCGGAGGGGCCGAACGTCCACGCGCAGGACGGCACGCTCTTCATGATCTACTCGGGGTCCCTCGTGGGGGACTCCTACACGACCGGTCTGCTGACCGCGCCGGCCGGAGCCGGAGCCGACCTCACCGACCCGTCTCTGTGGACCAAGCTCGGCTATCCCATCCAGAAGTCCGGCCTCTTCAACGGGGAATGGCAGCGCGGGACGGGGCACGGGATGTGGTCGCGGGACGAGAACGACAACCTGCTCTACGTCTTCCACGCCCGGACCGACAACAACGGTCTGAGCGGCCGCGACACGTTCGTGCGGCGCGTGCACTTCGCCGCCGACGGGCTGCCGATCTTCGACATGGAGGCCGAGGAGGAGGTCGCGCCGGGCAATCGCGACGTGGAGATCGAGATCGTCGTGCGTCCCGCCGCGGAGCCGGAACTGGACGTCACCGCCGTGTTGTCGACACGCTGCCTGGCCGGCACGGTGCTTCAAGCAGTGACCGTCGCGAACGATGACGACGTGCCCGCCGCCGTCACCATCCGAGGGTCGTATGGTTCGAAAACAATCGCGGCCTTGGCGCCGGGGAAGAGAGCGTCGTACACCTTCACGACGCGCCAGAGCGCCGTCCCCGCGGCGACGGTGACCGTCACCGCGTCGGCAACCGTCGAGGGCGTTCCGACGACGGTGGGCTTCGATCTCACACACGCGGCGACCCTCTGTGGCGCGCGCTGAAAAACCGAGAGGGAACCGCAGATGGAAAGCTTTTTCCGCCTACTCGTTCCGCGATAGCGACGGGTGTGCGCCGTCGAGGGGACGCAGCCGAGGAGGAGGTGGCTGCGCCCCCTCGTCGGCCTGCCCGGTCGCGGTCGGCGCATACGTTCCGCAAGAAGAACGAGCGGGAGAAAGTTTCGCGTAGGGGGTTGTGCCTTTCGGACTGTTAACGGTAACACTTAAGGGCGTTCACAGACTCGGGCTGCGGTCCCCACATCGCGTAGCCCGGCATCGGCGTGACGACAGGTACGAAGGAGTATCCGAATGGTCCCCGCTTCCCCCCATCGGCTCCGGCGCATGCGCCTCGCCGGCTCGGTCACCGCCGCCGCGCTCTGCGCCGGTCTGCTGGCGGCCGCGCCGGCGACGGCGGCCGACGACGACATCACCGACGGTCTCGTCCACCGGTTCCTGCTGAACGAGACCTCGGGCACGGTGCTTGCCAACACCGGCTCGGCCGGGAGCGCCGCGAACGCGGAGCTTGTCAATGCCGAGCGTGCCGAGCTGACCGGCGACGGCGTGCGGCTCAACCCCGACGACTACGCGTACTCCCTCGACGGCGGACACGTGCGTCTCCCCGCCGATCTGACCGCGGGAATGGACGCGATCACGATCGACTACGCCGTGTGGATCGACCCCGCGAACGTCGGAGAGCACCAGATCTTCAGTCTGGGCAACAAGACCTCGTGCGACGTCGCCGGAGGCCAGCAGGGGCAGCTCTTCGGCTCGAACACCCAGCGGCTGCGCGTCGCTGCGGGGAACGTCAACGTCCAGCAGAACCGCGTGCGCCTCGCCGAGGGCGTCTGGAAGCACGTCACCTACACCCAGGCCCCGAACTCCGGCGGCTCCACGTGGACCGGGACGCTCTACGTCGACGGCGTCCAGCACGCCCAGGCCGCGAACATCACCACGCCGCCGTCCGTCAACGCCGCCGGCACCAACTGCAACTTCCTCGGGCGCTCCCAGGTGCCGGGCAACTACTCCTTCCGCGGCACCCTGGCCGACTTCCGCGTGTACGACCGGGCTCTGAGCCCGTCCGAGGTCGCCCAGCGGACGGCCGCCGCGAACGACGCGGGCGTCGTCTCGGACGCGGCCGCGATCGACCTCGGACTCACCGAGGCCATCGTCGACGACCTCGTGCTGCCCACCGCAGGCGGAGTCGCCGGATCGTCGATCACCTGGACCTCTTCCGACCCGTCCGTGGTCGAGGTGGTCAGCCCGCCGGCTGTCGCCAGCGCACGGAAGGTCCCGGTTCGCGGAGTGATCACGCGTCCGGCCCTCGGCGAGTCCGATGCGACGGCGGTTCTGACGGCCACGCTCCGCAAGGGCACGGATGCCTTGACGGTGCGGGAGATCCCGATCACCGTCGAGGCGGAGTTCGACGCCACCTCGTCGGTCGCCCGCGATGCGCTCGAGCTCGAGCTGTACGCGACGGACGACGTCCGCGGCAACATCGAGCTGCCGGATGCCGGCACATGGGGCTCGACGATCACGTGGGAGTCCTCGATCGAGAACATCACCGCCACGGGTGAGGTCACCCGGCCCGCCTACGGGCGCGACGAGGTCGCCGGCACCCTGACGGCGACCATCGCGCAGGACGGGCAGTCGCAGCAGAAGTCGTTCGACGTCGTCGTCGCACCGCTGCCGCGCGAGGAGGAGAACGAGCGCTACTTCCTCGGGTACTTCAAGGGCGAGAACCAGGCCGATGGCGAGCAGATCATGTTCGCCACCTCCAACGGCAACACGGCGCTGGACTGGACCGGCCTCACCGGAGGGATGCCCTCTCTCGTGTCGCAGCTCGGCGACCAGGGCCTGCGCGACCCGCACATCGTCCGGTCCCCCGACGGCGACACGTTCTACATGATCGCCACCGACCTGAACTGGTACGACCAGGGCGGATACGCCATCAACGACACCCAATACATCGAGGTCTTCGAGTCGAACGACCTGGTCACCTGGACTCCTCAGCGCCACGTGAAGGTCGCGCCGGATGACGCGGGCAATGCGTTCGCGCCGGAGTCTCTCTGGGTCGACGAGATCGGCGCCTACGCCGTCTTCTGGGCGCAGTCGCTGTGGAACGACCCGGTGAACCGCACCGGTCAGGGGAACGCGCAGATGTGGTACAACATCACGCGCGACTTCCAGACGTTCTCCGAGCCGCAGGTGTGGCAGGACCCGGCGCCGCTGTCGCGCATCGACACGACGGCCATCAAGGTCGGCGACCACTACTACCGCGTCACGAAGAACGAAGCCGGGAACGCCGGATCGGACCTGTTCTCCGAGAAGCACACCGACTTCCTCGACAGCGACATCGACAACTGGGAGCTCCTGGCACCCGCACTCGGTCGCACCACGTGGCAGGCCGACGCCGGTTACGAGGGGCCGGTCATCTTCGAGGCCAACCCGGGTGACACCGCGTGCCCCGGTCAGTTCTATCTCTGGGGCGACCGGTACACGAACGGCGGCGGCTACCAGGCGGCGTGCGAGTCCGACATCGAGGCGGAGACGTGGGAGGCGAAGGCCATCACGATGACCAACGCCGGAGTCGCCCGCCCACGGCACGGCACGGTGATCCCGATCACCCTGCGCGAGTGGAACAGCATCCGCGGGATCGAGAACCCCGATGTCGAGACGACCACCGCGGTCGCGGTGATCGACGGCGTCGCCACGGCCACCGTGACCGCCGCGGACACCTTCCAAACCGGTGGCATCGTGCGGTTCCAGGTCGGGGAGTGGAGCGAGACCGCCTACCTCGAGGACGGCACCGCGTCGGTCGACCTCCCGGCGGATCTGGCCGAGGGGGAGCAGCAGATCAGCGCGGCGTTCCTCGGGCACGACATCCTGCTCGCCTCCGACGTCACCGCGGAGTTCACCGTCGCGCCGGTCGTCGCCGTCTCGGTCGCTCTGAGCACTCGGTGCCTCGCGGGGAAGGCGCTCCTCTCGGTCACCGTGACGAACGACGAGGACCACCCGGTCGCCGTCGAGATCGACACGGCGTACGGCGACAAGACGATCGCGCGCCTGGAGGGCGGCCGTGCCAGCTCCTACGCGTTCTCGACGCGTCACGCCGGACTCCCCGCGGGAGAGGTCACCGTGACGGCATCGACGCCCTTCTCGCCCGTCACCGAGGAGTCGGCGGCGACGTACGACCACGCCGCGCTGTCCTGCGCCCGATGAATGCTGCGGGCGCGGAGACGTCTTTCCGCTCCCGCAGGACCCCCGCTTTGCCCCTGTACCCCCGCATTCCCCGAAAGAACCCCGCAGTCGGTGCCGACTGCGCACGGCGAAGGAGCCACCGATGTCCCCATCCCTGTCCACACTGTCTCGCGGAGCGGTCTCCGCGCTCACGGCGGGCGCGCTGTTCGGAGCACTGCTGATGCCGGTCCCCGCCGCCGCGGCGGCGGAGCCGTGGAACCCCGACTCCGCCTACACCTCGACCGACAACGGCGACGGCACCTACCGCGTGCCGTTGATGAACGCCGATGTGCCGGACGTGTCGGTGGAGCGGATCCCCGCGTCGGAGAACGACGAGGGGCGCGACATCTATTACATGATCAGCACGACCATGCACTTGAGCCCCGGGGCGCCGGTGATGAAGTCGTACGACCTCGTCAACTGGGAGATCGTCAACTACGTCTTCAACCGCGCCGACATCGGCGATGACTTCTCGCTCCGAAACGGCCAGACCTCCTACGGTCAGGGCCAGTGGGCCTCGTCGATCCGGTACCACGACGGCACCTGGTACGTGGCGTTCAACACGAACAACCTCGGGGGGTCGTACCTCTACACGACCGATGACATCGACGACGGGGTCTGGGAGCGTACGAAGCTGCCCGGGTCCTACCACGACCCGTCCCTGTTCTTCGATGTCGACGGAACGCCGTACATCTTCTACGGCTCGGGCTCCACGAGCGCGGTGCGTCTGAGCGCGGATTTCACGCAGGTGCTGCAGACCTACAACCAGATCATCCGCCCCGCCGACTACCCGGGGGCACCGGTGGGCGGTCTCTTCGAGGGCGCGCAGGTCACCTACATCGACGGGAAGTACTACATCGTCATCATCACCTGGCCCTCCGGCCAGGGGCGCCAGGTGGTGCTGTTCCGCTCCGATCACCTCCTCGGCCGCTATGCCACCGAGGACGGTTCGAACCCGTACGAGGCGAAGGGGGTCCTCAACTCCAACGGCTTCGCGCAGGGGAGCCTCGTGCCGATCGAGGACGAGAGCGGTGACCTGAACTACTGGGGGATGTTCTTCCGCGACACGTTCCCCACCGGCCGTATCCCCGCCCTCATCCCGGCGACGTGGGGCGAGGACGGCTGGCCGGTGTTCGGGAACAACGGCAGCGTGCCGGTGAACGGCTCATTCGCCAAGCCCATCGAGCTGAGTCCGGCGGAGCAGACGCTCGAACGCCAGAAGAGCATCGTCACCTCCGACGACTTCGACAATGACGCACCGCACCGCGCCTACATGGACGAGATGTGGGACATCCCCGCATCCCCCGAGTACGACGACACGCTCCTCGGCGTCGACCTCATCCAGAACGGCGGCTTCGAGAACGGCGCGACGGGCTGGTTCGCCAACGACACCGCGACCCTCTCGGCGTCGACGGATGCCGCCACCGGCGCCGGATCGATGGCGGTGACCGGTCGCCAGACGACGGGTTCCGGCCCCGCGCAGGACCTGTCCGGCAAGATCCAGGCGGGCATCACCTACGACGTCACGGCGAAGGTCAAGTACACCGACGCCGCGAGCCCGGCCACCAAGCAGTTCTTCGTGACGGCGCGGTACGGATCCGGCACGTTCACGAACCTCGCCACCGTCACCGCGCAGCGCGGGCAGTGGGCGACGATCACCGGATCGTTCACCGTCCCGGCCTCTCAGAACGTCGACGCCGTGAGGCTGTTCGTCGAGACGCCGTGGACGCAGAACCCCCAGTCGGCGCCGGCCACGCACCTCATGGACTTCCAGGTGGACGACATCACGCTCACCGGACGGCCGATCACGCGGGAGGATCCGCATCCGGATGAGATCGCCCCGACGGATTCGCGACTGGACATCCAATGGCAGTGGAACCACGCGCCCGACAACCGCTACTGGTCCCTCACGGACCGGGAGGGCTGGCTGCGCCTGACCAACGGCAAGACGGTCACCGGGGACTTCCGACACGTCAAGCTCGCGAACGACGATCAGGTCACGTGGCTCGAGGAGACGCGCAACACCCTGTCGCAGCGGACGTTCGCGCCGAGCCAGTCGGTGGAGACGAAATTCGACATCTCCGCGATGAAGGACGGTGACGTCGCGGGGCTCGCCGCCTACGCGCGGAACTTCTCCTACGTCGCTGTCAAACGGGTCGACGGGGTCAACACGATCGGTGTCGTCAACCGCACGACGCCCTTCACCGCGACGATCGACCACGCCGCCGTCGAGAGCTTCGTGCCCGGCACCACCGCCGCGCTCGGTGACGCCACCGAGGTGCACCTGAAGGCCGACCTGGACTTCGCCAACCCGACCGGGCAGCTGTGGACGACGTTCCTCTACAGCCTCGACGGGGTCACGTGGACGCAGCTGGGCAACCGGGTGGGGCCGCAGAACCTCGACGGAGCCCTGACCCACTTCATGGGGCACCGTGTCGGTCTCTTCACCTACGCGACCGAGGAAGCGGGCGGATGGGTCGACGTCGACCACTTCCTGCTGAGCGACGTCCGTTCGGCGCAGAATCTCCCGCTCGACACCACCGCGTTGGATGCCGCGATCGCGCATGCCGAGGAACTGGACGCCGCGGACTACCCGGCAGATGCGTGGTCGGCGATGGAACGGACGCTCGACAAGGCGGTCGCCGCACGCGCGGGGACGCTCGGGACCCAGAACCAGATCGACGCTCCCGAGCGCGCCCTGAGCCTGGAGCTCGCCCGACTGGGAGTCCTGGTCGACGAGGCGCCGAAGCTCGACGTCACGCTCACCGCGTCGACGCGCTGCCTCGCCGGCTCGGTGCTCGTCTCCGCGACCGTGCGCAACGACGAGGACGCCCCCGTGTCCGTGGAGATCGTGACCCCGTACGGCACGAAGAAGATCGCATCCCTCGCGCCCGGGAAGGCCAGCTCGCACGCCTTCACGTCGCGTCAGGCTGCGATCCCCGCGGGGGAGGTGCGGATGACCGCCACCTCCGGCGAGATCTCCACCGACCTCACCGAGAGCTTCACGGCGCGCAGCTGCACGTCGTGAGACACCACAACTGAATAGGGACACCTTGTACACACAGAGGAGAAATCTCTTGCACGAGCATGGCCTCACGCGATCCCGATTCCGGATCGCAGCGATGGCCGCGGCCGGTGTGCTGTTGGCAGCGAGCCTCGCTGTCACCGCACCCGTCTACGCGGCCGAGGAGGAACTCATCGTCAACGGTGGGTTCGAAAGCGGCACACAGGGGTGGTTCGCCAACAACGGCAACTCCACCGACGGTGCCACCCTGACCCTCACCGACGACGCCTTCAGCGGCACGAGCGCTCTGCGCGCGAGTGCCCGGCAGACGACCGGCTCCGGTCCGATGCACGATCTGTCCGGCAAGCTGCAGGCGGGCCAGACCTACACGGTGAAGGCGCGGGTGAAGTACGACAACCCCAACAGCCCTGCGACGAAGCAGTTCTTCGCGACGATGCACTACGGCGGGTTCACGTACACCAACCTCGGAAGCGTGACCCCGGCGCGGGGCGAGTGGGGGTACATCAACTCCACCTTCACGATCCCCGAGGGGCAGAACACCACCACGACGCGCCTGTTCATCGAGACGCCGTTCAACGCCAACCCCTCGACGGCGCCGGACACCCACCTCATGGACTTCGTCGTGGACGACATCTCGCTCGTGGGCGCCCCGCCGCCCCCGCCGCCGGCCGCGCCGTCGAAGACCATCGAGGTCGCCGGGAAGCTGCCGGGCGAGCACAACCCCCTGATCGGCCACAAGTTCGGCGCCGACGGCTACGGGTTCGTGCACGAGGGTCGCGTGTACATGTACATGACCAACGACACCCAGGGCTACGCCCCGAACCCGTCGACCGGTGTGTCGCCGCAGATCAACTACGGCAACATCAACCAGCTGACGCTCATCTCGACCACCGACATGGTCAACTGGGTCGACCACGGTGAGATCCAGGTCGCCGGCCAGAACGGCATCGCCCCGTTCACGAACAACTCGTGGGCTCCGGGCATCGAGAAGAAGGTCGTCAACGGCGAGGAGAAGTTCTTCCTCTACTACGCGAACGGTGGCGGATCGAGCAATGTCATCACCGGCGACTCGCCTCTCGGTCCCTGGTCGAGCCAGCGCACCTCGACGCTGATCAACAGCAGCACCCCGGGTGCGCAGGGTGTGCAGTGGTTGTTCGACCCGGCGCCGTTCGTCGACGACGACGGTCAGGCCTATCTGTGGTTCGGTGGCGGCCCCGCCTCGACGAGCTTCCCCGCGGCGGAGCGCTTCAACAACCCGAAGAACATCCGCGTCATCGAGCTCGGTGACGACATGGTCTCCACGCAGGGCACCGCGGCCGTCGTCGACGCTCCGGTCGCCTTCGAGGCGGCACAGGTGTTCAAGCGCGGTGAGAAGTACTACCTGTCCTACTCGTCGCACTTCGGCGGCAACGACTTCGGCGGCAACCAGACCCGGGTTCCGGGCTACCCCGGTGGCGGCGAGATCGGCTACATGATCTCCGACGACCCGATGTCGTGGCCGAAGGAGACGTACGCGGGCGTCATGTTCCCGAACCAGTCGCAGTTCTTCGGTGCGGGGACCGGTGGCAACAACCACCAGTCGGTGTTCGAGTACGAGGGCAAGTACTACTTCACGTACCACGCCCCCACCCTCAACAAGCGCATCAACGGCGACACCACGCAGGGCTACCGGAGCCCCCACATCCAGGAGCTGACCTTCAAGGAGGACGGCACCGTCAACCAGGTCGTGGGCGACTACGCCGGTGTCGAGCAGGTGCGCGACTTCGACCCGTTCCGGACGTTCGAAGCCGAGACCCTCGGCTGGAGCAAGGGCATCGCCACGGCGAAGATCGACGGCGGCTCGGCGGAGTTCGGCGGCACGTCGCCGAACCTCGCCGTGACCGACATCGACAGCGGCGACTACACCGCCCTGTCCTCCGTCGCCTTCGGGGACGACGGCGCGGCGTCCGTCTCGGTGAAGGTCAAGCCGCTCCAGGAGGGTGGCGAGATCCAGGTCCGTCAGGGCAGCGCGACCGGCACCGTCCTCGGCACCATCCCGGTGACGGGCGAGGTCGGCCAGTGGACCGAGCTCTCGGCCGAGCTCACGGGGGCGACGGGCACGCAGGACGTGTTCTTCACCTTCGCGGGACCGAGCGGCGACCTGTTCGAGCTCGACACGTGGTCGTTCACGGCCGCGGATGCCGCTGCGTCCCTCGACGTGACGGCTGCGGTGACGACCCGGTGCCTCGCCGGCAAGGTCGTGACCTCGGTGTCGGTCGCGAACCAGGATGAGGTTCCGGTCCGCGCCACGATCGTGACGGACTTCGGCACGAAGACGTACGCCTCCATCGAGCCGGGGAAGACCGCCTCGACGGCGTTCAACACGCGCTCGACGAGCGTCGTCGCCGGCTCCGCCGCCGTGACGGCCACGGCCGTCGTCGACGGCGAGACCGTCGAGGTCGAGCTCGACGCGTCGTACGGCGCGCGCAGCTGCGGCTGACCCGAAAAGCCCCGGGGGCGGACCGCGTGTCCGCCCCCGGGAAATCCCCTCCGGAAAGACTTGTCCCCTCGATTTGTTCTCGGTAACATGAACGAGTCGCGAGACAGGGATACCCCGGGCCTGACGAGCGACGACCGGAAAGTCCGGTGGTCTTTGCACGCTCGATCGACGTGGTCGTCGGTCGAAGAAACGGAGTAAGCAATGAAGTTTTCTCGTGGGCTTTCGGCCCGTATCGCCGTGGCCGCCGCCGGCGGCCTCGTGCTCGCCGGTGCGGCCGGCACCGCGTTCGCCGAGGAGTTCGGCAACGAAGATGTCGACGTCAACGTCGAGATCGCGCCGCTCGAAGAGCCGGGCGCGCTGAGCCTGAGCGTCGAGGGCACGTCGTCGATGCTCTCCGAGGTCGCTTCGGGCGACGCGGAGATCCGCCAGTTCGACGGAACTCTTCCGGTCGTGACCGTCACCGACACCCGCGCGCCCGAAGAGGTCCCCGAGGGGGCGTTCTGGTACGTGCTCGGGCAGGCATCCGAGTTCGTCGGAGACGCCGGACAGGACCCCCTCGCTCCCGGTCACCTCGGCTGGGTGCCGGAGATCGTCGGCGACAACGTCGACGGCGTCGTCGAGGCGGGCCAGGAGATCGAGACGATCCTCGACGATGGCGTGGACAACCCGGCGGTCGGCCTCGTCGAGGGCGAGTTCCTGTACCTCGCCGACACGGCTGCGGCCCGGGACGGCGAGACCAACTCCTGGTCCGCGACCGCCGGTCTGATGCTGAAGACCCCGCTCGAGGTCGCCCCGGGTTCGTACAGCTCCACTCTGACGCTCTCGCTCTTCGAGGAGTGAGGGTCCCCGCGCGGTAGCGCTCCGCAGTCGTGACGGCGTGCGTGAGGACCGGGGTCGGTGTTCGGCCCCGGTTCTCACCCGTCGGCGTGCGTCAGGATGGATGTCCATGCGAACAATCTCCACCCGCGTCTCGATCGCGGCGGCCTGGGTGACGGCTCTGGCCTTCGCCCTCGGCGCGTGCGTCGTCGGAGCCGTGCCGGCTCACGCGCAAGACGACGACGACCGGATCACGTGGTCCGTCACTCCCGCCGATGCCTCCGGTCCGGATCAGCGCGGCGTGATCGAGCAGGAACTCGATCCCGGCCAGACGGCGGAGGACTTCTTCGCGGTCCGCAACTCCAGCCGGATCCCGGTCACGTTCCAGCTCAACGCGGCGGACGGCTACTACAACGACAACGGCCGGTTCAACATGCTCCCGTCCGATCGGGAGTCCGTCGATGCGGGAACCTGGATCGACCTTCCGGACTCGGTGACCGTCGAGCCGAACGCCACGGTCGTCGTGCCGTTCACGACGACCGTGCCCGAGGACGCCGTCCCGGGCGACCATGTGGCGGGCATCGCCGCTTCGGTGCTGTCCACCGGCACCGACGACACCGGATCGCAGGTGGGGGTCGAGAGTCGTGTCGGCTTCCGTGTCCTCACCCGCGTCACCGGCGACATCGTCGCGTCGGCGGAGATCGGGGGAGTGGTCACCGACTACACCCTCGCGTGGAACCCGATCCGGCCGGGCGCCATGACGGCATCCTTCGACGTCACCAACACCGGCAACGCCAACGTGACCGTCGCCGGTCAGGTCGGCGCAGGCACCGGAGTCGCCGCCGTCGGCGGAGACGACGGCGCCCGGCAGACGCTGCTCCCCGGCGAGACGCGCCGTGTCGAGGTCGTCGTGCCGGGGGTGTGGCCGACGTTCTACGTGCCGGTCGAGATCACCCTCGTCCCCGAGGGCTTCGACCTCGGCGGGGACGCCGTTCCCGTCGAGCCCATCACCGCGTCGGCGACGGCGTGGGCCATCCCCGTTCCCCAACTTCTCATCCTCTTCGGTCTCGTGCTCGTCATCGGCGCGCTGTTCTGGGGGCGCCGACGCTCGCGGGACCGCATGGCGGCGGCTCTCGCCGCGGCCCGAGAGGAAGGCCGCGCCGCGGCCGCTCAGAACCACCCATCCGACGACGTCCCACTCCCCAGCGGCGGCTCGTCCCCACACCAGTGAGGCCTGCCTTGAACATCTTCTCCACCGAGACGGACCAGAGCGACGGCGTCAGCGTCGACGTCGAGATCACCCCTCTGCCCACCCCGACCCCCACCCCGACGCCGACCGAGACGGTGATCCCCTCGCCGACGCCGGTCCCCACCGACACGCCCCTTCCGTCCCCGAGTCCCACCGGCGTCCCCTCCGTTCCGGACTGGCTCGCGGGCACCGGCATCGACCCCACCTGGCTCATCATCGGCGCGGTCGCATTGGTCGGGGCCGGAGTCATCGCGTACGCTCTGCGACGCAGGGGGGCACGCGCCGGTAGCGACTGAGCGCTCGGCACCCCATGCTGGAAATGAACAAAGGGGGGACGCCGATGAGCGATCAGAATCGCGCGTGGCAGCGTCCGAGCATCTACGACGTGGCCGCCCACGCCGGAGTCTCGCACATGACCGTATCCCGGGTGCTCAACGGGCATCCCAACATCCGTGACTCGACGCGCGAGCGGGTGATGCAGGCGATCGACGAGATGAACTACACGCGGAGCTCGATCGCCCGGGCGCTCGCGACGCGCAAAGCCATGCGGATCGGGGTGATGGTCGACGGGCCGGTCGAGTACGGCCCGAACAGCACGCTGCGCGCGCTCGAGCGTGCTGCACGCGACAGAGGCTACTCGGTGAGCGCCTTCTCGATCTCGGACGACCCCGATCTGGGCGTGGATGTCGGCGTGGCCGACCTGATGTCGCAGGGCGTGGACGCCCTGTGTGTCATCGCCCCTCGCTCGTCGTCCCTCGACACGCTGCGCGAGCAGCCCATCCGTGTGCCGGTGCTCGTGGTCAAAGCCGACCCCGACCCGGAGATGATGACCGTCGCGGTCGACCAGCGCGCGGGGGCGCACGCGGCCGTCGCGCATCTCGTCGATCTCGGACACCGCGAGATCCTGCACATCTCGGGCCCGCTCGACTGGCTCGACGCCCGCGCCCGTCATACGGCGTGGGAGGAGGATCTCGCCGATCGGGGGCTCACGATCCGCGACGCGCTGGTCGGCGACTGGACCTCGGATGCCGGCTTCGCGATCGGCCGCGACGCGCCCGCCATCGACGACGTCACCGCGGTGTTCGCATCGAACGACCAGATGGCGCTCGGTCTCATCCACGGACTCGCGAAGCGCGGGCTGCGCGTCCCCGAGGACATCAGCGTCGTCGGCTTCGACGATCTGCCCGACGCGCGCCACTTCCTGCCGCCGCTCACGACGGTGCGACAGGACTTCGCCGAGCTCGGACGCCTGGGCCTGGAGCTGCTCGTCAGCCGTATCGCGGGCGAGGAGCCGGCGGACAGCGCGATGATCCTGCCCGAGCTCATCGTCCGCGAATCCACAGCGCCGCCGCGGGCCTGAGCGCCGTTCGCAGGCGGGCGTAACGACTCCGTAACGGAAACGCGCAACTCTTGCTTGCAATTCTTGTTAGCGCGCACAATACTGATGCACGCGGCTGCGACAGGCAGCTGCACCAGAGTGATCCGACCCGACTCCACGACGGAGCGTCGATCTCAAGGAGGAGACACATGTCACAGAAGAAGCGCCTGCTCGGCGTCATCGGTTTCGTCGGCGCTGGGGCGCTGGCACTGGGCCTCGCCGGCTGTGCATCCGGCGGCGACAACGGCGGCACTGCCGGTGGCGACACCGGTGGCGACGGCGAGCTCATCACCGTCGGCTTCGTCGCGGTCGGCCCCGAGGGCGGCTGGCGCAACGCGAACGAGCAGGCTGTCAAGGACGCCTTCACGGAGGAGGCCGGCTACGAGCTCAAGTACGCTCCGGCCGCCAGCCCGAGCGACCAGAAGTCGCAGCTCGACGCGTTCTCGACCTTCGTCAACGACGAGGTCGACGTCATCCTCCTCACCGCGACCGAGGCGTCCGGCTGGGAGGACTCGCTCGAGCTCGCCCAGGAGGCCGAGATCCCCGTCATCCTGCTCGACCGCGGTGTCGACGCCAGCGAGGACCTCTACGTCACCCGCATCGCCCCCGACAACTTCCAGGTCGCGGCCTCCGTCGGCGCATGGGCCGTGGAGACCTTCCCGGAGGGTGCGAACTACTACGTGCTCGAGGGCGTCCCCGGTCTCTCGGTCGTCAACGAGCGCAACGAGGGCTTCGACTCCGAGGTCGAGGGTGCCGAGGGCTTCACCAAGGTCGGCGCGCAGACCGCCAACTGGAAGACCGACGAGGGCAAGTCCGTCACCGAGACGGTGCTCCGCGCCAACAACAACGACATCCAGTTCATCTTCGCCCAGAACGACGAGATGGGCATCGGCGCCGCACAGGCCGTCGAGGCCGCCGGTCTCGTCCCCGGTGAGGACGTCAAGATCGCCACGATCGACGGCACCACCGGTGCCCTCGAGGCGCTCGCCGCGGGTCAGCTGAGCTTCGTCGCCCAGTACAACCCGTTCTTCGGCGACATCGCCGTCGACGTCGTCGAGAAGGCGCTCGCCGGTGAGACCGTCGAGTCGACCATCATCGTCGACAGCGCGACGTTCGACTCGCCGGAGGCCGGCGAGACGGCGCTCGCCGACGGCCAGGGCTTCTGAGCTCGGATCGTCTGACCAGCACCACCACCTGACGGAGCGGGGATCGCCGCACAAGGCGATCCCCGCTCCTGTCGGCTCACACCCGAAACCAGCACTACACGAGGAAGTTCGTCAGAGATGACCGAATCCCCCCCGATCGTCGAAGTCCGCGGCGCATCGATCACGTTCCCCGGCGTCAAGGCACTCGACGGGGTCGACTTCCGACTCCTCCCCGGCGAGGTGCACACCCTCATGGGTGAGAACGGCGCGGGGAAGTCGACCCTGATCAAGGCGCTGACCGGCGTCTATCAGATCGACTCGGGCGACATCCTCGTCTTCGGCGAGAAGCGCCACCTCACGGGGACGGCGTCCGCGCAGGCCGCCGGCATCTCCACCGTGTACCAGGAGGTCAATCTCTGCACGAACCTCACCATCGGTGAGAACGTGATGCTCGGGCACGAGGTCCGCGGACCCCTCGGCATCAACTGGCGGAAGACCCACGCGCAGGCCAAGGACGCCCTCTCCCGCATGGGACTCGGCCACCTCGACACCCGCGCGCCCCTCTCGTCCATCTCGATCGCGCTCCAGCAGCTCGTCGCGATCAGCCGTGCGATGGTCACCGACTCCAAGGTCCTCATCCTCGACGAGCCGACCTCGAGCCTGGACGCCGCCGAGGTGGAGGTCCTCTTCACGGTGATGCGACGGCTGCGCGACCAGGGCGTCGCGATCCTCTTCGTCTCGCACTTCCTCGACCAGGTCTACGCGATCAGCGACCGCATCACGGTCCTGCGCAACGGTCAGTTCGTCGGGGAGTACCTCAAGCGGGATCTCGACCGCAGCGCGCTCATCTCCAAGATGATCGGCAAGGACTTCGAGACGCTCCGCGCGCTCGGCTCGAACCGCCAGGTCGACGTGCGCGACCGCACCGAGACGCCGGTCTACGCCGCCGAGGACCTCGGCCGCAAGGGCGCGCTGGCGCCGACCGACATCGAGATCCACCGCGGCGAGGTCGTCGGGTTCGCCGGCCTCCTCGGCGCCGGCCGGACCGAGCTCGCCCGCCTCATCTTCGGTGCCGACCGCGCCGACTCCGGCGCCGTCCGCGTCAAGGGCAAGAAGGCGTCCATCACGTCCCCGGTCAACGGTCTCGCCCAGCACATCGCCTACTCGACCGAGAACCGACGCGACGACGGCATCATCGGCGATCTCAGCGTCCGCGAGAACATCATGCTCGCCGTCCAGGCGAAGCGCGGGTGGCTGCGCCGCGTCCCCGCGCGCGAGGTCGACCAGCTCGTGAAGACCTACATGGAGCGCTTCAGCGTGCGCCCCAACGACCCCAACCGTCCGATCCGGCTCCTGTCCGGCGGCAACCAGCAGAAGGTCCTCCTCGGCCGCTGGCTGGCCACCGAGCCCGACCTGCTCCTCCTCGACGAGCCGACCCGCGGCATCGACGTCGGTGCCAAGGCCGACATCCAGGAAGCGGTCGCCGAGCTCGCCGAAGGCGGCATGAGCGTCGTCTTCATCTCGTCCGAGCTGGAGGAGGTCGTGCGGCTGTCCGAGCGCATCGTGATCCTGAAGGACCACGAGAAGGTCGGCGAGGTCGTGAACGGCCCCGACGTGACCGCGGAGAGCATCGTGTCGATCATCGCCGCCGACGACAGCGCGGCGCGTTCAGAAGAGCAGGGCGAGAAGATCGCCGAAGGAGAGATCTGACATGGCGATCGTCAAGACGCTCATCCGCACTCCGTGGTTCTGGGGCCTGGTGGGCATCGCGCTCCTCCTGACCCTGAACACGCTCAAGGATCCGACCTACCTCGCGATCGGTATCAATTCCACGACCGGCCTCCTCGCCGGAAACGTCCTGGACATCCTGCGTGTGTCGGCGCCGATCATCATGATCGCCCTCGGCATGACGTTCGTCATCGCCACGAAGGGCATCGACCTCTCGGTCGGCTCGATCATGGCGGTCGGCGGGGCGGCGGCGATGGAGACGCTGCGCGCCGTGGACGGCCAGAGCCCGTTCGGCGCGATGTTCATCGCGATCGCCGTGGCGCTCCTCATCGGTGCGCTCCTCGGTGTGGTCAACGGTCTGCTCGTCGCGGTCGTGGGGCTCCAGCCCTTCATCAGCACCCTCGTGATGATGCTCGCCGCGCGAGGCATCGCCCGAGTGATCACCGGTGGTCAGAACACCAACGCCACGAACGCGCCCTTCCGTGAGATCTCCAACGGTCAGATCCTGGGACTCCCGACGAGCTTCGTCCTCGCGATCGCGATCGTCGTGGTCGTCTCGCTCATCATGCGCCGGACGGCTCTCGGTCTCATGATCGAGTCGATCGGGGTGAACCCCGCGGCCAGCCGCCTCGCCGGCATCCGTCCCCGCCCGATCCTCATCACCGTCTACGTCCTCTCCGCCGTCCTCGCGGCCACCGGTGGTCTGTTCACGGTGTCGGAGGTGATGACGGTCGACGTGTCGGGAACCGGGTACCAGATGGAGCTCGACGCGATCCTCGCGGTCGTGATCGGCGGCACCTCCCTCGCGGGCGGCAAGTTCTCCATCCTCGGCTCCACCATCGGCGCGCTCCTCATCGCGACGCTGAACAAGACCGTGCTGTTCCTGGGCGTCTCGGCGGCGGCGACGCCCGCCTTCAAGGCGATCGTCATCGTCCTCCTCGTCCTGCTGCAATCCGAACGCGTGCGGAACTACGTCCTCCAACTCGGACGCCGTCGCTCCCGTAAGGAGGTCGTCGCGTGAGCGCGCCCGTCACGTCCCCCGCCCTCGGCGCCGAGAGCGCCGCCCAGACCGCCCTTCAGCGGGTCTGGGGCCGCAGCCAGTCGATCATCCCGACCCTCGCGGCCGTCGTCCTGCTGGTCGCCATGCTGGTGTACGCCGAGATCGCCTACGGGCGCGTCTTCCACGCCGGAACGATGTCGAGTCTCCTCGTCAGCTTCGCGCCGACGATCATCCTCGCCGTCGGGATGACGATCGTCATCCTCTCCGGAGGCATCGACCTCTCCGTCGGGGCGGTGGTCGCCTTCACCTCGGTCGCCGGCGTCATGCTCATGAACATCGGGGTCAACGGCTGGCTGTCGATCCTCCTCATGATCGGATTCGGCGCGCTCTTCGGTCTGGTCTCGGGCGTCCTGATCCAGTACTTCAACGTGCAGCCCTTCATCGCCACGCTGGCGATGATGTTCCTCGCGCGCGGTCTCGCCTCGATCCTGTCGACGGTCCCGGTCCAGGCCCCCGAGAACGCCCCGATCCTGCTGATCGCGACGGACTTCAAGATCATCGACGGCGAGCGGGTCAACGACCTCGTGCTCACGCCGGGATTCTTCATCGCCATCCTCGTCGTCATCGGCGCCTATGTCTTCCTTCACCGCACGCGGATGGGTCGCACCGTCTACGGCATCGGCGGGGCGGAGTCCTCGGCGCAGCTCATGGGGCTTCCCGTCGCGCGGACCCGGGTATGGATCTACGTGCTCAGCGGTGCGCTCGCGGGGCTGGCTGCCGTCGTCTACACCGCCGAGGTCGGCGGCAAGGCGCAGAACGTGACCGGCATCGGGTGGGAGCTCGACGCGATCGCAGCGGTCGTCATCGGTGGCACGCTTCTCACCGGCGGCGCCGGCTACGTCCTCGGCTCGGTGGTGGGCTCGCTCGTGCTGGCGTCGCTGTGGATGATCATCACGAAGGACGGCACGATCCGGCCCGAGTACCTGACGATCATCACCGGCGGCATCCTGCTCGTGTTCGTCCTCCTGCAGCGCGTCCTCACCGCGCGGCGTCGACGATGAGCGCCGCCCTTACCCCCGAGGCCCCGAAGGAGACGTCCATGGCCGTGGAAGCCCCCCGATTCACCCCCGAGGTCCAGGACGCGATCGATGCGGTGCGTGCCGATGTCGCGGCGCTGCACGGCGAGCTCGTCCGTTACAACCTGATCGTGTGGACCGGTGGCAATGTCTCCGGTCGCGTGCCGGGTGCAGAGCTGTTCGTGATCAAGCCGTCGGGGGTGTCCTACGACGATCTCGCGCCGGAGAACATGATCCTGTGCGACCTGGACGGCAACGTCGTTCCGGGGACGCCGGGGAGCGAGCGGAGCCCGTCGAGCGACACCGCGGCGCACGCGTACGTGTATCGGAACATGCCGGATGTCGGGGGTGTGGTGCACACGCATTCCACGTTCGCGGTGGCGTGGGCGGCGCGGGGCGAGGAGATCCCGTGTGTGATCACGGCGATGGCGGATGAGTTCGGCGGTCCGATCCCGATCGGTCCGTTCGCGATCATCGGTGACGACTCGATCGGTCGCGGCATCGTGGAGACGCTGTCGGGGCACCGCTCGCGGGCGGTGCTGATGCAGAACCACGGTCCGTTCACGATCGGGGTGTCGGCGAAGGATGCCGTGAAGGCGGCGGTGATGGTCGAGGACGTCGCGCGCACGGTGCATCACGCGCGGGAGGCGGGGCCGCTGATCCCGATCCCGCAGGAGGCGATCGACAGTCTCTACAACCGCTACCAGAACGTCTACGGGCAGGCGGGGGACGAGCGCCGATGAGCACCCACGACGCCACCGCGGCGATCCGCGACGGGCGGGCGGTGCTGGGCATCGAGCTCGGCTCGACCCGTATCAAGGCGTGCCTCGTCCTCGCGGACGATCCGGCCACGGTCCTCGCTGTGGGATCCCACGCCTGGGAGAACCGCTTCGTCGATCGGGTGTGGACGTACACCCTGGCCGACGTCTGGGCGGGCGTCCAGGGCGCCTACGCCGACCTCGCCGCCGACGTCGCTCGACGGTACGGCGTCCCGCTCGAGAACCTCGCCGCCATCGGCGTCTCGGCCATGATGCACGGATACCTCGCCCTCGACGAGCGCGGAGATCTGCTGGCCGAGTTCCGCACCTGGCGCAACACCAACACCGACCGTGCGGCATCCGTGCTGACGGAGCTGTTCGGCGTGAACATCCCGCTCCGCTGGTCGATCGCCCACCTCTACCAGGCGGTCCTCGACGAGGAGCCGCACGTCCCGGACGTGCGCCTCATCACGACCCTCGCCGGGTACGTCCACTGGAAGCTCACGGGGCGTTCGGCACTCGGCATCGGCGACGCCTCCGGCATGTTCCCGATCGACCCGGCGCGTCGGGACTACGATCGCGGGCTCATGAAGAAGTTCGACCGGCTGGTCTCGGAGCGCGCCTTCGGGCTCCGTATCGCCGATGTGCTGCCCGAGGTGCTCGTCGCCGGCCAGGATGCCGGTTCCCTCACCCCGGAGGGCGCGGCGCTGCTCGACGTCTCGGGGGTGCTCCGTCCGGGCATTCCGCTCTGTCCGCCGGAGGGCGATGCGGGCACAGGAATGGTCGCGACGTGCTCGGTCGCACCGCGCACGGGCAACGTCTCCGCCGGCACGAGCATCTTCGCGATGGTCGTCCTGGAGAAGCCCCTCGCCACCGCGCACGCCGAGCTCGACGTCGTCACCACCCCGGTCGGAGACCCCGTCGCGATGGTGCACTGCAACAACGGCGCGAGCGAGCTCGCCGCGTGGGTCGGTCTGTTCGGCCGATTCGCGACCGTCGGCGGGGGAGACCTCGACCCGGACGAGGTGTTCGAGGTCCTCTTCCGCGAGGCGCTCGACGGCGATCCGGACGCCGGAGGCATCCTGGCGTACAACCACCTCGCCGGCGAGCCCATCGCCGGGCTCGCCGAGGGGCGCCCGCTCGTGGTCCGCACGCCCGACAGCCGCTTCACGCTCGCGAACTTCATGCGCGCCCAGCTCTACGGCGCCTTCGGCACCCTCGCCCTCGGGATGCGCGTGTTGGAGAACGAGGGCGTGGCCCTCGACCGCATGTTCGCGCACGGGGGCATCTTCCGTACCGCCGGCGTCGCGCAGCGCTTCCTGGCCGGAGCGCTCGACGCGCCGGTCGTGGTCGCCGAGACCGCCTCCGAAGGCGGGGCGTGGGGGATCGCGGTCCTCGCCGCGTACCTCTCGGCCCCCGCGGACATGAGCCTCGACGCCTACCTGCGCGAGCGTGTGTTCGCCGACGCGACCTTCCGCACGCTCGAACCCGACCCCGAAGACGTTCCCGGTTTCGCGGCGTACCTGACCCGGTATCGCGCGGGACTGGCCGTCGAAACCGCGGCCGTCGCGGCCCTCTGATCTCGTTATCCATCCCACTCTCGAAGGACTTTTCGCATGACCCGCTCTCCGCTCACCACCTCCCTCGACGGCTACGAGGTGTGGTTCGTCACCGGCAGCCAGAACCTCTATGGGGAGGAGACGCTGCGGCAGGTGGCGGAGCAGTCGCAGGCCGTGGCGGAGGGCCTCGCCGGGTTGCCGGTGCGGGTGGTGTGGAAGCCCGTGCTGAAGGATGCCGACAGCATCCGTCGCCTCGCGCTCGAGGTGAACGGCCGGGATGACGTGATCGGAGTGATCGCGTGGATGCACACGTTCAGCCCGGCGAAGATGTGGATCGCGGGTCTGGATGCGCTGCGGAAGCCGCTGCTGCACCTGCACACGCAGGCGAATGTGGAGCTGCCGTGGAGCGAGATCGACTTCGATTTCATGAATCTGAATCAGGCGGCGCACGGTGACCGGGAGTTCGGGTACATCCAGACGCGTCTGGGTATCACGCGGAAGACCGTCGTGGGGCACGTGTCGAACCCGGCGGTTCGTCAGCAGGTCGAGGACTGGCAGCGGGCGGCGGCGGGGTGGACGGCGGCGCGGACGCTGAAGCTCGCCCGGTTCGGTGACAACATGCGTTACGTCGCGGTCACCGAGGGGGACAAGACCGAGGCGGAGCTGCGCCTGGGCGTGCAGGTCAACACGTGGGGCGTGAACGAGCTCGCGGAGGCGGTGGCTGCGGCATCCGCGTCCGAGATCGACGCGCTCGTGCAGGTCTATCTCGACGAGTACGACGTGGCGTCGGAGCTGCGGCCCGGCGCGGAGCGTCACCAGTCCCTCCGCGACGGCGCGGCGATCGAGATCGGTCTGCGGTCGTTCCTGGAGGAGGGCGGGTTCGGGGCGTTCACCACGAGCTTCGAAGACCTGGGTGCCCTGACGCAGCTGCCGGGCCTTGCGGTGCAGCGTCTCATGGCCGACGGATACGGGTTCGGTGCGGAGGGCGACTGGAAGACCGCGATCCTCGTGCGTGTCGCCAACGTCATGGGCGCTGGGCTCCCCGGTGGGGCGAGCCTCATGGAGGACTACACGTACGACCTGGTTCCGGGCGACGAGAAGATCCTCGGCGCGCACATGCTGGAGGTCTCTCCGACGCTGTCGTCGCAGAAGGCGCGGCTGGAGATCCATCCCCTCGGCATCGGAGGGAAGGACGACCCGGTGCGGCTGGTGTTCACCGCCGACCCGGGACCTGCGCTCGTGGTGGCGATGAGCGACATGCGCGACCGGTTCCGCCTGGTCGCCAACGTGGTGGAGAACATCACCGCGCCCGACCTTCCCAACCTCCCCGTCGGTCGCGCCGTCTGGCGTCCCGCGCCGGACTTCGCCACCTCCGCGGCGTGCTGGCTGACCGCCGGCGCTGCCCACCACACGGTGATGACGACCGCGGTGGGCATCGAGGTGTTCCGCGACTTCGCCGACATGGCCGGCACCGAACTCCTCGTCATCGACGAAGACACCACCCTCCGCCGATTCCAGCACGAAGTCCGCTGGAACCAGGCCTACTACCGCCTCGCCCAGGGTTTCTGAGCTCACGAGGTGTATGAGCGCTCGCCCGCGAGCGTGGCCCCCCACCCGAAAAAGAGAGGAAGGTCTCACTGATGAGACGATCCACCATCCAGCCGCAGCGCCGGCGTTCCGCGTTCCGCCGCGGACTCGCCGGCACCGTGGCCGGCGTCATGGCGCTGACCGGCGTGGGCCTGGCCCCGGCGGTCGCGACGGCCGCCGAGCTGCCGGCGCCCACGGCACACTACGACATGTCGCACAGCGGTTCGCAGCTGCTCGACGTGTCCGGCAACGCCCGTCACGCGACGCTGACGGGACTCACCTCGGCATCCTTCGCGGATGCCGGAGGCGACGACGTCCTGCGCTTCCGCGCGGACGGATACGCTTCGCTGCCCAAGGGTCTCGTGACGGGGACCGACAACGACTTCACGGTGGAGTTCACCGTGGCGACCCAGACCGCCGGGAACAACTTCGGGTGGGTCATCGGCGACGGCGTCGGCCCCTGGAACACCACGCAGCTCGGAAACCACATCTTCCTGAGCCCCCGATCCGCTCAGGGCGGCTACACGAACCAGGTGCTGGCCGCGATCCGCGTCAAGACCGACGGCAACAACGGCGAGAGCCGGATGCCCGCGGGCGGAGGCCTCAACCCGGGCTTCACGACCCTGACAATGGTCGGTTCGGGCAACACGCTCACCCTCTACCGCGACGGCGCGGTGATCTCGACGCTCACGCACAACCGCTCGATGAGCTCGATCATCCCGGCCGGGAACACGCTCGGCTACATCGGTCGCTCCCTCTACCAGGGCGACGCGCTGCTGCGCGCGGACGTCTCCGACATGAAGTTCTGGGACGTCGCCCTCACCGCCGACGAGGTGACGGCGAGCATGCCCGACGCCGAGGAGAAGACCGCGGCGACCGCAGCGCTCCTTCGCGGCGAGGTGCTCGCGAACATGCTGGGCGCCAACCCGTCGCTCGACAGCGTCACCTCCGACCTCACGCTCGGCGCGAGCGTCAACGGCGTGAACCTCACCTGGGCGTCGTCGAACCCCGCCGTCATCTCGACCACCGGCGTCGTGTCGCGGGCGATCACCGAGAACACCCCGGTCACGCTCACCGCCACGACCTCGCTCGGGTCGACCCTGACCTTCGACGCGACCGTCATCGCCCCCACCGTCGGCGCCGACCTCGACGCCATCGTGCTGGAGGAGCGGACCACGGAGAACCTGCCTCTCGCGGTGAAGGGCTCCGTCAACGGCGCCGACATCACGTGGGAGTCCTCCGACCCGGCGCTCGTCACCGCCACCGACCCGGCCTACGTCGCGCCGGCCGTGGGTGCGGCCGACCCGTTCGAGGGCGGCGGTCTGGTCATGCGTCCCGCGTACGGTGAGGGCGACCGCGAGGTCACGCTCACCGCGACGGCGACCCTCAACGGTCAGACGGCGACGCGCACGTTCACGCTGGACGTCGCCGAGAAGGCCCGTACGGCTCCGGACGAGGGCTACGTCGCGGCGTACTTCAAGTCGGACTCGGACGAGCGGATCTACCAGGCGGCCACCTCCGGCAACGACTTCTTCAGCTTCGCGCCGGTCAACGGCGGGCAGCCCACGGTCGAGAACACCGCCGACACCACCGGTCTCCGCGACCCGTACATCCTCCGCTCGGCCGAGGGCGACAAGTACTACATGATCGCCACCGACCTCTGCATCGGATGCGGCACCGGCTGGGGCCCCGCGCAGTCCGACGGCAGCCTGAAGGTGCACATCTGGGAGTCGACCGACCTCGTCAACTGGGAGCGCACCAACGACGAGAACTCCGGCATCACCGTCAACCAGCCCGCCGCGGGCATGACGTGGGCGCCGGAAGCGTACTGGGATGACGAGCTGCAGTCGTACGTGCTGTTCTTCGCTTCGCGTCTGTACTCCGACGCCAGCAAGAGCAACAGCGACAACCTCTACGCCCGGATGTTCTACGTGCTGACGCGCGATTTCCGTACCTTCACCTACCCGCCGCAGAGCTGGCAGGACACCGGGTACGCCCGCATCGACTCGACCGTCATCAAGATCGACGACTTCTACTACCGCTTCACGAAGAACGAAGAGGGTGGCGCAGCCGACGGACTGGAGGCGGGCAAGGACATCTTCCTGGAGAAGTCGCAGGTCCTCACTGCTCCGACCGCCCGGTCGAACTGGTCGGCCGATCCGGCGCAGACGTGGCAGCTCACCGACACGCGGATGACCACGCTGGAGACCAACCAGGCGGGCGAGGGTCCGCAGGTGATCAAGCTCAACGAGGGTGACCCGAACAACACCGGGGACGGCTACGTCTTCCTCGTGGACAACTACGGCGACGGCGGCTACCGGGCGTTCGTGACGACGGGCGACGAGATCGCCTCGAGCTCGCAGGCCGATCGGCTGTCGCAGCGGAGCTCGTGGGTCGTGCGTCAGCGCGGCGGGCTTCCCGCCAGCCCGCGTCACGGCTCGTTCGTGAACGTCTCGGGTCAGGTCCTCGATGCGGTCAACAGCTGGAGCGACGTCGAGGCGGTCGCCTCCACCACGACGCTCGACGCCGACGGCCGCGAGCTCACGGCATCCGTCAGCGCGGAGGATGAGGGCGACGTCGTCGGCACCGTCACCTTCGCCGGCGGCGCCTGGTCGGAGACCGTCGCGCTCGTCGACGGAACCGCAACGGCGACCGCGCCGGCCGGCGTCACCGCCGTCACGGCGACCTACGACGGGTACCGCGACGGTCTGGTCGCGACGTCGGTCTCGGAGGAGGTCGATGTGGCCGGTCTCGCCGTCACCGCGACGGCGGTCACGCGCTGCCTCGCGGGCAAGGTGCTCGAGTCGGTGACGATCGCCAACGACGCGGACGCCGCGGCGACGGTGGTCATCCAGAGCCGCTACGGGTCGAAGACCGCTGTGGTGGCCCCCGGCAAGAAGGCGACGTACACCTTCACCACCCGCACGGCGGCCTACACCGCCGGCGTGATCGAGGTCTCCGCCTCGACCGCCGACGGACGCTCCGTCCAGACGGAGGTGTCGCTGGCAGCGCGCAGCTGCAGCTGAACACCGACACGGTGGGGGTCGGCGGTGCATCCGTCGACCCCCACCGTCTGCCGCGATACTGAAACGTCAGATTCATCCCCCCAACCCGACCCGAGGATCACCCACTCATGGCCCGTACGCCCCTGTCCGGCATCCAGCACTCCCTCCGCTCCGGCGATTACGAGGCGATCATCTCCAGCGTCGGGGCGACCCTGCGCTCGCTGACCGTCGCCGGTCGCGATCTGGTCGTCCCCTTCGACGCGGACGAGGTGCGCCCGTCCTACCGGGGTGCGACGCTGGTGCCTTGGCCCAACCGCGTCGTCGACGGAACGTACACCTTCGGCGGGGAGGAGCGCCGTCTCGCCCTCACCGAGCCGGCTCGCGGACACGCCCTGCACGGCCTCGCCGCGTGGCTCGACTACGAAGCCGTCGACAAGGGATCCGACCACGTCACGCTGGCCCAGGTCATCTCGGCCCAGACAGGCTACCCGTGGCGGATCGTCGTCACGACGACGTTCGTGCTCGGGCCCGATGGGCTCACTCAGACGGTCACGGCGCGCAACGACGGCGATGAGGCCGCGCCGTGGGGGACCGGACCTCACCCCTACCTCGTGGCGGGTGCGGGGACGGTCGACGACTGGACCCTCGCGCTTCCGGCGGCCCAGGTGCTGGCCGTGACCGAGGACCGCCTCATCCCGACCTCGCTCGAGAGCGTCGACATCGATGCCGACCGGTTCGACTTCCGCCGGGCGCGCACGATCGGTGCGGTCGAGATCGACCACGCCTACACCGCCCTGACACGCGACGACGACGGGATCGCCGCCGTGCGGCTCACGGATGCCGCCGGGCGAGGTGTGCAGATGCGCTGGGACGCCGCGTGCCCGTGGGTGCAGATCCACACAGCCGACAAGCCGCGTCAGGAGGACTCACGGCTTGGTCTCGCCGTCGAGCCGATGACCTGCGCGCCGGACGCCTTCAACGCCGATCAGTACGACTTCGACGCCGGCCTCATCGTCATCGAGCCCGGGGCCGAGGTCTCGGCATCCTGGACCATCGCAGCCATCGCAGCCATCGCCTGAGCCTTCGATCCTGCTCCACGGACGACTCGGGCCCGCCCCGCGGAAGAGGGTCGGCGGACATCCTCCCCAGACGATGTTCCGCCGTCCCCGCCTCCCCCGCTGGTAGGCGAGCCCGAGCGTTGCCGCACCCCAGGCGGCTGAGCGCCGACCTCCGACCTCACCCCAGGCGGGGAGGAGAGGGTGCGCTCATCCTTTGTTCGGAGCGCCGGGGCGATCGGATGGGAGGAACATAGAAGGCCCCGGAGTATTCTCCGAGGCCCCCCGATTGGGTCGTCGCGGTGTCGCCGCGACAGGTCCGCGTGTCAGTCGCGGAGTTCCTCCCGGATCTCGTTGCGCGTGTGCACCGAGTCCCGTTCTGCTTCGGCCTTGTCGACCTCCGCTTCAGCCTTCCTCACTTCGGCGTCGGCCTTCATCTCGTCGGCCTTGTCGCTGAGACGGTCCGTGGTCTTGTCCCACTCGTCCGAGATCTTCTCGCCGACGGCCTCGGCCGTCTTCTTGGCGTCTTCCATGAATCCCATGAACCGCTCCTCTCGAAGGATTGTGTCTTCGACGCTAACCGCGGAGCCGGCCGATTCCGGGGGGTTGCACGGATGTCGGCGACTTGATACGCACGGCCCGAGCGGGCGGCCGTCGAGTCCGGCTCTCGGATAGCCTTCTCTAGACGGAGGAGGCGCGAGGTCGCATGGGCAAGACAGCGGACGCGATCGCGGAAGGTGTCGCCATCGCGACGGCCGCCGCCCGGCTCACCGTACGCAACCACATCCTCGTCAAGACGATCGCTCACGGTGCGCCGTTCGATCCCGACGCCTTCGCGCCGTTCGCGCACGACACGCTGATCGCCCTCGCCGACGAGCAGCAGCAGGCGGGGGACCTCGCACGGCGACAGGTGAAGAAGGCGTGGGGTCGGTTCAGCGATCCGGACGGCACGCACGATTACCGCGACCGCGACACCCGCAACCTCCGTAAGCGACGCCGTCAGTACGTCGGCGTCGCCAAGGAGCTCCGCCGCCGGGCCGAGGATGCCGAGGCGGTGCGAGAACTCGTGGAGGACGCGCGGGACGCGGCGTGGGGGGACGTCGAAGCGAACCTGCAGCGACGGCTCACCGTCGAGGGCATGCGGCCGGACCTCGACCCCGATTACGAGCGTATGCGCGCGGCGCGGATGCAGTCCCTCCGCCT
Source organism: Microbacterium sp. NPDC077184 (assembly GCF_040687055.1). NCBI lineage: Bacteria > Bacillati > Actinomycetota > Actinomycetes > Micrococcales > Microbacteriaceae > Microbacterium > Microbacterium sp. NPDC077184. Next base: position 199,290 of record NZ_JBFBMM010000001.1, read on the forward strand.
CGTGGATCTGCCGCGACTCGCCGCCCATCGCCGACACGTCACGACAGTCGCGGCGGAGGGTGCGGGCGACGCGCCCGAGTGACCCGTGTCGATTCGCGAGCGCGGCGGGGGTCATGTATTCTGGTCGCTGGCCCGCGGGAGATCGCGGGCCGGGCGCCCGTAGCTCAATGGATAGAGCATCTGACTACGGATCAGAAGGTTAGGGGTTCGAGTCCCTTCGGGCGCACACTGTGTTGAGACAGTGAGAAAGCCCCGCCGGTTCGCCGGCGGGGCTTCTTTCTTGCCCGCGGAGCCCTTCCCGTCAGCGGACGCGGCGTGCCCGCGAGGGCTCCGGTGTGTGCGACCGGTATGCGGTGAGGATCCGCTCGAGGTACTCGGTGATGATCCGCTGCTCGTCCTCGTCGAAATGGTCGAGTTCGGCATCCAGTCCGCGCACCATCGGCATGAGGATCGACATCGCCTTGGCCCGCGACGAGTCTGTCGGGACCACGCGCACGGCGCGGCGATCCGACGGGTGAGGCTCTCGGGTGACGTGCCCGAGGTCGACCAGGCGATCGACCGCGGTGGTCATCGCCGCGGTGGTGATCCCGAGCCGGCGGGCGAGCTCGCTCGGCCCCAGTGGTCCCTCCTGCAGGAGGTGTTCCATCGCGTCGAGATCCGTGGCATTGACGGAGAGCTTCTCCCCGAATGCCGCTTCGAAGTCGGCAGAGGTCTGGATGAGCTCCCGCAGGAGCACGGTCGGACGGCGCGGCATCATGCCCGCGGCTGCGCCCGCGGGGGGAGGAGGGGCGTCCATGGAGAAAGCGTACCCGCAAGTACCATCCCTCGGCTAGTATCTAGGCAATCTAACTACTTTGTGATCTGATCAGCTCGACGCCTGTACCCGCACCCCCTTCCTTCCCTCCCGAGGAGTCGTCATGGCCGCTCTGCTCCGCTTCATCACCTCCGCCCGAACTTCGTGGATCGTCCTGGTCCTCGCGATCGCCGCCGCCGGCGGGATCTTCGCCCTGGGCTCCGGCTCGGACGGCGACACCGCGCCACCGGTCGGTCTCCCCGACACGGCGGAGTCCCGTCAGGTCGACGCGCTCCTGGAGGAGCTGCCGAGCGCCGACACCACCTCGGCGCTCCTGGTCTTCTCCGGCGGTGGGGAGGAGCTCGACGAAGAGCGACTCGCGCAGATCAACCAGAACGCCATGGGCGACCTCGCCGAGTTCACGCCCGACGGGTTCGTCCCGCCCGCTCAGGTCTCCGACGACGGCACCGTGGCGCTGGTCGTGGTGCCGTTGGAACCGCTGACCAACGTCGAGGAGCAGACCGAGCGCGCTGTCGAGATCCGCGCCGCGGCCGCGACGGACCTCGACGGGGTCACGGTGTACTTCACCGGCGCCGAGGGCTTCGAGGTCGACATCGCCGCGGTCTTCGAAGGTGCGGACTTCACTCTGATCCTCACGACCGTCGTCGTCGTGGCGATCCTCCTCCTCGTGACCTACCGGAGCCCCACGCTGTGGATCGTCCCGCTGATCGTCGTGGGTGTCTCGGACGTCCTGGCAGGCATCATCGCCGCCCGGGTGGCGGCCGCGGTCGGAATCCAGCTGGATGCCTCCACCACCGGCATCCTGTCGGTGCTCGTCTTCGGTGCGGGCACGAACTACGCCCTGCTGCTCATCGCCCGATACCGGGATGAGCTGCGCAGCTACGCCGACCGTCGCGCCGCGATGCGCAGGGCGCTCCGCGGCGCCGGCCCGGCGATCATCGCGAGCGGTTCGACGGTGGCCCTCGCGCTGGCGACCCTCCTGTTCGGCGAGCTGTCGGGCAACCGCGCGCTCGGTCTCGCGTGCGCCGTGGGGATCGTGGTGGCGATGATCTTCGCGCTCTCCGTCCTGCCGGCCGCGCTCGTCCTCTTCGGGCGCTGGATCTTCTGGCCCTACATCCCGCGCTTCGGCTCGGCCGATGCGCTGTCGCGCAGCCCGTGGGGGAAGCTCGGCCGCGCCGTCGCCCGTCGCCCCGTCGTCGTGGCCACGAGCGGCTTCGTCCTGCTCGGCATCCTCGCCAGCGGTGTCTTCTTCGTGCAGACCGGCTTGTCGCAGAACGACCGGTTCCTGCAGAAGCCCGAGGCCGTCGTCGGTCAGGAGGTGCTCGCGGAGGCGTTCTCGGCCGGTTCGACGTCGCCCTCGGTCGTGGTCGTGCCCGTCGACGAGGCTGAGGAGGCCGCCGCGGCGCTCGCCGACCTCGACGGCGTCGACAGCGCCACGGTCGGCGAGCAGAACGACGACATCGCCCGCATCGACGTGACCCTGTCGTCGGCGGCGGAGACGGAGGAGGCGCTGGCGACCGTAGAGCGGATGCGGTCGGCGCTGGACGATGTCGGCTCCGGCGAGGGGCTCGTGGGCGGTCTCGACGCCCGCGCCCTCGATGTCGCCGACGCCCAGGCCCGTGACCAGGCGCTGGTGATCCCGCTGATCCTGGTGCTGGTGTTCATCGTGCTGGTGATCCTGCTCCGCGGGTTCGTCGCGCCGATCCTCCTGCTCCTGGCCGTGGTGGCGAGCTTCTTCTCGGCCGTCGGCGCCAGCTGGTGGCTGTTCCAGACGCCGCTGTTCGGATTCCCCGCGATCGACACCAACGTGCTGCTGTTCAGCTTCCTGTTCCTCGTGGCGCTCGGCGTGGACTACAGCATCTTCCTCGTCACGCGCGCTCTGGAGGAGGCGCGCACGCGGGGGACGACCCAGGGCATGATCCGCGCGCTCGCCGCCACCGGCGCGGTGATCACGAGCGCCGGTATCCTGCTCGCGGCCGTGTTCGCCGTGCTCGGCGTGCTGCCGCTGATCACCCTCACCCAGATCGGCGTCATCGTCTGCATCGGCGTGCTCATCGACACCCTCCTCGTGCGGACGGTGATCGTGCCGGCCCTGGCGTTCCGGACGGGCGACAGATTCTGGTGGCCGCGTCGTCCGGAGACGACGGATGCCGCTGCCGTCGAGGCCGGAATCGACGCCTTCACCGTCCTGGAGGTCGACGACGAGAACGGCGTGACACGGCGCCGGAAGGAGACCGCTGCCGTCTGAGCGGGCGCCGGGCGCGGCGAAGAGCGAGTCTGCCACCATGGCGGGTGTGTTCCCCTCTCCGCGCCCGTTGCCACGCGTCCCGCTGTCGTCCGTGGAACTCAGCGGCTGGATGCGCGCCGGCGCACGGGCAGCCCTCGACGGATACGTGGGTCAGCTCCCTCGGTTGGTCCCCGAGGTAGGCGGGGACGTCTTCGTGTCAGGGCGCCTCGGGCGCGGCGCGGAGGCGGCCAACGCGGAGCAGGTGGCCTGGTGGAACGGGGAGAGCGAGGGCAACTGGCTGTCGGCGTGGCTCGCCCATGTCCTGCTCGTCGGCACGGACGCCGAGCGCCGGGATGCCGCGGAACGGGTGCGGCGGATCGTCGGATCCCAAGACGACGACGGCTACCTCGGGATGTTCACGCGCGAGGTGCGCACGTCTCACGGCTTCGTCGCCGGCGATCTCTGGACGCGGACCTGCCTCCTGCGTGCGCTGCGCACCTGGGCCGATGCGACCGGTGACAGCGAGGTCCACGCGGCGATCGACCGGGCGGTCTCCGCGATCGCCCGACAGCTGGAGCGGCAGGTCGCCGACGGCTCGGCGTTCGCGCACGTCCGTGGGACCGGGCACGACCTGATGGTCGTGGATCTGCTCGCGGACGCGTTCGTGCGCTCCGGCGACGTGCGTCACCGAGTCCTGGCCGCCGAGGTGTACGAGGCCTACTCGCGCGGGGAGCTCGATGCGCCCTTCGGGGACCATCAACGCGCGCGGCTCGAATCGGACGAGCCCTTCTCCGGCCACGGCGCGCATGTCGCCGAGCACGCCCGTGTGCCCTTGCTGATCTCGGTGATGCAGTCCGACAGGGCGGACGCGGATCCGTGGCGAGCCCTCTTCGATCGCAGTGCGCGCAAGCTCGCTCCTGCGCTCGGTGCGTCGGGGGGCCTGCGTTCCGATGAGACCCTCGGCGCCCCGGGCCGGGAGCCGGTCCACCTCGCGGAGGCGGGCGAGGAGATGTGCGCACTCACCGAGCTCGCCGCGACCGCGGTGGTCGCCGCGGATGCGACCGGTGATCCGGCATGGCTCGATCGCGTCGAGGCGGTCTTCCTCAACGCGCATCCCGCCGGCGTCCGACCGGACGGCACTGCCGTCGCATATCTCCATGCCGAGAACCAGGATGCCGCGTCCCGCGCGCAGGGCACCCGCTGGGACTACTCGCCCACCCACGACGACGCGGCCGTGTGCTGCGCCCCCAACGCCGGCCGGATGATCGAGATCGTCGCGACGCGATCCGTGATTCCGCTTCCCGACGGAGTGCGCGTGGATCTTTACGGCCCGCTCTCTGTGCGTGTGCCGGGGCCGCGCGGAGAGGTGCGGGTGACGCAGCGCACCGACTTCCCCTTCGCGGAGGAGGTCGATCTGCTCGTCGAGGCCGAGCCGGGGCCGCTGGTCATCGAGCTCCGGGTTCCGGGATGGTGCGCAGAGCCCGGTGTGGACGTCGACGGGGATGACGATGTCGCACTCGCCCGCACGGGGGCGTATCTCCGTATCAGCGGGAGGTGGGCGGGGACTGCGCGGGTGCGCCTTCGCCTGCCGCATCGCGTCCGACTGATCGAGACCCGGGACGGTCGCGCGGCCGTGGCCGCCGGTCCGCTTGTCTTCGCGCAGGAGATCCCGCATCGTGACACGTCGACGAGGACCTACGCGGGCAGCACCCTGGCGGATCTGGATGTGACCTCGGCGGAGGATTCGTCGCGCCGGGGTCCGGTTCTCCGCGCATCGAATGTCCGTGACGCACGGGTGGTCCGGATGCCCGCGCGACGCGACTACGCCCAGCCGGGTGTGGTCGTCCGCATCGACGTGATGGATCCGTCGCCCCGGGCGAAGGGGACCACCGGCGCGGAGGATCGACGCATCGACCTCGTACCGATCGGCGCGACGACGCTCCGCCGGACGGTCTTCCCGCTCATTCGGGACTGACGCGCCCCGCCCCGCTCAGGCGTGGGCGGGGATCACCCGCAGCCACACGAAGCCGTGCGGCGGGAGGGCGAGGCCCTGGGTGAGGTCGCGCATCTCCAGACTGATGAGGTCCCATGCCTCCGGGAGGAATCCGCCGAGGGTCACCGGATCGACGAGGACGAGGTCGTCGCCGACGTTGGCGAGCACCAGCACGACCGATGCCCCCTCGTCCTCGCCGCTGCGCTGGAATCCCAGTACCGAGGGCAGATGCGCGTCGAAGCCCACCAGGGCGTTGCCGGCGAGCTCGGGCGTGGCGGCGCGCACCCGCACCAGCTCGGACATCCGCGCGAAGACCGTGCCCGCGATCGTGGTCGGGTCCGCGCTCTCGGCGTAGCGGTCGGCCGGGTAGGCCGGACGGTTCACCCACCGGCTGTCGTCGGCCGTCGCGGGATCGTCGCGGAATCCGTAGTCGTTGAGCTGGGCGACCTCGTCGCCGAGGTACAGCAGCGGGATCCCGCCCGTCGACATCGCGATCGCGTGCGCGAGGATGACGCGGTCGATCCCGCCGGCGTCTCCGGCTTCGATCCCGGCGAGGGAGGCGGTCGTGCCGGTCACGCGCGCATCGCCGGTCTTGGGGTTCTCCTGGAACGGCACCCCGCGCGCGAACGTGCCCGGGAAGCGCCCGACGTAGAAGTCGTTCAGGAACCGGCGGTGGCCGAAGCCGTCGATGCCGAGCTCCGCGGCGTCCTCATCGGCGAAGGTCCAGCCGATGTCGTCGTGACTGCGGACGTAGTTGACCCACGCGGTCCCGTCGGGCAGGGCGTGGCGCCGCTCCAGCGCCTGCTGCAGGAGGCGGGCGTCCCGGGTCGCCAGAGCCTCCCACGTGAGCGCCATCTGCAGCGGGTTGTAGGAGATCTGGCATTCTCCGGGGGAGATGTACTGGATCACCTCGTCGGGGTGGACGATCGCTTCGGACTTGAACAGCAGGCTCGGAGCCGCCATCCGGAGCACCTCGTTGAACGCCTGGAGGAGCAGGTGCGCCTCGGGGAGCGACTCGCACGTGGTGCCGAGCTGCTTCCAGATGAAGGCGACGGCGTCCATCCGGAGGATCTCGACGCCGCGGTTGGCGAGGAAGAGCATCTCGCCCGCCATCGCGCGGAAGACGGCCGGGTTGGCATAGTTCAGATCCCACTGGAAGTGGTAGAACGTCGCCCAGATCCACCGGCCGTCGTCCAGCTGCACGAACGCGCCGGGGTGGTCGTCGGGGAAGATCTCGCGGACGGTCTGCTCGTACGCGTCCGGCATCTCCCGGTCGGGGAAGATCAGGTAGAAGTCCTCGTACCCGGGTTCGCCCGCGATCGCCTTCCGCGCCCACTCGTGCTCGTTGGACGTGTGGTTGAAGATGAAGTCGACCACGAGGGAGATCCCCGCGAGCCGCAGTTCGGCGGCCAGCTCGGTGAGCTCGGCCATCGAGCCGAGGGCCGGGTTCACGCGCCGGTAGCTCGACACCGCGTACCCGCCGTCGCTGTTGCCCTCGGGGCTCTCGAACAGCGGCATCAGGTGCAGGTAGGTCAGCCCCAGCTCCTGGAAGTAGGGGATCTTCTCGCGAATGCCGGCGAGTGACCCCGCGTACCGGTCGACGTAGCAGACGCCGCCGAGCATGCGTTCGGACTGGAACCACTCCGGATCCTCTTCGCGCCGTTCGTCCAGGGCCTTGAGTTCGAGTGGGCGGGCGCTCCAGGAGGCGGCCGCCTCCGCGACCACGGCGCTCAGCTGCTCCTGCGCGTCGAGGCGCTCGCCGTACAGGCGGCGGAACAGCCCGTGGAGGGTCGGGAAATGCGCGTCGAAGCGTCGACGGAACGCGGGATCCAGAGTGCCGGCGAGGTCTTCCGCCGCAGCGAGGGCGGCGGTGCGGTCGACGGCGACGTCGGGGGCGAGGTGGGTCATGGTTCTCCTGTCGCCGCGATGCTAGCGCGACGGTGCGGTCAGGGGGGTGGAGGCGAAGGCGAGCAGATGGGTGCGGGCGGATTCCGTGGCCGCGGCGACGGCGCCGGCGGCCACCACCTCCGCACCGAGCGGGGAGGCGACGAGGTCCGGTGCGGGGAGGTGCATCTCGTCCTGGATCATCGTCCGCGCGGGCGCGAGTGCCGACTCGATGCTCTCGGCGACGGCGCCGCAGAAGATGATGCGCTCGGGATCGAAGAAGCCGCCGAAGACGGACGCGATCCGCGTGATGACCCGCGCAGAGCGGGTGATGATGTCGACGGCGTCCGGGTCGCCCTCCCGCGCCGCGGCGAAGACGGCGGGTGCGGTGAGCTCCGAAGGCGGCAGCCCGGCCAGGCGGCTGCGGGAACCGATGCGCCCCTGCTCCGCGGCCTGGCGGGCCCACGTGGCCACGTGGACGCCGATCCCGTCGACGCTGCCGACGCCCGTGACGTGATCGAAGGGGATGAGCTCGCCGGCACCGCCGTGGGCACCGCGGAGGAGGTGGCCGTCGATCACGACGCCGGATCCGAGGCGGTCGCCGGCGAGGATCGCGACGAAGTTCCGGCACCCGATCGCCGCGCCGTGGACGCTCTCGGCGACGGCGGCGAGGGAGGCGTCGTTCTCCACGCGCACGAGCGGTGCCCACGGTGCCGCGGTGTCGGCGAGATCGGGATTCATCCGATACCAGAAGTCGTTGTGCCGCGCGGGCGAGCGTCCGGACCCGTCGACGGGTGCGGGCACGCCCACGCACACCGCCACGACGTGCTCGCGGGCGATCCCGGCGTCGGCCAGAGCTTCGTCGATGACGGCGGCCACGACCTCCTGCCGCCGGACCGGATCGTCGAGGTCGGTGGTGAGCTCCCGCGACACGCGCGTGAGCGGGCGCCCGCGCAGATCGGCCACGGTGGCGATGACGTGCGTCCTGCCGGCATCCACGCCGACGACGGATGCCGCGTCCGGTCGGAACGCGAACCGACGCGCCGGGCGTCCCTTGCGGTAGTCGCCGCCGACGCGGGCGTTGGGGAGCTCTTCGACCACGCCGTAGCGGATGAGTTCGTCGATGGCCTCGATCGTCGTCGAGCGGGTGAGCCCGACGCGGGGCATCACGTCGTTGCTCGTGAACGTCGCGTCGTCCCACACGGCGGCGAGGACGGTCTCAACGGAGGCGCGGGCCGCGCGCGGGACCCCTGTCGCATCGATGTCGGACATGCCCTTGACCTCCCCGTCCTTCTCCTGCATTATTGTCCACGTCACATTGATTCGGGTAAAAAATATAATATCCGCATCAACACGGCCCTCGGAAGGACAACGACGTGCTCGACCGATCCCACTCACCCCTGCGCACCCGGATGCGGCGCACCGCGGCGTCCGTGCTCGCGACCGCGATCGCCGGCGTGCTGCTCGCCGGCTGCGCCGGAGCCTCCGGCCCGGAGGTCGTGCGGTTCCACCTCAGCAAGCCCGAGGCGATCCCGTACTTCCGCGACCTCATCCGCGAGTACAACGCCTCCCAGGACGACGTCGAGGTGATCCTCGACAGCTCCAGCAACCTGCAGGCCGGCTTCCTCCGCGGCAACCCGCCGGACCTCGGGCTGCTGAACTACAACATGGAGATGGCGCGCTTCATGGAGCGCGGTGCGCTGAGCGACCTCTCCGACATGCCGGAGGCGCAGCGCATCCGCCCCGAGGTGCAGGACCTCGTCGACCAGTACGCGACCTATCCCGGGCGCACCAGCGTCCTGCCGTACTCGGTGATGGCGGCATCCGTCATCTACAACAAGGAGATCTTCGCCGAGCAGGGCCTGGAGGTCCCGCAGACGTGGGACGAGTTCATCGCCGTGTGCGACGCCCTCACCGAGGCCGGGATCACCCCGATCTACGGCACCTTCAAAGACCCGTGGACGGTCGCGCAGGGATCCTTCGACTACACCGTCGGCGGCACCGTCGACGTCGCGGAGTTCTATGACGCGCTGAACGCCGAGGGTACGGACGTCGGTCCCGACTCGGAGGTGTCGTTCCAGAAGACCCTCCTCGATCCCGTCGAGCGGATGACCCTCCTCGCGGACGAGTACACCAATGCGGATGCCGCCAGCCGGGGTTACGGCGACGGAAACCTCGCGTTCGCTCAGGGTCAGGCGGCGATGTACTTCCAGGGCCCGTGGGCCTTCGGCGAGATCGCCAAGACCTCGCCGGACCTGGAGCTCGGGACCTTCCCGCTCCCGATGACCGACGACCCCGACGACCTCGAGGTGCGCGTCAACATCGACCTCGCGGCATGGATCCCGGAGGCCTCGCGCAACCAGGAGGGGGCACGGGAGTTCCTCGCTTACCTCTTCCAGCCCGAGGTGATGGACGCCTACAACGCCGCGCAACTCGGATACGGCACGACGGTGGACGCCGCGCCCGTGACCGATCCCCGCATCCTCGGCATGAAGGAGTACTTCGACGAGGCCCGGTTCTACCAGGGCGCCTCGAAGGCGATCCCGCTGACGATCCCCGCCGAGAACTACCTCCAGGGCATCGTCCTCGGTGCGAATCCCGAATCCACGCTCGCGACCATGGACGCCGACTGGGCGCGCCTGGCCCTCCGGCAGTAGACGGCCTCACCAGACGAAGGAGTCGACACCTCATGGCCACCACCACAGCCACCGTCACGGCGCCACCCGCGGGCCGCGCCGCCGCTGTCCCCCGCCGATCCCGGCGCCGGGTCGAGCCGATCTACTACCTGTTCCTGCTGCCGAGCCTGATCATCTTCACGCTGGCGATCACCCTGCCGGCGATCATCGGGATCCTCTTCAGCTTCACCAACTCCATCGGGTTCGGGGAGTGGGAGTTCATCGGACTGATCAACTACATCGCCCTCTTCTCCGACCCCGCGGTGCTGCAGAGCTACCTGTTCACGTTCGGATTCGCCGCCGTGACCGTCCTCGTGGTCAACGTGGTCGCCTTCCTCCTCGCGGTGGGGCTCACGGCGAAGATCCGGCTGAAGACGGGGCTGCGCACCGTGTTCGTCATCCCGATGGTCGTCTCGGGCATCATCATCGCCTACGTCTTCAACTTCCTCTTCTCGACCTCGGTGCCCTCCGCCGGCCAGGCGCTCGGCATCCCGTGGCTGAGCGAGAGCATCCTCGCCAACGCCGACCTGGCCTGGCTGGCGATCGTGCTCGTCACCGCGTGGCAGGCGATCCCCGGAACGCTGCTGATCTACATCGCCGGTCTCCTCTCCATCCCCGGCGACGTCTACGAAGCCGCCGACATCGACGGAGCCTCCAAGCGTCAGCAGCTCCTGCGGATCACGCTGCCGCTCGTGGCCGGCTATGTCGTGATCAACGTCATCCTCGGCTTCAAGAACTTCCTCAACGCCTACGACATCATCGTGGGCCTCACCAACGGCGGACCGGGCACGGCGACCCGTTCGATCGCCATGACGATCGTCACCGGATTCACCGGCGGCGACTACGCCTACCAGATGGCCAATGCGGCCTTCTTCTTCGTCATCATCATCGTCATCTCCCTGGTGCAGCTGCGCATCGCCCGCGGAAGGAACGCCCTCTGATGTCCGTCATGCAACCCGCCCTCGTCGCCGAAGACGTCGACGCCACCCGGGTCCTCGAGGGCGACAGTCCTCGCCGGCCCCGTCGGAGCGGGGGTCGCGACCGCGGCAGCTGGCCGCTCACGATCGTCCTGATCCTCTGCGCCATCACCGTCATCATCCCGCTCTACGTCACCGTCTCGATGGCGTTCAAGACGCAGGGGCAGGCGGTGGACGGCAACGCCTTCGCGCTGCCCGCGCCGTTCAGCCTCGACGGGTTCATCACCGCTTGGACGCTGACGAATTTCCCCGCGGCCTTCACCGTCTCGGTGCTCGTCACCGCCTTCACCGTCGCCGGCACGATCATCCTCGCCGCGTGGGCCTCCTTCGCCATCTCGCGCAACTGGGACAAGCGCCTGTTCCGGTGGTCGTTCTTCTACCTGCTCGCGGCGATGTTCATCCCGTTCCCGGTGCTGGCGCTCCCGCAGATCCAGCTGACGGGGCTTGCGGGGCTCGACAACCCGGTGGGGGTCACGATCCTCCACATCATGTTCCAGCTGAGCTTCAGCATCCTGCTGTTCACGGCGTTCCTGCGCTCGATCCCGGCCGAGCTCGAGGAGGCCGCCCGCATCGACGGCGCCTCGACGTGGCAGACGTTCTGGCGCCTGACCTTCCCGCTGCTCGCTCCGATGAGCGCGACGGTCGGCATCTTCGCCTTCCTCGCCTCCTGGAATGACTTCATGATGCCGTCGCTGATCATCTCGGACCCGGCGATCCAGACGCTGCCGGTGGTCCAGAGCATCTTCCAGACCCAGTTCAGCAACAACTACAACGTCTCGTTCGCCTCGTACCTGATGGCGATGGCGCCCGCGATCATCGTCTACCTCTTCACCCAGCGCTGGGTGATGGAGGGCGTCACCCAGGGGGCGGTCAAGGGCTGACCGGCCCGCCCATCCCCGTACCGCCCCGCGCAACCCGCGCCCCGCTCGAACCGCTCACCTCGCTCGAAAGAAAGGCATCCTCCCCTGTGAACACGCTCGCCCCCGCGCACCCCCGCATCGCCGCCGACGAGACCGAGACCTGGTGGCGCCAGGCCGTGGTCTACCAGGTCTACCCGCGCAGCTTCGCCGACGCGGACGGCGACGGCATCGGCGACCTGCCGGGTCTGATCTCCCGCGCCGACCACCTGGCCGAGCTCGGCATCGATGCGGTGTGGCTGAGCCCGTTCTACCCCTCGGCGCTCGCCGACGGCGGCTACGACGTCGCCGACTACCGCGACGTGGACCCGCGGCTGGGCACCCTCGAGGACTTCGACGAGATGGTCGACGCGCTCCACGCCCGCGGCATCCGGGTGATCGTCGACATCGTGCCGAACCACAGCTCCGACCAGCACGAGTGGTTCCAGGAGGCGCTCGCCGCCGGGCGCGGGTCTGCCGCCCGCGAGCGGTACATCTTCCGCGAAGGACAGGGGCCGGACGGTGCGGAGCCGCCCACCGACTGGGAGTCGGTGTTCGGGGGGCCGGCGTGGCATCGCGTCGCCGACGGCCAGTGGTACTTCCACAATTTCGCGCCCGAGCAGCCCGACTTCAACTGGGACCACCCCGAGGTGCGCGAGGACTTCCTGCGAACGCTGCGCTTCTGGTCGGATCGGGGCGTCGACGGCTTCCGCGTGGACGTCGCGCACATGCTGACGAAGGATCTCAGCGAGCCGCTCCCCACGCGCGCCGAGCTGGAGGTGCTGCCCTTCGACGGGCATCACCCCCTCATCGACCGCGACGACGTGCAGGAGATCTACGCCGAGTGGCGCGCGGTCTTCAACGAGTACGACCCGCCGCGCACCGCCGTCGCCGAGGCGTGGGTGGATGCCGCGCGCGTGCCGCGCTACGCCAACCCGCAGAGCCTCGGCCAGGCGTTCAACTTCCAGTTGCTGCAGGCCGACTTCGACGCGGGCGAGTTCCGACGGGTCGTCACGCACAACCTCGAGCTCGCCGCGGCATCCGGATCGTCGAGCACCTGGGTGCTGTCGAACCACGACGTCGTCCGCCACGCCACGCGCTACGGGCTGCCGCCGCTCGGCGAGGAGCACCGCGGGCGCGGAGCCGAGAAGCACGGGTCGGCGTGGCTGCGGCGCGGGGGAGACGACGCCGAGGTCGATCGCGCCGGAGGGCTGAGGCGCGCGACCGCGGCGACGCTGTTCCTGCTGGGGCTGCCCGGTTCGACCTACCTGTACCAGGGCGAGGAGTTGGGTCTTCACGAGGTCGGCGACATCCCGGCTGCCGACCGTCAGGACCCCACGTTCTTCCGGACGCAGGGTGAAGAGATCGGCCGCGACGGATGCCGCGTCCCCCTGCCGTGGTCGGCCGAGGGGTCGTCCTTCGGGTTCGGCGACGGGTCCGCGCACCTGCCGCAGCCGGCGTGGTTCGCCGACGTGGCGGCGGATCGCCAGGCCGAGGACGAGGGCTCCACCCTCGCGCTCTACCGCCGGGCGCTGCGCCTGCGGCGGGAGCTCCAGGATGCCGAAGACCTGCGGTGGATCGACACCGGTCGCGACGATGTGCTGCGCATCGCGCGTCCCGGTGGGTGGGAGATCGTCACGGTCTTCGGGTCGGAGCCGTACGACCTCGGCGACACCGGGCGCATCGTGCTCGCGAGTGCCGCGCCCGAGGGGCGACGCGCCGCGGGGGAGAGCACCGTCTGGCTCCTCGCCGACTGAGGACGGCTGTGCGGGGTCCCGCCCGCTGGGGGGCGCGGATTTCCGGGACCCCGCATAGCCTGGAGCGATGAGCGCCTACATCTCGGCGTTCGAGCTGTTCTCCATCGGTGTAGGACCCTCGAGCTCCCATACGGTCGGTCCGTTGCGGGCGGCCGCCGACTTCGTCTCGCGGCTCGATGGCGCCGGGGCGCTCTACCGCGTGGATCGCGTCACATGCGAGCTCTTCGGATCGCTCGGGGCGACCGGCATCGGCCACGGCACCCCCGACGCGGTCGTGGCGGGGCTGCAGGGGCACGTGCCCGAGACCGTCGACCCCGCGCTCGTGCGCGGAGCCTGGACCACGTGGCCGGACGGCGCGGAGCTGTCGCTCGGCGGGCGGCGCGGCATCCGCTTCTCCAAGGACGATGTCGTCCTCTCGCCCCGCACCCGGCTGCCCGGGCACCCCAACGCCATGACGCTGCGGGCGACGGATGCCGGCGGCGCGGTCGTCGGCGATGAGACGTATTACTCCGTCGGCGGCGGGTTCATCCGGCGCGACGGGGAGCCGCCCGCGGTGCGCGCGGTGCAGTTCCCCCTCGATTTCGCCAGCGCCGAAGAGCTGCTGGCGGTGTGCGACGAGCGCGGGATCAGCATCGCCGAGGCCGCACGGCTCAACGAACAGGCGCTGCGCGGCGAGGAGGAGCTCGCCGAAGGCCTCGACGCGATCTGGGCGGCGATGTCGTCGTGCGTCGAGGCGGGACTCCGCGCGGACGGGGTGCTCCCGGGGATGCTCCGGGTCCGCCGGCGGGCGGCGGCGATCCGCGCGCAGCTGGAGGAGGCCGAAGCCGGCGGATATCGCGAGCTGCCGGGGGAGTGGCTCGGTGCGTTCGCGCTCGCCGTGAATGAGGAGAATGCGGCCGGTGGGCGGGTCGTGACGGCGCCGACCAACGGGGCTGCCGGGATCCTCCCCGCGGTGGCGATGTACTGGTGGCGCTTCCTCGCCGACTCGGGGCTCGGGGCGGGGAACGCCGTGACGCCCTACGGGGAGCTCGTCGGCAGCGCGCTCCTCGGGTTCGGTGCGCACGCCGGCGGCCGGTCGGGGGAGGGGGAGCTCGCGGACGAGGATGCCGTGGCCGACGCGAACCGGCGGCGCGGCATCCGTCGGTTCCTGCTGACCGCGACGGCGCTCGGATCGCTCTTCAAGGCGAACGCGTCGATCTCGGGCGCCGAAGGCGGGTGTCAGGCCGAGGTCGGGTCGGCGTGCGCGATGGCGGCGGGCGGGCTGACGGCGGTCATGGGCGGGACGAATCGTCAGATCGAGAATGCGGCCGAGATCGCGATGGAGCACCACCTCGGGCTCACGTGCGATCCGGTCGGCGGGCTGGTGCAGATCCCGTGCATCGAGCGGAACGCCATCGCGGCCTCGACGGCGGTGACCGCCGCGCGGCTGGCACTCCGCGGCGACGGGAGCCACTACGTCTCGCTGGACGCCGTCGTGGAGACCATGCGGCAGACCGGCATCGACATGTCGACGAAGTACAAGGAGACGAGCGAGGGCGGTCTCGCGGTCAACGTCATCGAGTGCTGAGCGTGCGCGGCGCGTACATCTGGCGCGTCGATGCCTGTTCGTGTGGCGCTCGTGGCCCTCTCCGCGCGCTCGACGCGGCCACGACCGCCACCTGAACGCACCTCATCGCGGGCGCGTGCCGTCCCAGCCCCGACGCCGCAGGACGTCGTCCACGATGGCGACCGCGGTGCGGCGGTGGCGGACGTGCCGCGCGGTGAGGCGGACCACCTCCCAGCCCAGCGCCGCGTACGCCGCGTACTTCTCGATGTCGCGATCCCACTGTGCTCGATCCACCCGGTGGTGATCGCCCTCGATCTCGACGATCGTCCGGAAGTCGGGGTAGACGAACTCGCTGATCCCGACGAGGCGTCCCCGGTGATCACGGACGTCGACGTCGAGATCGGCATCCGGAAGGCCGGCGGCGGTCGCATCGAGACGGTAATCGGTCTCGAGCGGTGATGCGCTGCCCTCCCGGATGAGTGCGAGCGCGGTGCGGAGCTTTCGCGCGCCGATGCGCCGGCCGGCCGCCAGGGCGGCACCGAGGTCGTCGATCGTCGCGAGCCGCGCGTGCGGCATCCGGTGTCCGGAGAGGTCGCGCGGGACGCGCACGAACGCATCGCCGACGATGATGAGCTCCCGGACGTCGAGTTCGGCGCCCAGCATCGCCCACGTCGAGGGCGGGTCGGTCACGCGCAGGTGATCGACCGTCGCGGTGCGGGCGAGGTCGCGGGAGACCTTCACGCCGCGGATGCCGCGCCGGCGCGGTGCCCGCATCGGGTCGGGGACGGCGACGACGAGGTCGGGACCGGGATCGACGGGAGCCCCGAGCAGGACGGCCGCGGTCCGCCCCGCGAACACCGCGTGCGCCGGCATGATCTCGGCGTACGCGCTCGCGAGGCGACGGGTGCGCTCGCGGACCTCGCGCTGTCGCGCGAGCGGGTCGATTCCGGATGCCGGGGCCTCCGCATCCGGGACGGTGCGCACGCCGCGGAACGGCGCGGCGAGGTCCTTCGCCCGAAGCCGCTTCGGCGAGACGCCGGCGGCGCGGGCGTCACCGCAGGAGAAGGCGGGGCCGAGACCGTCGGGGAGGGGGCGTGGTGCGACGGGCATCGCCTCACCCTGCCGCGCGGCTCCCGCCCCGCGGCACGACGCAGCGCCACCCGTGGATGGCGCGCTCCACCCCGCCTCCGCGCCCTCCCTGGGGAGGAGGGTCGAGCGGCGGTCCCCCCCCCGCCTCCGAGTGGCAGTCGTGGCCCCTTCGCCCGGCGCGAGGGGGCGACACGCGCCACGTGAACGCATCCTTCCGCCGGCGTGTTCGCCGACGGCGAACGGCGGCGAGGTCGCGCGAATCTGGCACTCGACACCGGAGAGTGCTAATCTCGTCGTAGTTGAGTCGAGTTGACTCAACTCTTGAATTCACTCGAGAGGAGAACACCATGGCCACGTACGACCCCTTCCGTGACCTCGACCGCCTCGCCACGAGCCTCTTCGACACGCGCCGCGGCCCGCGCCGCATGCCGATGGACCTCTACCGCGACGGCGACCACTACGTCCTGACCGCCGACCTCCCCGGTATCGACCCCGGTTCGGTCGACGTCGACGTCGACGGCCAGCTGCTCACGATCCGCGCCGAGCGCACGCTGCCCTCCGGCGACGGCGTGAAGTGGATCACGCGCGAGCGCGAGGCGGCGAGCTTCCTGCGCCAGCTGAACCTCGGCCAGGGAATCGACACCGAGCGCATCTCGGCGAACTACAGCAACGGTGTCCTGAGCGTCACGATCCCCGTGAGCGAGAAGGCCAAGCCCCGGAAGATCGAGGTGATGGCCGACGGCACGAGCCCCGTCATCCAGGCGCACGAGAACGCCGACGGTCCGCAGCCCGTCGAGCAGTGATCGCTTCCCCGACTCCGTGAGAGGAGCCCGTCCGCATCCCGCGGGCGGGCTCCTTCGGCGTTCGGGGGTGTCAGGCCGACGCGGGCCGGCGGCGGAGCTTCGCCGTCAGGTCACGCAGCTGGGCGAGCTCGGCGTCGTCGAGGTGGGACATCCGTTCCGCGATCGCCTTCCCGTGCGCGGAGGCGACGCGGCGGAAGACCGCGGCTCCGGCATCCGTCGCGGTGACGAGTGAGCCGCGTCGGTCGCCGGGATCGGCGCACTTCGTCAGCAGTCCGCGCGAGACCATGCGGTCGACGAGCCGCGAGACGCTCGGCTGGCTGATGAGCATGTTGGCCGTCACGTCGCGGAGGCGGGCGGTCATCTCCGGCCCGCGGGTGACGGTGAGGAGCACGTCGTACTCGGCCTGGCCGAGCTCGTCGTCGAAGTCGCTGCTGATCTCGTGGAACACCTCGTGCTGCGCCCGGAAGAGGCTTTCCCAGGCGTCGATGGCGAGGCGGCGATCAGTCATGCAGACCAGGGTACGACCGAGAAGGCCTCGCCGTAGGCTGGCCGCATGGCGACGCGCAGACTTCGGTCACTTTTCGGTGTTCGAGCGGCGGGGGCGGTCGTGTTCGCCGCGGCCCTCACCGCGGGGACGGGCATGATCGGTGCGGGCGCGGCATCCGCGGAACCGGTGAGTGCGGTGTCGACGGATGTCGACGACTTCACGTTCGACAGCATGGATGTCGACTACTCCATCGGTCGCGGTGAAGACGGCGCGAGCGCCCTGACCGTGGCGGAGACCTTCGTCGCCCGCTTCCCCGAGTACGACCAGAACCGCGGCATGCGGCGGATCGTTCCGGACTCCTACCTCGGCGCCCCGCTGAATCCTCGGCTGATCTCGATCACGGATGCCGAGGGGAACCCCCGCGCGAGCGAGACCGACAGCGACGACGGCGCCTACGCGATGACCTCTCGCGCCGACGACTTCGTGCGCGGCGAGCAGTCCTACGTCTTCACCTACACGCTCGACAACGTCGTGCGCTTCTTCGAGGACACCGGCATGCAGGAGTTCTACTGGGACGTCAATGGCGTCGACTGGGCGCAGCCGTTCGGGGAGGTGTCCGCGACCCTGCGGGTGCCTGCGGAGCTCGCCGATTCCCTCACCGGCGATCAGGCCTGCTACGTCGGAACCCAGGGGTCGACGCAGACGTGCGATATCTCGGTGCAGCCGGGGCAGCTCGGCGCGGTGCTCATCGAGGCCTCCGCGCGGGATCTGGCGCCCTACGAGACGATGACGATCGCCGTCGGTTTCGCCCCCGAGACCTTCACCCCGTTCGACGGCAACTACGCCGCCTCGCCGCTCGGGTGGCTGCAGGCGGCGTTCGGCGCGCTGGGCCTCGGGGCGCTGGGATGGGCGATCGCTGTGCGGCGCCGACACCTCCGCGACGCGCCGGGTCGACCAACGGTCATCGCCGAGTACGCGCCGCCGCCGAACATCGACGCACTGGAGAGCGCGGTCCTGCTCGGCAAGACCGCGAAGGCGATCCCGGCCGAGGTGCTCGAACAGGCCGTCGTCGGCAGCATCCGCATCGAGGAAGCCGGGAGGAAGATGTTCGGCGGGGTGAAGCTGAAGGCGGTGCTGATCGATCCGTCGCGGGCGGACGGCGACGGACGGATGCTGCTCGACGGGCTCTTCCCGCAGCCGGTCCCGGGTGCGGAGTACGAGTTCGGCTCCACCGACACACGGTTCTCGACGGCGGCGCGGAAGATCCTCAGCCTCGCCGACAAGGAACTCACGACGCGAGGGCTTCGCCAGCCGGTTCCCGCCGGTAAGCGGGCGTGGCCGATGGTCCTGTCGATCATCGCGGCGATCGGCGCGACGTTGTTCGGCGTGCTCGCGCTCGACGCCTACCTGACCCCGGCGGTGACCGTGCCCGTCCTCATCGGGTCGTTCCTTCTGGTGTTCCTCGTCGCCGGGCTCATCTCGCGTCGGCCCCTGACGTCGGTCGGGGCCGAGACGCGCGATCACCTCGCGGGGCTGAAGACGTTCATCGAGTGGGCCGAGGCGGACCGGATCCGGATGCTGCAATCACCTCGGGGGGCGGAGCGTCGCGCGGTGGACGCCGCCGGGGGCGCGATCGATCCGGAGAACCCCGCGCAGATGCTCGTGCTGTACGAGAAGCTCCTCCCCTACGCGGTGGTGTTCGGCCAGGAGAAGGAGTGGGCTGATCGGCTGGCCGTCCTCTACGACCGGACGGGCACGCCCGGCTGGTATGTCGGGACGACCGGGTTCAACGCCGCCGCGTTCTCGTCGGGGATCTCGAGTCTCTCCGCGACCGCCAGTGCATCCACGTCGGGAGGCTCGAGCGGTGGCGGGTCAGCCGGTGGCGGAGGCGGCGGCGGTGGTGGGGGCGGCGTCTGACGCCCGGCACCGGCCCCGGAGCCAGGGCAAGAGTAAGGGCCGGTCGGAGAGGCGTCCGACCGGCCCTTTTCCCTGCACCAAGAGTGTCCTGCAATCACATGTCGGCAGCTGCCACAGCAAAACAACTACCGTTCCTGAACTATATAACGGTGAGATAACGGTGGCAAGGGGTCTCGTTATCTTTTTGTGATCTCGGGCGTCCGAGACGCCGACGAGAGGACAGGCGTCCGGCTCGCCCGCCCTTCCCAGGGCTTCGAAAACTGGCTACGTTAACGCTAACAATTTCGAAGGCCACGGCGGCCTCCAACGAAAGGGTTCTCGATGAAGAGATCTCGACGACGGCCGGCTCTGGTCGCCGCGGCATGTGCTCTGGCTCTTTCCGGGTCGGTGGTCACTGCCGCCCCGGTCGCGGCGGAGCCGCTTGCGGAGGGGCTGCTGGCGCACTACGAGTTCGATCAGACGACGGGTACGGCGGTGGCCGATGTCAGCGGAAACGCCCAGGCGGCCACCGTGGCGGGTGAGCCGGAGTGGACCGGGGCCTCCCTGCGGCTCTCCGGTGTGGGCGACAACGGGAACATCGTGCGCCTGCCGGACGGACTCCTCGCCGGGCGCACCGCGGCGACGGTCAGCGTCGAAGTCAAGGCGACGGCATCCACTCTGGCGCGCGACAACTTCCTCTGGAATGTGGGCGGCACGAGCACCGGCTCCGCGGGAACGGGCAGCTGGTTCGTCGCCCCGCGCGCGAACCTGCGCACGGCCATCACCCCGACGAACTGGTCGGGTGAACAGAGCGCGGGATGGGGACGGACGCTCACGCCGAACGCATGGCACAACGTGACCGCGACCATCCAGGAGCAGGTCAACGGGACCTCCACGATGAGGCTGTTCGTCGACGGTGCGGAAGTGGCCATGCGGCAGAACGTGACCACCGGTCTGGGAGACCTGACCGATCACATGAACACCGTTCTCGGTGGTGCCGCGTACGCCGACAGCCTCGGCTTCGCGGGAGAGTTCGCCGAAGCACGGGTATATGAGCGCGCGCTCGATGCGTCCGAGGTCGCAGAACTCTCCGACATCGATGCCCAGTCCACCAGCGCTTCGCTCACGTCCAGCCTGGACCTCGGCGACACCTCCGCAGTCACGGGACACATCGTGCTGCCGGCTTTCGCCACGTGGTCGTCCAGCGACGAGGGCGTCGTCAGCTCGACGGGCCGTGTCATCCGCCCCGCGGTCGGGGAGAGTCCTGAGACGGTGACGCTTGCCGCGTCCGTCGATGTCCGGGGGAGCGTGACCGAGCGCGAGTTCGAGGTCACGGTGCTGCCCCAGGCGGAAGGGGACGAGCCCGAGGGGCCGTACGAGGCGTCATGGGAGTCGCTCGCCGCGCACGACGCATCCCCCGAATGGTTCCGCGACGCGAAGTTCGGCGTCTACTGGCACTGGGGTGCGTTCACGACGCCGCAGCATGGCTCGGAGTGGTACGGGCGATACGTCTACGGGCAGCATCCGGTACGCGACTTCCACACGCGGACATACGGGGCGCCCGAAGTCTGGGGCTACGAGAACTTCATCGACGGAGCGCCGAATCTCGCGGGCGACATGGTGCAGTTCGATCCCGTGCTCGCCTCCGAGGGTGGCGATTTCGACCCGTCCGCGTGGCTGGACGCGGTCGAAGCCTCCGGCGCCCGATTCGCCGGTCCTGTCGCCGAGCATCACGACGGCTTTTCGATGTGGGACAGCGAGGTCAATGAGTGGAACTCGGTCGATCGCGGACCCCAACTCGACCTGCTGAAGATCTTCGCCGATGAGGTGCGGGAGCGGGATCTCAAGCTCGTCGTCGCCATGCACCAGGCGTTCAACACCAACGGGTTCTTCAAGGACGCGCCGCGGCAGACCGATCCCAGTTTGCAGAAGCTCTATGGGCAACTGCCCAAGGAGGAGTCGGATCAGCTCTGGTTCGACAAGCAGCGAGAGGTCATCGACCACGTTCAGCCCGACATCATCTGGAACGACTTCGGCCTCGACTCTCCCGGGTGGTGCGTCGGAGGCAGTGATATCTGCGCGATCGACGAGGAGCAGCGTCTGAAGTTCCTCGCCTACTACTTCAACCGCGCCGAGGAGTGGGGGACGGAGGTCGTCACCACCTACAAGCACTTCGACTCGGGTTTCCGCGACGATTCCGCGGTGGCGGACTGGGAGCGCGGTGGACCTGCGGACATCTCGAGACCGTACTGGCTCACCGACGACGCGATCAGCGCCTCCAGCTGGAGCTACACCGACGGCATCGGGTACTACAGCTCGAAGCAGATGGTGCATTCCCTCATCGACCGGGTCAGCAAGAACGGCAACATGCTCCTGAACATCTCGCCGACGGCGGCGGGGGTCCTCCCGGCGCAGCAGGAGGCGGTCCTGCGTGCGATCGGGGAGTACCTGGACCGCTACGGCGAGTCGATCTACGACACCCGCGCCTGGGACGTCTATGGCGAGGGACCGAACACCGCCGGTGGCGGATCGTTCACGGCTCCGCTCTCGGGTGACGGGCGCGACATCCGGTTCACGCGCGACAAGAGCGAATCCACTCTTTACGCCACGATGCTCGGATGGCCCGGCGAGACGGTGTCCATCGCCAGCCTCGGCGCGGACACCGTCGACCTCGCCGGGCTCGAGTCGATCGAGCTCATCGGCGCCGGTGACGGCGACGAGGTCATCAGCCTCACCGACTATGCGCAGGACAGCGAGGCACTGACGGTCGAGCTTCCCGCCCGCCCGGCCGAGTCGCTCGCCTACGTCCTCAAGCTGCGATTCGCCGACCACATCCCGACGCCCCAGCTCGTCACGGGCGTTTCGGTCTTCTCCTCGACCGACGCCACAGGTAACGGCGCGGCCGTCGGCGAGGGCGCTTTCGACGCGGTCTATCTGGACGAGGCCGGAGTCTCGGCGTCGGAGATCCGTTCCTTGCGAGTGTCGCCGGACACGACTGTCCGGGTGTACGGGTCAGCGGATCTCACGGGCGAATCCCGCTCCTTCGGCCCCGGAGTCCACGCCGTCACCGCCGGCTCGGTCGGCTCGATCAGCACCGCTGTCGATCGGTCCGGCGCGCATGTGATCACCAGCGTGGTGAACGGCTTCGCCCTCGACGTGGAGGGGGAGCCGGTGGCCGGTGCGCGAGTGAGCCAGCGACCGGTAGCGGACGGGGAATCCGGTCAGATCTTCGAGCTGAGGCAGGCGGCGGAGACCTCGGACGGCGTGTTCTATCAGGTCATCCACCGCGACAGTGGCCTTGCCATCGACGGGATGGGGCGGGGCAGCGGGACGTTCGTCGAGCTGCAGACACCGGCGGACGTGCTCAGTCAGCAGTTCCGGCTCGTCGCCGGCGCGGAGGGCGGGTACACCCTGGTCAACCGGGCAGTGGATCTTGCTCTCGACAGCGGTGGGGTGGTTCCGTCCGGGTCGTTCCTCAAGCAGTGGAACCGTGATGGCAGCCCCAACCTGTCATTCCGGCTGTTGCGGGTCGAGGAGCCCGCTCCCGAATTCGATGTGGATGTGACCGCGTCGACGCGCTGTCTCGCGGGGAAAGTGCTGCTTGCCGTCACCGTGAGGAATACCGGCGACAGCCCTTACGGCGTCGAGATCCGCACGTCGTTCGGGAAGAAGACGGTGACGTCGCTGGCTCCGGACAAGGCGACATCGGTGGCGTTCACGACCCGTGCGGCGAGTGCGTCGGGCGGCGACGTCGACGTGACCGTGCGCGGCATTCTCGACGGTCAGGAGAGGGAGTCGGAGGTGTCGGTCCCGTTCGCGCCGCATAGTTGCGGCTGATCACCCGACGGGGGCGCAGGGAGGTCGGATCCTCTCTGCGCCCCCGTCGGTGCGTACGTCAGTGGGTCGGCATGCCGCCCGTGACGGCGATGGTCTCGCCGATGACGTAGCTGGATTCCTGCGAGGCGAGGAAGACGAACGCCGGAGCGAGTTCCACCGGCTGTCCGGCACGACCGATCGGGGTCTGCGAACCGAATTCCTCGATCTTCTCGTTCGGCACGAACGCGGGCTGCAGCGGCGTCCAGATGGGGCCGGGGGCGACGCCGTTCACGCGGATGCCGCGCTCGATGAGCTGCTGGGCCATGGCGCGGGTCCAATTGGCGATACCGGCCTTCGACACCGCGTACTCGGCGAGCGAGGGGGAGGGGACGAAGCCCTGGATGCTCGAGGTCGTGATGATGGACGCGCCCGGCTTCAGGTGGGGCGAGGCCGCCTTGGTGAGCCAGAACAGCGGGTAGATGTTGGCCTGGACGACGTGGTCCAGCGTCTTCGTCTCGAAGTCGTCGATGCTGTCGACGGTCGGCATGGTGCCGGCGTTGATGACGAGGATGTCGAGGCCGCCGAGGCCCTCGACCGCCTGGGCGACGACCTCGTTGTTGGTCGACTCCTCCTGGAGGTCGCCGGGGAGCAGGACGGCGACGCGGCCTTCCTTCTCGATGAGGGCGGCGACCTCTTCGGCCTGTCCCTGCTCTTCGGGCAGGTAGCTGAGGGCGACGTCGGCGCCCTCGCGCGCGAACGCGATGGCCACGGCGCGGCCGATGCCGGAGTCGGCGCCGGTGACGAGCGCCTTGCGACCCGGGAGGCGGCCGAAGCCGACGTAGGAGGTCTCGCCGTGATCGGGAGCCGGATCCATCTTGTGGATGTCGCCCGGGCCCTTCTGCTGCTGCGGCGGAAAGGGCGGACGCGGGAACTGGGTGGTGGGGTCCTGGGGCGTGTACATGTTCGGCATGCCGGCCACGCTAAGCCCGAGGGCGGATGCCGCCACCCCGGGTTGCGCGGAGCGCCCGCGCGCGCTACGCGCGTGACGGGTCAATGCTGCTCAGGGGTGCGAGGGTGTCAGAAGGGTGCAGGGTCGGGTGGTGGTGCGCCGCCGTTTCCGTCCGGAGGTGGTGCCCCACCTCCGGATGGCATGAATCTCACGAGTGGTGCTGGGGGGTGGTCGATGTAGACCCGCCCGGTCGGTGAGGTCCATTCCAGAACCCCGCCGCCGAGTTGTCGGACACCCCAGGACGTGAATTGCTTCATCGAATGGTGCCTCTGACACAGGTGGCAGAGATTCCGGACGTCCGTGGGGCCGCCTTGGGCCCAGTCGAAGGTGTGGTCGAGCTCACAGCGGACGGCGGGGCGTCGGCATCCGGGGAACCGGCAGTGCCGATCGCGGGCGTTCAAGAATCGCGCCATCGACGCCGTCCGCCGGTACGAGTCGGTGAACAGCACCTGCCCCGACACCGGGTGCACCACCAAGCGCTCCCAGGTCGCGACGGCGCCCGCGAGGGCCCTTGCGGTGGCCGGGTCGATGGGGGCGGATCCGACGAGGTCAGCGGTGGTGGCGTCGTTCGCCGGGTCGTCATCCCGACCGAGCAGCGTGAGGGCGGGGACGACGACCTGCACTTTCGCGCGGATCATGCCGAGGGTGCCGTTGCCGTCTCCGTCGACGGTGGGATCGACCAGAGGTGAGGCGCTCAACAGCATGTCGCAGAGGATGTCCGCCCGGATCTGATCCCGCGTCCGGCAATCCGGCTCACCGGCGTCTTCATCGGCACCTGCGCCGCCGTCGCGGGGTGTGTTGCGGGCGTCGATGACGGAAGAGGCTTGTTCGTTGAGTCGGTCGCTGATTCCCTCTGCCAGAAGCGTCGGGAGAGTCGCGACCAGTTCCGACATGCCGTCCCGCAATGGGGTGACGCTCACCCGACGCTCCTCGCGGGCCTCCTTGTGTCGTTCCGCGAGGGTCCGCGGGTGCAGTTCCTGCGCGAGATGGTCCAGACGGTCCTTCACCCGCCCGACGCTCTGGCCCACACACATCTCCGCGGCCTGAGCGTCGAACTCCGCCCGCGCGTCCCGGGGGAGCACGGTTCCGCACCGGAGCACCGCGGTGGCGTGTCCGCGGGTGATCCGCCCTGCCTCCCACGCCGCCAACGTCGCGGGATAGCACTCGACCCACTCCACCGCCTGAGTGATCTGCGCCTGCATCGACCGGTCGGTCGTGAACGTCACCCCGGCAAGCTCCGCGGCGACGGAACGGTAGACCATCTCCTGCGACCGCACCGACGCCGACTGCCGCCGCGACACCCGCTCCGCGATCGCCCCGGCACGGGCCTGGTTACGGACGTTGCCGACTTCCATGGCGCCGAGGGCCGGGGTCATGGCCTCCGCGTACTGCGCGACCTCATCCAGCTCGGCGAGGTCTTCGTCGCTGAACTCGATTAACCGGCTCGTATTCATGTTCGAAGACTAGCGACAGCCTCCGACATTCAAGACGAAGATCGCACCGATGTGGAAAACTCTCCGAACGGATCCTCAGGCTGCTCGTACCCCTCCCCGTCCGCCTGCGCAAGCCGCCCCGCCCCCTCCCTCCGGTGCCTAGCCTGAGCACGTGGCTCCTGCATCCTCTTCTCATGGCGATCTCCGCGACTACGCGCCCATCGGCGACGGCCGGACGATCGCGTTGATCGGTCGTCGAGGCCAGATCGACTGGCTTCCGCTCCCCAACCTGGATTCGGCGCCGGTGTTCGCGCGCGTCCTCGACGACGCCACCGGGGGCTGCATCGAGCTCGAGCCCATCGGTGAGTACACCGTCCGCCGTCGCTACATCTCGCGCACGAATGTGCTCCAGACCACGTTCACGACGCCGACCGGCCGGGCGCGCGTGGTCGACGCGATGGTGACCGGCGTCGCGGGGCGCCTGCCCTGGGCAGAGCTTGCCCGCCGGATCGAGGGCATCGAGGGCACAGTCGAGTTCCAGTGGGTGGTGCAGCCCGGGTCGCGCCTCCAGACCGCCGCTCCATGGATCGAGCAGCACGCCGGGGCCTCGATCCTCCGCGTCGGCGGGATCTCTCTCGCCGTCGTCGGCAGCGACCACGGACCCGATGCGCCCGACCCGGACGGCCCCCGAGGCCCGCTCCTGCGCGGCCGCTTCACGACGTCCGCCGACTCCCGTCATCTGCTCGTCGTCGTCGCCACCGACGGGGAGCCCCTCCATCTCCCGGACCCGGTGAACGTCGATCGGAGCGTCGACCGCACGATCGACGGCTGGCGCGCGTGGTCGAGGGAGTTCTCCTACGAAGGCCCCTGGGCGGATGCCGTGCAGCGCAGCGCCCTGGCGCTGAAGCTCCTCGTCTACTCACCGACCGGGGCGATCGCCGCCGCGGCGACGACGTCCCTCCCCGAGAATCCGCGCGGGGGGAAGAACTGGGACTACCGCTTCGCGTGGGTGCGGGATCTCGCCTACACCGCGCACGCGCTCGTCCGCTTCGGGCTCCGCGAGGAGACCCACGCTGCGATCTCGTGGCTGCTGCGGACGATTCGCGAGAACGGGCCCGAGCTGCACGTCCTCTATTCGCTGCGCGGCGGGGTCACCGCCGGTGTCGAGAAGTTCGACGTCGACGGGTGGAAGGGCATCGGCCCGGTCGTGTCCGGAAATCCCGCCCGCGATCAGCTGCAGCTCGGTGTTTACGGCGACCTCTTCGCCATCTGCCGCACCTACGTCGACGCCGGCAACATCCTCGACGTCGCCACCGGCCGCATGCTCGCCGACATGGCCGACCGCACGTGCGATCTGTGGCGCAACCCCGACTCGGGCATGTGGGAGCTCCCCGAGATCCGGCACTACACCTCGTCGAAGATGGGGTGCTGGCAGGCTCTCAACGACGCCGCATGGCTCGCTGATCAGGGCGCGATCCCCGGCAACGCCGACCGGTGGCGCGCCGAGCGCGAGCGCATCGCCGAGTGGGTGCACGAGTTCGGCTGGTCGGAGGATGCCCGCAGCTACGTGATGTACCCCGGCTCGTCTGACCTCGACACCTCGGTGCTCCTCCATGCCGAGAGCGGTTTCGACCGCGGGGAACGGATGTCGGCCACCATCGATGCGCTCAGACGCGAGCTCGGCGCCGGCGACAGTCTTCTTTACCGCTACACCGGGATGGATGCCGAGGAGCACACGTTCGTCTCGTCCGCCTTCTGGTGCGCGGGGGCACTCGCCTGCGTCGGCCGGCATGAGGAGGCGATCGCGGCGATGGACGCGCTTGTGGCCGTGGCGAACGACGTCGGCATCTACACCGAGATGATCTCCGCCGAAGACGGCTCCTTCTGGGGGAACATCCCGCAGGCGCTCAGTCACCTCGCGCTCGTCAGCGCCGCGCTGACGATCCGCGAGCTCGTCCCCGAGAAGACGCTCGGCGGTCGCTGACCGCTCAGGCCGCCCGAGAGGCCAGCATCCGATCCGCGGTCCGCAGCGACAGGGCCATCTGCGCGAGACACGGGTTCGCCGACAGCGCGCTCGGGAAGGTCGAGTTGTCGCACACCCACAGGTTCGGGATGTCGTGGCTGCGCCCGTCCGCGTCGACGACGCCGTCCGCGGGGTCGGTGCTCATGCGGCACGTGCCGAGGGTGTGCGCGGTCCGGGCGAGCACACGCGTCTCCTTCGCCCCGGCCGCTTCGAGGATGCCCGTGAGCGTCCGCGCAGCGTGGCGGTCGAGCGCCTCTTCGTTCGCCCCCGGGGTGAACGTGATCTCGGCCCTCGGGACCCCGAACTCGTCCACCTCGTCGGTGAGGACGAGGCGGTTCTGCTCGGCGGGAAGGCATTCGCCGTTTATCCCGACACCGACGGAGTACTGCCACTCATCGAGGGCGTCCATGAGCTCCTGTCCCCACAGGCCGCCGCCGCGGACGAGGGTGGTGGCGTAGGTGACGGGCATGACGCCGAGACTCTGGATCAGATAGCCGCCCGCGAAATCGACGCCTGCGGGACGGGCGAAGTCCTCGCTGATGAGCGCCGACGGGTAGCCGCGGTAGCCGCGGATCTGCGCGTCGAAGCGTCCCCACACCTGCAGCGCGCCATGGGCGAGGAAGTTCCGCCCCACCGCGCCGCTCGAATTCGCAAGCCCGGTGTGCAGAAGCAGGCGCGGAGTCTCCACGCCCCCCGCCGCGAGGACCAGGGATGCGCACCGCTGCCGCACCTCCTGACCGTCGCGCGTGTAGAGGACGGCTGACACGCGTCCGCGGGCGTCGAGCTCGATCCCGTGCACGGTGCTGTCCGGGCGGATCTCCGCGCCGGCGGCGACGGCGGCCGGGAGGTAGGTGTTCGCGGTGGTGGCCTTCGCGTCGCTCCGGTCTCCCTGGTGGATGCTCCCGAAGTTCCGGTTCCGCGACCGGTGTCCGTAGTGGGGCTGGTCGTGGTCGCGGGTGAGGATCGCGGCGGGCGCGGTGGCTGTGCGGATGCCCTCGCGCGCGCAACCGTCCGCGACGACGTCCGCGGGGGCGTTTCGCGCGACCGCCGGCCAGTGGTACTCGCGCCCCTCGTCCCACGGATACGGCGTCGGGCCGGAGACGCCGACGGCGCGCTCGACCTCTTCGATGTAGCGGCTGAGCTCCTCGGGATCGACGGGCCAGTCGGCGCCGACGCCGAACTCCGACCGCAGCCGCAGATCGCGCGCGTCGGGACGCGGCGTGAACGCACCCCAGTGCAGGGTGCCGCCGCCGACTCCGCGCCCGCTGTTGTTGGGCCCGAATGCGGTGGGCGCTTCGCCACCGCTGATCCGCTCCGACATCCAGTTCACGCGGGTGCCCTCGGGCTCGTCGGGGACGAAGTCGGTGACGTCGAAGTTCGGCCCGGCCTCGAGCGCGACGACGCGAAGACCCGCCCCTGCGAGCCGCGCAAGAAGGGGACCGCCGCCGGCGCCGGTGCCGACCACCACGACGTCCACGGTCTCGTCGGTGGGATAGGTGCGCATGCCGGTGAGGTTCATGAGGGGTCTTCCGTGGAGGAGAGGATGCCGAGCGAAGAGGGCTCCCACGCGTCGCGGTGATCGGCGCGCAGCTCCGAGAATCCGGGATCCGACGTGCCGACGCCCGTGACGAATCCGTCGAAGGCGATCCGCGCCGAGGACGCGGGGTGCGAGACCCACGCCTGTGCGAGATCCACGCGGAGGTCCTCGAACCAGCGGCGCGTGGTGTCGGCATCCCACGCGGATCCGTCGAACCCGTCGCCGGCGATGATCTGCGCGATGAGGGCGTCCTGTTCGGTGGCGGAGCCCGGCCACACCGCGATCAGGGCGTCGAGCCCCGCGCGGGCGGCGTCGGCATCCGACGGCAGCCCCGGCGGCCGCCAGCCGTCTCCGCGGCCCGCGGCGAGGTCGCGGTCGATGCGGAGCGCGAGGTCGAAGCGGTCGTCTGCGGCGCGCGGGACGAGGCGCGCGGCCAGCGCGCGCAGCATCGTCAGCTGCGGTGGTGTGAGAGCCTGCGGGCCCGCGTCGACATCGTCGGCGAGAGCCCGGCGGGAGAGGATGCCGCGGGTCTCGGGATCGGTCCGCTCGGACGCGATGATCCGACCCCAGTCCGCGGGAACGGGCGCGGATGCCGCGAGGATGCGCTCCCACAGGCGCGCGATCGCGGCGGCGACCTCGCGCGGTCGCTCGTAGGGGAGCAGATGCCCGGTGTCGGAGAGTGCGACCACCTCGCCGCGGGGGAGCAGGTCTGCGATCAGGCCCGGCTGGGCGTCGGCTCCGAGGTCTTCGTCCGCGTCGCCGGCGAGGACCACGGCGGGAAGATCGGCGATGTCGAGACCGTCCCGGACGTCCTCGCGGCTTCCGGTCTCGAGCCATCGGCGCCAGGAGAGGGGCGACATCCGCTGCACCTGAGCGATCGCGGTCGACTCGGTGTCGGGGTCGAGCGGCGCGGCGACGTTCTCGGAGACGAAGTCTCGGGCGTGCTGCGGAGAGATCGGACCGTCCGCCACCCACGCGAGCATGCGCGCGCGTCGTTCCTCGTCCATCGGTTCGGGCGTGGTCGGCGACGGGGCGAGGAGGACGAGCCCGGCGAGCCCGAACAGCGGGGCGGCCCCGCGGAGGACGCGATCGGCGACGACGGCGGCGATCTTTCCACCCATGCTGTGGCCGCAGAGGATCCACGGGCCACCCGTCGCGCGCGCGGCGATCGCTGTGACCACCGCGTCGGCGAGGGCGGCGACACCGGCGTCGGCGGCATCCGGTGCGTCGCCGTGGCCGGGCAGGTCGATACCGACGACGTCGAAGCCCTCGGGCAGGTGCGCGGCGATCGGTGCGGCCGCCTCGCCTGCGAAGCCGAGGCCGGGGAGCACGTAGACCGTGCAGACGGGTCTCACGGGGTGATCATCCCGCCGTTGACGTTGAGCGTCTCGCCCGAGACGTAGCTCGACTCCGACGAGGCGAGGAAGACGTATGCCGGCGCGAGCTCGGCCGGCTGGCCGGAGCGCTGG
The DNA here is from genome assembly GCF_040687055.1 of Microbacterium sp. NPDC077184. Classification (NCBI taxonomy): domain Bacteria; kingdom Bacillati; phylum Actinomycetota; class Actinomycetes; order Micrococcales; family Microbacteriaceae; genus Microbacterium; species Microbacterium sp. NPDC077184. Next base: position 229,621 of record NZ_JBFBMM010000001.1, read on the forward strand.
TAGGTGTTCTCGTCGTCGAAGGCCTGCATCTGCTCGTCCGAGACGCCGTCCGAGACCTGGAGGGCGGTCCACACCGGGCCGGGGGCGACCACGTTCACACGGATGCCGCGATCGGCGAGCTGAACGGCGAGACCCTTGGAGAGGTTGTTGATCGCCGCCTTCGTCGCGGCGTAGTCGAGTCGATCCGGAGCGGGCTTGTACGCCTCGAGGGATGCGGTGTTGATGATGCTGGAACCGGCCGGGAGGTGAGCGAGGGCGGCCTTGGTGAGCCAGAACGGCGCGAAGAGGTTGGTGCGGAAGGTGAGCTCGAACTGCTCGTCGCTGAGGTCCTCCACGCGGTCCACCGCGATCTGCCGGCCGGCGTTGTTGACGAGGATGTCGAGGCCGCCGAGCATCCCCACTGCCTCGTCGATGATCTCGCGGCACCGGGTCGCATCGGCGATGTCGGCGATGATCGCGTGACCCTGGGCTCCGGCATCCGCGATGAGTTCGAGGATGTGCGCGGCGTCCTCGGTCTCGTCGGGCAGGTGCACGATCACCACATCGGCGCCCTCTCGCGCGAATGCGATCGCCGTGGCGCCGCCGATTCCCGAGTCGCCGCCGGTGATGAGCGCCTTGCGACCCGCCAGTCGACCCGTGCCGCGGTAGGTCTTCTCGCCGAGGTCGGGGACCGGCTGCATCCGCGCCTGCACGCCCGGTTCGGGCTGATGCTGGAGGGGCGGCTCGACCCGGGCGTAGCGGCGTACCGGGTCGTCGAACGTGTACTGGTCCGAAGTGCTCATGCCGTCACGATAGGTCGGCGGTTCCGTTCGAACTCGGGGTTGCGGAAATGTCGCCGATGCGCAATCAGAACGTCGCCATGGCCCGGGGAGCGCAGGCGTGGGGGAGGATGAGGGCATGTTCACCGTGGCCGAGACGATCCTGATCGAGCGCGACCCCGCCGCGGTGTTCGCGTATCTGACCGACCCGGCGAACCGCTCGCGCTGGGACACGTCGGTGATCTCGGAGGAGATCACCTCGGACCCGCCGGTGCGTCCCGGTACGACCCTCCGCACGCGCATGCGGGTCATGGGCCGTGAGGTCGAGTACGACTGGCGCGTGACGCACTTCGAGCCGCCGGTCGTCATGGCCGCGCGCAGCAGCGCCGGCATCATGCCGACGACCCTGCGGTTCGACTTCTCCGAGCGCGGCGAGGCGTGCCACGTCCGCGCCGAGATCGAGGCGAGCCCCGGCGGGATGCTGCGCTTCGTCGAACCGGTCGTGGCCGACACGGTGCGCTCGACCCTCGCGCAGGGGCTCGCCCGCGCGAAGGCGCAGCTCGAGGCGTAGGCCGCGCCCGTTCATGTGGCAGGTGTGGCCGCCTCGCGCGCGTGGAGGGGGCCGCGAGCGCCACATGAGCGACGCTATCCGCGCGCGCCGACAGCGATCTGCGCTTCGGAGATGTCCCACACCCGCCGGGCGTCGGCCATCGAGCGCAACGGCTCCCACAGCTCCACCCGCGTCGGCGGTCCGGCGATGATCCGCTTCGGTCCGTAGAACTCGTCGCCCGCGGCATCCGTCGCCGTCGCCGCCCGCAGTGCCGGAAGCGCCGCCGACTGCGGTGTGCCGGTCACGCCGACGCGCGAGAGAGCCCCGATGATCCGGCGTTCGGGGGTCACACGGGCGCGGCCCATTCCCGGCTGAGCGGCGAGAAGGTTCGTCGGGGAGACGCCAGGGTGCGACAGGTTGCTCGAGATGCCCCACCCGCCCGCGCGGCTGCGGGCGTCGAGCTCGCGGGCGAAGAGCCCGACCGCGATCTTCGATGCCGAGTACGCCCGCATCGCGTCGTACTCCCGCGCGCTGTCGATGTCGTCCCAGAGGATCGATCCCGACCGTGCGGCGATGCTCGTCTGGTGCGTGACGCGGGCGCGTCCGGCGCGCAGCAGCGGCAACAGGCCGAGAGTCAGAGCGACGTGGCCGAGGTGGTTGGTGCCCCACTGCAGCTCGAATCCGTCGGCGGTCTCCGTCCGCTGAGGCGGGCGCATGACGCCGGCGTTGTTGATCAGGATGCCGATCGGGCGCCCTTCGGACGACAGGTGCGCGACCAGCCCGCGGACCGAGGCGAGGGACGACAGGTCCAGCGTCGGGACGGTCACGCGCGCCCCCGGCGTGGCCTCGCGAATCCGGGCTACGGCGCGCTCCCCCTTCTCGGCTGACCGCGCGGGCAGCACCAGGTCGGCCCCCGCGCCGGCGAGGCGGGTGGCGATGACGAGCCCGATGCCGTCGGTGGCGCCGGTGACGACGGCGAGGGTTCCGGACTGGTCGGGGATGTCGAGAGCGCGGGTCATGGGATCCTCCTCGGTCGCGGGCCGTCGTTCGGCTCGCGTGCATCCATGCTCGGGGCCGTGCTGACGCCCATCCAGGGCCTGTCGATCCACGGCTGCGCGGTCCGCGTCACGCGCGGCCGCGGCATCCTCAGCGCTGTAGATCCGCCCCGACGACGGCGAGGAGGCGGAGCTTCTCGTCGCTCTCGCTGCCGGGCACCGCGGTGTACACCAGCAGGCGATGCGACTGATCGGGATCGAGGAGCGTCTGGCAGTGCAGCGCGAGGTCACCGACGACCGGGTGCGCGAAGCGCTTGAGCTCGGTCGGACGGATGCCGATCTCCTGCGCGTCCCACACGCGACGGAACTCGGCGTGGTCCTCCAGTGCGGCCACCAGTTCGGCGGCGCGTGAGCGCGGACCGCGCAGGGCGAGGAGCTCACGGAGCCCCGCGGCGTACACGCGGGAGAGCTGCTCCCGCTCCTCGGGCGGATACGGCGCGCGCATCCGCGGGTCGGTGAACCAGCGGTATCCGACGCTGCGTTCCGGTCCGCGCCGTGTGGAGGCGTCGCCGGTCAGAGCGATGCCGAGCGGCGTCTGGCGCAGCGTCTCGCCGAGCTCGGTGATGATCTCGGCGGGAGTGTCCGTGAGGCGGTCGAGGATGCGCAGCAACCCGGGGGCGACGAAGTCGCTCGCCGGGCCGCGGGAGGGAGGGTTGTGGCCGGCGAGACGGAAGAGGTGGTCCCGCTCGTCGAGGCTGAGGTGCAGCCCCTGCGCGATCGCGGTGACCATCTGCTCGGACGGATGCGGTCCCGTCCCGCGCTCGAGTCGGGCGTAGTAGTCGGTCGACATGTGACTGAGCGCCGCGACCTCTTCGCGGCGGAGCCCGTCGGTGCGCCGTCGCGGTCCGCGCGGGAGGCCGACGTCCTCGGGCTGGAGCGCTTCGCGGCGATGCCGGAGGAACGCCGCCAGGCCGGGTCGATCGATCACGTACGCGCCCTTCTCGAGGAGTTCCTTTCTACCTCGGGGCGGTGTGCGGAGCCACGGCCCATTGATCCACCCCTCGCGGGTGCGGGGGCGGTTTCGGGTGGCAGGTGTCGCCGCCTCAAGTGCGCGGAGGGGGCGACGAGCGCCACCCGAACGCGCCCGCGGCGATACTCCGCCCGCCGGAAACCAGACCACCCCCGCGCCGACGGAGTGACGTCCGCGGCGCGGGGGTGGCGGGGGTGCTCTCGCCGCGGAGGCCCGGAGCCGCGCGAGAGCTGCTCGCTAGCTCAGACCGGCCCGCGAGCGTCGGATGCCGCGGACGACGAACGCGCCACCCGCAGCCAGAAGGGCCCCGCCCGCGAGGAGCGGCAGGAGGAACGACCCGGCGAGACCGGTGACCGCGAGTGCGCCGTCTCCCTCATGACCGCCCGTTCCGCCGGATGCCGCGTCATCGCCGTCGGATCCGCCGTCACCGGGGACCGGTGCCGGGGTCGTCGGCTCGGGGTCGGGCGTCGGCGTCGGCGTCGGGTCCGGGTCCGGGTCCGGGTCCGGCGTCGGCTCGGGGCTCGGCGCCACGTCGCCCTCGTCGACCGCGAGTTGGATGACGCCCCACCGGGAGGTGTTGTTCCAGCTCGATCCGGTCGGGTCGGCCCAGTTGCGCACGCCCACGCGGGTGCCGTCCCGGGCGTCGTTGACCTGCACGTCGAAGCCGTGCAGCGACTCCTCGCCCCCGGCATCCAGGAGGCTGATGGCCGCCTCGACGACGTATCCGCCGTCCACGACCTGGACCGCAGACGTCACGCGCGCCTGCTGGGCCGCGGCGTCACCCGAGCCGAAGCTCAGCTCGTTCTCGGCGTTGATGCGCAGCTGCATGTCGGTGGCCAGGTAGGTGCCGTTCTTGCGGTTGCCGAGGTCGAGGAAGACCTCGATCGAATCCCGCTCGTGCGCGGCGCCGGCGGAGGTGTCGATCACGTCGTCCTGCACCTCGGCGAGGAGGAACAGCGTGTCGCCGTCGCCGTTCCAGGCGAGACGGACGTCCGCGGATGCCGAGTCCGTGCCGTTGATCTGCTTGCCGGTGGTGATGCCCACCGCGTCGGCCCACGCCGCGTCGATGTCGCCGTCGATCGTCGGAACGTCCGCGATCTCGGTGATCGCGGCGAACGACAGGGGCTCGCGGAGGGTGACCTCGCCGAGCACGCCGGCGTCGTTCCACCCGAGCACGGCGTCGCCGTCGTCGACCGCGACGTCGAAGCGAACGATGTCGCCCTCGGCGAGGCCCGCAGCGGGGACGTGGGCGACGAGGCGCCAGCCGTCCGCTGTTTCGCCGACGACGGCGTCGATGTCACCGCTGCCGTCGCGTCCGACCGTGTAGGTGTCGCCGCCGAGGGTGAAGGTGACGGCATCGGTCGCGTCGGCGTCGGTGTCGGCGACCTCGACGAGCGCGGTGACGTGGTCCGGCGACCAGCGCAGACCGAAGGCGTGCCGATCGGCGATCGGGGTGGGGGCGAGCTGATCCCACGCGACGTCGGTGACGGCGTCCTCGGTGAGCTCCACGGTGCCGCCGAAGGCGTTCATCGCGCGAGGCTCGGCTGGGATCGAGAGCCCTGCGGCACCGCGGTAGGCCCACTTGCCGTTGAAGTAGTCGTCGAACAGCAGCGGGGCGCCGTCGTAGTACCGCCACGAGCCCATGTCGCGGAGGCCCCACACGGTCACCGAGTACATCGTCTCGGGGCCGGCGTGGAACTCCTTGAAGATGTCGAACGCCTGAGCGGTGACGTGGCCCTGGCGGATGAGGTTCCGCTCGGTGACCGTGCCGATCGCGATGTCGAACTCGGTGACGGCGTGCACGAGCCCGAGGCCCGCGAACTTCTCCAGCGCCGCTTCCATGTTGGCCAGGTTCAGCGACGACATGGTGGTGTGGAACTGGTGACCGACACCGGTGATCGGGACGTCGCGCTCGAGCAGACGCACCACGAGGTCGTAGTAGCGCTGCAGCTTCGACGTCGCGCTCGCGCCGCCCTCGGTGCCGTACTCGTTGATGAAGAGCTCGACGGGGTGAGCGACGCCCTCCGCGGCGTAGGTCTCGTTGAAGCTCTCGTCGGCCGCGCGGAACGCGATGTCGATGAACTCCTCGCCGAGGATCTGGAAGAAGCGCGAGTTGCGCAGCTGCGGGTTCTGTCCGTCGTTGATGACCTCGTTGACGACCTCCCACGCCTTCATCGGGTTGCCGGCGCTTCCGTAGGGGCCGTAGCGCTCGGCGAAGTACGCCGCCACGTTGTCGATGTGGGTGCGGATGCGCTCGGTGAGGATCGCCTTGTCGGCATCCGAGTTCGTCAGCTCGCGCGATGTGTTGTCCCCCGCGGTCTCGCGGAAGAACCACGCGGGGATCTGGCTGTGCCAGAGCAGGACGTGACCGAAGACCCGACCGTCGTTCTCGACGGCCCACTCGGCGAGCGAGTCCGCCTGGGGGTTGGTGGAGACGAACGAACCGTCGGCGTTGTACCAGGCCTCGGGCTTCATGTGGTTCTCCGCCGAGACGGAGTCGAAATGGGTGGAGAGCGTCGGCTCGCCGGAACCCGCGGCGATGCGGGAGTCGCCCGCGGCGCCGATCGGGAAGGGCAGCGTCGACTTCAGCGGAGTGGAGTCGTCGATGACGACCGTGCGCGGGGCGTATCCGGTGAGCAGGGTGTCGTCGACCCAGAATCCGGCATCCGCGGCGTCGGCGGTGATGAGGAGGCGGCCGAGCTCGGCGCCGGCGGCGGGTGTGTAGTCGCCGACGATCTCGATCCAGCCGTCGGCGGTCGCAGCGCCCGAGGCCACCGGGACGACGGTGCCGCCCTGCTCGACCCCGACCCGGACGGTCGTGGCGGGAGTCCCCGGGTGCAGGCGCGTCCACACCGAGATCGTGGACCGCTCACCCGCGGTGAGGTAATCGGCCAGGGGGAGGGCGGCGCCCTCGCCGGCGTCGGCACGGCCGGTGACCCGCATCGAGGTTGCGTGGCTGAGGCCGATGCTTTCGGGGATGGTCTGCCGTTCCACCGTGACGGAGCCGCCGCTCGGCGCCCACGGCGCCAGGCGCCCGGACTCGAAGTTGTTGAACCAGATGGTGTACGGACTCAGGTCTTCCTCCGCGGCGGATGCGGCGGAAGGGGCCGCGGCGCCGAGAAGGAGGGCGACCGTGGCGAGGGCGGCGCCGAGGCGCTTCCCGCCTCTCGGGCGCAGGCCGGACGTTCGCATAATGCTCCTTTGCACTTCACTGACGCGCCACCCGGCGGCGGGGGCGCGCGCGCCCGGGGGATCTCCATGCGACGACGGATGCAGGCGCGGCGCCGGCCACGCTTCCACAGAATGGTGCCGCTAACAACAAATTTCGAAAGGTTTCCGTCGCGGGTGTTCGAGTGCGCGTTCGTGTGGCCCGTGTGGCCGCCTCAGATGCGAGGAGAGGGCCGCAACTGCCACACGAACCGCTCGCGCGATGACGGATGCCGCGGTGCGGCGCCGCTGTCAGGCCCCGCACGGTCGGGGCGTCCTACGCTGAACGGGTGACGAACAGCGACGCTCCGGCATCCGAATCCCCCCTCCGCGACCGCCCGTGGCTCTCGGCCTACGCCGAGGGCGTGCCGCACGAGATCGAGCCCGTCCGCGACACCCTCGTGGCGATGCTCGAGGGAGCGGTCGCGCGGTTCGGCGATCACGTCGCCCTGGAGTTCTTCGGCGCGGAGACCACGTACGCCGAGCTCGAGGACCAGGTGTTGCGGGCGGCGAGTGCGCTGCGGAAGCTCGGCGTCAAGGCGGGGGACCGGGTCGCGCTGATCCTCCCCAACTGCCCGCAGCACGTGGTTGCGTTCTACGCCGCTCTCCGCATCGGAGCCATCGTCGTCGAGCACAATCCGCTGTACACCGCTCGCGAGCTCCGCCACCAGTTCGAGGTGCACGAGGCGGTCGTCGCGATCGTGTGGGACAAGGTCGCCGACCTCGTCGCCGACTTCCCGAGCGACATCGCGCCGCGCGCGATCGTCGCCGTCCGCCTCCCGGATGCCCTGCCCTGGCTCAAGCGGGTGGCGCTGCGTCTGCCGGTGCCCGCGGCGCGGGCCTCGCGCGAGGCGATGACCGCGAAGCCGTCGGCACGCGGCATCCGCTCGTGGAAGAGCTGGGTGAAGGAGCGGAGGCTGCCGAAGAAGTGGCCCGCTCCCACGCTCGACGACACGGCGCTGCTGCAGCTGACCAGCGGAACCACGGGGACCCCGAAGGCGGCGATCCTGTCGCATCGGAACCTCCGCTCGAACGCCGCGCAGGGTCGCGCGTGGGTGCCGGGGCTCCGCGAGGGGGAGGAGACCTTCTACGCGGTGCTGCCCATGTTCCACGCGTACGGGCTGACCCTCTGCCTCACCTTCGCGATGTCGATCGGCGCCCGAGTGGTGCTCTTCCCCAAGTTCGACGTCGACATGGTCGTCACCGCGGCGAAGTCGTCGCCGCCGACGTTCCTCCCCGGCGTCCCTCCGATCTACGACGCCCTGGCCCGTGCGACCTCGCGCAAGGGCGTCGACCTCTCGACGATCCGCTTCGCGATCTCGGGCGCGATGAGCCTCCCGGTGGCGACCGTCGCGCGCTGGGAGGAGGCCACCGGCGGCCTTCTCGTCGAGGGATACGGAATGACCGAGACCTCGCCCGTCGCCCTCGGCAACCCGATCGGCCCGTCGCGGCGCCCGGGCACCGTCGGTGTTCCGTTCCCCAGCACCGAGATCCGCGTCGTCGACCCCGAGGATCCGGCGAGCGACCGCGCGATCGGTGACGCCGGCGAGCTCCTCATCCGCGGCCCGCAGGTGTTCGGCGGCTACTGGCGCCGGCCCGACGAGACGGCCGCGGTGATGCTCGAGGGCGGCTGGCTGCGCACCGGCGACATCGTCACCGTCTCCGAGGACGGCTTCGTCACCGTCATCGACCGGGTCAAGGAGCTCATCATCACGGGCGGCTTCAACGTCAGCCCGAGCGAGGTCGAGCAGGTGCTCATCCAGCATCCGGATGTCGCGGATGCCGCGGTCGTCGGGCTTCCGCGTCCCTCGGGCGGCGAGGAGGTCGTCGCCGCGGTGGTGCTGGCGGACGGCGCAGCCTTCGACGCCAACGCACTGCGTGATTTCTGCCGGTCGCACCTCACCGCGTACAAGGTGCCCCGCCGGGTGGTGCAGGTCGATGACCTGCCGCGCTCGCAGATCGGCAAGGTCCTGCGCCGCCGCGTCCGCGAGGAGCTCCTCGCCGACTGAGCCGCGCAGGACCCGCGCTCTCACGCCCGGGCGGCGGCGACCTCGGCACGAAGCGTCTCGGCGAGGGGCGTCGTCGCGCGCCCGATGAGGCGCGCGAGGGTGCCGTCGGATTCGGCCAGCACCCCGCCGGCGATGCCCTCGTCGATGCTCGCGACGAAGGGCGCGACGTCCGCGGGCAGGCCGAAGCCCTCCAGGGTCGCCGTCCTCTCGGCGGGGGTCTGGGCGACGAAGCGCACCTCCCGGCCGAGGATCTCGCCCGCGGTGGCGGCGAGCTCGTCGTAGGTCCAGGCCGTGTCGCCACCGAGCTCGTAGATCCGGCCGGCGTGGCCGTCCTCGGTCAGGACGGCGGCGGCGGCCTCGGCGTAGTCCTTCCGGCTCGCGCTCGCCACGCGGGCGTCGCCCGTCGCCGCCGCGATGACGCCGGACTCGGCCGCGCCCAGGACGTCCTGGGTCTGGTTCTCGTGGTACCAGTTGTTGCGGAGCACGACCGCGGGAACGCCGGAGGCGGCGATGATCTCCTCGGTGATGCGGTGGCTCTCTCCCAGCGGCCACACGAACGACGTCGCGCGTGCGACGCTCGTGTACACCAGGAGCTCGACGCCCGCCGCGGCGGCCGCCTCGATGACCGTGCGGTGGCCGTCCACGCGGTTCGCGACGTCCGGACCGGAGATGAGAAGCACGCGGCTCACGCCCGCGAGGGCGGCGGTCACGGTCGCGGGGTCGTTGACGTCCAGCGGCACGACGGTGACGCCGAGGTCGCGGAGCGGGGCGCCCTTCTCCGCGGTGAAGACGCCCGCGACGATGTCGGCGGGGGCGACCCCGCGGGCGAGGAGGGAGTCGACGACGTGGCGACCGAGGTGACCGGATGCACCGGTGACGAGAATGCTCATGGGAGGTCCTTTCGCGAGTGCGGGCGTGTGCGCGCCCTCTCGCCAACGGGGCGCATCCGGACCGCATTCCAATTCGTGGGTACCCACTTTGAGGTAAGGTACCCACGTGAAGGTGAGTTTCTCGGATCTGCGGGAGCAGCACGCCGGTGTCTTCCGCGAGAGCTGCCCCACCCGGACGGTTCTCGACCACGTCATGTCGAAGTGGGGGGTCCTCATCCTGTTCGCCCTCACCGATGGCGCGATCCGCTGGGGTGACCTCCGCCGCAGGATCGACGGCATCAGCGAGAAGATGCTCTCCAGCACGCTGCGCACGCTCGAGTCGGACGGCCTCGTCGTCCGCACGTCCTACCCCGAGGTCCCGCCCCGTGTGGACTACGCCCTGACGGATCTCGGGGATGCGCTGATGGAGAAGCTCGGCCCGCTCATGGAGTGGGTCGCCGCCCATGCGGACGGTATCGTCGCCACCCCCGACGCGCGCCGGGCGGAGGGCCGCGTCGGGCGGGAAGCGGATCAGGCGACCTGAGGAGGGCGGAGCATCGCCATGGGGCGCGCGCCGTCGAGGCCGTCGATCGCACCGAGCTCCACGAAGCCGAGCCGCGTGTAGAGGCGACGGTTGATCGAGGTCGACGATTCGAGGTAGGCCGCCTGCCGCATCCGGTCGAGGGCGGCGAGGTGTGTCGTCAGCAGTCGTCGGCCGATGCCGAGTCCCCGGGCCTCGGGTGCGACGCCGATCTCGGCCAGATACCAGTGCGGCTCGCGCGGACGTCGCGCGGCGAAGATCGCAGAGACCCGGGCCGCGCGCAGGAGTGCCGCGGGGCCGAGGGCGCGTAGGAGCTGAGGGAGCTGTGCGAGACGGCGGAGGATGCCGCCCCGCCGCGCGGCCGGCCCCTCCCACGCGGCGACCCCGAGGATCCGCCCGGACTCGTCGCGCGCGAGGTCGACCGTGCCGGTCGGGAACGGGCCGGCGGCGAGGGTGGTGCGGAAGAGCGCGGTGAGCCGGCGTGCGCGGTCCGGCCCCGCGGGGACCACGGCGAGCAGCGCGGGGTCGTCGGCGAAGGCCCGTGCGAGAACGCGAGCGGCGTCGTCGAGGTCGTCGATGCGGGCGGGGGTGATCGTCACGGTGGTCATCGAAGGCTCCTTTTGGTCCGAGTGGATAAAAGTAGGATGGCGGACATGTCTCGGAGAACTCTGTGAGCGACGGTCGCGCCCGCCCTTATCTGTCGGTGACAGAGCGCCGCGCGGTCCTGCTCGACGCGGCGGTCGCGGTCCTGCGCGACGGGGGCGTGGAGGCGCTGTCGCTGCGGACCGTCGCCGATCGGGCCGGCGTCGCCCACCGCGTGGTGTCGTACGCCTTCGGATCCAAGGCCGAGCTGGTCGCGGCGCTGCTCCTGCGCGAGACGTCGTCCGCCGTGGATGCCGCGTGGACGGCGCCGATGGCGGACCCGGGGTTCGAACCCTCCGTGGAGGTGGCGCTCACGGCGTACGCGGCAGTGATCCGAGCGGACCCGCGCCTGACGGAGAGCCTCGCCGCGCTCACGGCGTCGGCGCGCCTGTCGCCGGAGCTCCGCGAGGCGGCGCAGAGCGAGGCTGCGCTGGCGCGCGACCGCGTCCACGCGCTCGTGACGGACTGGGCGGGGGCGAACCCGGGCTCGGAGATCGACGTCGACCGGGCGGTGACCGGGATCCACGCCGCGGCCGAGGGGATCACCGGGTGGTGGCTCGCGACGCGGGACGATGATCGGCTTCCCGACGTCATCCGCGCGTTCACGGCCGGGATCGCGGCCGCCGCGAGACGGTGAAGGCCGGTCGGAGAGGCATCCGACCGGCCCGCAACCCTTGCACCGAGAGTAATCACATGTCCGGTTCCCGCCACAGCAAACGGTTACCGTGCGAGCACTCTATAACGGTGATGTAACGGAAGGGAAGACCTTTTCCGGAAGGACGTGCGGTCAGTCGGCCAGCGCTCGCGCTTCTGGCAGGAAACCGTCGCGGACTGCCCGGCGAAGGACGGCGGCGAGCGGTGCCGCGCGGCGATAGTCGGGTGTGCAGATCTCCGACTTCTCCGTCCCCGAGACCCCCGCGGCGCGGGCCGCGCTCGAGCTCGCCCGCGCCTATCAGTCTCCCGCCCTCACCGCTCACGCGATGCGATCCTGGCTCTGGGCGGAGGGCTTCGCACAGATCGACGGAGTCGACCGCGTCGATCATGAACTGCTCTATGTCGCCGCCGTCCTGCACGACATCGGAACCGTCGTCGAATACGACGACCACACCCTCTCGTACGAGCACGCCGGCGGCCACGTCGCCGTCGCGCTCGGCTGATCGAACGTCGGTGCCCTCCTCTACCGTCTCCTCATGACGATCGTCGGAGGGATGCCGGGACCCTGCACGCTGTGCGGAAGCGACGCCGGCATCCGCGCGGCGGACGGCTGGAGGTGCGCGGACTGCGGCTGGCGCGTCGGCGACGCTCCCGACTCCGACCTGCCGATGCCGACGATCGAGGTCGTCTACTACCTGCGGTTCGCCGAGCGGATCAAGATCGGGACCTCCCGGCATCCGCGCCGGCGGGTGCGGGCGATCTGGCACGACGAGCTGCTCGGGTTCGAGCGGGGCGGGCGCTCGCTCGAACAGCGACGACACCGTGAGTTCGCGACCGTGCGCGAGGGCGGGGAGTGGTTCCGCGACACCCCGGAGCTGCGGGCGCACATCGATGCCGTCACCGGGGGCGTTCCGCCGTGGCAGGCGTACGCGCGCTGGGTGGCGGAGGCCCTCGCGGGCTGAGCCCTCGGTCTCGCGCCGCATCGGCCGAAGCGCACCACCCGCCCGAAACCGGCCCCAATCTTTTTTGTGACGAATCGTGCCGCGTGCGCCTCTCATTCGTGAAGGCGGTTCTCCGAACCTCTTCACCGAGACACATCCACCGAGAGAAGGGACGCCTCATGGGCCTCGACGACAAGATCAAGAACGCCGCGCAGGACCTCACCGGCAAGGCGAAGGAAGCGATCGGCAACGCGACCGACAACGACAAGCTCGCCGCGGAGGGCAAGGCCGACCAGGTCAAGGCCGACGCGAAGAAGGCCGGCGAGGACGTCAAGGACACCTTCAAGTAAGCCGCTGATGACGAAGGGCGCCCCCCGGGAGGGGGCGCCCTTCGTCGTTCTCGTGCGGGCGCTCAGCGCTCGGCGGCGGTGAGCTTCTCGCGCAGCTGGTCGGCCGTCAGACGGATGCCGTATCCCGGCTGGTCGCGCTCGATCCGCCAGCTCTCGGCGACCTCCAGTGCGACGGTGTCGAAGCCGAGTTCGTCGTACAGCGCCGTGAGGAACGCCGTCGCCTCGGGGTGGTCGCTCGCCGCGACGAGCGCGCGGCGATCCGGGGCGCCGGCTTCGGCGGCATCCGTGAGGATCTCCGCAGACGGGATGTGGTTGAAGCCCTTGACGACCTTCGCGTCGGCGAAGTGGTCCTGCACCATCCGCGTCGTGGTCGTCTGCTTCTGCTCGAGAGCGTCGATGCGGCCGTCGCGCTCCCAGTAGTAGTTGTTCGTGTCCACGACGATCTTCCCCGAGAGCGGTGCCGCGGGGATGTCGGTGACGTTCTTCAGCGGCACGGTGACGACGACCCACTCGCCGGCCTCCGCCGCCTCGTCCGCCGTGGCGGCGCGCACGCGGTCGCCGAGGCGCTCCACGAGCGGGGCGAGCGTCTCCGGGCCGCGCGAGTTGCTGATCACGACGTCGTAGCCGTGGGCGGAGAGCGCCTCCGCGAGGGTGCTGCCGATGTGTCCTGCTCCGATGATTCCTACCGTGGTCATGTGGGGCCCAACGCAGCGCGGCCGGGTGGGAATTCCCATCCGGCCGCGCTGATGTGTCGAGGCTCAGCCCCGGTGCGTGCGGTAGTACTCCAGGAGTGCCTGCGTCGAGGCATCCTGTGCGGCGATCGCGTCCTCGTCGCCCTCGATCGCGGGCGCGATCTGCAGCGCGAGCTGCTTGCCGAGCTCGACGCCCCACTGGTCGAAGGAATTGATACCCCAGACGGTGCCCTGCGTGAAGGTGATGTGCTCGTACAGGGCGATGAGCTCGCCGAGCACGCGGGGGGTCAGCGCCGGAGCGAAGATCGACGTCGTCGGGCGGTTGCCGGCGAACGTGCGCGCGGCGACAAGTGCGCCGGTGGTGCCCTCGGCTTCGACCTCCTCGGCGGTCTTGCCGAACGCCAGCGCCTTGGTCTGGGCGAGGAAGTTCGACAGGAACAGGCCGTGCACGTCGCGGCCGCCGTCCTCGAGGGGGTAGGCGGGGTTCACGAACGCGATGAAGTCGGCCGGGATCAGGCGCGTGCCCTGGTGGATGAGCTGGTAGAACGCGTGCTGCCCGTTCGTCCCCGGTTCGCCCCAGAAGACCTCGCCGGTGTCGGTGGTGACGGGGGAACCGTCCCAGCGCACCGACTTGCCGTTGGACTCCATCGTCAGCTGCTGGAGGTACGCGGGGAAGCGGCTCAGCTGCTGGGCGTAGGGGAGGACGGCGTGCGACTGCGCGCCGAGGAAGTTCACGTACCAGACGTTCAGCAGCCCCATGAGGACCGGGACGTTCTCGGCCAGCGGCGTCGATCCCACGTGCTCGTCGACCGCGTGGAAGCCGGCGAGGAGATCGCGGAAGACCTCGGGGCCGAACTCGATCACGAGCGACACGCCGATCGCCGAGTCCACCGAGTAACGCCCGCCGACCCAGTCCCAGAAGCCGAACGCGTTCACCGGATCGATGCCGAACTCGGCGACCTTCTCCAGCGCCGTCGAGACGGCGACGAAGTGGTGCGCCACGGCATCCGTCCGGGCGTCGTCGGAGTCGTCGATCGCGCCGGCGGCGGCGAGTCCCGCCCACAGCCAGTCGCGGGCGAGACGGGCGTTGGTGAGCGTCTCCAGCGTCGTGAAGGTCTTCGACGCGACGATGAACAGCGTCGTCTCGGGGTCGAGGTCGGCGGTCTTCTGCGCGAGGTCGGTCGGGTCGATGTTCGACACGAACCGGGCCTGGATGCCGGCATCCGCATACGGCTGGAGGGCGGTGGAGATCATCACCGGACCGAGGTCGGAGCCTCCGATGCCGATGTTGACGACGTGCGTGACCTTCTTGCCCGTCACCCCCTGCCACTCGCCCGAGCGCACGCGCTCGGCGAAGGCCGACATCGCCTCGAGCACCGACTGCACGTCGGCGTCGACGTCCTGCCCGTCCACGACGAGCGCCGGCGACGCGCCCGCGGGGCGGCGGAGGGCGGTGTGCAGAACCGCGCGGTCTTCGGTGGTGTTGATGTGCGCGCCCGCGCGCATCGCCGCGTAGCGGTCGGCGACGCCGGTCTCTTCGGCCAGGCGTACGAGGGCGGCGACGATCTCGGCGTCGACGAGGTTCTTCGACAGGTCGACGCGCAGGTCGTCCAGATCGAACGTCAGCGCGCTCACGCGGTCGGGGTCTGCCGCGAACCAGGCGCGCAGATCGGGGGTGAAGCCGTCGCGGAGCCGTGCGAGCTCCGCCCAGGCGGACGTGCCGGTGGGGTCGATGGGTGCAGTCACACCGCTACCGTAGCGGCCCCGCCCGCGGGCGGCATCCGTGCGGTGTGCGACGCTGGAAGGCGTGACTTCCGCCGAGGACCTGCGCCTGATCGCCGTCGACATGGACGGCACGCTGCTGGATGCGCAAGGCCGGGTGCCGGATGCGCTGTGGCCGCTCCTGGAGGAGCTGCGGGCGCGCGACATCCACTTCGCCCCCGCGAGCGGTCGCCAGCTCGCCACGCTGCAGGAGGCGTTCCCCGATCACCGCGACGAGCTCGTCTTCATCGCCGAGAACGGCGGGTACGTCGTGCGGGCGGGCGAGGAGGTCAGCTCCGTCGCGATGGACCGGGACGTCGTCGACGCCGTGCTCGCGCGCCTGACCGACCTCGCTGCCCACGAGGATCTCGGGGTGGTGCTGTGCGGCAAGGCCTCCGCGTACATCGAGCGGACGGATGCCGCGTTCGCCGACGAGGCCGCGACGTACTACGCGCGTCTCTCGCACGTGTCCGCGCTCGCCGACGTGGACGATCAGATCCTCAAGATCGCCGTCTACGGCTTCGCGGGCGGTGAACGGGTCGCCGCGGCGCTCGCCGACGTGCGCGAGACCCACCAGGTCGTGGTCTCGGGCGCCCACTGGGTCGACGTCATGAACCGGGGCGTCAACAAGGGCGTCGCCCTCACCGCGCTGCAGCGCGCCCTGGGGGTGGGCCCCGAGAACACCGCCGCGTTCGGGGACTATCTGAATGACCTCGAGATGCTGGATGCCGCGCATCTGTCGTCCGCGATGGCGGGCGCGCATCCCGAGGTGGTCGACCGCGCCCGCTTCCGCGCGCCCTCGCACACCGAGGAGGGGGTCATCACGACCATCCGCGGATTGCTGGACGCGGAGGATCCGGCATCCTTCGCGTGAGCGGCCGGGCCCCACGTCGCGCGGGAGTCTGACAGGCTGGAGGATGCCCGCCGGCCCGCGGACTCGCGTGTGAGCCCGGCGTCGAGCGGCTCGGAGAGGAGGCGCGACATGCGCACCACCATCGAGCGGATCCGTGCGATGCGCGATGCGGGGGAGCGGTTCACCATGGTCACCGCGTACGACTACACCTCGGCGCGCCTGGTCGAACGCAGCGCCGTCGACACGATCCTCGTCGGCGACTCGGTCGGAATGGTCGTGCAGGGGCACGACAGCACCCTGCCGGTGACCCTCGACGACATGATCTACCACACGCGCATGGTGGCCCGCGGAGCCTCCCGCCCGATGATCGTCGCCGACCTTCCCTTCGGCACTTACGCGATCGAGGACGACGCCGTCCGCGCCGCCACCCGTCTCATGGCCGAGGGCGGATGCCAGTCGGTCAAGCTCGAGGGCGGGGTCGCGCAGGCGTCGACGATCCGTCGCCTCGTCGAGATCGGCATCCCGGTCCTCGCCCACATCGGCTTCACGCCGCAGTCGGTCCATGCGCTCGGCCTCCGCGTCCAGGGGCGCGGGCGCGATCAGGCGCGGCGCGTGCTGCGCGACGCGCTCGCGGTGCAGGCCGCCGGAGCGTGGGGCGTCGTGCTCGAGCTCGTGCCCGCCGAGCTCGCCGCGGCCATCACCGCACGGCTCGACATCCCCACGGTGGGGATCGGTGCGGGCGCCGGGTGCGACGGACAGGTGCAGGTCTGGCACGATCTCCTCGGACTCTACGACGACTTCGTGCCGCGCCACGCGCGCCGGTTCCGCTCACTCGGCGGCGAGACGGTCGCGGCCCTCGACGAGTACGCCGCGGCCGTCCGTGACGGCTCGTTCCCCGCGGCGTCGAACGCGTCGTCGTGGGACGCGGCGGAGGTTGCCGCAGCGCTCGACGGCGTCGACGACCTCGGCGAGGTCGACGGTTCCGAGGGCTTCGGGTGAGCATCCCCGTCGACGACGGCGCGGTCCGTCCGCGAAGCCTCGCCGGTCGCACGGCGCTCGTCACCGGTGGCCGCGTGGGGATCGGCCGCGCGATCGTGGATGCGCTCGCCGACCGCGGTGCCCGGGTCCTCGTCGGCGGACGGGACGCCGTGACCCTCGCTCCGCGGATCGCGGAGCTGCGGGCGGGCGGCGTCGACGCGCACGCGTTCGCCGCGGACGTCACCGATCCCGGTGAGCTGGACGCCGCGTTCGCCGCGGCGGCGCAGGGGGGCCTCGTGCCCGACATCCTCGTCAACAACGTCGGCATCCGCGACCGTCGCGGCGTGCGCGATCTCGACACGGCGGCCTTCTCGGCGCTCGTGGGGGCGGACCTCGTCGCGGTCTACGACGTGATCCGTCGGTGCCTGGCCGGAGCCGAGGCCGCCGGCGGAGCGCTCCGGTCGATTGTCACGGTGTCGTCGGTGGCGGCCCTCCGTGGGCGCGCGGGCGATCCCGGGTATGCCGCGGCGAAAGCGGGACTCGACGGGCTCACGCGGTCCCTCGCGTCCGAATTGGGACCCCTCGGATGCCGCGTCAACTCCGTCGCGCCCGGCACCATCGTCACCGACTCCAACGCCGACCTGCTCGTCGACGTGCGGATCGCCGACGTCGTCGCGACCCGCACCGCGCTCGGCCGCTGGGGGACCCCCGCCGAGGTCGGGGCGCTGGTGGCGTTCCTCGCATCGGACGAGGCGTCCTACCTCACCGGTCAGACCGTGGTGGTCGACGGTGGGCTCTCCACGCTCTTCTGATCCGCGACGGACGTCAGGGGCGCAGCAGCTCGTTGTCGATGAGCCGCACGCCCCCGACCGGCGCGGCGACGATCGCGAGCGCCTCCGCCTCGATCCGGGTGAGCGGGGCGAACGAGTCCGGGTCGACGATCGCCCAGTACTCCGGCTCGATCCCGGCCGTGCGCAACGACGCGATCGCCCGTGCGGTGAGGGAAGCGGCATCCGTCTCGCCGTCGGCGACGGCGGCACGGGCCGTGGCGAGCGAACGCGGGATCGCGAGGGCCTGGTCGCGATCGGCGGCGCTCAGCCGGACGTTCCGACTCGACAGCGCCAGCCCGTCGGTGTCGCGGACGGTCGGGACGGCGTGGATCTCGATCGGGATGTTCAGGTCGCGCACGAGCCGGCGCACCACGGCGACCTGCTGCGCGTCCTTCCGGCCGAACCAGGCGGCGTCGGCGCCCACCATGAAGAAGAGCTTGGTGACCACCAGCGCCACCCCGTCGAAGTGGGCCGCGCCGCGCGCCGCTCCCTCCCATGGCTCGCTCACCCCTCCGACGCGGATGCCGGTGGAGAAGCCCGCGGGGTAGACCTCGCCGGGACTCGGGGTGAAGACCACGGTGGCTCCCGCGGCGGCGGCCATCGCGGCATCCGTCTCGGGATCGCGCGGGTAGGCGGCGAGGTCGGCGGCATCGGTGAACTGCATCGGGTTGACAAAGACCGACACGACGACCTCGTCCGAGACCCGCGCGGCCTCGCGGATGAGGGTCAGGTGTCCCTCGTGGAGGGCGCCCATCGTGGGGACGAGGCCGATTCGACCCCCGCGGCGACGAACGGGGTCGAGGGCGGCCCGCAGCTGCGCCACGGAATCGATCACGCGCATCCGCCGAGCGTACTTCGTCGACGCGCTCGACGTCGCCGCCGCCCGGCTCTGCGCCGCCTCCGCCCCCGCGTCGGATCCCTCGGGCATCATGGGGGGATGCTGACGATCCCTGCGCTCACCCTGAACGACGGTCACCCCTTCGCCGAACTCGGGCTCGGAACCTACAACCTCCGGGGCGAGGAGGGGATCGAGGCGATCGTCTCGGCCATCGCCTCCGGCTACCGGCTGCTGGACACCGCAGTGAACTACGAGAACGAGCGCGAGGTGGGTGAGGCGATCCGCCGGTCGGACGTCGATCGCGACGACCTCATCGTCACCTCGAAGATCCCGGGCCGTCACCACGGCCGCGCCGAAGCCGTCGACAGCATCCGCGGTTCGCTCGACCGGCTCGGCCTCGAGCGCATCGACCTCCAGCTCATCCACTGGCCGAACCCGAGCGTCGGGAAGTACCTCGACACGTGGCGAGGCATGATCGACGCGCGCGAGCAGGGACTCGTCCGCTCGATCGGTGTCTCGAACTTCACCGAGGCGATGCTCACCGAGCTGATCGACGAGACCGGTGTCGTCCCGGCGGTGAACCAGGTCGAGCTCCACCCCTACTTCCCCCAGGGCGCGCTCCGTGCCTTCCACGCGGAGCACGGCATCCGTACCGAGAGCTGGAGCCCGCTCGCCCGCCGCAGCGATCTGCTCGCCGAGCAGCTCATCACCGACCTCGCCGCGGTCCACGACGCGACCCCGACACAGGTCGTGCTGCGCTGGCACACCCAGCTGCAGAGCACCCCCATTCCGAAGTCCGCCGACGCCGACCGGCAGCGCGAGAACGCCGACGTGTTCGGGTTCACCCTCACCGACGACCAGGTCGCCGCCGTCGCCGCGCTGGAGCGCGGTCGGCTGTGGGACGGCGACCCCGAGACGCACGAAGAGATGTGAACGGTCAGATCTGCAGCACCGCGCGGGCGATCAGGAAGTAGATGACGAGCCCGGTCGCGTCGACGAACGTCGTGATGAACGGGTTCGAGAACACGGCCGGGTCGACCCGGATCGCGCGGGCGAGGAGCGGCATGACACCGCCGACGGATGCCGCGACCGTGCAGATCGACAGCAGGGTGAGTCCGATCACCAGTCCCACCTGCAGGTCGAACACGACGCTGGTGATCGCGAACCCGAGGACGCCAAGCAGCAGCCCGAGGAGCGCGCCGACGCGGACCTCGCGCGACAGCACCCGCCACACGTCCCGCGTGCGTACCTCGCTGAGCGCCAGGGCCCGGGTCACGGTCGTCGCGGCCTGGTTGCCGGTGTTTCCGCCCGTTCCGATGAGCAGCGGTACGAACAGCGCCAGCACGGTGAGCTGCGCCAGGGTGTCTTCGAACACCGACAGCACCTGCACCGTCAGGGTCGCGCCGACCGCGAGCACGAACAGCCACACCACGCGCGAGCGGACGATTCGGAGGATCGGCGTCGACAGGTACGGTCGACGGAGCGGCTCGGCACCACCCTGGCGTGCGGCATCCTCGCTCTCCTCCTGCTCGAGGATGCGGACGGCGTCGTCGATGGTGAGGATGCCGACGAGGCGCCCTTCGCTGTCGACGACGGGAAGCGCGAGCACGCCGAGGTCGGCGCACAGGCGCGCGGCGTCCTCGGCGTCGTCGGTGGCGGTCGCGGTGTGGGGCTCGCTCATGAGCGCGCCCACGGTGTCGTCGTCGGCGCCGCCGAGCAGGTCGCGCAGGCTGATGACGCCGACGACCGTGCGCGCGTCGTCGATGACCGGGATCGTGTAGACCGTCTCGGCATCGCGGACGCGGGAACGCACGCGGGCGAGCGCGTCGGAGACCCGGACCGTCGGGCGGAGCGTGACGTACTCGGGACTCATGCGGCGCCCGATCGAATCCTGCGGGTAGCCCAGCACCGCGGCGGTGAGCGTGCGCTCGTCGACGGGGAGCCCCCGCAGGAGCCGTGGGGCGACGGAGGCCGGGAGCTCGTCGAGGAGGCGCACGCGGTCGTCCGGATCGAGGTCGGCGAACACGGCGGCGACTTCGGAGTCCTGCAGCGCGTCGACGAGATCGCCCTGGAGCGACGCGGGGAGGTCCTCGAAGACCTCGAGGGCGCGCTGCTTCGGCAGCAGACGGTAGACCACCGCGCGCCGGCGGGCGTCCAGCCGCTCGATCACGGCCACCACCTCGTGGGTGGGGGCGTCGGCGATCAGCGACGACGTCGCGGCCAGATCGTCGGCGCTGAGGGCCTGTTCGATCGCCAGTACACGGTCATCGAGGGCGCGGGTCTGCTCGGGGGTCATGACGGATCTCACTCCTGTCGCGCGCGAACGGCTCGCGCGAGGGCGAACGGATGCCGGATGCCGACGGGAGCGGCATCCGGATGATCGCCGGACGCGCGGGTGTCGCGCTCAGGAGGAGAGATCGCGAGGGTGCGCGGCGTCCGGCCGAGGACTGCAACTGTCACTGGGCATCAAGATCACCTCGCTCTCGCGGTTCGGTTCGGGCGCAGGGCGCCCTCGGTTACCGTAGTCGGCCGCGTCGATCCGCGGCAAGGCGACTCAGGGGTTGTTCAGTCGGCGTTCACCGCGGGCGGGGATCACCGCGCGGCGCGGGTCTCCTCGACCCAGTCGGCGAAGGTCTGCTCGCCGAGGGTCGCACCCGCACCCGGAAGGGCGGAACCGTCGCGTTGCCATCGGCCGAAATCGCCCGGGAGTGAGATGGCGGGCACGCGCCAGCGCGTCGCCGGGCGCCCGATCGCCCGGCCGTAGGCGCGGACCATGGCGACGAGGCTCTCCTCGTGCGGACCGGCGAGGTCGCGGGCGCGTCCGCGCGGGCGTCCTTCGGCGAGGTCGATGAGGTGGGAGGCGACCTCCCGTGCCGCGATCGGCTGCGTGCGCATCCGGGGCGCCAGGTGGAGGGGACCGACGGAGGCGACCTCCCAGATCTGCCCCGCGAACTCGTGGAACTGCGTGGCGCGGAGAAGGGTCCAGGGGACCGGTCCCGCCTGCACCGCCGCCTCCTGGGCCAGTTTGCCGGCGTAATACCCGGAGGTCTGGCCGTCGATGCCGACGATCGACAGGGCGACGTGGTGTCGGACACCCGCCCGGACTTCGGCATCGAGCAGCGTGGCGGTGACCGCGGTGAAGAAGTCCACCGACCGGCGGGTGCTGCGGGTCTCGTGGTGGGTCACGTCGATGACGACGTCCACGCCCGTCAGCGCCGCGTCCGTGCCGGCGCCGGTGACAAGATCGACGCCATCCGTGCGGGTGAGCGCGACGACGTCGTGACCGCGCGCGCGGGCGATCTCGCTCGCCGGTACGCCGACGCGTCCTGTTGCTCCCGCGATCGCGATCCGCATGGTTCCGGTCTCCGTCGGGGCGGCTAGAGCTGAGCTCCGTCGTCGTCGCGGTTCTCGAGCCCGACGTTGCGACCGCGCCAGGACTCGTAGGCGATGAGCCAGCCGATCGAGACCGCGGCGGCGATCACGAGGCCCAGCAGCAGGTTCTCCCAGATGAGGCCGAAGATGATGCCGAGCGCGAAGACCAGGGCGGTGCCGAAGGCCCAGCCGGAGCGGCCGCGCGTCCAGCGCGAGCGAGGGGTAGTCATGCGCTCAGCCTAGGGGCGGCGCTGACGAGTCACCATCGATGGTGTCCGCGCTCCCTCGGCTCATGCGGATCGCCATGTGCCCTGTCGTGCCTGGACGACGTGCAGCGGGCCGTGCAGATGCTGGCGCCCATCGACCCGGATCGCGCCGCGCGGCGCTCGATACGCGATCGAGGACAGGGCCGTCGCGATCTCGCGGCGGGAAGCGTCGCGACCGGCGGCAGCGAGAGCCCGCGCGTATACCTGAATGGCGGTGTACGTGGATTCTGAATAGGTGGTGATCGCCGGCGCCCACGGACCATAGCGCTGCGTGTTGTGCGCCTGCAGCGGGCCGTCGTCCGCGCAGCCGAGGCCGGAGAAGTAGCCCGACACTGCCCACACGCCTTCGGCAGCCGCGCGACCGATGTGATCGACAGTGAGATCGTCGGCTGTCAGGGACACGGTCGTCACGGTGTGGCGGAGACCAGACGCCCATAAGGTGCGCTGAAAAGCCACCTCATCGTGTCCGACCAGTGAAGAGAGGACGAAATCCGCCCCGGACTGCTGGATCTTGTCGATGACGGGGGCGAAATCCTGGGCGCCGAGCGGAAGCAGGTGCTCTCCGCGAACGAGAGCTCGCCTCCGACGAAGGTCTTCCCGAACGGCTCGGTGCGCGCCCTCGGACCAGGCGTACGAGTTTCCGACCAGAAACCACGCGGCTCGCGCTGCGTCGGGGACGGATTGCAGGGAGCGGCGGAATTGCGATCGCGGACGCTCCCCCAGGCGGAAAGACAGCGGGTTTGCCCCTAGACCGCCCTCATTCATGATCGGCTGGATGAGCAGCACGTCCTCGTGCGCCATCGCCGCCTCCACGGCCCGATACGTCGCGGAGGAGACGCTAGCGATGATGACGCTGCATCCGAGGCGCGCCAGCCGGCGCACCTCGCTCACGCCCTGGCGAGGGGCCGAGCCATCGTCGCCGACGAGCAGTTCGAAGGGAAGATTGCCCACGCCGCCGTCGAGGTTGAGCTGTTCCACCGCCAGTTCGGCAAGGTTCTCGCATCCAGCGGTGAACATCGCTACTGTGCCCGACTTGCTTGTCAGCAGACCGATGCGGTGGGTACGAGAGGGGTTGGCCTCCGCACTTGGCCAGCCCCTCGCCCGCATCATCCATCGCAGGCCGCGTTCGTCGAAGTGCTCGCTCACGCGGACCCGCGTCGCGCGCGGCCCGGTTCGCTTCAGCGCGATGACCAGTCGTCCGCGCCACGGTTGGGTGTGCTGGACCTCGATGCGGCGGCCGGGGCTGACCACGGAGAGCACACCGATGATGCAGGCGCGTTCACCCAGTCCGGTGAGTTCCTCGGGGAGGAGGAGGGAGATCGCTTGACCGACCCGCAGGTCATCGAATGACGCGGAGAACAGCCAGTTCCCCGTTCCCGCACGCCCGAACGAACCGAAGACCTCGGCGGGAGAAAGCGGCACGTCCTCCGACGTCGTCAGCACGAGGGAAGAAGCCTCCATCAGCCCGTCCGGCGCTCTGTACGGTCGAGCGCCGTCGCAGTCTCCGCGAGATCCGTGACCGGCTGGCGCAGAATCTGCTGCATGAAGGAGAGGACCTCCCGAACGATGCCATCCTGGTCCAAGCGGTAGTAACGGTATCGCCCATCTTGTCGTTCGATCACAATGCCCGCCGTACGCAGAATCCGCAGATGACTCGAGACCGTGGTTCGTCCGACTTGCGGGACTCGATCCGCGATATCTCCCGCCGACAGTTCGCCGGACTCGGCCAGGTGCGCCGCGATCTCACGGCGCACCTGATGAGAGAGTGCTTCGAAGGCAGATTCCACATCCACGTCATGCTCCGATCGTGTCGACGGCGCCAGGCCCATCGACACACCGTAACGCGTCAGGCGGCTGTCAGAAACGGGCCCGCAGCGCGCTCGTAGCCGGCCGCTGCCCGCAGAACTGTCGCGTCATCGAAGCGACGGCCAACCATCATCATCCCCACAGGCAAGCCATCGACGAGCCCTGCCGGAACCGAAATCCCCGGGTGCCCGGTGGCGTCGAAGGGAGCGGTGTTGAAGAGGGTGCCGAGCGCGGCTCCGACGGTCTCGGAGATCGAGGCAGCTCCCGCGTCGAGCAATCGGCCGGGCAGGAACGGGATCGTCGGCATTACCAGCACGTCGACATCTGCCAGCGCCGCATCGTAGGCGGCGATGAGTCCTGGTACCAGGCGTCGTGCGCGCGCGTAGTAGGAGCCACCGAAACGGGTCAGCCCGTAGTGCCCGGAGAGCGCGATGTGCCGCACGTTGGCCGCGATCTCGTCCGCATGCGCTCGGCGTCCTGATGAGAAGAACTCCATTGCCTCGGGATCTGTGTAGCCGAGCGAATTGAGGCCGTATCCGTTGCCATCGAACATCTGGTACGCGGCGCCATCCGTAGCGATGACCGCCCAGATGTCGAAGGCGCCGTCACCGTGGATCGGCACGCTGACATCCGAAACGACGGCACCGACGGCCTCCAGAGTGGCGACCGACGCGCGCACGAGGTCGTCCACCCGGTCGTCGGACATCCCAGGTATCCCGAAGCCTTCGCGCAGCACTCCGACACGCAGGCCCGTGACGTCTTGGGAGACGGCGGCTACGAAGTCCTGCGGAACGAGGTCGTCCGGCTGCCGCGGGTCCAGGCCGTCGCGCCCCGCCATGACGTGGAGCATCGCGGCGACGTCGCTCACACTGGTTCCCATCGGTCCGACGTGATCGATGGTGCGCTCGATGGGGAAGCACCCGCTGTAGGGAACCAGTCCCCACGTCGGCTTGTGTCCGACGACACCGCCCCAGGCCGCCGGCATCCTGATCGAACCGCCCTGATCGCAGCCGATCGCGAGGTCGACGACGCCCCCGGCTAGCAGAGCCGCGCTTCCGCTCGATGAGCCGCTGTTGGCATACTCCGGGTTCCATGGGTTTGGCAGCGGGCCGGTTGCAGCTGTGAAGCTGCTGCCCGAGAAGCAGAGATCTTCGCAGACGGCCTTGCCGGCGATGGTCGCTCCCGCGTCCAGCAGTCGCGTCACCACGGTGGCATCCTCCGAGGGCACGAAACCTTCGAGGCTGCGGGATCCATTCATCATCGGGATGCCGGCTACGGCCACGTTGTCTTTGACGGCGATTCGTTTGCCGCTCAGGGGCCCCTCGGCGCCGGTCGAGATGTCGCTGGTGACGTACCAGGCGTTGTACGGGTTTTCCTCGCTCTGCGGACGAGTCCATGCGCGGGGAGGGGATACCGGCGCGATGCCAGCGTAGAGGCGGGCGACGGTGTCGTAGGAATTGAGAGCGGCGGATGTGAGCGCGACGTGTTCGGCGGTTTCGCCGTCTGAGAGGTGGAAGCCGTAGTGGGCGGCCGCGGCCGCGATCTCTTCGGAACTGGGGCGGGGGAGGTTCATGGGCGCATCCTTCGATATGTCGATGAGTGTGCACACATGCTCGCATTGTGACAGGCGCACTCAAGGCATCGGCGAACAGCTGTAACGAGACGTTTACAGCGACGAATCCTCCATGGCCGCGATGGAGTCGGGGAAAGGAGTGCTTTAGGGAGCGGCATCCGTCATCGTCGGTCGCTGCGGCGCGCGCGAGGCCCAGACCATCGCCTTGTCCTTCGCCGACGTCCGGAAGATCTGCAGCTCGCAGGGGAAGAGGAAGGCGATCGCGTGGATGATCTCGGCGACGGCCGTGTGGTCGGTGATGAGGGCGATGCGGCCCCATGCGCTCGCCGGCTTGCTCTCGAGGCGGGCGTCCTGCCACAGCGCGCCGAAGGAGTAGCCGTCGAAGTCGTCGCCGAAGACGAGGGCCAGGTTGACCACGTCGCCGGCGGCGATCACCCGGTCGATCGCAGGGTCGAGGACCGTGCGGTAGTCGTCCGCGTGGACGGAACCCACGGCGCGGAACGCGAGCACGTTGGCGGGTGCATCGGGCAGGGTGGCGAGCATTCGGGTACTCCTCCGAGGGTCGCGGCATCGCGATCCTTGCGCGCCAGGATAGCGCGCACGCGCCGCGCGCGGCAGAGGCTTCGACACGCAACCCGCCTTCGGTTGCGCAGACGCGTCAGCGGTCGCGGTGGTCCTCGGGGTGGAGGCGCGGCCCCCGCCGCGGCTCGCGGACCCCGCCGGCGGCGAGCAGGCGGATGACGCGCTGCCGCTGTCCGCTCCAGGGTTCGAGCAGGGCCAGCATCCCGTCGTCGTCGGTGCGCGCTCCGGCGAGCGCGTAGCCGATCTCATGTGCGAGGTGGAAGTCGCCCACGCTCACGGCGTCGGCGTCGCCGAGGGCGCGGATGCGCGTCTCGGCCGACGTCCACGGGCCGATCCCGTGTTGCGAGACGAGGACACGGTCGACCGCTTCGCCGTCGCTCGCGGCCTCGACGGCGCGGACGATCGAGCGGCCCCGCCGCGCGGCACGCACCACGGTCTTGGACTGCGGGGGTTCGAGACCGGCGCGGTGCCACGCCCACGAGGGGATGTCCCGCCAGCCGTCGATGTCAGGAGGCGCCACCATCGCGCGCGGCGTCGGACCCGGTGCCGTCTCGCCGAACGCGGAGACGATCCGCCGCCACGCGGCGAAGGCCTGCATCCCCGTGACCTTCTGCTCGAAGATCGCGCAGGCGAGGGCGTCGAACACCCCGTCGGTGCGTCCGAGGCGAAGCCCCGGCATCCGGCGGAAAAGCTCCGCGACCAGCGGATGCCGCTCCGCGGCGAACCCGGTGGCATCGTCGCGCGCGCCGCAGAGATCGGGGACGTGGGCGATCGCCCACTCGCGCCCCGGACCCCAGGCCGCCGCGCGGACGACGCCCGATCCGGCATCCGTCAGAGCGAGCGTCGCGACGCCCTCGGGGGTGCGGCTCGCCCGCCAGATGACGGCGCCCGCCATCGTCATCGTCGGGTCGTTCGCGCCGCGGCGCTGGAACATGACGGTGCGGCGGAGATCGAGCGGATGGCGCGGCCGGTACTCGGTCTGCAGCGGCGCCTCGGGTCGCGGCTGCGTCTCGGGTCGCGCCGGCGTCGCCGGGCGCGTGCGGACCTGCTCGCGCGTGCGCTCGACGATCGTCATGCCCTCGACCCTACGTCGCACCGCCGACGTCGCCCCGCGCGCTCGCGGTGAGCGCGTTCGTGTGGCGGTCGCGGCCGCCTCACCGAGCACGAGGGGGCCACATGCGCCACACGAACCGACGACGGATGCCGTGCGAGACGGGCGCGGCGGTCAGAAGCGGTCGGGCGACGGCGTGCCGTGGCCGTAGTGGATCACGACGTCGGCGTGGCGATCGAAGCGGTATCCGACGCCCCGGACGGTGCGCACGATGTCTTCGTACCGGCCGAGCTTGGCGCGCAGACGCCGCACGTGCACGTCGATCGTCCGCTCGCCGGGCGCCTCCTCGTCGCTGGCGGCCTGCCAGAGCGACGTGACCAGCTCGGTGCGCTCGATCGTGCGGCCCTCGCGCAGCACCAGGTACTGCAGGAGCTCGAACTCCTTGAACGTGAAGGCTGCCGATTCGCCGTCGATCAGCACGCGCTTGCGGGAGATGTCGACCACGACGCCGCCGGCGACGGCGTCCTCCTCGAGCGGCTCGTCCTGCTTCGTGCGGGCGACCGCGGACGGCTCGTGGAGCGCGAGCCGCACGACGTCGACGTCACGTCCGCCGGCGCCGACGGGCGCGAGGGCGACGGTGGCGTAGGTCTCGGCCGAGGGGGCGAGGTCGGCGAGCGTGCGGCGCAGCGCGTCGACGAGGACGCCGAGGTTCACCCCGGCTGCGGAGGCCTTGGCCTCGTCGATGCCGACGTACAGCGCGAAGCCGCGCGGTGCGGTGCCGGGCGGGAGGCTGCGCGCGGCGGCGCTGCCGGGTGCGCCGGTGTCGCCGGACGCGGCGGGATCGCCGGACGCGGCGGGAGTCGGGGCCGACGCGGTCTCGGCGGATGCCTCTGCGGGCACGGTCGGGCGGTTCACGGGGCGGAGGCGACGGACGGGGGCGGCGGGACGCTCGAGGAGTGCGGTGTTCGACATGATGATGGTCCTTGAAGGAGGTGAACCCCGGGAGGTCGTCGGCGTGGGTGGCCGGGAGAGGGTTCTGCGTTTCGATCGCTCTGAGGCGACGGATGCCCGGGCGGGGCGGTGTGCGAGGACTCCGACGGCGCGTGATCGACGCGTCCGCGCGGCGCCTCGGGGGATCCGATGCGCGTCGAAGGCTCGCTCCAACGGGCGGATCCGGCGGGGATCACCGTGCTAGTGGCACATTCGACAACACAGCGCCACGCGGCCGGCCATCATCATGCCGGCAGTCCCGTTCGCCTCCCAGGCGGACAGAGAGCGTGCGTTGTCAGTCATGCGGCTGATTATGACCGAGTGTTTCCGTGACGGTCAAATTGCGGAAAAGGTGCCCCGCGACGTGTGACGAAATGTGACAGATCGCCCATGTGGATGCCGGCGGGGTTCGCAATCGGAGAGGCGGGAACTTTTTTGTTGCTTCTCCCCGCAAACGTCTGAAGATGCGGCTCATGCCCTACCTCTTCGGTCTCGGTGAGGAGGCCGCTGCATCCGGTGTGCCGCTCATGCGTCCGATGGTGCTGGAGTTCCCGGACGACCCCGCCGCCGCCTACCTCGATCGCCAGTACATGCTCGGCCCCGACCTGCTGGTCGCGCCCGTCTTCCGCGCCGACGGGCGGGTGCCGTTCTACCTTCCCGCGGGGGAGTGGACGCACCTCCTCACCGGCGCGCGGGTGTTCGGCGGCCGCTGGATCGAGGAGCGGCACGACGTGTTCAGCCTGCCGCTCTACGTCCGCCCGGGCGCCGTGCTGCCCTGGGGTGCGCGCGAGGACCGGCCCGATTACGACTATCTCGACGGTTTGACGTGGCAGGTCTACCCGGGTGGGAGCGGTACCATCGAGCGCCGGATCGTGACGCCCGACGGCCGCACCGCCACCTTCACCATCGACCGCACGGGAGTGACCGAATGACCACGACCACGACCACGACGACCGGCCGCGCCGACTACCGAGACAGCGGACTCGTCTTCCCCGCGGGCTTCACCTTCGGGTCGGCGACCGCCGCGTACCAGGTGGAGGGCGCGTTCGACGAAGACGGCCGCGGGCCGTCGATCTGGGACACGTTCTCCAAGACCCCCGGGAAGGTGTGGAACGGGGATACCGGCGACGTCGCCTGCGATCACTACCACCGGGCGGAGGCCGACCTCGACCTCATGGACGACCTCGGTCTCGGGGCGTATCGCTTCTCGATCGCGTGGCCCCGCATCATGCCCACCGGAACCGGCGAGGTCAATCAGGCGGGCATCGACTTCTACTCCCGCCTGGTCGACGGGCTGCTCGAGCGCGGCATCCGTCCCGTGGCGACGCTGTACCACTGGGATCTTCCGCAGGCGCTGGAGGATGCCGGCGGGTGGCCCGTCCGCACGACGGCCGATGCGTTCGAGCGCTACGCGGAGGTCATGGGTGCGGCGCTCGGCGACCGCGTGCACACCTGGACCACGCTCAACGAGCCGTGGTGCTCGGCCTACCTCGGCTACGGGCAGGGCGGGCACGCGCCGGGGCGGCACGAACCGGATGCCGCGCTCGCCGCCGTCCACCACCTGAACCTCGCGCACGGGCGGGCCGTCCAGGCGCTCCGGGCGACCTCCGCCGGCGACCCCGACTACTCGGTCACCCTCAACTTCCACGTCCTGCGGGGCGAGGGGGACGGTGCGGCGGAGGCGATGCGGCGCATCGACGCCCTGGCGAACCGCGCGTTCACCGGTCCTATGCTGCACGGCGCGTACCCCGAGGACCTCCTCGCCGACACCCGCGAGGTCACCGACTGGTCGTTCGTGCGCGACGGCGACCTCGCCGACATCCGTCAGCCGATCGATGTGCTGGGCGTCAACTACTACTCCACGGCCACCGTGCGGATGTGGGACGGCGTCTCGCCGAAGCAGACGAACGACGGACACAAGGGCGTCCCCGGTGCGACCGCGTGGCCGGGGAGCGACACCGTCGTGGAGTTCGTCGAGCAGCCGGGGCCGTACACGGCCATGGGGTGGAACATCGCGCCCGAAGGGCTC
This sequence comes from Microbacterium sp. NPDC077184, assembly GCF_040687055.1. Classification (NCBI taxonomy): domain Bacteria; kingdom Bacillati; phylum Actinomycetota; class Actinomycetes; order Micrococcales; family Microbacteriaceae; genus Microbacterium; species Microbacterium sp. NPDC077184. The sequence continues at coordinate 259,788 of NZ_JBFBMM010000001.1, forward strand.
GAGGAACTCCTCGTCGCGCTGGGGGAGGAGTTCCCCGACCAGCCGCTCATGGTCACCGAGAACGGCGCCGCCTTCGACGACGTCGTCGCGGAGGACGGCACGGTCCCCGACCCTGAGCGTCGGGACTACCTGCGACGCCACTTCACCGCCGCTCATCGCGCGATGGAGCGCGGGGTCGACCTGCGCGGCTACTTCGTGTGGTCGCTCCTCGACAACTTCGAGTGGGGCTACGGCTACGCCAAGCGCTTCGGGATCGTCCGCGTCGACTTCGACACCCTCGAGCGCACGGTGAAGGACTCCGGGCGCTGGTACGGGAAGCTCGCGCGCACGGGCGTCACGCCCTGACGCCCGTGAAGTCGCCGCGACCGGGTGCGAGCGGCGGCTGGCCGGGCGCCGCAGGCGTAGCCTGTCGTGGTGACCGATCTGCGTTTCTCCCATGAACACGACGCGTCGCGCTACACCCTCCACGACGGTGACGACCTCGTCAGTGTCCTGGACTACCGCGACGATGGCCGTACCGTCGCCCTGACGCGCGCGTACACCGTTCCGACCTTCCGCGGCCACGGATACGCCGCCGAGGTCGTCGAGCGTGCCGTCGCCGACATCGAGGGGCGGGGCGACCGACGGGTCTCCCCGGTGTGCTGGTACGTCGCCGACTGGTTCGCCGACCACCCCGAGCGTGCCGCGATCCTCGCCGATCGGCGTTCGGCCTGACGCCTCCCGCACCCTATGCTGGCGGCGTGAACCTGGAAGAGGTCTTCGTCGCCGTCGCGATCGCGTTCGAACTGATCGGCGCGACGGCCATGGTGATCGGATTCGTCGTCGCCGTGGTGCTCGGCATCCGTTCTCTCGCCCGCGGCGACGGAGGGCAGGCCGCGTTCACGACGCTCCGCACGACGCTCGGGGGAGCGATCCTCCTAGGCCTCGAGGTGCTCGTCGCCGCCGACCTCATCCGCACGATCACGTCGAAGCCGTCGATGGAAGACGCCCTGATCCTCGGCATCATCGTGGTCATCCGGACGGTGCTGTCGATGTCGATCCAGATCGAGATCGAGGGCACGCTGCCCTGGCGTCGTGCGCTCCTGACCTCGGGGGCGGCGGTCGTCGGCCGCGAGATCGCGCGCGACCGCGACCAGGCCGCGGCCGCGCGTACGGAGCCGAAGCGCACCTGAGGGGTGTTGTCAAGCCCGTGGATCGGCGGCGTCGCGGTGTGAGGCTGGTGCACGGACGAGAGGAGTGCGCCATGAGCACGACAGGCGAGAACACCGGCGACAACGGCGTGAGCCACGAGGCGGTCGGCATCGGTGTGGTCGGCAGCGCCGACCACCACGGTCAGGACGCCGAGCGCGACACCCTCACCGTCGGAGAGGCGCAGCGGAAGAACGGCCTCGGGGATGCCACCGAGCAGCGACTTCCCGCGATGTCGCAGAACAACGCCGATGACGTCGCGAAGGTCGCCGGCATCGTCGCGCAGACCCGATCGGATGTCGGCACCCGAACGTTCGACGAGATTCGCCACGTGCTCGCGCAGCGTCTCGAGCAGACCGGCATCGCGCTCCCCGACGACGAGATCGATGAACTCGTGCGTCAGATCTCTACGGGCGACGCCGCAGCTCCCGATCGCCCCTGACGCCTTCCGCCTCGCCCGCTCATCTCGCCACGAACGGGAGGATGCGGGCGACGGCGGGTGCGGCATCCCGGATCATCGTCTCGTGACCGTGATGCGAAATCTCGGTCAGCTTCGCGGCGGGGATGAGCTCGGTGATGCGGGTGCACCAGCGGCGCGGGGCGACGAGGTCGTGCTCGCCGATGCCGGGCCGCGAGCTCCACGACGATCTGAGACCCCATCGAGTGGCCGATCGCCACGACGGGGACCCGGATGTGATGCTCGAGGAACGCCGCGAGCAGGTCGGCGGTGCGCTCCATCGTCAGGACCCGGACGGGCGGTGGCGCTTCGCCGTATCCCGGCAGGTCGACGGCGACGACGGGGGCCGCATCGTCGAGGTGCGAGATGAGGTCCGTGAACACGCTCCGGCCCATGCCGATCCCATGGATGAGGAGGAACGGACCGGGGCCGACGCCGGTTCCTTCGTTGCGCAGTTCGGCGACGAGCGTCGCGCCGGCGTGCGTGTAGGACAGGATCGAGGCCACGGGCGAGGGTACCGCGGACTCAGGCGGCGCCGCGTGCGCCGTAGAGCCCTACGCGGTCCGGGATGTCGAAGTGCACCGCCGGAAGCCACGACGCCGGGTCCGGCCACGGGCGAGACGCCGGGAGGCTCCGGAGTCGCTGGCGGATGGCGGTGGCCGACCCCTCGATCGGGAGCACGCGCGCCGGGGCGTGATGGGCGAGGGCTCCGAACCACCAGTGCCGCCACTCGCCCTCGACCGCGCCGGGGGAGGCGACGACGTAGTAGTCGGGCATGAACGCCGCGCCGGACGCGAACAGCGCCAGAAGCGCCTCCACCTCGACCTCGAGCGTGCCGAGGGTGGTGCGCTCTTGGAAGAGCTCCACCCACGCGGCGGCGACGTGTTCGAGCGGGTCGGCGTCATGCACGACGTAGGGCTGCGGACGCGTCGCGATCGCGAGCGCCGCGTCGGTCGGATCCTGTCCGCGCAGAGACAGGGCGGCGACGGCGGGGAGGTCGGAGATCCCCTCGAGGAGCTCGTCGCTGTCGCATCCGACGAGGGCGACGACGGTGGATCGGGCTGCGGAATCGGAAGAAGGCGCCATGGTCCACGATAGGACGGCGGGTGTTTCGCCCGGGTATCGACTCGGCGACGATCCGCGAGCTGCCCCGGGCGGGCTTTTGGGGCGTTGCGGAGGGCCTCGAATTTCATCGTTTCTGACTGATTCGGTTAGAGTCTCACGGCGAGCTGCCGCAGTGGCTCTCCGAAACTCATTCGGTGGTGGGGACTTTCAGCGGACCTCGGTGACTATCTCGTCGCAGACATCTTGGCCACGCCCGGGCGTCGCTACTCGTCGTCGGTGCATTCACGGTCGGCAGCCCGGTCGAAGTCGGGAACGGGCCGGTTCTGCGCGTCCTCGGGTGTCGTGGCGAGTCCGTTGCGTTCAATATCGTCGATCAGCCAGTCCATTTCTAGGATCTCTCGCCGCTGAGCTTCGCTGATCCCGACGGCGAGCTCGCAGACCCGGATGTCCTGAATCTGCGCTCGTTCAGATCTGGTGATCGCAAGGGAGTGGTGGGGAATCATGGCCCGCATGTATGCGGTGTCGTCGACGGTGATCTGGCTACGGTCGAGCGCGACGCCGCCTCCGAGCAGGAGGACGCTGACGATGACGACGGCGATGTTCGCTTTGGTGTTCTTGTACATGTTCAGCATCCAGGCGAGCATAACGAGGCCCATGGCGCCGCCCATGGTGAGAGCCATGAATATGCGGCTCTCGCTGAAGCGGATGTGTCCCCATTCCCACACTCCGGCGAACATCGTCCAGTACATCACGACCATGCCGGTGAGGATCATCGCCGCGAAACGCAGGTACATCTTCAGCGAGCCGTGCTTCTTGTCCTTTGCTTGTCGTTCGCTTCCTTCATGGGCATCCTGTGACATGTGATTCACCTGTTCGTCTGGATTGGTTGCGCGTCGCGCGGTTGACGAGCGTCCGGTTCAGAGGGTTGCGAGGAGCGTGGCGCACGCGTCTTCGCATCGCCGGCAGGCCGCGGCACACACGGTGCAGTGTTCGTGCATGGTGTGCTTCTCGCACTCGTCGGCGCAGCTCGCGCACGCGGTGCGGCACGCTTCCAGGGCTGCCCGGGTGAGGTTGGTGTCGTAGCCGGTGTGTCGGGACAGGATGCGCGCGGTGGTGTCGCAGAGGTCGGCGCAGTCCAGGTTCGTGCGGATGCACTTCGTGAGCTCTGAGACCATCTCCTCGCTCAGGCACGCATCCGCGCATGCGGTGCACGATTGGGCGCAGTCCATGCAGGCCTCGATACAGTCCACGAGCGCCTTCTGGTCGACCTGTCCGAGGTCCTTCGGATAGGAGCGGAGCATTTCTGCCACGACAGTCATGATCGAATCCTCTCGTCGTCCTGGAACTCTCAAACTACGATCACGGTGTCGCCTGCGGCACCCCGTTGAATACCCCGGGAGGGCATGGTAACCCCAGCCGTGATGCGGCCTCAACGCTCAGGGCGCAGTGTCTCGCTGATCCGTTCCCCCAGGCGGGGGATCCCGCAGGATCAATGCCACGGCAGCCATGACGATGATCAGCGCGATGTCGTAGCTGGCGACTGTGTAGGTCCACCAGGCGGCATCGGTCGATTGCGTGTCGCTCAGCAAGTGCGCGAGTGCGAGGACCGGGCCCGTGGCCAGGAGCACGTACCCGAGGCGAACGAGGCGTCGATGCGTTCGCACAGGATCGAGCGGGTGGGTTCCGGCGCGGGTCATTGGAAGATCGCTCCGATCGTGAGGAAACTGGCGATGGCGAGGAGGGCGACGGCGATCGTCGCGGCTGTGATGAAGAACGTGAGATTCCGCAATGGGTTCTTGGGCTTGTTCATGAGAAGTCTTGGAGCGCGGGGCTTTGTCGGTATCCGCCCCCTATTGGGCGGGGCTGAGGACGGTCGTGCCGTTTGTGGAGATCTCGACGATGCCACGGTCGTCAACGAGGATGATGCGCTCGTCGATGACGGAGAGGGCTTGCACGGCGCCGCGCAGCGATTCCAGCTGCTGCCAGGCACCGCTTTCGTCCTGTGACCACAGGACGCCGTCCGTACCAGCACCAAGAAGGGTGCCGTCCGTGCGCGCCTCCAGGGCGTACAGGACAGGGGCCGCATCGACGGGCGTGAAGGTGTTGCCGCCGTCGGTGCTGAGGAGGAGGCCTTCTTCGGCGGCGGCGTACACGCCGGATTCGGTGGCGGCGAGATCAGCGGCGCCGAGGGGTGCACGCTCTGTCCAGGTGCTTCCCTCGTCGGTGCTGGTGAGTAGGTTCACCTGACTGGAAGGGATGCCGTACAGGACGCCGTCGGGTCCTGCGGTCAGGACGTGGAAGTCGGTGGTCCCGTTGAGGGCGATCGGGGACCAGGAGTTCCCGTAGTCGTCGCTGCGGATGATGCCGAGGTTCGGGGCTCCCAGTTCAGGCGGGGTGTCTTCCCCGGGGTGTCCGGACGCGAACAGCGTGTCTTTCCAGGCGGTGAATCCCATGGCGTCGAAATCGTGTCCGCCGATCGGGCCGGAGATCTTCCCGCCGGGGTCGAGGGTGAAGATGCCGTTGTGCGTGGCGATGAGCAGGTCATCGCCACGTGGGTCTTCGGCGATGCCGTGGATGTGGTCGATGCGGGGTGCCGAGTCGGGGTTTCCGAGCGGTGTTGCGGTGCAGCCGGTGGCGATGACGGCGAGGGCGGTCACCGTGGCAGTGGCGAGAAGGAGTGAGCGTTTCATGATGGCTTCCGGTGGCGGCCGCGGGACGGCCTGGCTTCGCGGCGCGCGGCAGGAGCGCACCGACATGTAATGGATGTCGAGGGCGTGGCAAAGAGGTGGCCGGTGAGGGCGGGCCGAACGTTTCTGGGCCCGCCCGAGTCGGGTCCTAGAGCTGTTCCAGGAGTTCCTGCATTGTGGCGATCTCTGCGGTCTGATCGTCGATCACTTGCTGGGCGAGGTCGAGGACGTCCGGGCTCTGCGCGTCGTCAAGGGCAGTTTGCGCCATGTCGACGGCACCTTCGTGGTGCACGATCATCTGTTCGAGGAACAGACGGCTGGCCTCGGCGGCGTCTGCGTTCTCCAGCAGGGTCATGTCTTCTTCGGACATCATGCTGTCGTCACCGCCCATTGACCCATGGTCCATGCCGCCCATGGAGTCAGGGTCGTAGTCCACGCCCCAGTCTTCGAGCCATCCGAGCATCTTGTCGATTTCGGGACCCTGCGCTGCTTTGATCTGTTCGGCGAGCTCGACCACGCGTGGGTCTGCCCCGTCCTTGGCGAGCAGGATGTCGGCCATCTCGATGGCCTGCTGGTGATGCGGGATCATCATCGTGACGAACATCTCATCCGCCTCAGTCGCCTGTGAGGTCGACGACGACTGCGACGGGGAGGTGGTCTCGCTGGACGGCGCGGTGCCGCTGTCCGCGCAGCCGCTGAGCGCCAGCGCGAGTGTCAGAATGCCGGTGCTGACAGCGAGGGCGATCTTCTTGTTCATGATTGTTCCTTCGATAAGTCGTATGAGGGTTCGCAAATAACGGCGCCAGGCGGCGCCACGAAACCGACCGCTCGGGTCGGCGGCGACTACTCAGGTGCGACTTATCGAAAGGAACGTGAGCGAGGGAGCCCGCGGAAAAACACCGGTCGCACCCCATCTCACCAGGCTCATCGCTCGGTGAAGGGGCAGGCCGCGACCGTGGATCAGCGTCGGAGGAAGCAGCAGCAGGAGGCCGGCGAGTAGCGCGAGCACGCAGGCCGTCAGCATGTCGTTGTGGCCCTGGTCGGGCCCGGTGCTTACGTGACAGGGCCCATCGCAGGCGGTGCCCATCACGTCAGGGGCGTGCTCATCGCCGGCTGCGGATGTTGAGTGGGTGAGCCCGGGCGATCCGTGCCCGGCTGGTTCGGCGGTGAAGGTGTGCATGGCCAGCAGCCCGACGATGACCATGAGCGTGGCCGCGCCGAGCATCAACAGCGCGCGCAGCGACAGCTGCGGGCGTGCGCTGCGAAACGCGACATGCATGCGGGGACCCTCCACTCTGCTCAGGATGCTAACACCGCAGACTATGCGCCTCTGATTCCCGGCTACGTGCCCGTCACCGCGTCCGGGCGCAGATCCAGTCGGCGCAGCAGCTGTGCATTGAGGGCGACCACGATGGTCGACAGAGACATCAGCAGCGCACCCACTGACATGGGCAACACGAACCCGATCGGGGCGAGCACGCCGGCCGCGAGGGGGACGGAGAGCAGGTTGTAGCCGGCGGCCCACCAGAGGTTCTGTTTCATCTTCCGGTAGCTGGCCCGCGACAGCTCGATCACCGACAGCACCGAACGGGGGTCGTCGCTGGCGAGGATGACGCCCGCGGACGCGATCGCGACATCCGTTCCCGCGCCGATGGCGATACCGACGTCGGCCTGCGCGAGCGCGGGGGCATCGTTGACACCGTCTCCAACCATCGCGACCTTGCGGCCTTCGCCCTGAAGCTCTTTCACCTTCGAGGCCTTGTCCTCCGGTCGGACCCCGGCGAAGTAGCGGTCGATGCTGAGTTCGCTCGCGACCGAGGCGGCAACCGCGTCGGCGTCACCGGTGATCATGACCACCTGCACGCCGCGCTCATGGAGGGCGTCGACGGCGTGACGCGACTCCGAGCGGATCTCATCCGCCAAACGCAGCGCTCCGGCGACCTGGCCGTCGACGAGCACGTGGAGGATGATCGCCCCCTCATCGCGCCATTCGTCGGCGACCGGCAGCTCGGAGGCGTGCTCCTGCTCGAGCATGTACGGGCCACCGACCTGCACGATGCGTCGATCGACACGTGCACGCACCCCAACCGCCGGGGAAGATTCGAAGTCGGAGGAGGAATAGACCGTGAGAGTCTTCTCCTTCGCCGCGTTCACGATCGCGCGAGCGAGCGGGTGCTCGGAGTCTGCTTCCGCGGCCGCCGCCCACGCCAGCAACTGATCAGGGTCGGTTCCGGAGACGGGGTCGATCGCGGTCACAGCGGGAGTGCCCTTGGTGAGCGTGCCGGTCTTGTCGAACAGGACGGTATCGACGGTGCGCATGCTCTCCAGCGCGAGACGATCCTTGATCAGAACGCCTCCACGCGCGGCCCTCTCGGTCGCGATCGACACGACGAGCGGAATCGCCAGGCCCAGAGCGTGCGGGCAGGCGATTACCAGCACGGTGATCGTGCGGATCACTGCGGCGTCGGGCAGGCCGACGACCGTCCAGACGATCGCGGTGATGGCGGCAGCGCCGAGTGCGAACCAGAACAGCCACCCTGCCGCCTTGTCTGCGAGTCGCTGCGCTCGTGAGGATGAGTTCTGCGCCTCGGTCACCAGTTTCTGGATCCCGGCGAGAGCAGTGTCTTCACCGATTGCGGTGATCTCGACCCGGACCCCGGAATCGGTGGCGACGGTGCCGGCGATGACTTGGTCGCCGTCGCTGCGACGTACCGGGCGCGATTCGCCGGTGATCATCGACTCGTCCATGCTGGCCGAGCCCTGCACGATCCTCCCGTCCGCGGGCACCCGCCCACCCGGGCGCACCACCACGATGTCACCCACCTGCAGATCAGACGGGGCGACCGTCACGGTCGTATCTCCCTCGATCTTCTCCGCCTCGTCGGGCAGCAACGCAGCCAGGGAATCCAACGCTGAGGTCGTCTGTGCGAGCGAACGCATTTCTATCCAGTGACCGAGCAGCATGATCACGATTAGCAGCGCCAGCTCCCACCAGAAGTCCAGCTCGTGATGCAGCAGCCCGAGGCTCGCACCCCAGGATGCGAGGAACGCCACAGTGATCGCCAGGGCGATCAGCAGCATCATGCCGGGCTTACGGGCACGCAGCTCACTCACCGCGCCGGTGAGGAACGGGGCACCACCCCACACGTACATGACCGTCCCGAGAACCGGGGATACCCACCCGATCCACGCGGCCTCCGGCAGCGGGTACCCGAGCAGCATCGAGAACATCATCGAGAACCCGACAACAGGGACCGCGAGGATCAGCATGATCCAGAACAATCGCCGGAACTGGCCCACGTGATCGCCGTGGCCGGCGTGGCGGGCGTGGCCCTCGTGACCGCTGTGACCGGCGTGTTCTTGAGGAGCGCCGTGATCGTGGCTCATCGCCGCGTGGTCATGCTGCGCTGTCGGCGCGCCGCCGTGATTCTCGTGTCCAGTGTGATGGGTGTGTTCGTCGTGCTGGCTCATCGGAAACCCTTGCTCGGATGCGCCCGGGGATGACCCGGGCGCGGACGGATAGTGGGTCAGGCGTGACCGGTCGCGAGGCTGTAGCCGGCCTCTTCGACCGCAGCCCTCACGGCAGCGGGATCGACAGGGGATGCGCTGTGGATCGTCACTCGGGACGGGCCGCCAGTGTTCAGGTCGACGGTGACGGACGCGACACCGTCCAGGGCGCTCAGTTCCTCACTGACGCTCGACACACAGTGTGAGCACGTCATCCCGGTGACCAGGACATCCTCCGAGACCGGGGTCGTGACAGGAGTGGATGCTTCGGTGTTCGATGGAGCGGCGCAGCACGCGCAACCAGCGTTCGCGTCCTTCAGTCCAAGTTCGATGCGGTCAGTCATGGTGAGTTCCTCCCAAGTAGTTTGACGAGTGGTTATGAACGGACCAGGCGAGCGATGGCATCGTTTGCTTCGCGGACCTTCTCCGCGGCAACCTCGCCACCCTCAGCGCTTGCCTGGGCGACGCAATGACTCAGATGGTCGCTGAGAAGCGACAACGCCACAGTTTCAAGCGCCTTCGTGGCCGCAGCGACCTGCGTCAGGATGTCGATGCAGTACTTGTCCTCATCGACCATCCGAGAGATACCCCGCACCTGACCCTCAACCCGACTCAATCGCTTACGCAGATCCGCCTTGTTGTCGGTGTAACCGTTCATGCTCACAAGATACCCCCTATGGGTATCCAACTCAACGGGTGCCGGTCTATTCCCGAAAGGCAGCCTTGATACCCGGGTCGTCTTTGGCGCCGCCGGCCAGGCGTCGACGATGCCGGAAGTGATGCCCGCCCAGGCGAGCGTCTCGAACCGGTGGAAGCCGTTTGAGGATGCATGAAGACGGCGGTAAACTGTACATCGCACAATGTATAGTCATCGTATGCTGACTATTTCAGATCGACTTGACGTGATGAACCGGCTCGGGCGGGCGATGGCTGACCATACTCGTTCGCGCATCCTGCTGACCCTTCTTGACGGACCGAGCTACCCGGCGGTGTTGTCTCGGGAGCTGGGGCTGTCTCGTTCCAACGTCTCGAATCACCTGACGTGTTTGCGCGGGTGCGGGATCGTGGTGGCTGAGCCCGAGGGGCGGCAGACTCGCTACGAGGTCGCAGACCCACACCTTGCCCGCGCCTTGACGGCGCTGGTTGACGTGACGCTCGCGGTCGATGAGAGTGTGCCGTGCATGGACCCGGACTGTGGGGTCGAAGGATGCGTGGCGGGGGAGTTGCGGGCGTGAGCTCGGTCACGGGTTCGCACGTCGAGCATGTCGACCTCGACGACGATGATGACGATGACCGGCCGTGGTACCGGAGCCCGGGCGTTCTGATCCCGATTTTCTCCGGCGTGGTGTTCGGCGCCGGCCTGGTGTGCGAGTGGACCGGCGCAGAGGCCGCGGGCCCGGTGCTGTTCTGGGTGGCTCTGTTGTTGGGTGCGTCGACTTTCGTTCCGGGTGCGCTGCGCAAGCTGTTCGCGAAGCGAAAGCTCGGGATCGGACTGTTGATGACGATCAGCGCTACCGGTGCAGTCATCCTCGGCTACGTCGAGGAAGCCGCGGCGTTGGCGTTCCTGTACTCCATCGCGGAAGCGCTGGAGGACAGGGCCATGGACCGTGCACGCGCGGGCTTGCGGGCGTTGTTGAAGCTCGTACCCGAAACCGCACTCGTCAAGAGAGGCGACGCGACGTCCGAAGTGGAGGCGAAGGATCTGCGCGTGGGAGACGTGCTCGTGGTGCGCCCGGGTGAACGGGTAGCCACAGACGGCATTGTGCGGACTGGGCGGAGCAGCCTGGATACCTCAGCGATCACGGGCGAGTCGATCCCGGTCGACGTCGATCCCGGCAACGAAGTCTCTGCCGGGTCGATCAACACCACAGGCGTTCTCGAAATCGAGGCGACCGCTGCTGGCACCGACAACTCGCTGACGACGATCGTCGAGCTGGTCGAGCAGGCGCAAGCTGAGAAGGGCGACCGGGCGCGACTGGCTGACCGGATCGCCCGTCCTCTCGTTCCCGGAGTGATGATCCTCGCGGTTCTGGTCGGTGTGCTCGGTTCGCTCCTGACTGGCGATCCTGAGCTGTGGATCACCCGCGCCTTGGTCGTGCTGGTCGCCGCGTCCCCGTGCGCCCTGGCGATCGCTGTTCCGCTCACCGTCGTAGCCGCGATCGGTGCAGCATCGAAGTTTGGTGTGGTGGTGAAGTCCGGGGCCGCGTTCGAGAGGTTTGGTGGGATCCGCCATCTCGCTGTCGACAAGACCGGCACCCTGACCCGCAATGAGCCCACCGTGGCCCGCGTCGTCACCGTCGCGGGGACGACCGAGGACGATGTGCTCGCGTGGGCGGCGAGCTTGGAGGGTCACAGTACGCACCCCCTGGCTGCTGCGATCACCACCGCCGTTTCCGAGGCCCGAACCGCGGAGGCCGTCAGTGAGACTGCCGGACACGGCATCTCTGGCACGCTCGACGGTGCCCGTATCGCGGTGGGTAGCCCGCGCTGGCTGGACGCCGGTTCGCTGGACGGCGAGGTGCAGGCAATGGAATCCGAGGGGATGACTGTGGTTATCGTGCACCGCAACGACCAGCCTGTTGGCGCGGTAGGAGTGCGTGATGAGCTGCGCCCTGAAGTTCCCGATGTCATCGCAACCCTCACCCGACGTGGAATCGCGGTGACAATGCTCACCGGCGACAACGCTCGCACCGCCGCAGCTCTGGCCGCACAGGCCGGGATCAGCGATGTGCGCGCCGAGCTACGCCCCGAGGATAAAGCTGCCGCTGTCGCAGCACTGTCGAAGTCGCAACCCACGGCCATGATCGGGGACGGCATCAACGACGCCCCCGCGCTGGCTTCCGCGGACTTGGGAATCGCGATGGGAGTGAAGGGCGCGGATGCCGCGATCGAGTCGGCCGATGTTGCGTTCACTGGACATGACCTGCGCCTTATCCCGCAGGCACTGGAACACGCACGCCGTGGCCGCAACATCATCAATCAGAACGTTGTGCTGTCCATCGCGATCATCGCGGTGCTGTTGCCCTTGGCGATTACCGGATACCTAGGTCTGGCAGCCGTCGTCCTTGTTCACGAGGTCGCAGAGGTTGTCGTTATCCTCAACGGGCTCCGAGCGGCGCGACGGAGAAAGGCATGACCCGGCCCGATGACGGAATCACTCTCGGCAGAGCCACTCGTGGGGACGCGACGAGTTCGCCCGACCGAGCGTCCGCGCGAAGCCGATTGCTGCGGTTCCTACTCGCAGTAGGTGTCGCAGCGGTCGCCGTCTGGGTCGACCAAGGCACGAAGGCACTCGCCCTTGCACGGCTCAGCGAGGCCGACCGAGTCCCCATCCTCGGAGACTGGCTCGGGCTGCAGCTCGCGTTCAACCCTGGCACCGTGATGTCTCTCGGCGCCGACGCGACCTGGCTCCTGACCGTCTTGGCCGCTGCCGCATCCATCGCGCTGCTCATCGCCGCGACGCGCGCCCGAACGGCTGGGTGGGCGATCGCGATCGGACTCCTGTGGGGAGGCGCGGTTGGCAACCTGCTGGACCGCTTGCTCGCTCCGCCCGGATTCGGTCGCGGTCACGTCACCGACTTCCTGGCCTACGGCAACCTCTTCATCGGCAACCTTGCCGACGTCATCCTCGGCGTCGGCGTGGGACTTGGCTTGTTGCTCTATCTCCGGAAAGCGAACACATGATTCTCTCTGTCCTCCAAGCGATCGGTCTGTTCCTAGCCACGAACATCGACGACATCATCGTGTTGTCCCTATTCTTCGCCCGCGGCGCGGGGCAACGCGGCACGACAACTCGAATCCTGGCGGGTCAGTACCTGGGATTCGTCGGCATTCTCGGCGCTGCCGTACTCGTTTCCCTCGGCGCCGGAGCCTTCCTTCCGCCCGAGGTCATTCCATACTTCGGCCTCATCCCGCTGGCGTTAGGACTATGGGCAGCTTGGCAAGCATGGCGCCGCCGGCACGACGATGACGACGATGAGGCGAAGATCGAAGGCAAGAAGGTTGCTGTCTGGGCCGTAGCTGGGGTCACCTTCGCTAACGGCGGTGACAACATCGGCGTCTACGTCCCCGTTTTCCTCAACGTCGGACCCGCGGCGGTGGTCGCATACTGCGTCGTGTTCCTCGCGCTCGTTGCTGTGCTCGTCATCGTGGCCAAGTTCATCGCCACGCGACGTCCGATCGCCGAGATCTTGGAACGTTGGGAACACGTCCTGTTCCCCCTCGTCCTCATCGGGCTCGGTGTATTCATCCTGATCAGCGGAGGAGCATTCGGGCTCTGAGACCGGCGCAACAACGTCAAACAGGCTGACTGCCCCCTGCCGTAAACGATCGCTTCAGAATTTCTTTCCACGTCGTTGAGATATCCGCTTTGAATGTCGGAGGCTATCGCTAGTCTTCGAACATGAATACGAGCTTCCTGATCGAGTTCCGCGAGGAAGACCTCGCCGAGCTGGACGAGGTCGCGCGCTACGCCGAGGCGATGACGCCGGCGTTGGGGGCGATGGAAGTCGGCAACGTTCGCAACCAGGCCCGTGCGGGGGCGGTCGCGGAGCGGGTGGCGCGTCGTCAGCCGGCGTCAGTACGGTCGCAGGAGATGGTCTACCGCTCCGTCGCCGCGGAACTTGCCGGGGTGACGTTCACCACCGACCGGTCGATGCAAGCGCAGATCAACCAGGCGATGGAATGGGTCGAGTGCTACCCCGCCACCTTGACCGCGTGGGAAGCAGGGCGCATCACCCGGGCGCACGCGACCGCGGTGTTGCGGTGCGGGACGGTGCTGCCCCGCGATGCGCGGGCGGAGTTCGACGCTCGGGCCGCGGAGCTGTGTGTGGGTCAAGCCGTCGGGCGTGTGAAGGACCGCCTCGACCACCTCGCGCAGGAGTTGCACCCGCGGACGCTCGCGGAGCGGCACGCGAAGGCTCGCGAGGAACGTCGGGTGAGTGTCACGCCGTTGCCGGATGGGATGTCGGAACTCGTCGCGACCCTCCCGACCCTGCTTGCGGAAGGAATCAGCGACCGCCTCAACGAGCAGGCCTCCTCGATCATCGACGCCCGCAACACACCCGGCGACGGCGGGGCGGACGCCGACGCGGACACCGACGCGACGCCGGACTGTCGGACGCGGGACCAGCTCCGTGCGGACATCTTCTGCGACATGCTCGTCACAGGCTCACCCCTGGCAGACCCCACCATCGACGGCGACGGAAACGGCACCCTCGGGATGATCCGCGCGAAAGTCCAGGTCGTCGTCCCCGCCCTCGCTCTTCTGGGGAAAGACGATGACCCCGCGAACGACACCACCACCGTCGACCTCGTCGGCTCGTCCCCGATCGACCCCGCCACCGCGCGCGCTCTCGCCGGGGCTGTTGCCTCGTGGGAGCGGATGGTCGTGCACCCCGTGTCGGGGCAGGTGCTGTTCACCGACTCGTACCGGCGCACCGCCTCGATGGCGCGATTCTTGAAGGCCCGCGACCGACACTGCCGGTTCCCCGGATGCCGACGCCCCGCGATCCGCTGCGAGCTGGACCACACCCTCGATTTCGCCCTCGGCGGCCCCACCGACATCCGAAACCTCTGCCACTTATGTCAACGGCACCATTCGATGAAGCAATTCACCTCGTGGGGTGTCCAGCAACTCGGCGGCGGAGTCCTGGAATGGACCTCACCGACGGGGAGGGTCTACATCGACCACCCACCGGCACCGCTGGTGAGATTCATGCCGTCGGGAGGTGGGGCACCACCCCCGGAGGGGAGCGGCGGCGCACCGCCGCCCGACCCTGCACCCTTCTGACGCGAAGCTTCAATCTCTCAAGGCCTCGCGCCGACGACCCGACGACCAGAGCCGATCACGGACGTCGGTCGCGCCGCCGATCGGAGACATCGAGATCAACGGTGAGTGCCAGCGATCCGAATCCCGATAAGGACGGGCGCTGCGCCGGCGGCGACCGTCGGGCATGCTCGTCGATGAGGGCGGCATCCGATCCCCACCTCGTCGAACGGGTCTAGGTTGGACCCGATGTCCCCGTCCGCCTCCACCGCCCCCTCGACCCTGTCGCTTCCGCTGACAAACCCCCAGCGATGGCGGGCATTCTGGGTGTGCGTCTCCGTCGCTGCCATCACGATCCTCGACCTGACGAAGGTCAACGTCGCCGTCCCCTCGATCGAGGCCTCCCTCGGCGCATCTCCGACGGCTCTGCAACTGGTGGTCTCGGGCTACGTGCTGACCTTCGGTCTGGCGCTCGTGCCGTTCGGCCGCATCGGCGACCAGTGGTCGCGTCGCGGCCTGTTCATCATCGGCCTGGCCCTCTTCACGCTCGCAAGCGCGATGTGCGCCCTCGCGCCCGATCCGACGACGCTCATGATCGGGCGACTGGTGCAGGGCATCGCCGCGGGCATCCAGATGCCGCAGGTCATCGGCACGATCCAGCAGCTGTTCCAGGGCAAAGAGCGCGGGCGGGCATTCGGCCTCTTCGGCGCCACCATCGGCATCTCCACGGCATTCGGTCCGACCCTCGGAGGACTCCTGATCGCCCTCGGCGGCCCCGAAGACGGCTGGCGCTGGATCTTCTGGATGAACGTGCCGCTGTGCCTCGCTGCGATCGGACTGGCGATCTGGGTGCTTCCCAGCGTCCGCAAACGCGACGGCACGCGCATCGAGCTCGACCCGGTCGGCGTCTTCCTCTTCGCCATCGTCGTCATCTCGCTGATGTGGCCGTTCCTCTTCACGACCGGCTCGCCCGACGACAACCCGGCGCGATGGTGGGCACTCGCGCTCTTCGCCGTCTTCGGGGTGCTCTTCTTCCTGTGGGAGCGCCGGTACGCCGCAAGCGGTCGCGCGCCGCTCGTGCCCTTCGGGCTCTTCCGCATCGCGTCCTATCGCAACGGCACCCTCATCGCCGCGTCGTACTTCACCGCCGCGCCGGCGCTGTTCCTCCTCACCACTCTGTTCCTCCAGCTCGGCCTCGGCCTCGAACCCGTCTTCGCCGGCATGGTCGGCATCGGATTCGCCGTCATCAGCGCGGTCGGATCCTGGGTCGGCGGCAACCTCGTGAACCGATTCGGGCGCCCGCTCGTCGTCATCGGTCTGGCGATCATCCTCGTGGCGGTGATCGCGCTCACCGCGGTGGCGTTCTTCCTTCCTCCCGAGATCGCGCCGTACGCGATGGCGGGGGTCATGGCCGTCGGCGGTCTCGGCGGGGGCCTCGTCATCGCCCCGAACCAGACACTCGCCCTCGCCGACATCCCCGTCCGCGACGGCGGTCTCGCCGGATCCGTCGGCCAGCTCGGCCAGCGGATCGGATCCGCGATCGGCACGGCCGTCGGCCTCTCGCTGTTCTATTCGACGATCTACCGCGAGGTCGGCAACGGCACCCCGACCCTGTCGACCTATCATGACGCGTACGCGTTCGGCATGGGGGCGGTCGTGCTGTTCCTCCTCATCGCCCTCGTGCTCGGCATCCTCGACATCTTCTCCCGCCGCCGCGAAACTGATGCCGAGCCCGCCGTGTCCTGAACGACGCAGCCCACACCGACGCGGCCTGCCGGACCGACGATGTCGGAGGGCGCGTCTACCGTGGAAGCATGCGCATCCTGCACACCTCCGACTGGCACATCGGGCGCTCGTTCCACGGGCACTCGACGCTGGAGGCGCTGCGCGGGGTGCTCGAGCGTCTCGTCGCGCAGGTGCGCGAGAACGACGTCGACCTCGTGCTGGTCGCCGGTGACGTCTTCGACTCCGCCGCGCCGTCCGCGGCCTGCTACCCGGTCCTGAGCGACACCCTCCTCGCCCTCCGCGAGACGGGCGCGACGGTCGTCGTCACGAGCGGCAATCACGACTCCGCGGCGCGGCTCGGCTTCCAGTCGGCACTGTTGCGCGACGGCATCCTCGTCCTCACCGACCCGGCCGCGGTCGGCACCCCGGTCACGATCGACGACGCGGCCGGACCCGTGCATGTTTACGGCATCCCGTACCTCGAGCCGGCGCTGGTGCGTCACGTGTGGCCCGGGGTGCCGATGCGCTCCCAGCACGACGCGCTTACCCACGCGGTGTCACTGATCCGCGCCGACCACACCGCGCGCGGCGGCCGCGCGGTCGTGATGTCGCACTGCTTCGCCGCCGGCGTCGAGGCGACCCCCGGAGTCGAGCGCGAGATCCGCCAGGGCAGCCTCGACGTGGTGCCGGTGTCGGTCTTCGACGACCTCGACTACGTCGCCCTCGGCCACATCCACGGCCGCCAGACGCTTGCCGAGCGCGTGCGGTACGCGGGTGCGCCGCTCCACTACAGCTTCGGCGAGCAGGACAAGCCGCGCGGCTCCTGGCTCGTCGACCTCGACGAGAACGGGTTCGAGAAGGCGGAGTGGCTCGAGCTGCCGGTCCCTCGCCGCCTCGTGACGGTGCGCGGGGCCCTTGACGATCTCCTCACCGATGAGCGGTTCGCGGATGCCGAAGACGCGTGGGTCTGCGCGCAGTACACCGACACCACTCCTCAGATCGACCCGATGCGGCGTCTGCAGCAGCGCTTCCCCCACTGCGCGACGGTCATGCACACCCCCGACGCCCCGCGGGTCAGCGACGAGCGCTCCTACGCCCAGCGCGTCCGTCATGCCCGGTCGGATGCCGAGCTCATCGACGCTTTCCTGGTTCACGTCCGCGAGGGCGAGGGGGCCGACGAGCGCGAGCGGGAACTCATCCGCGACGTCCTCGACGACCACGCCCTGACCGAGGCTCGCTCGTGAAGCTGCATCGGCTCGAGCTGACCGGCTTCGGTCCGTTCCGCAACACCCAGATCGTCGACTTCGACGCCTTCGAGACCGACGGGATCTTCCTCATCGCCGGTCGCACCGGCGCGGGCAAGTCGAGCGTGCTCGACGGTGTGTGTTTCGGGCTCTACGGCGGTGTCCCGCGGTACGAGGGTTCCGAGCGGCGGTTGCGGAGCGACCACTGCGACCCCGCCGACCCCACTCGGGTGGTCGTGGAGTTCACCGCCGGTGACACCCGCTGGCGCGTGACCCGCTCTCCGGAGTACGACCGGCCCAAGCAGCGCGGCACCGGGATGACCACGGAACCCCACCGCGCCCAGCTCGACGAGTGGATCGACGGCGAGTGGGTCGGTCGCGCCGCACGTCCGGTCGACGTCGCGCGCGACCTCGACGAGATCCTCGGCCTCAACCAGCAGCAGTTCCTCCAGGTCATCCTCCTCGCGCAGAACCGCTTCGCGGAGTTCCTCCTCGCCAAGAACGACGACCGCCAGCGCCTCCTGCGTCGCCTGTTCGGCACGCGCACCTACGAGGGCTACCAGACCGCGCTCGACGAACGGCGTCGTGCCGCCGAGGCGCACGTCACGTCGGCCGGCGAGGGCGTGCAGATGCTCCTCGCCGAAGCCGAGGCCATGCTCGCGGCCGATGGACTCGAAGGAATCGACGCGGAGGCGACCGACCCCGGGGCGGCAGCCGTCGACGCCGGTGCGGGAACGTCGCTCGAGGATCGCATCGCCGCGGTCGCCCGCGGAGTCCAGCGCGCCGCCTACCGGGCCGACAGCCTCCGGCGCGAGAGCGACGAGGCCGAGGCGACCCATCGGGCCGCCGACCGCGCCCACACCGACCTCGTCGCCCTGCGCGACGCGCAGACCGCACGCGCCCGCGCGCGTGACGCGCTCGCCGCGCGCGAAGCGGAGCAGCCCGCTGTCGACGCCGACCGCAGCATCCTCGACGCCGCGCGCGAAGCGGAAGAACTCCGACCGGTGCTCGAGGCGGAGGCGGCCGCGGAGATCGCGCTGTCGAGCGCGCTGGCGACGGAAGAGCGCGCCCTCGCGCAGTGGCAGACCGTCGTCGTCGCGATCGAGGCCGACCACCCGCACGAGCCGGACGCCGACGACCTCGTCGCGATCATCGACGCCGCGGCAGCGACGGCCGCCGTCGCCGAAGCCGCCCGCGATGCCGAGCGCGACCTCGAGCGGTGGCGGGGCGAACTCGAGGGCACCCAGGCGCGCATCGCGGCGTCCGAGGCCGCGCAGGCGGAGCTCGAGGCGCAGGCTGCCGCCGTGCCGCTCGAACTCGCCGCCCTTGATCACGACCTGGCGGTCGCTCGCGACGCCGCTGGAGGACGAGACGCCGCCCTCCAGCGGGTGGCCGACCTCGAGTCGCGCCGCACCGCCGCGCAGGAGGTCATCCGGGAGGAGGCGGGGCTCCGTGACGCCGAAGCGCTGTACCTTGCGCGCACGACGGAGCACGACAGCGCACGCACCGCGGTCACCGACCTGCTGCGTCGCCGACTCGCAGGTTATGCCGGGGAGCTCGCCGCCGCGCTCGCCCCCGGAGAGCCGTGCGACGTGTGCGGTTCCACCGAACACCCTGCACCCGCGCGTCACGACGGCGAGCCGGTCACCGACGACGAGATGCACGCGGCCGAGCGCGCGCGGGATGCCGCGGCGACCGCCGAACAGCAGGCGGCACGACACGCGAACGAAGCGCGTGACCGGGTCGCCGCGATGCGCGAGCGTTCCGGAGGCGAGACCGAGGAGGCGCTGACCGCGGCGCTCACCGAGGCCCGCGCCGCCGCCGCCGCCGCGGACGCCGCCGCCGCCCGTCGCGACGAGCTCGTCGCCCGACGCTCCCGCTTGGCCGAGACCGTGACCGAGGTCGCCGCCGAACGCGACCAGGTACGGCTGCGGCTGTCGGCGGAACGCGAGCGGGCGGCATCCCTCCGCGCGGAGATCGGTGCGGCCGAGCAGACCGTCGACCGAGCCCGAGGGGATTATGCGACCGTCGCCGCCTGTCAGGAGGCCGCCGAAACCCGGCGAGCGGCGGCCGAGGCCCTCCGCCGCGCCCGCGACGAGAGCGCGCGCGCCCACGCGGCGCGGGACGAAGCGATCGCGCTCACCGCGGCGGCGCTGGAATCGACACGCTTCGACGGCCCGGTCGACGCGGCCGCTGCTCTTCGCGACCGTGCAGCGCGTGCGCAACTCGAGTCCCGCATCACCGACCACGAGGTGGCTCTCCGGACGGAGCGCGACCGCGTCCGCGAGTGGGAACTGAAGCTCGCCGGCATCGCCGACGAGCCGGTCGACGTCGACGCCGCCGCGGCCACGGCCGCCGCGGCGCGGGACGCGTGGAGTGCGGCGCTGGATGCCGCCTCCCGAGCCGCGCAGCGCGCGGCGCATCTCCGCGAACTCGCTGAACGTGCCGAGGATGCGCAACGGAAGATCGGCGACCTCGCGGCCGAAGCCGCCGCCGTCACGCGCCTCGCCCACACGGTCGCGGGGCGCGCGCCGAACACGCACCGGATGACGCTGGAGTCCTTCGTCCTCGCCGCCGAGCTCGAAGAGATCGTCGCCGCAGCCAACCTGCGCCTCGACGAGATGTCCGCGGGCCGGTATCGCCTGCAGCACAGCGACGCGCTCGCGGCGCGCGGCGCGGCATCCGGTCTCGGGCTCCAGATCCTCGACGCGCACACGGGACGACCGCGCCCGGCGTCGTCGCTCTCCGGTGGGGAGACGTTCCTCGCCTCGCTCGCCCTCGCGCTGGGGCTCGCCGAGGTCGTCACCGCCCGCGCCGGCGGTGTGAGGCTGGACACCCTGTTCATCGACGAGGGCTTCGGGTCACTCGACGACGAAACCCTCGACCTCGCGATGCGCACCCTTGACGAGCTGCGTCAGGGCGGTCGCACCGTCGGCCTCATCAGCCACGTCGCCGCGATGAAGGAGCAGATCCCCGCGCAGCTGCTCGTCGAGGCCTCCGCGCAGGGGCCGAGCGTCATCCGTCAAGACGTCGCCGTTCCGACCCCCGGCTAGGCTCGAACGCATGAACAAGAGCACGCTGTGGACGATCGTCGGGGTCATCGTGGCCGTCATCATCGCGTGGGTGCTCGTCGACGTGCTCTTCTCCGTGCTGTGGTTCATCGGCAAACTCGTGATCGTCGCCATCGTCGCGGCGATCGTCTTCTTCGTCATCCGCGGGGTGTTCTCCCGCCGCGAATGACCCTCAGGTCATGCGGTAGCCGACGCCGCGCACCGTCTCGATGACGTCGCTGCCGAGCTTCTGGCGGAGATATCCGACGTACACGTCGGCGACGTTCGAGCCCGGGTCGAAGTCGTAGCCCCACACGCGACTGAGCAGTTGCTCGCGGCTGAGCACCTGCCCGGCATGCCGCACGAACTCCTCCGCGAGGGCGAACTCGCGCGCCGACAGCTCCACCGATTGCCCCGCCACGTGCGCGCGACGGGTGCGGATGTCGAGGGCGATGTCGCCGTGCACGAGCTCGTCCTTCGGCGTGGCGTCGTCCCGGCGCATCCGCAGACGGATGCGCGCCACGAGCTCGTCGAAACGGAAGGGCTTGCCGAGGTAGTCGTCCGCGCCGCCCTCGAGGCCCGCGACGGTGTCCTCGAGCTCGACGCGGGCGGTCAGCATGATCACCGGCATCCGCGATCCCGACCCGCGAAGGTGCTCGAGGACGGCGAAGCCGTCCATACCGGGGAGGTTCACGTCGAGGACGAGGAGGTCGAACTCGCCGGTCAGCGCCAGATCCAGCGCGTCGGGTCCGGTCGCGGCCACGCGGGTGGCGAAGCCCGCGGATCGCAGGCCCTTGTCGATGAAGCCCGAGATCCGGGCCTCGTCTTCGGCGATGAGGATCGATGCCATGGATGCTCTTTCAGGGCGACGCGGGGGCGGAGACGGATGCGGGCGGGGTCGGAGACGATGAGGGCGGCGAGAGGGGCAGATCGGGGCGGGGCGGGATGACGAGGCCCTCCGGCACGCTGAGGCGGCTCGTCGAGAGGGGAATCGAGATGGTGAACACCGCACCGCCGCCGAGCGCATCGGTCACCCGCGCGGTGCCGCCGTGGGCACGCGTGATGACCTGGACGATGTTCAGCCCGAGGCCGCTACCCGCGGCATCCGTGTCGGGGCCGCGGTGGAACCGGTCGAACACGCGCTCCTTCTCGGCCTCGGGGACACCCGGTCCGAAATCGCGCACCGACAGCTCCCAGCGGTCGTCGACGACAGCGCTGGAGATCACAACGCGACCCCCGCCGTGGGTGACCGCGTTCTGCGCGAGCTGCAGCGCCGCCTGGGTGATGCGGGCCGGATCGAGGGCGGTGACGACCTCCGCGATCGGACCCGTCTCGACGGTGGCGCCGGTGATGCCCTCGCTCTTGCGGATGATCTGCCGCACGAGATCGGCGGCGTCGACCTCCTCGGGCTTCACCGGGGCAGGTCCGTGGAGCGCGGCCGAGGCCGCGAGATCCTGCACGAGCCGCTCCATGCGCTCGACCTCATCGACGACCAGCGCCCGGGTCTCGCGCACATCGCGGGGATCGTCGGGATCGAGCACCTCGAGGTTTCCGCGCACGATCGTCAGCGGCGTCTTCAGCTCGTGACCGACGTCGCTGAGGAGGCGCCGCTGAGACTCGAGGGCATCGTCGATGCGGTCGAGCATGGCGTTCATCGTCTCGGCGAGCTCGGAGACGTCATCGCGCCCCTGGATCGGAATGCGCTCGGACACCGACTGCCCGGAGACGCGTTCGGCGGTGTCGCGCATCTGCCGGATGGGGCGGAGGAGGCGGGTCGTCACGAGCGCGGCGGCCCCGGCGATGACGGCGATCGTGATGGCCGAGGCGATCACCCAGACCTGCGCCGACTGCTGGACCTCCGCGAGCTCGGCATTGAGGTCGTAGGCGAGCACGAACGTTCCGTCGTCGCCGTCTCCGACCGCAATCGGGGTCGCGAGGTACCGCCAGACGACACCGTTCTCGGCGTAGGTGCCGATCACGGGGTCGCCGTCGGCGGTCACCTCCTCGGCGTGGAGGATGAACCCCGGCTGAGTCAGCAGGTCGACGTCCAGCGCGACGCCCGGAACCAGCCGCGGGGCGCCGTTGAGAAGGCCGACGGTGCCGGTGTTGTCATCCGGCGCGGTCCGCTGCACGACGGCCGCGAGGGCCTCCGAGGTCGACTCCCACGTGCCCGCCCGGGGGTCGCCCTGCTCGACGAGGAAGCGGGCGGTGTCGAGGCCGCCCTGCAGGAGCGCGTCGACCTGTTGCAGCGTGCGCGCGCGTTCCTGCAGGAACACCGCGAAGCCGACGGCGGTCACCCCCAGCGCGGCGACGATCGTGATGACGGCGATGAGACGCGTGCGCACGGAGAACGCCGGCAGACGCCGGCGGCGTGCGGTCTTCGTGCGCGTCACGCCATTCAGTATGGAGCCGCGTGTCCGCGGGGCGGGCAAGCCTAAGAGAGGTCTCATCCCATCGGGCTCGCCCGCGTGCTGGAATCGAAGGGTGCTCGCCCCGCTGCCCGATGAGATGCTCCTGCGCGAGGCGCTGGAGATTCCGGATGCCGTGCCCGTCGCTCTCCGCACCCGCGAACCCCTCGGTGCCGGCACCGTGACCGGGTTCGAGGTCGTCGGCGCCGACGGTCACGCCGTGACCTATTTCGTCGACACATCCGGGCGCCGCGTCGCGCAGGAGACGGGTCTTGCCACCGGAACCCCGGAGGCCCCGGAGGAACGGATCTGGCTGCACCCACAGGATCCGCACCTCCCCGCCCTCGCCGCCGTCGCGTTCGGCGACGCCGCGCGGACCCTCCTTCACCGCATCGGCCGCGAGGTGGTCGATCCGCCCGATCTCGTGGCGTACCGACCGGGCCGGCGCGCGGTGTTCCGCGTCGTCTGCGACGACGGTATCCGCTGGGTGAAAGTCATCCGTCCCGAGCGGGTCGAGCGCATCGTGGGGCTGCACGCGCGCCTCGCGGATGCCGCGCTGCACGTTCCCCAGATCGAGGCGTGGGCCGACGCCGGGCTCCTCGTGCTCCCGCAGGCGCCGGGGCGCGCCGCCGTGGACGTCACGCCGCCGGCATCCGCCCTCCTCGATGAGGTCGACCGGTGGCGTGCGATCATGGCGGGCGCGCCGCTGGAGAACCGCGCGCGGTCCGAGCTCCCCGAACGTGCCGAGTGGTACACCTCGCGGCTGGCCGCCCGTCTCGCGCCCGGGGCGGCCGAGCGCCTGCGGGCCGATGCGGCACGCGTGAGGCCCGTTGTCGGGGATGGCGGGGAACGCACCGTCATCCACGGTGATCTGCATTTCGGGCAGCTCTTCCTCGACGACGCCGGACGGATGTCGGGCGTCATCGACGTCGACACCGCCGGCCGCGGGGCCGCCGCTGACGACAGTGCCGCGTTCATCTCGCACGCCCTGGCGAGCGCCGCCCTCGATCCCGGGGCGCGCGGCGGATGGGCGTACGCGGTCGGTGTCGCGGCGCTCGAGCGCTGGGACGACCCGACGGCCCACGTGCGCGAGCGCGTCGCGGTGCACCTGTGGGGTCACGCCCTGGGGGCGGATGATCTCGACGACGTCGCGCGACGCGACGTGCTGCTGACGACCGCGGATGCCCTGCTGGCGGATGAGGACGTACCTAAGGACGGTCTCATGGACGGCTTCGATACGCCTTAGCGAAGACCCCCAGAGTGGAATCACCGCCGGTTCCCCCCGGACTGCGGCAGAGAAAGGACAGCATCATGAACACCAAGAAGAAGTGGATCGCCTACGGCGTCGCCGGCGCCCTGGGACTCACGATCGCCGGCGGTGCGGCCGCCGCCACCGCCGCCAACATGACCATGCGCACCACCGACGGAACCGTGGTTCCGGGCGGCTCGATCCAGGGCACCTCCGGTCAGCTCGGCGACACCGTGCAGATCCGCGCGACCCTCACGTCGGCCTCCATCCAGTCGTCGCCCTCGCCGACCCCGTCGCCGACGATGAGCGCACCGACCCCGCAGAGCTCGCCGTCGCCGGTGACTCCGCAGAGTGTCCCGTCGCCCGTGACGCCCCCGTCGCCCGTGAGCCCGCCCTCGCCCGTGACGCCGCCGTCGCCCATGACGCCGCCCACCCCGGCATCCGTCCCGTCGCCGGCCTCGGCCCCCTCGGCCGCGTCGAACTGACGCTCACCTGACCCCCACCGGAACCCCGGAGCCCGCGAAGGCTCCGGGGTTTTCGGTTGTCTGCGCGTGGGAGACGCGTCCGACGTCAGTGCGGGTGCGTCTCGCTGAGGTGCGAATACAGCTGGGCGCTGCACGCGGTCACGGCGGTGCGCCAGTCGGTGATCGCGTCGTCCTGCGCGCGGTCCGAGACCGCTTTGAAGACGCGGATCGGCACCTCGAAGTGGCTGGCGACCCAGATGTAGGCGTAGGTCTCCATGTCGACCAGACCTGCACCGAGCGGCCGGATCACCCCGACCGCCTCGACGTCGTCGACGAAGTGGTCGCCGGTCGCGATCACCGCGTCGCCCCCGGCGGTCTCCAGGCGCTGAGGGAGGGACACGTGCTGGCCCACGATCCCGTCGATGTCGGTGACATCGTGCTGGACGGCTGCGGAGATCTCGTACACGCCGTAGTCGATGCGCGGATCGATCGCGCCGGCCGTTCCGACGACGACGATCTCGTCGTAGTCGCCGGCATCCAGTGCGCGGGTGAGCGCGTAGGTGGCCTGGAGCTTCCCGGGGCCGGTGACGAGCCGGTCGAAGCCGGGGATCTCGTCGGGGAAGGCGGACAGTTCGGCATCAAGGGCGGCAACGAGTAACTTCACCCTCCCATTGTCCTCTGCGGGCCCGGGGTTCTGGGGCAGGATGGGTTCGCGAGGAGGAACGCCCATGTCATCAATCGCCCTGGATGCCCCCGTGGGGATCGACGCCCGCCTGGGATGGGATCCGAAGGTCGAAGCCCACGATCGCAAGCGGGCGCTTGCTCGCGAGATCGTCGCTGCACGCCTGGGGGTGGATGAGCGGGACGTTCTCATCAACCGTGAGGCGCCGGGCTCGTTCGGGTTCCACACCCAACTCATCGCCGAGATCGACGGCGAGGTCGTGCCCCTCACGATCCGCAACATCAGCTTCCGCGCGGCGACGGTCGTGGCCGTCGGCGACGCGGGCCGGATCTTCGGGCTCGATCTTCGCGACGCCCAGCCCGACCCGGAGACGCTCGCCGAGATTCGTCGCCACTCGCACCTCTTCAATGAGGACGACACCGCTGCCCTCGTCCGGCACTGGACCCGTGTGCAGGCCGTGCGCGACGCGGACGGGCGAGGCACGCGGGTCGCGGCGGAGCACGTCCGACTGCATGCCGGGGGCCGGCGCGGCTGGATCCCCGACCGCCGGGCGCGCTACGACGTCGTCGACCTGTCGCGGGACGGGTGGGTCATCACCCTCGCGACGGCTCGCCCGGCATCCGACGAGGACTGAGCGGTGCCGCCCGGGTCAGTCCTCGACCAGGTCGGGGAGCGCCGACCGGAGCTCCTCGAGCCACACCCGGGCGTTGCCGTCCGACGGTGCGCGCCAGTCTCCGCGCGGTGAGAGCGACCCGGCGGGGGAGACCTTGGGGCCGTTCGGGATCGCCGACCGCTTGAACTGCGCGAACGCGAAGTAGCGTCGCAGAAACACCCGCAGCCAGCGGACGATCTCGGGCAGGGCGTAGGCGTATCGATCGGCGTCGGGGAATCCGGGGGGCCAGGCGCCGGCATCCGCGTCCCGCCAGGCATGCCACGCGACAAACGCGATCTTGGACGGGCGGAAGCCGAAACGCAGCACGTGGAAGAGCGTCAGATCGTGCAGCGCGTAGGGCCCGATGCGGTCTTCGGTCGACTGCATCTTGCCGTCTTGGCCTGCGGGCACGAGCTCGGGCGAGATCTCGGTGTCGAGCACGGACTGCAGCACCTCGCGGGCGCGGTCGCTGAGCTCGGCGGCCCCGTCGCTGCCGCCGCGGTGCGCGATCACCCAGCGGATGAGGTGCTGGATCAGGGTCTTCGGCACACCGGGGTTCACCGCGTAGTGGCTCATCTGGTCGCCGACGCCGTAGGTCGCCCAGCCCAGGGCGAGCTCGGAGAGGTCGGACGTGCCGATCACGATGCCGTTCGTCTGGTTCGCCAGCCGGAACAGGAAGTCGGTGCGGATGCCGGCCTGCACGTTCTCGAACGTCACGTCGTACACCGGCTCGCCGCCCGCGAACGGGTGGTCGATGCCGCGGAGGATCTCGGTCGCCGCCGGGCGGATGTCGATCGTCTCGATCGAGGCGCCGATCGCCTCGGCGAGGGAGATGGCGTTGGACTTCGTGTGGTCGCTCGTGGCGAATCCGGGCATCGTGTAGGCGAGGATGTCGCTGCGCGGCCGGCCGAGGCGATCCATCGCCCGCGCGACGACGAGGAGGGCGTGGGTGGAGTCGAGCCCGCCGCTGACACCGATCACCGGGTGCGGGTTGCCGATCGCCTGCAGGCGCTGCACGAGCCCCGAGACCTGGATGTTGAACGCCTCGTAGCAGTCCTGTGCGAGCCGCGCGGGGTCGTCGGGGACGAACGGGAAGCGGTCGAGCGGACGCCGGAGGCCGATATCGGTCGCGGGCGGGGCGAGCGTGAACGGGATCGAGCGGTGGGGCGCGGCATCCGTCATCGTCCGCCGGTTGTCGTCGAACGTGCCCTGCCGCAGGCGGTCCTGGCGGAGGCGGTCGAGGTCGACGTCGGCGATCGAGATCCGCGGCCCGTCGGGGAAGCGCTCGGTCTCGGCGAGGAGGGCCCCGGCCTCGTAGATCATCGTCTGCCCGTCCCACGACACGTCGTTCGTGGACTCGCCCTGACCCGCCGCGGCGTACGCGTAGGCGGCGAGGCAACGGAGCGACTGCGACTGGCACAGGTCTTTGCGGTCGTCGGCGCGCGCGATGGTGATGGGGCTGCCGGAGAGATTCACCAGCACGCTCGCCCCGGCGAGAGCGGCGAGCGAGGACGGCGGAACCGGGACCCAGACGTCCTCGCACACCTCGGCATGCACGACGAGACCCGGCACGTCGGATGCCTCGAAGAGGAGGTCGGGGCCGAAGGGCGCCTCGAGTGCGCCGACGCGGATCTGCTGGCCTCGCTGGTCGTCGCCCGGCGCGTACCAGCGACGCTCGTAGAACTCGCGGTAGGTCGGCAGATACGACTTCGGGGCGATGCCGAGGAGCCGTCCGCGATGGATGACGAGAGCGCAGTTGTAGAGGCGGTTGCGATGGCGGAGCGGAGCGCCGACGACGAGCACCGGCATGAGATCCGCGGATGTCGCGACGAGACGTTCGACCGCGGCGACAACGGCATCGAGGAGGGCGTCCTGCATCACGAGGTCCTCGATCGCGTACCCGGTGAGCGACAGCTCCGGGAAGACCGCGACGGCGACGGACTCGTCGTGGCAGCGACGGGCGGCGTCGAGGATCGCGTCGGCGTTGGTCGCGGGGTCGGCGATCGCCACGGGCAGAGTGCAGGCGGCGATCCGGGCGAACCCGTGCCGGTAGGCGCTCTCGAACGGCAGGCTCATGGATCCCAGTCTGTCAGGGAGCGTCCGCCGGGCGCGCGCCCCTGTGGGAGAGGGCCGGCGCGGGGGACTCAGTCGCTGCGGGTGAGGCCGGCTTGGATCGCCTGGCGGATCCGCCAGATCGGGAAGCCGCTCAGTTCTTCAATGAGGTCGACGTCGAACCCGTGCACGAAGTACGCCTCGCGTATCGCGCGGATGCGGGTCGGGGTGTCTCCGAGGGCCAGGGCGAACTCGGTCGCGTAGCGCTCCCAGACGCCGGCCTCGAACTGCGGTGTGGTCACGGCGCAGTCACCTCCTCTCGGTGGGCAGGAATCGGTTCGGGAAGCTCAGAATAGAGCCGCCAGAACGGATGGTATTCCTCTGGCGTTACAACAAAGCGACGTGTAGATTCCGATGCCCTTTCGTCAGGGTGCCCCGCGGGTCATCGTTAGGGTCGAAGGATGCGACAGCGACGCCGGACCTTCATGATCGGCGGCACCGGGCTCGTGTTGTGCGGCATGCTCGGAATGCTGCAGTTTTCCGTCCCCGGTCTTGGTCCGGTCATCGGAATCCTGGTCGACGTCGTCTTCGCGGCCGCGGTCCTGCTGTTCGCGATCGGGTTGTCTCGAGCGGCCAGCGTCGTGGCGCGGAGGCCGCTCGGCGTCGCCGCGCTTGCCGTCGTCGCGCTGTTGCCGCTCCTCGTGCGGGCTATTCAGCCGATCCTGCCGACCATGGACGCCGCGACGTTCGACGCGGGCCTCGACGCGTATCGGGAGGCCGAGACCATCCTGACCGCCGTGTTCTTCGTGAACCTCCTCGTATCGCTCGCCGCGGCGTTGCTGGCGTCCCTGCAGATCGCGCGCGCCGCCGTGGTCCCGGCGCCGTGGAGGTGGGCACCGCTCTGGGCACTCATCGTCTCGGTCGTGGCCGCGGTCGTTCCGCAAATCCTCTTCGCGGCGGCCGGCTCATCGGGCGCACAGGCCTTCGCCGAAGTGGCACTGCTACTCGGCGCCGTCGGATTCCTCGCGCGAACCCTCGGTCTCGGCATCCTCGCCCTGGTGCTCGCGGCTCGTCTTCGCAGCGACAGCGTGGATGTCTACCGCTCGGCCTGAGAGAGCATGGACTGCCTATTGCCCGAAGCTGACGCTTCTCGGCGCACCCGTTCAGTCGACGGATGACGCCAGCAGACCAGTGACGTAGCGGTCGACGAGGCTCGACGCGACCGTGAGATCATCGGCATTCGGCCCGATCAACGGGGCGATCACGCCCTCGCGGGACAGCACGACGAGGCCGTGGACGAGTGCCCAGCTGATGAGGGTCACTTCGCGCACGTCTTCCGCGCCTGTCTGCGCGACCGCTGTGGCCAGGATGCCGATGGCGCTCTGCCGAGATGCTCGGAGGTCGGGGTCGTCGGGGTGCAGTTCGGTGCTGCGGAACATCAGCTCCATCAGCGCGGGATACCGACTGCCGAAAGCGACGTAGGTCCGCCCCAGCGCCGCGACCTTCTCGGCGGGATCCTTCGCGTCGACCGCAACGAGAGCAGCAGTGAGATCCGTGAAACCCTCGACGGCCACGGCGGTGAGCAAGCCCGCGCGGTCACCGAAGAAGTGCGCGGGCGCAGCGTGGGATACGCCTGCTCGGCGCGCGACCGCGCGCAGGCCGACCCCGGCGTGCCCGTGATCGGCGAGTTCGTCGAGGGCAGCGCTGAGGAGCGTCCGACGCGTGGAAGGGGCGGATGAAGCAGACATGAGGCGATCTTCTCGAAGGGGCTTGACAGTGTCAAGCGCATTCATCATGATGGTGCGACTTGACACTGTCAAGCAATCAACCACGGGAGGTCATCTTGTCCGCATTCGTCGCCTCACTGCCTGCTCGCTTCGACGCCACCAGCAGTCGATCGCGATGGTCTCTGTTCTCGACGGCATCCTTCGGGTCGCTCTTCAGTGCGGGATCAGCCGCGAGCGGCGCCTCCGTGCTGTCATTCCTCAGCGGCCTGTCTTTCGCATCGGCGGGGTCCTTCGCCTCCGCCTTCTCGATAGGCTCGGCGGGTTCGCTGCTGTCGATCGGCTCTTTCGGCTCGATCCTCTCGATCGGCTCCGCGGGCGGCTTCGGCGAGATCGCCGGCACCCCCGTCCTGGTCCCCGTCCTTCGCGCCGTCGGCCTGGTGTCGTGACGGCAGCGGCCGCCTCCTGCGCGTGCCGTACAACGGACCTCGAATAGCCAAGGGTGCCTGCGGAGTCACGGACGTCGATGCCCGAATCGGCTCGGCGGGTTCACTGCGCGGAACGCACCGGCGGGCTTTCCTACGAGAGTCGATCAACGGAAAGCCCGCCGGGAGCTCGCGGATATGCTCGGCGGATGAGCGTCGCTCCCACGTCACGGGACGGTCGTACGGCGTGGCTGATCGTCCTCGGATTCTTCGTCGTGACGATCACCTTGGCGCTCGGCTTCTTCGCGTTCACCGGCTACATGATCGATTCCGGTGACCGCAGGACCACTCAGACCCAGCTGGAATAGGTCGCCTCGCGTTCCCGCCCATGGGTCGTTCATCGGGTGGGCGAACGATCCTTCGCCAGAAGCGCGTATGCGACGACGCCCGCGGCAACGACCGCTACGCCTGCGGCAACGACCGCTACGCCTGCGGCCAGTCGACCGCCGGTGCTACCGTGGGCGCAACCGGAGGGAGGAGCCGCGCCGTGGTCGACGCCGTGATGTCCTTCTTCTCCGTGCTCCTGTCGCTGTCGGGTGCGATCGCGCTGAGTTCATCGGACTCCTCGGCGGTCTGGGCGCTGGTTGCGGCATCCGTTCTCCTCGTCGCCCTTCTCCTGACGACCGCGTCGCTTCCTCCTCGAGGGTTGTCGCTCGACGGAGCGGCGCGCGCCATCGACGTCTCCGTCGTGGTGGCGCAGAGCGATCCGGATGCCGCGGGGCACCCCCGTTCCCGTGCACCGGGTGTCGCGGCTTCGGCCGCGTAGCACTCGACGCCCTCCGCCCTCCTCTGGGCGATCTCTGTCTTCGTCGATGACTGTCGTGGCCGTTCCGCGACCCTCCTCATCGACGAACGGACACCTCTGTGGACCTCCTCTCCTTCCCTCCCATCGCGGCCGTCCTCGACGCGGCGTACGCGCTGCTCATGGGCCTCGCCGACCTCCTCCACCCGCTCGCGGGCTCGGCATCCGCCGCGCTCGCCGTCATCGTGCTGACGCTGCTGGTGCGCACGGTCCTCATCCCCGCCGGTATCGCCCAAGCCAAGGCCGAGCAGACGCGCGCCCGGCTCGCGCCGAAGCTGCAGGCGCTGCAGCGCCGCTACAAGAACGACCGCGAGCGGATGTCGCGCGAGACGATGAAGCTCTACGCCGACGAGAAGACCTCGCCGCTGGCGGGCTGCGCACCGGTGCTGATCCAGGCACCGATCGTCGGCGTCGTCTACGCGCTGTTCCTGTATCCGGTGATCGCGGGGCACCCGAATGCGCTGCTCACCGATCAGCTCCTCGGCGTGCCGCTCGGCGCGAGTCTGGTCGGTTCGATCGCGGGCGGAACGGCGACCGGCGCGACGGCGCTCGTGTTCGGCATCCTGCTGCTGGTGATCGTCGTGGTCGCCGAAGTGACGCGTCGGGTGTTCCGGCCCGTCGTCGGTGTGTCCGACGCCGGGCCGGGCGTCGAAAGCGTGGCGCGGATGGCGGGTTTCCTGCAGTTCGGAACGGCCGTCGTCGCGATCCTCGTGCCCCTCGCCGCGGCGCTCTACCTCGTGGTCACCGTCGCGTGGACGCTCGTGCAGCGGATCGTGCTGCGGCGGCGGTTCCCGGCGGGACCGGTGAGTGGGTGAGAGTCAGACGTCGGTCGGGAGCTCTGCGGCATACGCGGTCGCCGCGCGGCCGTACGCCGGCAGGTGCGGAGCGAGCGCCGTCAGGGTCACCCGCAGCGCCTCGTTCGGGCGACCCGAGCTGTGCAGCGCGAGAGCGAGGAACGCCGCGGGCGCATCCCCGAGTTCGGGTGCATCGAGGTGCGCGAGCAATGCGATCGCTTCGTCGATCTGGCCGAGATTCCGCAGCGTGCTCGCGAGCTGGAGCGTGACCCGATGCTGCTCCTCCGTGTCGAGGCCGGCCGCCAGCGCGCGGCGATACGGACCTACGGCGTCGGCGCCGAGATCGAGCGCATCGTGGACGCCGCCCCACTCGGCCAGCGCCCGCGCGTCCCCCTCGGGTCGCTCGTCGACGAGCGCCCGCATGGCGGCCAGCATCTCCTGCGGTCTGGTGTCGTCGAACGACTCCCAGAACCTCGCGACCCGGGAGTTCCACTCGGCATCCGCGCTCATGCCTGAACCCCCTCCAGCGTGCAGTGCAGGGACACGGTCAGATCGAGTACCGCTGCACGCGTTCGGGCGTGATCACGAGGCGCACCAGATCGGCGTCGCGCCACTCGTCCAAGACGGCGAGCTTCTCCGGCTCACCCGCGTAGTACAGCCGCGCCAGCCGGTCGGCGAGGTCGAACGCGCCGTCATCGTGCACCGTCACGGCCCCTTCGATCGAGACCCACTGCTCGGGCTCGCCCACGGGTGCGGTCACGACGATCGAGGCCCGCGGAGTCTCGCGCACCCGCGCCACCCGCGGCGTCGACGCGAACGAGAAGAGCTGGATCTCGTCGGCATCCGTCAGTTCGAACCACACCGGCCGCGGTGCGGGCCACCGATCACCCTTCGGTGCGACGGTGATCATCGCCTGCAGGGGACGCGATAGAAGCTCTCGATCGGATGTCGTGAAGTGGGTCACGGGCGACAGTCTCGCATTCCCTGGTGGGGCCGTGGCTCAGAACAGCGCCGCGACGAGCTGGGTACCCTTTTCGGATGGCAGGCTTCGAGGTCCGCGTTCCCCGCGATGTCGTCGATCAGTGGACGCGCGCCAGGTTCGAGGAGGGTGAGGAAGCGCACGAGCGCGTGGAGGAGCGACCGTGGGGGTTCACGGTCTCCACGCAGTCACGCGCGTTCCTTGACACCGGCGATGAGCTGACCATGCTGGTGGGAGGCGGTCCGTACATCGTCGACGGAGAATCGGGCGAAGTCTGGGCGACGAGTTCGTCGCCGCTCGCCTACTACGGCACCGACGAGGCCCCGGGGTGGAGTGTGCTCGACGACGTCGAGACGTTCGAGCGTTGGCGCGCGCGCCGATTCGCCGGTGACGCCAACGTATTCGACGTGGTCGACCCCGCCGGCGCCGACGGCCGACTTCTGCAGCGTCACGCGCGGTCGCAGGGGATGCTGCTTCCGTTCATCCAAGAAGGCGCCACCGGCTGGTCGGACATGGAGGTCGGCTATCTCATCGAGCCGCACGGCGAGGGGTGGGTGTTTCGGTGGTGGAATCGCGGAACCTTTCGCGACGAGGCGCTTTTCAGTCACGAGGTTGACGCGCGGAAGATGCTCCTCATTCAGCTCGTGCGGCCCCCGTACCCCGGCGCGTACGAGCCGCGGCATCCGCTGAGCGACGTGGAGTCGGGAGAGTTCGATGGTCATCCCGCCCTCCGCTGGGACGGCCGCGATGCGGTCTTCCTGCGAAGCGGGTATCGCGAGCGGTTCCTGCCGTTCGTTCGTGCATCTCTGGACGACATCGACGCGTCGTTCTCCTCGCCCGCGGGCACACCCCTCATCCGGTACGACGCGCTGCGCTGAGGTTTTGTTCGGCACCGGGGTGACGAGGCTCGGGCGGCTCCGTGGGAGTCAGCAGAGTCGTGGCGGAAGCGCAACCCGATACGCGGATCCCGCGGCGCGGGTGACACTCGAGCATGGCCGACACAGCGATCTTCGACGTCGACGGCACTCTGGTCGACACCAACTATCAGCACGCGCTCGCCTGGTACCGCGCGTTCCGCCGCTTCGACATCACTCTGCCGATCTGGCGTATCCACCGCGCGATCGGTATGGGAGGTGACCAGCTCGTCGCGCACGTCGCCGATGAGGAGACCGAGGCCGCCCACGGCGACGCGTTGCGGGACGCGTGGACCGAAGAATTCGCCCCCATGATCGACGAGATCCGCCCACTGGAGGGCGCGCGAGAACTGCTTGTGGAGGTGAAGCGGCGGGGCTTCCGGCTGGTGCTCGCCAGTTCCGGCAAAGCCGAGCACGTCGATCAATTCCTCGATCTCATCGGCGGCAAGGACATCACAGACGCCCGGACCACGTCCGACGACGTCGAGGCGAGCAAACCGCAGCCCGATCTCGTGCAGACAGCGCTCTCGCGCGTGAACGGCGCGTCCGCCGTCATGATCGGTGACTCCGTCTGGGACGTCATCGCGGCCGGGCGCATCGATGTCCCCTCGATCGGCATCCGAACGGGAGGATTCTCCAGGGCGGAGCTGCAGGACGCCGGTGCCGTCGCCGTCTTCGAATCACTGCCCGAGCTGCACGCCGGACTGGAGGCGACTCCGCTGGCCCGTCCGTCATCGGACGCGGGTTGAGTGCTCGACGAGAGATCGTCATCGACGCCGTTTTCGCAGCACCGATGCGAAGAGACCGGGCCACCATTTCGCAAGGTAATAGACGATGACGCCGATCACGTACACGGTCATGATCCAGGGGAACCAGATCCATCCGTGCGCGAGCGACTCGACATGGACGACGTTGTTCTGGTCGTCGTTGTTGAAGCCGGTCGGGCGGTAGCCGGCACGGACGGTGCCGCCGTCACCGGGCCATCCGTCGAGGTGGATTCCGGTCTTGCGGATGCTTCCGTCGTCGCTGATCCAGGTGCCGACGCTGCGGCATCCGCCGCGAGGCTTGGGCTCGCAGTAGCGTTCGTAGAACGTCCCCCAGATGACCTCCTCGTTCGCGCTCATCGCTCCGCCGACACTGAGGGTGAGCGACACGGCCAGCACCAGCGCCATGACGAGCAGGAAGAGGGATCGTCCGCCGATCCGCAGGATGGCGTGCCAGGCGGGCCCGCGGGAGCGGGGCGTGTCACGGCGGAGGCTCAGGAGGGCCGTTCCCTCGCCGCCGAGACCCTCGGTCCGATCGCCGAGATCGGGGCCTTCCAGCGGACCCGAATGCGACGCGCCGCAGCAGGAGTCGGCGGAGTGGCGACAGTCTGCATTCTCTTCATCGCGGACTCGATCGTCAGAGACGGCGTCAGCGTCACCTTCAGCGCCGATACCCCCGTGCGGCCGTTCTTCCTCTTCCTCATCGCCATGGTCTTCGTCATGCCCATCGTCTGGTCGGCTGTCCTTCGTTCCCGCCGCTACGGCGTGACACTGACCGAAGAAGCCGTCGTCGTCGAGTCGTGGTGGCGGACGCGGAGATACGAGCGAGGCGCCGTGAGGTCCGCCATGTCGGGGCCTGCCCAGATGCGCTTCCGCGATGGATTCTTCTCCGGGCAGGGAACGGTTGCCGCCCCTGCGGCGATCTGGCTCTTCCCGAGCGATCACGCGCGACCCTTTCCGCTGGGTGTGACCACGGGATCATTCGAGGCGGTCGAAGCCGCCTGCGGCAGAATCAATGAATGGATCGAGGCCGGGACGCTCGACGGTTCCGCCTAGCGAGCGACTCCACGGGTGGGCCGTTCGGATGGAGCAGTCCGGGACGAGCCGTGACGACATCGCGCGGCGCCTGCTCGCACGCGAAACTCACCCATCAGCCGAGCGATGCGAGCCTGTCGACGAGCGTGGCTGCCGCGGCGATGATTGCGCCGACCTGCCACCAGGTGACGAGGACGGCGATCAACGCGAGGCGGGTGATCGACCGCGAGGGGCGGCGCCAGACAATCCGATGCACGGCAAGACCGAGGACGGTCATGATCGCGACCGTCGAGGCGATGACCTCGGCGAACGCCATCCGCACGTAGGCTGCGGCATCCGGCGCCGTGTTCGAGACTCCGAACACGGCCGCGATGGTGAACGGCACGACGAGGACGCCCATGACGAGGACGATTCCATCCGTCAGCGAGCCGAACGGGAGTCTCGGCTGCGAGACGGCGGGTGCTGCGGTGTGCGTCTCGGTCATGTACGGGAGCCTATGAGGGCGGGACTGACCGCGCCACTGCGCACCCCGTCGCCGTCACGTCAGCCGCCGGAACCCGGGCTCGACCTCGTAATCGTCCCAGACCTCCTCGAGAAGGCGCGTGTACAGCTCCTCGCCATGACGCGACCAGGTGATGCGCGCGTCTTCGGCCGACCATCCGCGGGGATAGATGTAGCTAAACTCCCACTCCCGCTGCCATGCCACGAGGTCGGTGCGGAGCCCCGCCGGAAGAAGTTCTTCGGCCAGTTCACTCGCCTGCCCGTCGCGGCTCCACAAAGGAAGGATGCACCCGAAGTCGGGCTCCAGTCGAAGCCAGCCCAGCTCGCCGTTCGCGGCTCGGCGAGAGCGTCGAAGCGCCCGCTCGTCGGAGGCGAACGGCGGCACTTCGACCTCCACGAAGGTCGTCGGGTCGACGATCACGCGCGGGGCCATGGCAGTGATCGTAGTGACCTGATCCGATGATCGATCAGCGCGATCCCGGGATGAACCGCGGCATCCGTCGCACCCGCCACGGGATGGCCGCGCACGGCGGCTCATGTCATGATCACGTCGTGCCTGAAACCCGCGTCCCCCGCGTGCGAGGCGCCGTGACCTACGCCGCGCGCCTTGCTGCGCAACCGCGGCTGCTTCTCGCCGTGAAGACCGCCGTCGCGGCGGTGCTCGCCTGGTACCTGGCGCCGATGATCCCGTTCGCCGAGGACCAGTACTCCTACTACGGCGCCCTCGGCGCCCTCGTGACGATGCACCCGACCGTGGCACGGTCCGCGCGCGTCGGCGGCGAGGTGCTCATGGGACTCGCGCTCGGCATCGCGCTCAGCCTGTGCGGCGTCGCCGCGCTCCGTGCCGGCGTTCCCGGAGGGCTCGTGCTCGGCGTGGTGATCGGTGTTGCGGTGCTCCTCGGAGGGTGGCGCTTCCTGGGGACGGGTGGCGACTGGGTCGCACTCGCCGGGCTGTTCGTGCTGCTCGCGGCGGGCGGCGATCCCGAGGGCTTCTCCGTCTCGTATCTCGGCACCGTCGCGTTCGGCATCGTCATCGGGATCGCGGTGAACCTGCTCGTGGTCCCGCCGCTCTACATCCGGCGCGCCGGCGAGCAGCTGTCGCTCCTGCGGGACGAGTTGACGACCCTTCTCGACGAGGCGGCCGATGCGCTCGCGCGCGGCGACGTCGACCGCGACGGGCTCGCCCCGGCATTGGCTCGTGTCGACGAGGTCAGCGCCACCGTCAGCGAGGAGGTCAGGGAGGCGGAGGAGAGCGCCCGCGCCAACCCGCGTCGGCGGCGCCACATCGACGAACGCGACGAGAACGTGCGCCGGATGGCGGCGATGGAGCGGTTGGGGTATCTCGCGCACGAGCTGGTCGATCTCCTCGTCGACGTGCAGGATGCCGACCCCGCGCTCGCTCCGTCGGATCGCGAGGCCCTCGCGCACGCGATCACACAGGTGTCGGATCTCGTGGCGACGCCTGTGGGGCACCCCGATGCTCCATCACGCCTGGAGGCGGCCTCGCGCGCCCTCGATGCCTACGAAGCCGGCATCGTCGTGCCCGACTCCGGCCTGTTCCGCGAGACGGCCGCCGCTGCCGCGATCGATCTGTGCCTCCGGCGGATCAACGACGCGACGCGACCTTTCGTCTGACCGCCGGGGTATCCGCTCAGGACCTCTCCGCGGGGCGCGCGGGGCGGAGGATGAGTGCCGCGACCGCGCCTCCGATCGCACCGAAGAGGTGCGCCTGCCACGAGATGCCGTCCGCGGCGCGGAAGATGCCGGCCAGCATGCTGCCGCCGTACACGGCGACCACCGCCACGGCGATCAGCGCGTACAGGATGCCGTGGCCAAGGGATCGGGCGACGAACGCGCGGGCGAAGATGTAGCCGAAGTAGCCGAAGACCAGACCGGAAGCCCCCACCGTGACGGTGCCGGGCGCGTTGAAGAGCCAGGTGCCGACACCCGCGATCACCCCTGCGATGGCGGTCACCGCCCAGAACCGGCCGATGCCGTCGAGAGCGACGATCACCCCGAGAACGACGAAGGGGATCGTATTGGCAAGCAGGTGCGGCCATCCGGTGTGCAGGCCGTGCGAGAGCAGGATGCCGTCGAGGCCGTCGACGACCCACGACTGGATGCCGAAGGCAGTGACCCAGCTGCCGGGCAGCACCGCGTCCAGAACTTGGATGACCCACATTGCGGCGAGCAGGATCAGCGGCTGGAGGACGCGCAGGCCCCAGTCGCTCCGCGATCGCGGCGGAGCGGAGGTCGAGTGCATGGTCACATCGTCGCATCTGTGCGCCCCCGGCCGGGCGACGTCGGCGCCCCCGGTTAGGGTCGGGGGGACGGTCCGAGCGGCGGGCGGTCGGGAAGGGCACGTTGCGGTACATCGAGGACGAGGGGCGGATCGTCTGGAGCGCGAGCGACCTGAAGGCGGCTGCCGAATGCGAGTTCGCGTGGCTGCGGGCCATCGACGCGAAGCTCGGTCGCGTCGCCCCCGTCGACGAGCCCGACGACCCGACCCTGCGCCGTGCGGGGGAGCTCGGCGGCGAGCACGAGCTTCGCGTGCTCGCCCGCTACCGCGAGCAGTACGGCGACGGGGTCGTTGAGATCCCCGAGACCCGCTCCTCCGACGCCGTGGCGCTCGCCGAAGCGGTGCGCCTGACCGATGCGGCGCTGAACTCCGACGCCGACGTCATCTACCAGGCGACGTTCGCGACGCACGACTTCGTGGGGTTCGCCGATTTCCTCGTCCGCGACGACGCCGGCGCGTGGGTCGTGCAAGACACCAAACTCGCCCGCCACGCGCGCGTCACCGCGTTGATGCAGCTCGCGGCATACGTCGTTCAGCTCGACCGGCTCGGCATCCCGCGCTCCGACCGGGTCGAGCTGCTCCTCGGCGACGGCACCACCAGCACCCATGAGATCGACGACCTCCTCCCGGTCTTCCAGCTGCGCCGCGACCGCCTGCAGGCCCTCATCGCCGATCGCCGACTCGACCTCGGGGCCACCGGCGACCCCCTCGCGTGGGGCGACCCGCGCGGCGACCTCGGAGTCGTCGCCTGCGGACGCTGCGCCACCTGCGACCTCGAGGTCGTCGCCGCCGGCGACCTCCTCCTCGTCGCCGGGATGCGGCTCGTCCAGCGCGAGCGACTCCGCGCCGCCGGCGTCGAGACCATCGACGACCTCGCCCGGCTCGATACGGCTCCGGCGGGGATGAACCCCGACACCGTCGCGCTGCTGCGCACCCAGGCGACGCTGCAGCTGAGCTCGCCGCCCGACATCCCGCAGTACGAAGTCGTCCAGCCGCAGGCGCTCGCAGCTCTCCCGCGTCCGAGCCAGGGCGACATCTTCTTCGACTTCGAAGGCGACCCGCTCTACACCGAAGGCGAAGGCACCGTCTGGGGCATCGACTACCTCTTCGGCTGGATCGACCTGAGCGAGCAGTACTCGGCGCTCTGGGCGCACTCCTTCGCCGAAGAGAAGGAGGCGCTCGAACGCTTCCTCGACATGGTGGCCCTGCGCCGTCAGACCCACCCCGACCTGCACATCTACCATTACGCCCCCTACGAGCCCACGCACCTGCTCGCCATGGCCGCCCGCTACGGCGTACGCGAAGCCGACGTCGACCGGCTTCTGCGCGACGGCGTCTTCGTCGACCTCTACCCGATCGTCCGGCGTGCCCTGCGCGTGGGCTCCCGCTCCTACTCGATCAAGAAGCTCGAGCCCCTCTACATGGGCGACGACGTGCGCACCAGCGACGTCCAGAAGGGCGACGACTCGATCGTCAGGTACGTCCAGGCGCGCGCCCTCCAACAGGACGGACCGGATGCCGCCGCCGAGGCCGCTCGCATCCTCGACGACCTCGCCGACTACAACCGATACGACTGCGTCTCGACACTGCGCCTGCGTGACTGGCTCGTCGACCGCGCCCGCGACGCACAGCTCCGCCCCACGCCGAACCCCGACCCGGACGAGAACGGGTACACGCCCTCCGACCGCGCCGACCGCCTCAACGCCCTCGCCGCCGAGCGCGACCCCGACTCTGCCGAGGCGCGGGCGCTCCGCCTCGGTGCCGCCGCGATCGACTACTACCCGCGCGAAGCGAAGTCGTTCTGGGCCACCCATTTCCTGCGCCTGCGCGAACCCGCCTCGCTCTGGGAAGAGACGCGCGACGTCGTCACGCTCGACTCCTCCCGCTGCCGCGTCGTCGCCGACTGGCATCAGGAGGAGGGCAAGCGCACCCTCCGTCGCCGCCTCGAGCTGCGCGGCGAACTCGCCCCCGGCACCCGTATCAGCGAAGGCAACGAGCCCTTCGCCCTCTACGAACTGCCCGTATCGTTCCCCTTCGCCGACAAGCCCCGCTGGATCCACGCCGACCACCGCGTGGCCGTCATCGAGACCCTCGACGACGGCGCGATCGTCGAAGAGACCGCCATCGACGGCGAGACGTGGGCAGAGCTTCCGATCGCCCTGACTCCGGCCGCTCCGCCACGGGCGATGAACCAGCAGACCGCGATCGATGCGTGGGCCGACGCCCTGGTCGCCGCCGCGCCGAAGCTGCCGTACGACCCGGCGACCGACATCCTGCTCCGTCGTCCGCCGCGCACCCGGTCGGGCGGGCTCCCGCCGCAGACCGGAGACGACGTCGCCGACATCGCCGCCGCCCTCCTCGACCTCGACCGCAGCTACCTCGCCGTGCAGGGCCCTCCGGGGACAGGGAAGACGTTCGTCGGTTCGCACGTCATCGCCCGCCTCGTCGCCGACCACGGCTACAAGGTCGGCGTGGTCGCCCAGTCGCACGCCGTCGTCGAGCACATGCTCGACCGGATCGTCGCGGCGGGAGCGCCGCCGCAGCGGGTCGGCAAGGCGCTGAAGAAGCCGGAGGATGCCGATCGTGTGCGCTTCACGCCCATCCCGAAGAACGGCGTCGCCGCCTTCGCCGGCGAGCACGCGGCATCCGGCTTCGTCGTCGGCGGCACCGCGTGGGACTTCGCCCACGAAGGCCGCATCCCACGGGGGAGTCTCGACCTCCTCGTCATCGACGAGGCCGGCCAGTTCTCGCTGGCCTCCACCATCGCCGTCTCGCTCGCCTCCTCGCGCCTGCTGCTTCTCGGCGACCCGCAGCAGCTGCCGCAGGTGAGCCAGGGCACCCATCCCGAACCCGTCGACACCTCCGCGCTCGGCTGGGTCATGGACGGCGCCGACGTCATCCCGCCCGCCTTCGGCTACTTCCTCGCCCGGTCGTGGCGCATGCACCCCGCCGTCGCCCGCTCCGTGTCGGAGCTGTCGTACCGCGGTGAGCTCGCCGCGCAGCCGGCCACGGCGATGCGCGCACTCGACGGCGTGGCACCCGGGCTCCACCCGGTGGCCCTCCGTCACACCGGCAACGCCACCCGGTCACCCGAGGAGGCCGCTCGCGTCGCGGAGATCGTCCGCGACCTCATCGGCCGCGCGTGGACGGGGATCGACATCGACGAGTCGGGGGGCGCGACGCCGACGGCGGCTCGCCCCCTCACGGCGAAGGACATCATCGTCGTCACCCCTTACAACGCCCAGCAGGTGCTCGTCGAAGAGGCGCTCACCGCCGCCGGATTCGGCGACATCCCCGTCGGCACCGTCGACAAGTTCCAGGGGCAGGAGGCGGCGGTCGCGATCGTGTCGCTCGCGGCATCCTCCGGGAGAGACGCTCCGCGCGGACTGGAGTTCCTCCTCCTCCGCAACCGTCTCAACGTCGCCATCTCGCGCGCGATGCACACCGCCTACCTCGTGTACTCGCCGGGACTGCTCGACGACCTCCCGCGCACCCCCGAGGGCGTCGCCCGTCTCAGCGGATTCGCGCGACTGGTCGGGCGCGCATGACCGGCGCGTAGACTCGCGCCAACGACACCGAGGGGGCGGCATGGCGGACGATGCACCGAAGCAGTTCGAGATCGACCTGCCGCAGGATCTGATCGGCGGAGCCTTCGCCGACTTCGCCAACGTCTGGCACACCCCCAACGTCTTCGTGATGGACTTCCTCACCCTCGCGCAGCCTCTGCGTGACGAGACTCATCCCGACACCGGCGAGGCGATGACGGTGGTCCCGGCGCGCGTCGTGAGCCGCATCCGGATTCCCCCGGAGCAGGTGTTCGAACTCGCGAAAGCCCTCACGCAGCAGCTCGAAATCTGGGAGCGCGAGACCGGTCGACGGATGCCGCCGTCCGGCGATCTCCCCACCGCGTGAGCGGTATCGGCTAGCCCTCCGACCGGCTCCGTGTCAACCCCGTTCTGCGCGTCGGGGGCCCTGCGTACGCTGACCAAGCGTCTTCACGGCGCAAGTGCGGCATCCGTTCGGCGAGGGGCGGATGCCGCACGTCGTGTATCCGGCGGGTGCGCGCGTTCGGGTGGCGGTCGTCGCCGCTTCGGCGCGCGTGAGGGGGCCGCGAGTGCCACCCGAACGGAGGCGGGCAGGCGCCGACGCGCGCCGCCCGGCTCAGACGGTGCCGTAGAGGCGGTCGCCCGCGTCACCGAGACCGGGGACGATGTAGCCGTTCTCGTCCAGACGCTCATCCATCGCGCCGAGCACGAGGGTCACATCGCGTCCGTCGACCTGCTTCTCGATCGCTGCGACCCCCTCGGGTGCGCCGAGGAGGCAGATCGCGGTGATGTCCTTCGCGCCGCGCTGGAAGAGGAAGTCGATCGCTGCGCCGAGCGAGCCGCCGGTGGCGAGCATCGGGTCGAGCACGAAGCACTGACGGTCGCTGAGGTCGTCCGGAAGACGCTCGGCGTAGGTCGAGGGCTCGAGGGTCTCTTCGTTGCGCACCATCCCGAGGAAGCCGACCTCGGCGGTCGGGATGAGCTTCACCATGCCCTCGAGCATGCCGAGGCCGGCGCGCAGGATCGGTACGACGAGCGGACGCGGGTCGTCGATCTTGACGCCGACCGTGGTGGTCACGGGGGTCTGGATCTCCAGCGGCGCGACGCGGACGTTGCGGGTCGCCTCGTAGGCGAGGAGCGTCACGAGCTCCTCGGTCAGCTGGCGGAAGACCGGCGACGGGGTCGCGGCGTCCCGCAGGACCGTGAGCTTGTGGGTGATGAGCGGGTGGTCCGCGACGTGCAGGCGCATAGTCCCCAGGGTAATGCGTCGAGCCCCGCTGCCGAGGCGAGATCCGGCGGGACCGTCACCGCCGCGTATCCTCGGCACATGATCGTCGCCGAGACCGACCGCGCAGCCATGCGCCGCGCGCGCGAGCTCGCCGCAGAGGCCGCCGGGCACGACGACGTCCCCGTCGGGGCGGTGGTGACGGATGCCGCGGGCACGGTCATCGGCGAGGGGCGCAACCTCCGCGAGGCGACGGCCGACCCGACCGCGCACGCCGAGGTCGTCGCGCTTCGCGCTGCGGCGCGGGCGATCGGATCGTGGAACCTCGCCGGCTGCACGCTGGTCGTGACCCTCGAGCCGTGCCTCATGTGCGCGGGGGCGATCCTTCAGGCTCGCGTCTCTCGTGTCGTCTACGGTGCGTGGGATGACAAGGCGGGTGCCGCCGGCTCTGTCTACGACGTGCTCCGCGACCGCCGCCTCCCGCACCGGGTCGAGGTCGTCGCCGGCGTCGAGGCCGACGAGGCCGCCGCGCAGCTCCGCGGCTTCTTCGACGCCCAGCGCTGAGCGAGGTCCGCGTCGCCGGCCGCCCCCACCTCAGCGCGGCAGGTGGGGGAGCACCTCGCCGCCGAGGTAGTGGACGTGATCGACGTCCTGCAGATCCAGCAGCTGGAAG
This sequence comes from Microbacterium sp. NPDC077184, assembly GCF_040687055.1. Classification (NCBI taxonomy): domain Bacteria; kingdom Bacillati; phylum Actinomycetota; class Actinomycetes; order Micrococcales; family Microbacteriaceae; genus Microbacterium; species Microbacterium sp. NPDC077184. The sequence continues at coordinate 303,725 of NZ_JBFBMM010000001.1, forward strand.
TACACCCGCTCGATCCCGAACGACCGGTACACCTCGATCCGCTCGGCGATCTCGTCAGGTCCGCCGACGATGTTCACGCCGTCGCGCACCTGCTCCAGCGTTCGGTCGATCCGCGCCGCGCGCCGGGCGACGGTCGCATCGTCGGGACCCGCGATCGTCGACATGGCGATGGACAGCTTCACGGTTCCGGGATCGCGTCCAGCCCGCTCGCACGCCGCGAGCAGATTCGCGATGCGGGGGGCGATCTCGTGGTCCTCCGGGAAGCCGAGGTTGTACTCCGAGGCGTACCGCGCCACCAGGTCGGGCGTGCGGCGCGGTCCGCCGCCGCCGACGATGATCGGCACGGCATCCTGCACCGGCTTCGGCAGTGCCGGGGCATCGATCAGGCGATACTCGCCGCCCTCGAACCTGTACGACTCGCCCACCGGAGTCCGCCACAGGCCGGTCACGATCTCCAGCTGCTCCTCGAGCAAGTCGAACCGGCGCGACGGGAACGGGATGCCGTAGGCCTCGTGCTCGCGGGCGAACCACCCGGCGCCGAGCCCGAGCTCTACGCGGCCGCCCGACATCCGGTCCACCTGCGCGACCTGGATCGCAAGGGGTCCCGGGAGTCGAAAGGTCACCGGCGACACCAGCGTGCCCAGCCGGATCGTCGAGGTCTCGCGCGCGAGCCCGGCAAGGGTGATCCAGGCGTCGGTCGGCCCCGGCATCCCGTCGCGGCCGCCGCCCGTGACGTAGTGGTCCGAGCGGAAGTAGCCGGTGAACCCGTGCGTCTCCGCGGCGCGCGCGTAGGCGAGCTGGTCGTCGTAGGTGGCGCCGAGATGGGGCTCGGTGAAGACGCAGTACTCCATGCGTCTACTCTGCCCGCCGCGGCGACGTCGCCGTGGCGACCGCCGCGTAACGCCTCAGTCGGCGGAGCGGATGATGATCGCCTCGGTCGGCGGTGCGGGGTCGGCAGGCGCGCCGACGTAGCCGATGATCTCGAGCAGCGCGTGGCGGAACACCGCGGGACGCTCCAGGTGCGCGGAGTGACCCGCGCCCTCGACGGCGACCTCGGTGACCGTTCCGCCGCCCGCGGCGTAGCGGCCGAGGACATCTCGGGTCTGCGACACCATCTCCTGCGCGGGGGCGACCTCCTCTCCGGGCCAGCCGGGGACGATGCCGAGCTGCCCGAGGTAGTTGAGGTCGTAGAACGACGCGTCCGAGACGATCGCGTCCGCGGTGCCGTGGATCCACAGGATCGGGGGCTTCTCGGCCAGGTCGACGATCCCCGACACGTCGAAGTACTGCGGGGCCATCGTGTTCAGCACGCCGTGGCGGCCGGCGGCGAAGCCCGGCCAGTTGTCACTCGGTACCGCATCGCCGGGGTAGTTCCCGTCGGCGGTGGAGGTGGTGAGCATCGACGCGACCCACACGTCTTCGTGCTCGGTGGTGTAGTCCGAGGCGACGTAGCCGGCGCGGAAGACGCTCCGGGGCGACGTCTGCGCATCGTCGGAGGTGTCGTGGTCGATGAGGCGCTGGACGAAGTCGGGGTTCGCACCGCCACCACCACAGCCGGCATCGTCGTCGGTGAGACGTGAGCCGTCGCGGCGGGTGCCGCCGAAGCCGTAGGGCGACACGGGCGACTGCAGGGTAAGGCTCAGCACCGGGTGGTCGAGGGCGTACTGCATGACCACGCCGCCGCCCATCGACCAGCCGACCAGATGCGCGACCGGGATGCCGAGCGCCTCGAGGGTCGCGTGCAGATCGTCGCTGAAGTCGCGGACGCCGCGCGTGGCGTCGACGGGCGCGTGCTCCGAACCGCCGAAGCCGCGCAGGTCGACCGCGACGGCACGCAGGTCGCTCGGGAGGTCCTGCATGATCTCTTGCCAGAACAGCGCGGAGGACACATTCCCGTGGACGAACACGACCGTGCGGTCCGGCGGTGTCTGCGGGTCGTCGCCGGCCCGCTCCAGGATGTTCACGGTCAGGCGGTCGGTGTCGACGATGCGAGACGTGATGCCGTCGAACAGGGTCATGCGATCCTCCGGTCTGCCGCGCCGGGCGTCGACGCCGCGGCGTTTTCGACTATAACCCTCGGTGCCTGTGCCCGCAGTGCGCGCCCCGCGGCGCCACCGTGCTGCGGCGTACCGGCCCTCCTACGATGAGGGAATGGCTGATTCCCTTCCCTCGATCGCGATCCTCGGTGCCGGCTCGATGGGGGGTGCGATCCTCCAGGGGCTGCTCGCCTCGGGGCGAGCGTCCCGCGTGACGGTCACCAACCGCACAAGCGCGAAGGCCGAGGCGCTGACGGATGCCGCAGCCTCGGCCTCCGTCGGTCTGGAGAGCATTGCTCTGGAGACCGAGCCCGAGGGGAACGCCCGGGCCGCGGCATCCGCCGACATCGTCCTCATCGGAGTGAAGCCGGGGATGGTGCCCGACCTCCTGGATGAGATCGCGCCGCACCTTCGTCCCGGCGCACGCGTTGTGAGCCTCGCCGCCGGCGTCACGATCGCCACGTTCGAGGCGCATCTCCCGGCCGGTGCCGTCGTGCTGCGGTCGATGCCGAACACCCCCGCCGTCGTCGGCAAGGCCGTGACCGGACTCGCGCCCGGATCGGGGGCGACGCCGGAGGATGTCGCGACCGTGCGGGCGGTGTTCGAGACGTGCGGCGCGGTCATCGAGGTGGGCGAAGAGCAGATCGACGCGCTGTCGACCATCTCGGGTTCGGGTCCCGCCTACGTCTTCCTGCTCGTCGAAGAGCTGACGAAGGCCGCGGTGGCGAAGGGCTTCGGTGAGGCCGACGCGCGGCTCATGGCCGAGCAGACCTTCATCGGCGCCGCCGCTCTCCTCGATGCCACGGGGGAGGATCCCGCCGAGCTCCGTCGCCGCGTGACCAGCCCGAAGGGCACGACCGAACGCGCGGTGGCGGTGTTGCAGGACGCCGACCTCGCCGAGATCTTCGGGCGGGCGACGGATGCCGCCCTCGCGCGCGCGAAGGAGCTCGCCGCCGGCGCCTGAGGCTCCGCCCGCATCGAGAACAGCGGAACGGCCGCCGACGCGAGTGCGTCGACGGCCGTTCCGCTGTGTGGGGGGGATCAGTCGGGTGTCAGTCCGCGATCAGCTGCAGGAGCGCGCTCCGACGCTCACCTCCTCGGTCGCGCTGACATCGTCACCGTCGGTGGCGGTCACCGTCACCGTGGTCGGCTCGACGTTCGCCATGCGGGTGGTGAATGCGTACGCCGACGCCTTTCCGGCCGCGAGGGTCAACGTCTTCGAACCGAACGCGGTCTGGATCCGCACCGCGACGGGCTGGGTCTCGGCACTCGTCACCTTGACCGACAGGAGGACCTTGCCTGCCAGGCACCGGGTGGTCACCTCGGTATCCACCTCGGGTCCGGCCGGGGCGACCGGCGGCACCGTCTGCGGGTCGACGCTCTCGAGGGTCGGGATGACCTTCTTCATCAGCCCGTTCTCATCGAACTCGAGCTTGTCGATCGTCGTCTCGCGGTTGTTGCCGTTGCCGCCGGGCATCGCGAACCGGTGGTAGGCGATGTACCAGTCGTCCGTGCCGGGGACGTTGATGATCGAGCTGTGGCCCGGTCCCTTGATGCCGAGGGACAGGTCCTTCTCGAGGATCACGCCGCGGTAGGTCCACGGGCCGTTCATGCTCGTGGCGGTGGCGTAGCCGACGCGGTAGTTCTCCGACCCGGTGTCGTCGATCGCGTAGGTCAGGTGGTACAGACCGTTGCGGTAGTTGAAGAACACCCCTTCGCGGAAGTCGGTCAGACCGTTGATCCGCTGGTAGGTGCCGGGCTTGATCGACACCATGTCGTCGTTCAGCTCGGCGAGGACCGGGCTGCCGTTACCCCAGCCGAGGTACCACTTACCGCTCACCGGGTCGTGGAACGCCGCCGGGTCGATCGCCTGGCCCGAGGTCACCGCCTCGTTGTTGACGATCATCGGGAGCGGCTGCGCGACGAACGGACCCTCCGGGCTGTCAGCGACGGCGACACCGAGCGTCTTGCGGTTGTAGGTCGGGTTGTGACCCGAGAAGTAGAAGTAGTACTTCCCGTCCCGCTCGATGATCGTCGGCGCCCACGCGTTGCCGGTGGCCCACGGCACGTTGCCGTTATCCCCGTCGAGGGTCAGGAACGGCTCTTCCGAGCGCTCCCAGTCCACGAGGTTCTTCGACTTCCAGACGTAGAACTCCTTGCCGCCCCAGCCGGGGAAGCCGTCGGAGGTCGCGTAGATGTAGTACGTGTCGCCGAACACCGCGATGTTCGGGTCGGCGTACAGGCCCGGAAGGATCGGGCTCTTCATCTCGCGGGCCTCGATGGTCCAGGTCACCGTCTCGCCACCGCCGGTGGTGAGGGTGTAGGTGACCGGCGAGGAGAGGTCCACCGTCGTTCCGCTGGCGGGCGAGACCGTCACGCCCTCCACCGTGGTGAAGGTCGGCGCGAGCGCGGTGAGGTCCGTGCCCCGGTTGACCGGCAGCACCACCGTGCGCGCGGCGCTGTTCGCGATCGGAGCGATCTTCAGCGCCGACGGGTCGCTGAGCGACACGTCGATGAGCTGGTCGTCGACCCCGGCGTTCGCCAGGATCTCGGTGGAGGACAGCGCCCGGTTGTAGACCCGGACGTTGTCGTACCAGCCCTGGAAGAAAGCGTCGCCGCTGAACATCGACCGCCCGAGGTATCCGAGCAGGTCGTCACCCAGGCCGCCGACGGTGGTGCTGAGGGACGTGTTCTCGCCCGCCTTCACGCCGTCGATGTAGAGGATCATCGTGGTGCCCTCGAACACCACGTCGTACCGGTGCCATTCTCCGGACGCCACGTTGCCCGTGGCCGCGGACTCGTTCTGCCACGATTCGGTGGTGATGGCGCTGCGCACATCGCCGCCGCGGACGCGGAGGAAGTAGTAGTCCGTGGTGTCCTTTCCGAAGGCGAAGGTGAAGAAGTTCCCGCTCGTCCGCTCGGAACGGATGTCCATCGACACCGTCATCGTGCTCCGACCGTCGAAGAACCCGGTCGGGAAGGCGGCGTATCCGCCGGAGGCCCCGGTCAGACGCAGTGCACTGCCCTGGGTGGCCTCGGTGCCGACGGCGGCCGTGCCGAAGGCGGTGAGGTCGGCATCCCCGACGGAGTCCGTCAGAGTTCCGTCGTCGAAGGTGTACTCCGCGATCGGGCCCTCCTGAGGCTCTTCCGGCTCCTCCGGGTCGACCGGAGAGTCGCCGTACGCCTCGAGGAGGCGCGCCTCCTCCGCCGCCGACAGGCGCAGCACCGAACCGTGGCGGAAACGCTGGTCGAACGAGTACTGGTGGGGGCCGGTGCCCACGCTCAGCTGACGGAACTCGAGACTCTCGAGCGTGTCGGCGATGTGGCCGTAGTAGCCGCCGTCGTCGCCCATGATCGCCCATCGTCCGTCGGGCAGCTGGTAGACGGTGTGACCTTCCATGCGGGTGCGCAGACCGAACTGCGCGGCCTCGTCGCGTGCGACCACCGTGGTCCACGGGCCGTCGAGGCTCGGGGCGGTGTCGATGACCGTCCACCAGTCCGACGTGGAGAACCGGTAGTAGGTGTCGCCCTCCTTTGCGATCGACGAGTCGATGATGTTCGTGCCCGGCTGTCCGTCGCCTTGCTCGTTGAGGGATGCCCAGACCTGGGGCTCGGTGAAGGTCACGAAGTCGCGGGTCTTGGTGAGGTAGACGCGCAGCGCCCAGTCGGGCGTGTTGTTCTCGCGCTGATCACGCGCGGACCAGTACACGTAGTACTCGCCGGTCTCCTCGTTGTAGATCGCCTCAGGCGCCCAGACGTTGCCGGCGTGCTCGAAGCCTGCGAACACGATGCGCTGGTCGCTCCAGTTCACCAGGTCGGTGGACTCCCACACCACGATGTTCTGGCTCGCGTTCAGCTGGTCCCAGCCGGACCCGCCGGGGCCGCCGCCCTCCGCGTGGAGGTCGGTGCCGATGATCCAGTACTTGTCGCCCTCGGGGGAGCGGATCAGGTGCGGGTCGCGCACGCCGAGGTCGCCGCCGAGGTTGGCGAGGATCGGCTCGTTGTCGTTGAGCTTCGACCACTGCAGGCCGTCTTCGCTGTGGCCGAAGAAGATCTTCTCGTACCCGCCTTCCGCGGCGAAGTGCGTCCACAGGTATCCGGCGGTGTAGTCGGTGTCGAGGCCTTCGGGGGCAGCGACGACCGTGACCGGGATCTGGCGCGTGGCGTTGGTGTTCGGCACCGTCGCGGTGAGGGTCACCGTGGTGTCCTCGGCTCCGCGCGTCACGACGCCGGCGGCCTTGCCGTCCTGCTCCGTGGTGGTGATGACACCCGCGGGAGAGGCGGACCAGGCGATCGTGGTGCCGTTGACCGAGCCGGTCGCGGGGAGCGTGATGTTCCCCCGGACGTCGTCGGCGTTCGGGATCTCGATCGCATCGAGGTCCTCCTGCGCGAGCGCGTCGTCACCCGGCATGGCGCGAACGGTCACGTCGAAGGAACGGGTCTCGGTCGCGCCGCCGCGGGTGAGGGTGGCCGTGAGGGTGGCCGTGGCGTTCGGCTGACCGCTCGCGGGGCGGGTGACCGCACCCGTGGCGCTGATCACACCGGCGTCGCTCGTGGCCCACGCGATGCTCGCGCCGTTCACACCCGTGGTGGGGAGTGTGAGGTTCGCGGTCAGGCCCGAGACGTCGCCGAGGGAGATCGCCGCGGCATCCCGTGCCAGCTTGGTGGCGTCGTCGGGGTGGAGCGAGGCGACATCGGCGGCGCTGAGCGCGGTGTCGTAGATGCGGAAATCGCGGACGCTGCCGGCGAGGCGCCGGTCGGCGTCGTAGTTGGAGCGGCCGATGTAGTTGGCGGTCGTCACACCGCCGCCGAGGGAGCCGGGCGTGATCGTGACGTTGGTGTTCTGCGCGACCTGCACGCCGTCGAGGTACAGGCGGGCGGTGTTCGTGTCGTCGTCGAGCGTGTAGGTCAGCGTCTTCCAGACGCCGCGCTGCAGGTTCTGACCGCTCGTGGCGTTCTGCTCGCCCTGCCAGTTGTTGGGGGAGATCGTTCCGCGGTAGGCGTTGCCGGTGGTGAACAGGTAGCCGTTCCCCGAGTTGGAGGTCGCCGGGGTGCCGAGGCCCCAGATGAAGTACGGGGTCGCCTGCTCCGGGCGGATGAGGACCTCGGCGCTGACGGTGACGGAGTTCAGCCCCGTCAGGATGTTGTCCGGCAGCTTGACGTGGTCGTCGCTGCCGTCGAGCCGAACGCCCTCGGCGCCGGTCAAGGTGGGGCCACCGACGTACGTGCCGTCGTTGCCGTTCCCCGAAGCGTCCACCGCGGTCGTCCCCGCGGTGTCGTTCAGGGCATAGTGCAGCAGCAGCCCGTCATCGGGGGCAGCCGCAGCGGGCTGGGCCGCCACCACCGCTCCGGTCAGGCTGAGTGCGATCGCGGTGATTCCCGCGAACGTTCTTCTCCAGCGTGGTTGCGTCATCGCATGTCCTTCCGCATCCGACCCCCGGGCGGGCGTCAGCGGCCGTCGTTGGCCGGTCCGGAGCGATGTTATCGCTCACAGTTCGATCGTCGCAAGAGTTGTTACCGCGCACGCGACCTCCGCGCGCATCGCCTCTTGCGCGCGGCGGAAACAGGCGTAGTGTTCTCGATCGTGCTTCCTCGCGTCGTCGCCGGCACGCGCCGGCGGCGCGTTCTCCGACTGCATCCCGCCCAGGCCGTCGTCTTCGGCTTCGCCTCCGCCGTCCTCGTCGGGACCGCGCTCCTCGCCCTCCCGATCTCCGCCGCCGACCGCCGCCCGACCGACCTGGTCGACGCGCTGTTCACCGCGGTCTCGGCCGTCTGCGTCACCGGCCTCGTGACCCTCGACACCGCCACGCATTGGAGCGGGTTCGGTCTCGCCGTCATCCTGGTCCTCATTCAGCTCGGCGGCCTCGGCATCATGGTGTTCGCGACTCTCATCGGGCTCGTGATCGTGCGCCGGGTCAGCGTCCGCTCGCGACTGAACACCGCGGCGGAGACGGATGCCGTCGGATCGGCCGATGTCCGTCGCGTCGTGCGTGGCATCCTGACCATCTCCCTGCTGATCGAGGCGGTCGTCGCGGTGCTGCTCACCGCCCGCTTCGCCTGGGGGTACGGATTCGATCCGCTGCGAGCGGCATGGAACGGGCTCTTCCACGCGGTGTCGTCGTTCAACAACGCCGGGTTCGCCCTGTTCAGCGACAACCTCATCCCCTTCGCGGCCGACCCGTGGATCTGCCTCCCCATCTGCGCCGCGATCATCCTCGGCGGCCTCGGTTTCCCGGTCATCATGCAGCTGCGCACGGAGTGGCGGGTGCCGCGGCGGTGGACGATGAACACCCGCCTGGTCCTCGTGATGACGGTGATGCTGCTCCTCGGCGGCTCGGTGTACATCACCGTGCTCGAATGGGACAACCCCGCCACCCTCGGCGCCTACGACCCGGCCTCCCGAATCCTGATCGGCTTCTTCCATTCGGTGCAGACCCGCACCGCCGGCTTCAACTCGGTCGACATCGGGCAGATGCGCGACGAGACCTGGGTCGGCATGGACGTGCTGATGTTCATCGGCGGCGGCCCCGCGGGCACCGCGGGTGGCATCAAGGTCACCACGTTCGCGGTGCTGCTGTTCATCCTCATCACCGAGCTCCGCGGCGAGGGCGCCGTGAACATCTTCGGCAAGCGCCTGTCGCGCGCGGTGCACCGCCAGGCGATCGCCGTCGTCCTTATGGCGATGGGAGCGGTGATGGCGGCGACCATCGCGCTCATGCTCGTCACCGGCTACCCCTTCGACCGGGTGCTCTTCGAGGCGGTGTCGGCGTTCGGCACGGTGGGTCTGTCGACCGGCATCACCTACGAGTTGCCGCCGGCCGCCGAGGTCATCCTCGCCGCGCTCATGTTCCTCGGCCGGATCGGCCCGCTCACCCTGGGCTCCGCGCTCGCCCTGAAGCAGCGTCGAATCCTCTACGAACTCCCGAAGGAGAGGCCCGCCATTGGCTAAGTTCTCTGTGTTCTCCGAGAAGTCCCGACGCATCGCGGAGGCCGACTCGGTCGCGGTGATCGGTCTCGGCCGATTCGGCAGCGCCCTCGCCGAGGAGCTCATGGCGTCCGGCACCGAGGTCCTCGGCATCGATGCGAACGAAGAGATCGTCCAGTCGTTCAACGGCACGCTGACCCAGGTCGTGCGCGCCGACGCGACGAAGGAGGAAGTGCTCCGTCAGCTCGCGGTCGATCAGTTCGACCGCGTCGTCGTGGCGATCGGCGACGACGTCCAAGCGTCGATCCTGACCGCGTCGGTCCTGCTGCACCTGAACGTCCCCGTCATCTGGGCCAAAGCCATCGGCGAGCAGCACGGACGCATCCTCGAGCAGTTGGGTGTGCACCACGTGATCTTCCCGGAGAAGGACATGGGGCGCCGCGTGGCGCATCTCGTCCGGGGCGCCGCGATGGACTACCTCGAGGTCGAGCGCGGCTACGCCATGGCCAAGATCGCGCCCCCGCAGATCATCCGCGGAATCCCGCTCGGGCAGACCGGCATCCGGAAGTCCCACGGCATCACGATCACGGCGTACAGGACCCTCGAGGAGCAGTGGCGGAACGCCGACAACCAGACCGTCGTGAACGACGGCGACACCATCCTCATCGTCGGGCCCACCGCCCAGGTGGAGGCCTTCGCGCAGTTGCGCTGACGCCGTCCGCTCAGCGGTCGAGGGCGGCGAAGCGCTCGATGTCGGAGTTCGTGCCCGACACGATGATGAGGTCGTGGTTGGTGACCACCGTGTTCGCTTCGGCGTAGCGGAACGGCCGGCCCGGGCTCTTCACGCCGACCACGGTGACGTGGTACTTCGTGCGGACGCCGGACTCGTTCAGGCCGACGCCGCGGATGAACTTCGGCGGGTACATCTTGGCCAGCACGAAATCGTCGTCGAAGCGGATGAAGTCCAGCATCCGTCCGCTCACGAGGTGCGCGACGCGCTCGCCGGCCTCGCGCTCGGGATAGATGACGTGGTTCGCGCCCACGCGGGCGAGGATCTTGCCGTGCGACTGGGAGACCGCCTTCGCCCAGATCTGCGGGACCTTGAGGTCGACGAGGTTGGCTGTGATGAGGACGGATGCCTCGATGAGGGATCCGACCGCAACCACGGCGACCTGGAAATCCTGCGCACCGATCTGTTTGAGTGCGTCGATGTTGCGCGCGTCGGCCTGGACGGTGTGGGTGACCCGGTCCGACCACTTCTGCACGAGTTCGAGGCTCTCGTCGATCGCGAGCACCTCGCGCTCGAGTCGGTCGAGCTCGCCGGCGCAGGCGGCGCCGAAGCGCCCCAGGCCGATCACGAGGACGGGGGCGTCGCTTCTGATCCGCTCAACCAACGATGGGCCTCTCCACGGGCAGCGAGTACAGCTGCGAACGACTCGTCGCGGCCACCGCCGCGGCGAGTGTCACTGTACCAATGCGACCCATGAAGATGGTCGCGGCCAGGACGTATTGCGCGGCCTCGGGCGCCGACGCCGTCAGGCCCGTCGACAGGCCCACGGTGCCGAAGGCGGAGATGACGTCGAAGAGCACGTCGGAGACCGGCTCCTGACTGATCTGGGCCACGATGATCGTCGACAGCGCCACGATCGTCGCGCCCCACGCGACGACCGAGAGCGCGACGCGCTGGACGTCGCTCGGGATACGGCGACCGAACGCCTGCACGGAGGGACGGCCCTTCGCCTCCGACAGCACCGCGAGAGCGAGGACGGCGAGGGTCGTCACCTTGATGCCTCCGGCGGTGGAAGCCGATCCGCCGCCGACGAACATCAGCATGCTCCCCACGACGAGCGAAGAGCCGTAGAGTTCGCCGACCTCGACGACGGAGAACCCGCCGGAGCGTGTCATGGCGGAGAGGAAGAACGCCTGGAAGGTGGTGTCTCCGGCATTCATCGAGCCGAACGTGGCGGGGTTGTTGTACTCCAGAGCGAGGAACGCGGCCGCGCCGGCGAAGAACAGCGCGACGGTCGTGATGAGCGTGAGCTTCGTGTGCAGCGGCCACAGGCGGACGTGCCACACGTTCTTCCACAGGGCGTAGATGACGGGGAAGCCGATGCTGCCGAGGAACACGCCGGCCATGAGGACGGTGAGGAGGAAATAGTCGTCGGCGAACGGCACGAGGCCTCCCGGATTCGGGGTGAATCCGGTGTTGGTGAACGCCATCGCCGCGTAGAACGGCGCCTCCCACAGGGCATCGAGCGGCGCGATCCCGGCGAAGATCAGGGACGGGTAGAGAAGGACCGCGAGGATCAGCTCGATCAGGAGCGTCGACAGCGCGACCGTGCGCAGGAGTTGACCCACCTCGCCGAGGCGCACCGTCTGTCCCTCGTTCACCGGTCCGCCGTGGGTCCGCAGCGGGTTGCTGTCGCTCGCGGCGATGAGCTTCGCGCGGAGTCCGAGGCGCTTGGAGATCACGAGGCCGAGGATCGAGGCGAGGGTCAGCACGCCCATGCCGCCGATGTTCACACCGATGAAGATGAAGACCTTCCCCAGGGGGGAGAAGAAGGTCGCGACGTCGACGGTCGTGAGGCCGGTCACGCAGATCGTGGAGACGGCCATGAACACGGCGTCGACCAGTGGCGCGGACTGACCGGTGGTCGTGGCGGCCGGGAGCGAGAGCAGGCCCGTGAAGAGCAGGATCAGCGAGGCGAAGACGAGGACGGCGAAGCGGGAGGGCGAGGAGGTCGTCAGGTGGCGGAATCCGTCCCACAGGCGCCGAAGGGTCAGCGGCGTCCGGGTGCCGCCGGAGCCCGACGATCTCTTCGCCATCCACCGCCCCTTCCGACGTTCGGCCGTGCGTCATGGTACTCCGCCCCGGGGCGCGACTACGCTGGGGTCATGGCGGACATCTTCGACGTGATCGCGGACGGCACGCGCCGCGACATCCTGCAGATTCTGCTCGATCGCTCGAGTGCGGGCGAGCGCGGGACGAGCGTCTCGCAGATCGTGCAGGAGCTCGGCGCGAGCCAGCCGACGGTGTCCAAGCACCTCAAGGTGCTGCGTGAGGCGCACCTGGTGTCCGTTCGCGAAGAGGGGCAGCACCGCTTCTACAGCCTGTCCGCCGGTCCGCTGGACGAGGTCGACGAGTGGCTCGTGCCGTTCCTGGACGACGTCGCCGCCGCCGATGAGGAGACCGTCGCCGGACTCCCGGATTCGGCCGCGCACGCCGCCGACGTGGTCGGTCGAGCGGCGGCATCCGCCAAGCACGCGTGGGAGAACGCGTGGTGGAAGCGGAACGGTCGCTGAGCGCTTCCCGCGCCCTCGCGTCACACGGGTCACGCGTGTTTACACGCGTCCCACCCAGCCCCTAGAGTGTGGTGAACAATCCTGGGGAAAGGGAATCGGTGATGGCGGACATGCCCGACGTGCGCTTTCTCACCGTCGCCGAAGTCGCGGACATCATGCGCGTATCGAAGATGACGGTGTATCGACTCGTCCACTCGGGGGAGTTGCCCGCCGTGCGCTTCGGACGCTCGTATCGCGTGCCCGAGGCCGCGGTCACAGAGGCCTTGCAGCGGCCGATCGCCGACGTCGGCTAGACTGATCCGAGGCATTTTTCCATCTGCCCGTTCCCGGACGTGATCGACACACGTCCAGACCCCTGACTTAGTGAGGTTTCCCGTGGGTTCAGTCATCAAGAAGCGCCGCAAGCGCATGGCGAAGAAGAAGCACCGCAAGCTGCTTCGGAAGACTCGCCACCAGCGCCGCAACAAGAAGTAAGCGGCATCGCACCAAGCGCCCCCGATCGGCATCCGCCATCAGTGGGGCGCTTCGTGTCTGTCCCCTCAGCACGTTCCTGTCGCCCGCGTCCTCTGTCTCTCCGGGAGCACACGATGAAATCCATCACCGTCCAGCAGCTGCGCGAGCGGGTCGACACCCCGCTCATCGACGTCCGCGAGACCGACGAATACGCCGCAGGTCACGTCCCCGGCGCGGTGAACCTGCCGATGTCGACGATCGGGGAGCATCTCGACGAGCTGCCGGAAGGTCCCTTCGACGTCATCTGCGCGATGGGCGGACGCTCCGCGCGGGTCGTGGAGGCGCTGGAGGCACGGGGCCACGACGCGACCAACGTCGAGGGCGGCACCAACGGGTGGGCCGCAGAGGGCTACCCCCTCGACCGGCCGTGACCACTGTCACCCTCATCGGCAAGCCCGACTGCCACCTCTGCGACGTGGCGCGGGAGGTCGTCGAGACCGTCGTCTCCGACCTCGATGAGAACGACGTCGAGATCGTCGAACTGTCGATCCACGACGATCCCGCGCTCTACGCGCAGTGGTGGGAGAAGATCCCCGTCGTGCTGATCGATGATCGCCTCCACGCGCACTGGCGCGTCTCGCCGGACCGCCTGCGCGCCGCCCTCGAAGACGCCGGCTGACCGGCGTCCGCCCGGCGGGCGTCAGGGCGCGAGGCGCGTCGGTCCGCGGAAGAGGTAGGTGACCTCGCGGATCGAGTCCTGGCCCAGCAGCAGCATCAGCACGCGGGCGAGGCCCATGCCGAATCCGCCGTGCGGCGGGGCGCCATAGCGGAAGAAGTCGAGGTAGAAGTCCAGGTGCTCGGGGTCGAGACCCTTCTCCTTGGCCTGCTCGATGAGGACGTCCACGCGGTGCTCGCGCTGCGCGCCCGTGGTGATCTCGACGCCGTTGAAGAGCAGGTCGTACGACTTCGTCAGCCCGGTCTCCTCGTCGCGCATGTGGTAGAACGCGCGGATCTCGGGGTGGTAGTCGGTGATGAAGACGAACTGGTGACCGAAGGTCTCCTGCACGTGCGCGGCGATCTGGCGCTCGCCCTCGGGGTCGAGGTCGCCGTCGGTGCGCGGGATGTCGTACCCGCGGGCGGCGACGATCTCGCGCGCCTCGGCGAGGGGGATGCGGGGGAAGGGGACCTCGGGGACGACGACCTCGAGCCCGAAGAGCTCCTGGATCTCGTCGCCGTGCTTGTCCTTCACCGCGCGGATGGCGGTCTGCAGGAGCTCCTCCTGCATGCGCGCGACGTCCTCGTGCGACTCGACCCAGCTGATCTCGGCGTCGATGGAGGTGAACTCCGTCGCGTGACGCGAGGTGAACGAGGGGTCCGCGCGGAAGGCGGGGGCGATCTCGAAGATCTTCCCGAAGCCGGCGACCTGCGCCATCTGCTTGAAGAACTGCGGGCTCTGCGCGAGGTAGGCCGTCTTCTCCTCGAAGTAGGGCACCTCGAACAGCTCGGCGTTGGACTCCGAGGGGCTCGCCATGAGCTTGGGGGAGTGTACCTCGATGTAGTCGCGCTCGATCCAATACGAGCGCATCGCGTGCTCGAGAGTCGTCTGCACGCGGAAGATGAGGTTGTTGCGACGCTGACGCAGGTCGAGGAAGCGCCAGTCCATGCGCTTGTCCAGGCCCGAGTCGGCCGCGATCGGGGTCTCGGGGAGGGCCGCGGCGGCGATGTCGAGTCCGCCGATCTTGATCTCGACGCCGCCGAGCTTCACGCGCTCATCGTGCTTGAGCTCGCCCTGGACGGTGAGGAAGGTCCCCGTCGCGAGGTTCGAGATGATGTCGGTGAGGGCGAGAGCTGCGGCATCCTGTTCAGTGCCGTCCTCGGCCGGCCGCGTCGCCGGATTGACCAGCTGTACGGCGCCGGTCTCATCGCGCAGGATGACGAACTGCACCTTCTTCTGGTCGCGGACGGTCTCGACCCATCCCGACACGGACACCGGGCCATCGGCCCGCGACTGCAGCTGCTTGACCAGAACGCGTTCACTCACGAGGCCACAGTCTACGTGTGCGGATGCCGCGCGCCCGGTCCGCGCAGGCGCAGGCCGTACCCTGGACGCATGACGACGCCTGCTGCGACGCCGCCTCGGACCTCCCCTTCCTTCCTGGTCGCCCTCCCCACTGTCCTGCTGAACGCCCTCCGCGGTGCGCTCATCGGGATGGCGGAGCTGATCCCGGGGATCTCCGGCGGAACCGTCGCGCTCATCACCGGCGTCTACGAGCGCCTCATCGACGCCGCCGCGCACGTCGTGTCGGCGGTGAAGCGGCTCGTCTTCGGACCCGACCGTCGCGCCGGGTTCGTCGCCGAGATGCGCGCGGTCGACCTGTGGCTCATCATCCCCGTCGTCGGCGGTATGGCGGCGACGGTGCTGACCCTCGCCGGGTTCGTCGAAGCCTTCGTCTCGGGGAATGCCGAGCTGTCGCGCGGTCTCTTCTTCGGCCTCGTCGCGGCGAGCATCGTCGTGCCGCTGCAGCTGATCCCACGGGTCCGGCGCACGGTCGCTTCGCACGCACGCGGCATCATCGTGTTCCTCGGCTCCGCCTTCGTCGCTTACGCCTCGATCGACTTCGCCGGCGGGGGGCTCGTGGTCGACCCCCCGGTCTGGCTGGTGTTCATCGCCGCCGCGATCGCCGTGTGCGCGCTCGTCGTCCCCGGTGTCTCGGGATCCTTCTTCCTCCTCGCGATCGGGCTGTACTCGCCGACGCTGCGCGCCGTGGCCGACCGCGACTGGGGGTACCTCGCCGTGTTCGCGCTGGGCGCGCTCGTGGGCCTTGTGACGATCGTCCGCGTCATGAAGTGGATGTTGGAGAACTACCGCCGCTTCACACTGCTCGCGATGGCCGGCCTCATGCTCGGCTCGCTCCGCGCCCTCTGGCCCTGGCAGGCGCTCCCGCCCGGCGAGGACCACGGCGTCGGCGAGCTGGTCGTCCCGTATGACCCGGTCGCCGGCCCCATCCTCCTCGCGCTGGTCGGTGCCGCGGCGGTCGTCGCACTCCTCTTCGTCGAGCGGGGTCTCCAGAGGCGCACGGATGCCGTCCGCTCAGGCGACCCCCAGAACACGCCGACGTAGACTGGACGCGTGCCCGCCGAACGCCTCCATCTCGTACGCCACGGGGAGGTCTTCAATCCCGGGCGCGTGCTCTACGGTCGCCTTCCCGGATTCGGCCTGAGCGAGGACGGACGCCGCATGGCGGCGGATGCCGCGGCCTGGGTGAAGGAGCTCGACCGCCCCGTGACGACGCTGGTCTGCTCGCCGCTGCAGCGCACCCGCGAGTCGGCGGAGCCGTTCACCGCGACCTTCGGAATCGCGCCGCGCGTCGATGAGCGCGTGATCGAGCCGACCAACGTCTTCGAGGGCCGCCGCATGAAGCGGGCGATGATGAACCCGCTGAACTGGCGGCACCTCAGCCGTCCCGCCCTGCCGTCGTGGGGCGAGCCGTATGCGAAGGTCGTCTCCCGCATGGACGCGGCGATGACGGATGCCTGGAACGACGCCGACGGCGGCGACGTGGTGATCGTCTCCCACCAGCTGCCGATCTGGATCACCCACCTGTGGGTGGAGGGCGAGCCGCTCCGGCACGATCCGCGGCGGCGACGCTGCGCGCTGTCGAGCGTGACGAGTTTCGAAGGCGGTCCCGGACAGTGGACCGAGGTGTCGTACGCCGAGCCCGCGTCCACCGCGGGCGCGGTCGATGTGGGAGCGGTGTGATGACGACGAACCGGTGGCGGCGGGCGGCGGCATCCGTTCTCGCCCTGACGCTCGCGGCGGGACTCGCCGCCTGCACGAGCGATCCCCTGGCCGAGCAGTACCGCGAGGGTGACAACAAGGGCTTCATCGCCGCCGACGGATTCCGCGTCGTCGAGATCCCCGAGGCCGAACGGACCAACCCGATCGAGTTCGAGGCGGTGCTCGACAACGGCGAGACCGCGACGAGCGCCGACTACGCGGGCGACGTGCTCGTCGTGAACTTCTGGTACGCCGCCTGCGCGCCGTGCCGGGTCGAGGCCCCCGAGCTCGCCGAGGTGCACGAGAGCTTCCGCGACGACGGCGTCGACTTCCTCGGCGTGAACCTCTACGACGGCGCCGAGGCGTCCCAGGCCTTCGCCGAGACCTACGGCATCGAGTACCCGAGCGCGCTCACCACCGTCGACGGCTCCATCAAACTCGCGTTCGCGGGCGAGACGCCGCTGAACGCGGTGCCGGTCACCCTCGTCCTCGATCGTGACGGCCGGGTCGCCGCGCGCCTCATCGGACAGATCAGCGACGCGTCGATCCTCGAGACCCTCGTCCGCGACACCCGGGACGAAGCGTGAACATCGCCGCGATCGTCGCCGACGGCACCCTGCTGCTCGCGATTCCGATCGCCGTCCTCGCCGGGCTCGTCTCGTTCCTCTCGCCCTGCGTCCTCCCGCTCGTGCCGGGGTACCTCGGCTTCCTCGGCGGCGCCGTCGCCCCGCGTCCGCGGGCCCGGATCGCCGTCGGCACGGGCTCCGGAGCGACAGATGCCGCGACCCATGCCGCGCCCGGCGCCGAAGCGGCGGGATCGCCCGGCACGGTCACCCCCGAGGCCGACGGCTCGCGCGGGCGGCTGCTGTGGGGCGTGGTGCTCTTCATCGCCGGATTCACGCTGGTCTTCGTCAGCATCGCGATGCTCGGCGGCACGCTCGGGCGCTTCCTCATTGAGTACCAGGACGTCATCACCCGCATCCTCGGCGTCGTCATCATCGCCCTCGGACTCGTCTTCATCGGCGTGTTCGGGATGGCCCAGCGCACACTGCGTCCGCAGGTGCGCGGGGGAGTGGGACTCGCGGGGGCGCCGCTCCTCGGGATCGCGCTCGGCATCGGGTGGACGCCCTGCATCGGGCCGACCCTCGCGGTGATCCTCGGGATGTCGTTCGACTCCGGCTCGGTCGCGCGCGGCGCGGTGCTCGGCCTCGCCTATTCGCTCGGGCTCGGCATCCCGTTCGTGCTGCTGGCCCTCGGCTTCGGCTGGGCGACGCGGTCGGTGTCGTTCCTCCGCCGTCACATCCGCACCGTGAACCTCCTCGGCGGCGGCCTGCTCATCGTCCTCGGCCTGCTCATGGTGACCGGGGTCTGGACCGCGCTCATGGCGCAGCTACAGGGGGTGTTCCTCAGTGTCCCGCTCCCGATCTGACCTCGACGGCGCCGACCTCGACGGCCGTCGCGAGACGCTCGAGGGTCGCCCCTCGGACCACGCCGACAGCGCGGCATCCGACGGTGACGACATCACCCAGCCGCGTCTCGGCGTCGTCGGGTGGCTCCGCTGGGGCTGGCGACAGCTCACGTCGATGCGGACGGCCCTGCTCCTCCTCCTCCTCCTCGCCATCGCCGCGGTCCCGGGTTCGCTGGTGCCGCAGCGCGGGGCCGACCCCAACGGCGTCACGCAGTACTTCGCCGACAACCCGGATCTCGCCCCGATCCTGGACGACCTGAGCCTGTTCGACGTGTACACGTCGCCGTGGTTCTCGGCGATCTACATCCTGCTGTTCATCTCGCTCATCGGTTGCGTCATTCCGCGCACGAAGCATCACTGGAAGGCGCTCCGCTCTCGCCCGCCGCGCACGCCCGCGCGCTTGGAGCGTCTGGCGGCGTTCCGGTCCGAGACCATCGAGGTGCCCGAGGGAACGGATGCCGCGGCCCGCGCCGAGGCGGCCGTCGACAGCGCCACGCGTCAGCTGCGGCGCGCAGGCTACCGCGTCGAACGGAACGACGCACGGGGGAGTGTGTCGGTCTCGGCCGAGCGTGGCTACCTGCGCGAAACCGGCAACCTCGTCTTCCACGGCGCGCTCGTCGGCGTCTTGATCGCTGTCGGCCTCGGCGGGGGCTTCACCTATACCGGGCAGACGGTCATCATCGAGGGCCGCTCGTTCGTCAACACACTCCTCGACTACACCTCGTTCAACCCCGGCCGGTTCGTCGACGAGGAGGCGCTCGCCCCTTACGCGCTCACGCTCGACCGTTTCGACGTCACCTATCAGCCGCTCGGCGAGCCGGGCGCGGGTCAGGCTGGCGACTTCGTCGCGAACCTCACCACCGAGCGTCCGGGGGAGGCCACCCAGCCCGCGGAAGTGCGCGTCAACGAGCCGCTCGACATCGACGGCGACCGGATCTACCTGATGGGCAACGGTTACGCGCCGACCATCACGATCCGCAACGGCGAGGGCGACGTCGTCTTCTCCGAGCCGGTGCCGTTCCTGCCGCAGGACAGCTTCATGACCTCGCTCGGGGTCATCAAGGTGCCCGACGGGATGCCGGAGCAGCTCGGCATGGTCGGCTTCTTCTATCCGACCCAGGTGCAGCTGGCTTCGGGCGCGTTCACCTCCAGCTACCCCGCACTGATCAACCCCGTCGTGACGCTCGAGGTCTACGAGGGTGATCTCGGGATCGACGACGGCACCCCCCGCTCGGTGTACACCCTCGACCCGTCGGACATGACCCCGATCGCCGGTCGCGACGCCGGGGCGGAGGCGCCGACCCTCGAGCTCGCGCCGGGGCAGACCGCCGAGCTCCCGGGCGGCCGGGGATCGGTCACCTTCGAATCCGAGGCGCCCGAGGACGCGGTGGGGTACGAGGAGTCCGTCAAGCGGTACGTGTCGCTCTCGATCCACCGGGATGCCGCGGCGACGTGGGTGCTGATCTTCGCGATGCTCGCCACCGGCGGGCTGCTCGCCGCCCTGTTCGTCCCGCGCCGGCGCATGTGGGTGAAGGCGACCATCGACGGCGACCGCGTCACCGTGCAGTACGCCGGCCTCGCCCGCGGCGAGGACCCCGGTCTGAACCAGGCCGTGGACCAGTTCGCCGACACCCACGGGCAGTCCCTCTCCGCCGGAGAGGGTGCTCCGACCCGCACGTAGACTGGGAACCATGCCCGACGCCCTCGCTCTCGACTCGATCTCGGTGCTCCTCGTGTGGACGGCGATCGCCGTCTACGCCCTGGCCTTCATCGCGTACGCGATCGACCTCGCGCGCCGCTCGGCCGTCGCGATCGAGATGCAGGACGCGCGCGTCCGCGAGAGCGAACGCGCGCGTGAGCTCGTCGGCGCCGGTGTGGCGTCCGCGTCGGCGGGTGCGGCATCCGGTGGGGAGACCCTCGCGCAGGTGCGGGAGAGCCAGCAGGCGGCCGAGAAGGCGCTGAACGCTCCCGTCTCGGCGCGGACCAAGCAGCTGTGGGCGCGTCTCGGGACCGTGCTCACCGTCATCGGGTTCCTCTTCCACCTCGCCGCCACCATCGGGCGCGGCGTCGCCGCCGAGCGCGTGCCGTGGTCGAACATGTACGAGTTCGCCCTCACCGGTACCCTCCTCATCGTTGCGGTGTACCTCACGGTGCTCTTCCGTTTCGACCTGCGCTTCCTCGGTTCCCTCATCACCGGGATGACGGTGCTGCTCCTCGGCGGCGCGACGCTGTCGTTCTACGTCGAGGTCGTCCCGCTCGCCGATCCGCTGAAGAGCGTGTGGCTCGTCATCCACGTCTTCGTCGCCACCCTCGCGACCGCGCTGTTCGCCCTCGCCTTCGGCCTGTCGGTGCTGCAGCTCATGCAGGGTCGGCGCGAGCGTCGCGCGATCGCCGCGGTCGGTGCCGTGGGCTCGGACGGAGCCGTGTCGACCGGGCCGCGCTTCCTTCGGACGCTCCCGAGCGCGGACGCGCTGGAGTCCCTCGCCTACCGGTTCGCGATCGTCGGGTTCATCTTCTGGACCTTCACGCTCATCGCCGGGTCCATCTGGGCCAACGACGCGTGGGGCCGCTACTGGGGCTTCGACACGAAGGAAGTCTGGACCTTCGTCATCTGGGTCCTTTACGCCGGCTACATCCACGCCCGTGCGACCCGCGGTTGGCGCGGCTCGCGGTCGGCGTGGCTGTCGATCATCGGCTTCACCGCCGTGCTGTTCAACTTCACGATCGTGAACATGTTCTTCAAGGGCCTGCACGCCTACTCCGGCCTCAGCTGAGTTCTGGCGTCAGCTGGTCCGCTTGCGCGACAGCAGGATCGCCTGGCGGTGCGTCTCGGTCGCCCATGGGGCGCGGATGAGGCTCGTCTCCCGCTGGAAGCCGACACTGTCCAGCACGGATTCGACGTCCGACGGCCCGTGAAGGTGCGCGGTCAGGGACACCTCGCGACCGTAGGCCCGACGAACGGTTCGTTCGCCTGACCCCACCTGGAACGCGACGAGGATGACGGCGCCCGGGATCGACACCCGCGCGAGCTCACGGAAGATCTCATCCAAACCGTCGGTCGGCGTGTGGATCACGGAGTACCACGCGACCACCGCGTCGAAACGGGCATCCTCGAACGGGAGGGCGGCCAGATCGGCGCGCACAAGCTCGACGTCGGAGGTCGCCCGCGAGGCCTCTGCCAGCATCCCGTCCGAGAGATCGACGCCGACGAGGCGGAGCGTCGGGCGCTGCTCGCGCAGGTGTGCGAGGAGACGGCCCGTGCCGCAGCCGGCGTCGAGGAGCGACGCTCCCTCCGGGAGGTCACGCGTGACCTCAGCGATCATCGCGCGATCGAGCGGAGCCTCGTAGGACAGATCGGGCAGAGCCGATGCGTAGGCGACCGCGAGGGAGTCGTAGGCGGTGCGGGTCGCATCGCGGTGTTCGTCCATGAGCGGAGCCTACGGGTGAAGGAGAGAGGGCCCCGAGCGTGACGCCCGGGGCCCTCTTCTCGTTCAGCGCGTGCGGGCTACGCCTCGGCGAGGACCGCGCGGGCGGATGTGGTGCGCTTGCGGACCACGGCGAGGGTGCTGGCGGTGAAGGCGAGGACCGCCCAGATCACCAGACCCGCGATCCCGGCACCGAGGCCCTCGGCGGGGGTGAGGGCCGACAGCATCGCGGCGTAAGCGGGAGCCGTCGGGAGGAGGCTCGCGACATCCGCCAGCACTCCCGGGATCGTCGAGACGATGCCGGTGGCGACGGCGAGGACGCCCACGAGCGCGGCGACCCAGCGACCGGCGCCCCCGAAGACGGCGACGAGGGCCTGGTTGACCGCGGCGAAGGCGATGCCGGCGACGACGCACACGCCCGCGAACACCGCCCACTCGCCCCACGTGTACGAGGCGGCGGTCTGGACGACCGTGGCGACCAGGAAGCCCTGCACCGCGCCGATCCCGGCGGCCGGGAGGAACTGGCGTCCGGCGAGGAGCGCCGAGGGTGCGCGAGAGGTCAGCGCGCGACGCGACACCGCCTGAAGGGCGATGAACGTGCCGACACCGCCGAACCACAGGGCGAGCGTCGCCAGGAGAGGCACCGCGGCGGCACCGAACAGCGACGTGCCGGTGCCCTCCGCGCTGACCGGGTCGGCGACCACGGAGGCCAGATCGGTCGCCTCGCTGTCGGTGTAGCTGGGCAGGGCATCGGCTGCCTCGGCGAGACCCGATGCCAGGGTGTCGGTTCCGTCGGCGAGCTGGCCGACGCCGTCGCCGAGGTCACCCGCTCCGGTGGCTGCCGTGCGCGCACCCGCGGCCCACGTCTGCGCGCCGTAGGCCCACTCGTTCGCGCCGGATGCGAAGGTGTCCGCTCCCGAGGCGAGCGCACCGGCGCCGGACGAGAGCTCCTGGGCGCCGCCCGAGAGCTGCTGGAGTCCGCCCGCGGCGTCGTTCGCGCCGGCGGCGAGGTCGTTGATGCCGCCGGTGATGGCCCCGTATCCGCCGGCGATCTGCTGCAGGCTCGCCCCGACCTGGGGGAGGGCCGCGATGCCCTCGACACCGGCGGCGATCTGGTCGGACTGCCCGAGGATCGCGATCGCTTCGGGGAGGGCTTCCTGCGCGCGGAGGGACGCCTGGTCCAGCGCCGCGCAGATCTCCGGCGCGGTTCCGGATGCCGCGCAGTCGGCCGCGGCCTGCTCCAGCTCCGCGACACTCGCCTCGAGCGTCTGCTGGATGGCGGCGCTGTTGGCCGCGAGCTGGTTCGCCGCGTCCACGACCTCCGACGGCAGCTGCGGAGACGCGGCGATCCCGTCGGCAATCTGCGTCAGCCCGTTGTTCAGCGGGACCATCCCGGCGGCGAGATCGCTCGCGCCGGTCGAGAGCTCCTGCAGGCCGGATGCCGAGAGCGCGGCGCCGTTCGCGAGCTGTCCGGCGCCGTCGGCGAGGCCGCCCGCGCCGGTCGCGATCTCGGAGGCCCCGCCACCGATCTGGTTCGCCGCCCCGGCCAGCTGGCCGGCGCCGCTCGCGAGCTCGGCGATGCCGTCGGCGAGGGAGATCGCGCCGTCGGCGGCGTCGCCCGCACCGTCGGCGAGCTCTCCGGCGCCGTCGGCGGCATCGCCCAGCTGGTCGCCGAGCGTCGTGAAGCCGAGGAAGACGTTCTCGAGGTAGATCTCCGACAGCTGCTGGCCGGTCGCCGCCGCGGCGGCCTGGGCGACCTGGGCGGTGATCGCGTCGTCGACGAGACGGCTGTCCGGCGGCGTCTGCACCTCGATCACCGCGCGCTGCGGCGTCTCGCCCGGCTGGGTCGACGTGGCGGCGGCGGAGAAGTTCTCGGGGATCGTGATGACCGCGGCATACTCGCCGTCGACGAGCCCGGACGCGGCGTCCTCGTCGTTCGTGATGACCCAGGTGAGGTTGCTGTCGAGCTCATCCGAGCCCTCGACAAGTCCCGACGTCAGCTGGCGACCGAGCGGGACGAGCTGGTCGTCGATCGTGACCGGTTCGTCGTCGTTGACGACCGCGGCGGTGATGGCGTCGAGCCGCTCGGTGGGGTTGTAGAGCGCGGCGACGAGGATGCCGCCGATCACGACCGGCAGCAGCATGACGCCGATGACGGTCAGCCAGGTGACGGGCCTGCGGGAGCGGGCGCGTTCGAGGGGCAGGGTCATGCGAGGACTCCGTTCAGATCGCGCGGTGCCGTGCGGGCGGTGGAACCGGCGGACGAGAGGTCGAGGATCGTGGCTCCGCGGCGACCGGCGTCGTTCAGGAGCGCCGTGGCGAAGCGGGTGTCGCGCGCCGAGATCACGAAGGAGATGCCGGCGGCGTCGCGCAGCAGCGCGGCGACCCGGTCGAGGTGCGGGCCCGGGGGCAGGGAATCGAGGCCGTCGATGACGACCACGGAGGTGCGTCCCCGCATGGCGCGGGCGATCTCGCCCACCGGATCCTCCGCGTCGCGGAGGAGGGCGACGCCGACGTGGGCGCGGACCCATGCCGCCCGCTCGGGGAGCAGGTGGCCGGCCACCCGGAGGCGTCCGTCCGTCGGGGCGAGACGTCCGGCGACGGTGAGGAGCAACGCCCGAGCGGTGATCGGGGCCTCCGCGGTCACGACGAGGTCCTCGCCGGGCTCGAGGCGGAAGCTCGCGCCGGTGTAGACGGGGCGACCGTCATCCGCGACGCCGAGACCGTCGGCGACCACCGTGGCGGTGGTGTTTCGCTCCGGCCAGTCGGTGAGCGAGAGCTCGCGCTCGACGGCCTCGCCCTCGATGTCGAAGTGCGGGAGGATCCGGTCGAGCCAGCGCGGCATCCACCACGCCTTGTCGCCGAGCAGGGTCATGAGCGCCGGGATCAGCGTCATCCGCACCACGAACGCATCGAGCGCGATGCCGGCGGCGAGTCCCAGAGCGATCGGCTTGATCGACGAGTCGCCCTCCGGGACGAACGCGGCGAAGACGGCGAACATGATCAGCGCCGCGGCGGTCACCACGCGCGCGGAGGCGGTGAAGCCGGAGCGCACCGCGCCGATCGCGGTCTCGCGGGGAGCGCGGCCGCGGCGCGCGCGGAGGGCGTGGACGTAGTCCTCCCGCATCCGGGAGACGAGGAAGACCTGGTAGTCCATGGCGAGCCCGAAGAGCACACCCATGAGGATGATCGGCATGAAGCTGATGACCGGGCCCACGCGGCCGACGTGGAGGAGATCGGCGAACCAGCCCCACTCGAAGACCGCCGCGACGATGCCGAACGCGGCGACGACCGACAGCAGGTAGCCGAGGGCGGCCGTCAGCGGCACCGCGATGGAGCGGAACACGATCATCAGCAGAATGAACGACAGCCCGACCACGAAGATCCCGAAGGGGAGGAGCGCGGCGCCGAGGCGGTCGGAGATGTCGATCGCGACGGCGGTGAAGCCGGTGACGACGAGATCGACGCCGTATTCGTCGGCGAGCTCGGGGGCCAGGTCGCGGAGGGCGCGGACCAGGTCGGCGGTCGCCGGGTCGTCGGGTGCGGTCGTGGGGACGATCTGGATGATGCCCGTGTCGGCGGTCGCGTTCGGGGTGGCGAGGGCGACCTCCTTCACGCCGGGCACCTTCTCGACCTCGGCGGCGAGATCCTCCATCAGCCCGAGCGGGTCGGTGGAGGTGACGATCGTGCCCGTCATGATGAGCGGTCCGTTGAAGCCGGGGCCGAACTCCTCGGCGGCGAGATCGTAGCTCTCGCGGACGGCGGTGCCCTCCGGCTGCACGCCGCCGTTCGGGAGGGCGAGGGCGAGGCTCGTCGACGGGATGGCGAGGATGCCGAGACCCAGGACCACCGCGATCGTCGTGACGAGCGGATGCCGGGTGACGGTCATCACCCACCGGTTCGTCTTGTGCACGCGACGCGTGCGGCGCGGCGTCCGTCGCTTCCACCCGACGACCCGCCCGCGGACGAAACCGAGGAGGGCGGGGGTGAGGGTGATGGCGACCGCGACGGCGATGGCGACGGCGACGGATGCCGCGATGCCCATCGTCGTGAGGAAGGGGATGTTGGCGAACGACAGGCCGATGAGGGCGATGAGCACCGTGACGCCGGCGAAGACGACCGCGGATCCGGCGGTGCCCGTGGCGCGCGCGACGGACTCCTCCGGGTCCATGCCGGCGCGCACCTGGTCCTGGTGCCGGGCGACGATGAACAGGGCGTAGTCGATGCCCACCGCGAGACCCAGCATGAGGGCGAGGAGCGGGGTGGTCGACGACACGGTCGCGACGAGGGTCGCCAGGAGGATCAGGGCCATCGAGATGCCGACGCCGATGATCGCGGTCGCAAGCGGCAGGCCCGCGACGAGGAACGAGCGGAAGGTCACCATCAGCACGAGGAGGGCGATGATGACGCCGACGACCTCGGTGATGGTGAGTCCGGGCACGGAGGTGGCGAAGAGGTCGCCGCCGAGGGCGACCTGCGAGCCGTCGGGGAGCGCGGCGGCGAGGTCGTCGGAGATCTGCTCGAGGGCCCGGGTCGATTCCACGGAGACCTCGGTGGCCTGGCCCTCGAACTGGAGGCGGATGATCGCTGCGGTCTCGTCCTCGTTCACGAGTCCGGTGACGAGCTCGTCGAACGGGTCGGTGACACCCAGCACGCCATCGAGGTCGCCGAGGTCTGCCACGGCATCCTCGATCGCGCCGCGGTAGGGCTCGTTCACGATCGAGTCACCCTCGGCCGCGACCACCACGATCTGCGCGCTCGTGCCGCTCACCTCCGGGAAGGTGCGGTTCAGCTGCTCGAGGCCCGCCTCGGCCTCCGTTCCCGGGATCGAGAAGGAGTTGTCGGTGCCCTGGTTGAACAGCACGGCGCCCCCGCCGCTCAGGACCAGGATCAGCAGCCAGCTCGCCAGGACGCGCCAGGGGTGACGATAGGACCAGCGCCCGAGGGCATACAGAACGGTGGACACAGCGCCTCCGGCTCAGGGTTCAGGTTTCGGGTTCGGGGGTGAAAGCTCGGGATGTCGATACAGCGCTGTATCGGATACATGAGTGTATCGTAGGGCGCTGCACCCCGGGCCAACCTGAGTGCGTCGTGTGAGGATCGAGACCGGAGGAACCATGACGGATGTCGCCACCACGTCGCCCCGCCGTGAGGCGACCAGGCAGAAGCTCCGCGATGCCGCCGCGCAGACGTTCGCCGAGGTGGGCCTGGACGCGGCATCCGTCGAGGCGATCTGCGAACGCGCGGGGTTCACGCGAGGTGCCTTCTACTCGAACTACGAGACGAAGGAAGAGCTCTTCCTCGATCTCGCCGGCGAAGTGGCGCGCGAACGCGTGGGCGTGGTGCGGGAGCGCGTGGCCGAGCTGCAGCGCGAGGGCGTGCTCGCAGAGGCTTCCGGGCGGGCCCTCGAGGTGGTCGGGCGGATCGTCGACACCTCGAATGAGGACCGCGCCGGTGTGCTGCTCATGAGCGAGATCCGCATCCACGCGCTGCGCTCGCCGGAACTCGCCGCGGCCTACCTCGCGCAGGAGGATGAGATGGTCGCCGGCGTCGCGCAGATCATCGCCGAGATCGCCGACGGCGATGCGCTCCGCTTCCGTCTGGAACCGGAGCATGCCGCACGGATGCTGATCACGGCGTGGGAGAGCGCATCGGTGCGTGCGGTGATGGCCGGAGCCGACCAGGACGAGCTCTGCCGTCGCTCCAACGAGGAGGTCGCGCGCGTGGCGCAGCTGCTCCTCGAAGCTGGGCCGACGGTCTGACGCGGCTCAGACCTGCGCGAGGACGGCGTGGGTCCGAGTGAGGCGCGCCCGCCACCACGCGGTGCGCTCCGGCGAAGCCGCGTGGCGCGCGAGCAGCGCGGGATCGGCGGCCACGCGGGCCGCGGGGATCACGCCGCCGCTCGGACGGAGAGGCGCAATCGCGACATCCGCGGTGAGGAGTGAGGCGGTGCCGAGTCCGCAGTCGAAGTCGAGGTCCGGGAGGGCGGCGGCCAGCGCCGCGCCCATCGACAGCCCGACGGAGGTGTCGAGTGCGCTCGAGACGACGGCGGGAAGGCCCGCCTCCTCGATCACCGCGAGTGCGCGGCGGATGCCGCCGAGCGGCTGGGCCTTCACCACGAGGATGTCGGCGGCGCCCGCCCGTGCGACCGCGATCGGATCCTCGGCCTTGCGGACGCTCTCGTCGGCGGCGATCGGGATGTCCATGTAGCGGATGCGGCGCCGCAGCTCCGCGAGCTCGTCCACGCTCGCGCACGGCTGTTCGACGTACTCCAGGTCGAACTCGGCGAGCGCATGCACGGCGTGCTCGGCCTCGTCGACGTTCCAGCCGGCGTTCGCGTCCACGCGGATCCGGCCCTCCGGCCCGAGGGCCTCGCGGACGGCCCGCACCCGCGCGACGTCGTCGCCCAGGCGCTGACCGGCCTCGGCGACCTTGACCTTGGCGGTGCGGCATCCGTCGAAGCGGGCGAGGACCTCCGCGACCCGCTCGGCGCGGACGGCGGGGACGGTGGCGTTCACGGGGATGTCGGTGCGGAGGGCCCGGGGCGCCGGCATCCAGCCGAAGTCGATCGCGCCGGCGAGCCAGTTCGCCGCCTCGGCGTCGTCGTACTCGACGAACGGGGAGAACTCCGTCCAACCCTCGGGACCTTCGAGGAGCACGGCCTCGCGCACCTCTATTCCGCGGAAGCGCGTCGCGAGGGGCAGGGCCACGACGTGGGCGGAGGCGAGGAGGTCGGCGAGGGGGGGAATGGCCGTCACGTCGTCATCCTGACACAGGGCGGGCGAACATCGATGCGCTATAGACAATAGTGTGTATTGCACGGTAACGTGTGAAACGTGAATGACACCGAGGCGCTCGAGACGCACGTGCAGGAACTGCGTCGGGGCACGGTCGTGCTCGCATGCCTCCGCCTCCTGCGCGCCGACGGGTACGGGTACGGCCTGCTCGAAGACCTGCAGACCCGAGGGTTCGACACCGATGCGAACACCCTTTATCCGCTCCTGCGCCGGCTGGAGAAGCAGGGGCACCTGACGAGCGTCTGGAACACCGACGAGGCGCGACCGCGGAAGTTCTACCGCACCACCGTGAGCGGAGAGCGGCTGGCCGCCGCACTCACGAGAGATTTCGCGGCGATCGCATCGTCGATCGCGGCCCTACCCGAGGAGGACTGAGATGACCGAGGTCACTCTCACCGACAGGTACATCGACGCCACCGTCCGGAGCGTGCCCGAGCGGCAGCGGGATGATCTCTCCGCAGAGTTGCGGAGTTCGATCGCCGACCAGATCGAGGCGCGCGTCGAGGGCGGGGTCGATCCGGCGGAGGCGGAGCGCGCCGTCCTCACCGCCCTCGGCGACCCCGACCGCCTCGCCGCGGAGTACGCCGATCGCCCCGCGTTCCTCATCGGGCCGCGGTACTTCTTCTCGTGGTGGCGGCTGCTCAAGCTCCTGCTCGCGATCGTGCTGCCGTGCGCCGCCCTCGGTGTCGCGCTTGCGCAGACCCTGAGCGGGGCGGCTTTCGGCGAGATCGTCGGTTCCGTCGTGGTGACGCTGCTCCAGGTCACCGTGCACCTCGGATTCTGGACGGTGCTGGTCTTCGCGCTGTTCGAGCGTACGGTCCCGCGACCCGCCGACGCGGGATTCGGAGAGTGGACCCTCGACCGGCTGCCCGAGCCGCATCAGCGCGGGGCGGGCTTCGGCGACATGGTGGGACAGCTGGTCTTCCTCGCCCTCGGAGTCGGGCTCGTGCTGTGGGACCTCGCAATCGGATTCGTGCCGTCCGAGCGGGGGCTCTCCTTCCTCGACCCCGGTCTCTGGCCCACGTGGTTCATCGGACTCGTGGTCCTCGCCGTCGCGGAGGCCGCACTCACGATGGTCGTGTACCTCGCCGGTCGCTGGACCGCGGCTCTCGCCGTGGTGAACCTCGTCCTGAACGCGGCGTTCGTCGCCGTGGCGGGGTGGCTCCTCGCCGAGGGGCGCCTGTTGAATGCCGCGTTCTTCCCCGCGGTCATCGGGGACAGGGGCGGCGACGTCGCCGGCATCCTCTCGGTGATCTTCGGGTTCGGGATCGTCGTGGTCGCGGGATGGGACACCGTCGATGCCTTCCTCAAAGCGCGTCGCGGACGCGGCGGGGCGATGCTCGCGCGGTGACCCGCCGAGATCGCCCCGCGCGCGGGTCCAGCCCGCGGTCCGCGTTCTAGGCTTGCGGCATGCCTCAGCTCGACACCCCCGTGCGCCTCGGCGTGCAGCTTCAGCCCCAGCACGTCACCTACCCGCAGCTGCGCGATGCCGTGGCACGCCTGGAGGAGATGGGGGTCGACATCCTGTTCAACTGGGATCACTTCTTCCCGCTGTTCGGCGAACCCGACGGTGCGCACTTCGAGTCGTGGACGATGCTCGCCGCGTGGGCGGAGCAGACCGAGCGGGTCGAGTTCGGGGCGCTCGTGAACTGCAACTCGTACCGGAACCCCGACCTGCAGGCCGACATGGCCCGGACGATCGACCACATCTCCGCGCACGGGACCGGTACGGGACGCTTCATCTTCGGAACGGGCTCGGGCTGGTTCGCGCGCGACTACGAGGAGTACGGATACGAGTTCGGTACCGCCGGCTCGCGCCTCGACGACCTCGCCGAGGGCCTCGCGCGGATCGAGAAGCGCTGGGCCGCGCTGAACCCCACCCCGACGCGGGAGATCCCCGTGATGATCGGCGGCAAGGGGGAGCAGAAGACCCTCCGGCTCGTCGCCCGCCACGCCGACATCTGGCACAGCTTCGTCGCGCCCGACGAGGTCGCGCACAAGCTCGACGTCATCGCCCGGTGGTCCGAGAAGGAGGGGCGCGACACCTCGGGCCTCATCGTCTCGAACGAACTGCGCGACCGGAGCGAGGCCGACGCCGACGCTCTGTACGCCGCGGGGACCCGGTTGTTCACGCTCGGTTTCTCGGGTCCGGAGTGGGACTACGACGTCGTGCGCTCGTGGCTCCGCTGGCGCGACGCGAAGAACGCCTGACCCGGCCGGGGGCCCGTGCCGGGGCCGCGCGCAGCGTGAAAAACGCGGGAGATATCGCCCAGAACGGGCCCCGCGAGCCCCGACACGCCGCAAATCTCCCCAGCGTTTGACGAGGCGTCCGGCATCCCCCCGGTTCACTTGTCGCGTCCTGCGGGGCGGACGCCGCGGCACCCGCAACACGCGACACATGAACGGTCAGGTCAGGTGGGCGAAGGCCGGGGCGGGGATCCAGGCGGAGGAGAACAGGGCGCCGCCCGCGGTCGCCGAGGTGAGCACCAGCCCGACGCCGGCCATGACGCGGGCCGCTCGGGGGCGCGATCGCGCCACGACCGGCGGCAGCGCGACCGAGACGATCGCGCAGAGGGCGACCACCGCGGTTCCCTCCTGCGCGGCGGACACGCGGTCGCTCAAGCAGTGCCTCGGGCCGGGCATGCTCAACGCGCAGGCCTCGGGGCCGATCGGCACCACCACCAGCCACAGGATGCCGAGCCCGACCGCGGCGATCACGATGACCGCGGCGACCATCGCGTGCAGCCGGCGGTCCGTCGAGGCCGCGACCGAAGTCCTCGGTGAGGTCATGCCGCCCACCCTAGCCATGCGGTCTCCCGCGTTCCCTTGTGAAAAACGCGGGAGAAATCGCCCCGAAACGCCGCGGGGAGGGCCGACACACCGCAGATCTCACCAGGGTTTCACGGCCGATCCAGCAAAGCGCCGGTTCAGGGGCGTATCTCGTGGCGACGGGGGAGCAAGTGCGGCGGCACCGGGCCGGCGAGCATGCAGTCGAACGTCACCGCGCCGTCCGTCGTCGTCCCGGTCGGGACGATCCGCGAGAACCGCAGATCCCAGCGCACGTGCGCGATCGGATCCTGCGTCGCCGTCCAGACGGCATCCATGTCCGCGGAGATGACCGTCTCCACGGAGATCTGCCGCGCACCCACCCGTCGACCGTAGCGAGTCCGGGACGGTGCCCCGGTACCCGCGCGGGCGGATCGTCGCTTACCGTGGAAGGTGCGCTCGCCCCCGGGAGCGCAGAGCGGAAGGCACTCATGAAGATCGTCGCATCGGCCGATTGGCGGGACGGACTCGAGTACGACATCCCGGTTCTTGTCTCCGACGTCATCCCCGGCGAGCCGACCAAATGCTTC
Organism: Microbacterium sp. NPDC077184; assembly: GCF_040687055.1. Classification (NCBI taxonomy): domain Bacteria; kingdom Bacillati; phylum Actinomycetota; class Actinomycetes; order Micrococcales; family Microbacteriaceae; genus Microbacterium; species Microbacterium sp. NPDC077184. The sequence goes on from NZ_JBFBMM010000001.1 coordinate 335,266, forward strand.
GCGTGCGGTACCGACTCGCCGCTGCGCGAGCGGGATGAGCTGTGGGCGGTCAAGCACCGGCATCCGAAGAACCACGACGGGTTCGTGCGCTTCTACTGCATCCGGCACGTTCCGCCGCTGCCGGTGAAGGCTCCCGCGCCCGCAGCCGCCGCCCCCGTCCGCGCGCGCCGTGCTCCGGCCGCGCCGCGCGCCGAGCGCACCGTCGCCCCGCGCCGCACGCAGGACTTCGACCGCGTGCGCGCGATGTGCCCGAACTGCTTCGTCGAGGTCTCGGCGGCCGGCGAGTGCGGCATGTGCGGCTGGTCGGCGGCGTGAGCCGACGCCGGCGCACCCTGACGCGAGGCTGACCGCGTGAGCGACGTCGAGCTCGCGCGCATCCCCGCCGGAACGATCGACCTCGCCGCCGCCCGCGGGCGACCCCGGCGTCGCGTCGCCCTCGACGCCTTCGAGCTGGGCGTGTATCCCGTCACCGAGGAGCAGCTCGCGGAGGTCATCGGCGAGTCCGCGGCGCACCCGCGCCGCCCCGCCGTCGGGGTGAGCTGGCTGCGTGCGATCCGTTTCTGCAACGCCCTGTCCGAGTGGGAAGGGCTCGACGCGGCCTACACGTTCGACGGTGAAGACGTGACGTGGCATGTCGACTCCGACGGCTACCGGCTCCCCACCGAGGCCGAGTGGGAGTACGCCTGCCGCGCCGGATCCACCGGCGCCCACTACGGACCGCTTCGCGAAATCGCGTGGACGGCGGCCGACGGGGTCAGCGCACCGCAAGAGGTCGGGGCGCGGCATCCGAACCTCTTCGGTCTCTTCGACACGCTCGGGAACGTCTGGGAGTGGTGCTGGGATCTCTTCGACCCGGCGCAGCATCGCGCGGTGCGGGTGCTCCGCGGCGGGTCGTTCGCCGATGACGCCGGCAGCGCGCGTGCGGCGACCCGACGCGGCGACGCTCCGCGCGAGGGATACCCCGACGTCGGCTTCCGCGTCGCCCGAGGCGGGTTCGACGCGGTCGACGCGGCGCAGGGCTGGTCGGTCCGAGAAGACCGCGACCGCGCGCTGGAGTGACCGCCCGGCCGCGCGCATCGGTGCGCGCGTAGTCTGGGCGGGTGAGCGTATCGGACCTGTTCGACGAGAGTTCCTGGATGCCGGCCCCCGGCGCCCCCGACGGCGGATACACCGACATCACGTCGCACGTGTCGCTCGACGGCCGCATCGCGCGCATCGCATTCGACCGTCCCGAGGTGCGGAACGCCTTCCGCCCGCACACCGTCGACGAGCTGTTCCGCGCCCTCGACATCGCACGTCAGGATCCGAAGATCGGGGTCGTCCTCCTCACCGGAAACGGTCCGAGCCCGAAGGACGGCGGCTGGGCGTTCTGCTCGGGCGGCGATCAGCGCATCCGCGGCCGCGACGGCTACACCTACGCCGCCGATGACGCGGTGGCACCGGATGCCGCGCGCGCCGGCCGCCTCCACATCCTCGAGGTGCAGCGGCTCATCCGGTTCATGCCGAAGGTCGTCATCGCCGTCATCCCGGGCTGGGCCGCCGGGGGAGGGCACTCGCTGCATGTCGTGTGCGACATGTCGATCGCGAGCGCCGAGCACGGACGCTTCAAGCAGACGGATGCCGACGTCGGCTCGTTCGACGCCGGATACGGGTCCGCGTACTTCGCACGCCAGATCGGGCAGAAGTTCGCCCGCGAGGTCTTCTTCCTCGCCGAGGAGTACTCCGCTGAGCGCGCGTACGAGATGGGCGCGGTGAACCGTGTGGTTCCGCACGCCGATCTCGAGCGGGAGGCGATCGCGATGGCGCGGACGATCCTGACGAAGTCGCCGACGGCGATCCGCATGCTGAAGTTCGCCTTCAACGCCGTCGACGACGGGATGGTCGGCCAGCAGGTGTTCGCCGGCGAGGCGACGCGGCTGGCCTACGGCACCGACGAGGCCGTCGAGGGGCGCGACTCCTTCCTCGAAAAACGCGACCCGGACTGGTCGCCGTACCCCTGGCACTACTGATGCGGGGCGGGTGGCGGCCGGAGGCGGCGGGCCGAACTCCTCCGATCCGGGGGCGTGAGGGCGGCGCGCGCGGCGTGTCGCTCGGTTTCCGGGCGGGGTTGAGGAGTTCGGTACCGGCGGGCGGGGCGACCGCGCCCACGCGCCCGGCGACGACGTCGCCCCCGGCGGGTCTGATGCGGGGCGGGTGGCGGCCGGAGGCGGCGGGCCGAACTCCTCCGATCCGGGGGCGTGAGGGAGGCACGCGCGGCGTGTCGCCCGGTTTCGGGGCGGGGTTGAGGAGTTCGGCACGGGCGGGCGGGGCGACCGCGCCCGCGCCCACGCGCCCGGTGAACCGCGGGGCGGGCCGGCCGTGAGGCTCGAGGCGGCGGTGGGGGACGACCCGCGCGACATCCTCCGTGCGCTGAAGGCCGCGATCCACGGCCCGGGACCGGCCCTCGGGGTCGGGCTCGTCGGCGACCCGCCGGACGACGTTCCGGCCGGGACAGCGGTGGTCGTCACCACGTCCGGCTCCACGGGCGTCCCGAAGAGCGTCGTCCTCGGACGGGACGCCCTCATCAGCTCCGCCCTCGCGACCGCCGACCGCATCGGCGAGGGCGCGTGGCTCCTCGCGCTCCCGGCCACCTACGTCGCCGGTATCCAGGTGCTCGTGCGCTCGATCGTCGCCGGGCGGGAACCCGCCGTGATCTCGGGTTCGTTCTCGCCGCAGGCCTTCGCCGCGGCAGCGCTCATGATGGCGTCGTCCGAGGGCGGGGCGCGCACCCCGACCTTCACATCGCTGGTTCCGGCTCAGCTGCAGCGCCTCCTCGACGCGGCCGTCGACGATCACGCCGTCGCCGCCGCTCTCGGGTCGTTCGAGCGCATCCTCATCGGCGGGCAGGCGCTCCCGGCCGCGCTTCGCGAACGCGCCGAGGAGGCCGGGGTCCGCATCGTCCGCACCTACGGATCGACCGAGACCAGCGGCGGATGCGTGTACGACGGACGTCCCCTGCGGGGCGTGGCGATGCGCATCCGCGACGGCGAGGTGCAGCTCAGCGGGCCGGTGCTCGCGTCCGGCTACCTCGGTGAGCCCGATCGCACACGCGCGGTCTTCGCCACCGACCCGGACGGCACCCGGTGGTACCGCACCGGGGACGCCGGGCTCATCGAGGACGACATCCTGCGCGTGCAGGGCCGCATCGACAACGTCATCGTCTCCGGCGGGGTCAACATCTCGCTGGACCGCGTCGAGCAGGCCGTCCGCGCCGTGACAGGACTGCAGGATGCCGTCGTGGTGGGTGTCCCGGATGACCGCTGGGGCGAAGCATCGGTCATCGTGGTGCCGCGCGGGGAGGCGCTGCGGCGGAGCGAGGCGGATCAGCTCGCCCGCGCCCGCGACATGGTCGCCAGCGAGGTCGGCCGGCATGCGCGTCCGGCGCGCCTGGTGCTGGTGGACGAGATCGCCGAGCTCCCGTCGGGGAAGCCCGACCGCGAGGCGATCCGCCGCGCCGTACTCGCCCTCCACTGAGCCCGCGCCGGAGCCGCAGCGCCCGCCCACACCCGCCCGCATCCGCGTGCCCCACCGGTGCCCCGCTCCTCGTAAGATGTCCCCTCGTGGCACGCACCTCCGGCAAGAAGCGCTCGCACCCGTCCAAGAACCGACGCGGATCCCGCGGCAACCCGCAGAAGGTCGCGCCGGTCGTCCGCGAACCGGTCCGGCCCGCGGGGCCCCGCGACTGGATCGGCGCGGCACGTCTGCGCACCCTGCCCCTCGCTGTCGCCCCCGTCGTCATCGGCACCGGCGCGGCGATGCTCGTCCTCGACTCGCTCCGCTGGGTCATCGCGCTGCTGTGCCTCGTGGTGGCGGTCGCCCTGCAGATCGGCGTGAACTACGCCAACGACTACAGCGACGGCATCCGCGGCACCGACGACGTCCGCGTGGGGCCGGCCCGCCTGACCGGCGCCGGGAAGGCGAAGCCCCGCACCGTCCTCACGGTCGCCCTGGTCTTCTTCGGCATCGCCGCCGTCGCGGGGCTCGCGATCACCATCCGCACCGAGCAGTGGTGGCTCCTCGCGGTCGGCGCCGCGGCGATCGCGGCCGCATGGTTCTACACCGGCGGGAAGCGCCCCTACGGATACGCCGGGCTCGGCGAGCTCTTCGTCTTCGTCTTCTTCGGCCTCGTCGCGACCCTCGGCACGACCTGGGTGCAGGCCCTCGCCCTGCCGCAGGAGGCCTGGTTCGGGGCGATCGCGGCCGGCTTCCTCGCCTGCGCGGTGCTGCTGGCGAACAACCTGCGCGACCTCGATCAGGACCGCGCCGCGGGCAAGCGCACCCTGTCGGTCCGCATCGGCCGTACCGCCACGCGCTGGCTTTTCACGATCTTCGTGCTGATCCCGTTCGTGATCGCGGTCTTCCTCGCGCTGTTCTACCCGATCGCGTGGCTGACCCTGCTGGTGCTGCTGGCGGCGCTCCCGGCGATCCTCATCGTCTGGACCTACCGAGACCCGCGAGAGCTCATCGTCGCGCTGGGCCTGTGCTCACTGACCTCGATCGCGTACGCCGGATTCCTCTTCTGGGCCTTCGTCGGCTGACGCCGGAGCCGGAGCCGGGGCGGATGCCGGAGCCGGAGCGGATGCCGATGCCGCGGCATCCTCCGCCTCCTCGTCGCTGACGCGATCGCGCGCGCGGGATCGCCGCTCGGCGAGGCCGGCGGTGACCTCCTCGAGCGGACGACGCAGGAACAGCATCGACAGGCTGAGGCCGATGAGGGCGGCGAAGATCGCGGCGAGCAGGTAGTACTCACGCATGATCGGCAGGAGCATGAGGATGCCGAACGGCACCAGGAACGCCGCCAGCCGCAGCACCGTGTAGAGGATCACAGAGCGCGCTTTCACCCTGCCATCCTACGGTTCGGTCACGACGCCGCCCCCGCGTCCGACGGGACGCCTAGGATGGAGGGATGACGAGGGTACTCCTCATCGGAGCGCTGGTGGCCACGCTGTTCTGGGTGTACAGCATCGTCGATTGCGCCCTCCAGCCGCCCACCCGCCATCGCGGCGTGAGCAAGCCGATATGGATCCTGATCGTCGTGATCATCCCCGTCCTCGGTGGCATCCTGTGGTTCGTGGTCGGCCGCACGCGCCCATCGTCCGCTCGTCCCTCTCGCGCCCCGGACGACGACCCCGATTTCCTCGGTCGGATCGGCTCGATCAGCGACCAGGACGAGCGCATCCGCCGACTCGAAGAAGAGCTCGCGCAGCTCGACGCGGAGGACGACGATCCCCGCTGGCGGCGCCCGGAAGCGGATGCCGGCACGACCGGCGCCACGGGGGCCACGGGCACCACCGGTGCGGGAACCACCGATGTGCCGCCCGCCGCGGACGGCGACGACGACGCGCGCGGCCAGCGCGGCGCCCGCGGCTGACGTGAGCGGCGTTTCCCGGGAGTCCGCCTCCCCGGCCACCGACGCGGCCGCCGCTCTCCTTCTGCGCCTCGTCGAGCGGGGCGTCACCCACGTCGTCCTCAGCCCCGGGTCGCGCTCGCAGGCTCTCGCCCTCGTGGCGGCCCAACTCGAGCGCGCGGGCCGGATCGCCCTCCACGTCCGGATCGACGAGCGGGTCGCGGGGTTCACCGCCCTCGGCATCGGACGCGAGACCGGGATCCCCGCCGCCGTCCTCTGCACCTCCGGCACCGCCGTCGCGAACCTCCTCCCCGCCGCCCTCGAGGCGCACCATGCCGGCATCCCGATGCTGCTGCTCACGGCCGATCGCCCGCCGGAGCTGCGGGGGGTCGGCGCCAACCAGACCACGCGGCAGCCGGGGATGTTGGCCCCGAGCGTGCGGCTGGAGACCGACGTGCCGACCCCGGACGAGACCGACCCGAACGGTGACGGCCCGCAGACGCTCATGCTGCGCCGTCTCGCGGACGAGGCGATCGATGCCGCGCTCGGGGTGGGACTCCGCTCGGCCGGGCCCGTTCACCTCAACCTCCCGTACCGCGAGCCCCTCGCCGGGGCCCTCCCCGCCTGGCTCGCTCCTGCCGACGAGCCGCCGGCCGGTTCCGACACCGGTGGGTCGACCGCCCCCGACGACGACGCGGCCGACGCCGACCCCGACGGCTCCGGAGCGCTGTACCAGGGCGGCGGGGGCATCGGCGTGTCCGACCTCCCCGGCGACCCCGACGCCACCCCCTGCATGCTCGGGCGCGGCCCGCGGACCGTCGTGATCGCCGGCGCCGACGCCGGAGCGGATGCCGAGCATCTCGCCCATCTCGGCGGATGGCCGCTGATCGCGGAGATCGTCAGCGGCGCACGGTTCGGACGCAATCTCGTGCACGCGTATCGGACCCTGCTGTCGGATCCCGCCCTCGGCGGTCGTATCCAGCGCGCCGTCGTCCTCGGGCACCCGACCCTCAGCCGCGAGGTGGCGCGCCTCCTCTCCGACACTTCGGTGGAGGTCATCGCCCTCCGCGGCCCCGGCGAGCCGCTGAACCTCAACGGCACGACCGCGGCGGCGGATGCCGTGGCGGTCGCCGCGGGAGAGATCGACCGCGAGTGGCTCGGGGCGTGGATCCGCGCCTCCCGCGACGCCGCCGTCGATCTCGCGCCCCCCGCCCCGGACGCCGACGCGCTCGCTTCGACCGTCCCGTCCGAGCGCCTCGGCGCGCTGTCGGCCGAGCTCGCCGTCGCCCGCCACCGCGTGGACCGCGAGATCCTGGTCGACGCCGTCTGGCGCGCGTCGTGGCCGCACGATCGCCTCGTGTTCGGCTCGTCCCGCCTCGTGCGCGTCGCCGACGCCGTCCTCGGGGGCAAGAAGGTCGCCGTCCACGCCAACCGCGGCCTCGCCGGGATCGACGGCACGATCGCCACGGCCTTCGGTGTGGCCGCCGCGAGCCAGCGCGGCGGTGCGCCCGGCGTCACCCGGCTTCTGCTCGGCGATCTGGCCGCCCTCCATGACGTCGGTGCCCTCCTCCTCCCGCCCGCGGAGGACGAGCCGCGCCTCCAGGTGATCGTCGGCAACGACGCCGGGGGGACGATCTTCGACTCGCTCGAAGTCGCCGCCGTCGCCGATGACGAGGCGATGGACCGCGTGCTGTACACCCCGCACTCGGTCCGCTTCGAGCAGCTCGCCCTCGCCTACGGGTGGGAGTACCGGCGGGTGACGACCCGCGCCGAGCTCGACCAGGTGCTCACCTCGCCGGTGGGCGGTCGGCAGATCATCGAGGTTCCCCTCGCGCGCTGAACCGGACAGGATGGGGCGATGACGGCGAAGAGTCAGACACACAGCGACGGCGACCTCGGCGACCTCCTCCGGGTGCGGGACGGGTTCGTCCTCGCGGACGTGGACACCCGCTCGACCCCCGGGTACGGCCAGACGAAGTCCGACGCCCAGGACGACCTCGCCGCGGGCGCGGAGGAGTTCGACGAGCTGCAGGAGCGGCTGTACGCCCAGAGCCGTGAGAATCCGGATTCGCCCGCGGTGCTCCTCGTCCTCCAGGCGATGGACACGGCGGGCAAGGGCGGGATCGTCCGCCACGTCATCGGCGCGACCGACCCCCAGGGCATCCACCTGAAGGCGTTCAAGAAGCCCACACCCGAGGAGCTCGAGCACGACTTCCTGTGGCGGATCGAGCGCGAAGTGCCGCGCGCCGGCTACATCGGGGTCTTCGACCGCTCGCACTACGAGGACGTCCTCATCGGCCGGGTCCGGAGCCTCGCGACGCCCGACGAGATCGAGCGCCGCTACGACGCCATCAACGACTTCGAGCGCCGCATCACCGACGCCGGCGTCCACCTCGTGAAGGTCATGCTCCACATCTCGAAGGACGAGCAGCGCGAGCGTCTCACCGAACGGCTCGAGCGGCCCGACAAGCACTGGAAGTTCAACCCCGGCGACATCGACGAGAGGAGGCTCTGGGACGACTACATGGGCGCATACCAGGTCGTCCTCGACCGTACGTCCACCCCGCACGCCCCCTGGCACGTCGTGCCCGCGGATCGGAAGTGGTACGCGCGACTGGCCGTGCAGGCACTCCTCCTCGACGTGCTCGAGCGCATCGATCCGCAGTGGCCGGCGGCGTCCTTCGACGTCGAAGCCGAGAAGGCGCGGCTCGCCGCCAGCTGACCCGCACCCGGTTCGACGGCGGACGGCTCGTAGGCTGAGTCGGTGCCCCAGCCCCCCCAGCCCCACCCCGCGGATCCGGTCCATCGGATCGCCGACGGCTACGTCGCCGAGCTCGCCCGCCACGAACCGGATGCCGCGCAGGCGCTCGGCCGGCAGGACGGCCCCGCGCTTCCCGATCTCTCGCCCGAGTGGCTGCAGCGCCGGCACGACCTGCAGGGCGAGACCGTGCGGCGACTCGACGCCCTGCCGACGGATGCCGGAGACAAGGCGCTCCGCGCCGCGCTGCGCGAGCGTCTCGAACGCGAGCGCCTCCTCTTCGACACCGGCTTCACCCCGCGGCTCGTCGCCGGACTCGCCACACCGGTGCACCTGGTCCGTTACGCGATCGAGGGGCTGACGCTGACGCCGGATGCCGCGGGTGAGGCCCTGCTCGCGCGCCTGGAGGCCGCGCCCGTCGCCGTCCGACAGTACCTCGCCGCCCTCCGGTGGGCGCGCGAGGAGGCCGACCGTTTCACCGGCAGCGGCGTCGCGCCGATCCGGCAGCTCGACACCCTCGCCGGCCAGCTCGACCGCTGGATCGACGCGGACTGGTTCGGCGGCGTGCCGATCGCGCCGGGCGTCGACGACGTCACGCGGGCGCGCGTCCGCGCCGCCGCCGACGAGACGAACGGCGCGCTCGCCGACCTCGTGTCCGCCCTCCGCGGCGATCTCCGCGCCGTCGCGCCGGAGCAGGACGGCGTGGGGGAGGAGGTCTACCCCGATCTCGCCGCGGCGATGCTGGGCGCCCGGATCGACCTCGCCGACACGTACGCGTACGGCTGGGCCGAGCTCGCGCGTCTGACGGACGAGGCTCGCACGCTCGCCCGCGCGCTCGGCGCCGACGGCGACGATCCGGTGCGCGCGGCCGCCGCCTTGCTCGACGCCGACTCGCGCTACCGGCTCGAGGGGGTGGACGCCATCCGCGACTGGCTCACCCGTCGGGTCGACGAGACGACGGCGGCGCTGGAGGACGCCTTCGCCCTCCCCGCCGGCATCCGTCGCGTGGAGTGCGTCGTCGCCGAGGCGACGGACGGCGTGGTCTACTACACGCCCGCGCCGCCGGACGGTTCTGCGCCGAGCCGCATCGTCTGGACGATCCCGAGCGGGGTGCCGGTGGCCGCGTCGTGGCAGGAGGTCACGAGCGTCCACCACGAGGGTCTTCCGGGGCACCACCTCCAGTTCGTCGTCACCGCCTCCGACCCCGACCTGCACCCGTGGCAGCGGCACCTCTGCCACATCCACGGATACGCCGAGGGATGGGCGCACTACGCCGAACAGCTCTCCGACGAGCTCGGCCTCGTCCGCGACCCGGCGGAACGCCTCGGGCTCGTGCTCGGGCAGATCTGGCGGTCGGTGCGGATCGTCGCCGACATCGGCCTGCACACCGGCTGGGCGGTCCCGGACGGGGCGGTCGTCCCGCCGCAGCCGTGGACCCCGGACCTCGCCCGACGGATGCTGGTCGACCTCGCCCTGGTCGAACCGCACCTCGCCGGGTTCGAAGTGGACCGCTACCTCGGCTGGCCGGGGCAGGCCCTCGCGTTCAAGGTCGGCGCGCGGCTGTGGGTGCAGGCCCGCACCGCGCGCGAAGCGGCGGACGGTGCGGACTTCTCGCTCCGCGCCTTCCACCGTGACGCGCTGGGCCTCGGCCCCATGGGACTCGAGCCGCTCCGCGAGCGTCTCCTGGGCTGACGCCGCCGTCGGCGCGGAGCGCGCCCGCGCCCTCAGTCGCGGAGGCGCGGGAGCACCTCGCGCCCGAGGAGGGCGATGCCCTCGGCGGGGACGCGCGCGTGCGGCGTTCCGAACTCGATCCGGTCGACCCCGGCATCCATGAGGAGCCGCGCCTGAGCCGCGATGTCGTCGGGCGTCCCCGAGAACGCGAAGAGATCCAGCACGTCGCGGGGGATGAGCCTCCCCGCCGCCTCCTCGGCGCCGTCCGCGAGGCGGGCACGGATCCCGGGCAGCAGGTCGTCGGGAAGATCGACGGTCGGATCGAGCGCGGCGATCACGTCGAGGTACATCGCCACCTCGCGCCGGGCGAGGGCGCGTGCGGCGTCGCCGTCGCGATCGATGACGGTCACGGCGCCCACGACGACTCCGACGGCCCCGTCCGGGCGACCGGCCCGCTCCAGGCCGCGGCGGAGGCGCCCGCGGACGACGCCGACCATTGCGGGGTTCGCGGTGCCGCCGACCTTGATCTCGTCGGCGATCTCTCCCGCGAGCGCCGAGCCCAGCGGCCCCCACGATCCGATCAGGATCGGTGCGCGCTCGCGGACGACGGGGTAGCGCAGCCGCACACCGGGCTGCAGCCGGAAGATCTCGCCGGCGTACCCGTCGCCCGATCCCGACAGCAGCGCCTGGATCATTCCGGTGGCCTCGCGGAGGGCCGCGATCGGGCGCGAGGCCTCCACCCCGATCGCCTCCAGCCACGATCCGCGTGCGAGGCCGAGGTAGGCCCGGCCGGCGGACGCGGCATCCACCGCGGCGAACTGTCCGGCGATCTCGTACGGGTGCAGGGTGAACGGGTTCCAGCACGCGCACCCGAGACGGATGCGCGTCGTCGCCTGCGCCATCTCGAGGAGGGCCGCGATCGGCGGCTGGTAGAGGAGGTCCGAGAAGACGCTCACGCCGTCGAACCCGAGGTCCTCGGCGAGGCGGGCGAGCGCGGCGTAGTCGCCGGGGGCCTTGTCGGTCTGCAGGCCGAGGGAGAACCGCACGGGCTCGCGCCGGCCGCCGGCGCTCACGTGAGGTCCTCGGTGGGGATCGAACGGATGCCGGTGCGCTCGATCCGCATGATGAGGCGTTCCTCCGGGTCGGGGCACGCGACGAGGTCGTCGCGTTCCAGCCAATCACCCGGCGGAAGGCGTCGCTGCTTGGCGGGGAGCAGCGGCAGAACGGCCTGGAGGGCGTAGAGGCAGAAGTGGCCGCCGTCCGGGAGGCACAGGCGGCTGCTCTCGACGAGGTCGATGTGATCGCCGACCTTCATGCCGCACACCGAACGGCCCTCGATACGGTCCACGACGACGCGCAGGTCGTACAGCTCCGTCCGGTCGTCTTCTTCCGCGCTCATCGGGTGCGCCCCGCGTCGTCGCGGACGATCACGCCGCCGCGCATCACCAGGTCGATCCCGCGGAGCGCCGAGATGTCGGTCGTCGGGTCGTCGGGCATGGCGACGAGATCGGCGCACGCGCCGGGAGCGAGGATGCCGAGGTCGGCGGCGCCGAGCCAGCGCGCGGGAGCGGAGGTGGCGGCGCGGACGACGTCCGGGGCGGGAAGGCCGCCGGCCTGCATGTGCTCGAGCTCGCGGACGACGGCGCTCGTGCCCTCGAAGTCCCAGAACGGAGGCATGTCGCTGCCGAGGAGCACCTCGACGCCGGCGTCGAGGGCGTACCGGTACGAGTCCAGATGGCGAGGACCCGCCTCGAGCGAGCGCTGCTGCATCCACTCCGGCACGCCGAGGTCGTCGAAGAACGCCTTCGCCCGCGTGACCACGAGGGTCGGCACGAGCGCCGTGTCGTGCGCGGCCATGAGGGCGGCGACCTCCGGGGTCAGCTCGTAGCCGTGCTCGACGCAATCGAGTCCCAGCTCCACCGCCTCGGCGATGATCGCCGCGGGACCGGCGTGCGCGGTGACCTTGCGTCCCCATGCGTGGGCCGTCGAGATCGCCGCCGCCATTTCCTCCCGCGTGAGCTGCGGCGTCGTGATCTGCTCGTTCTCCCCGGCGATGCCGCCGGAGATCATCAGCTTGACGAGGTCGGCGCCGGCGGCGATCTGGCTCCGGACGCCGCGGGTGACGGCATCCGCTCCGTCGCACTCGAGGGTGTCGTCGGTGTCGTGCCCGTGTCCTCCGGTGCAGCACAGCCCCCGCCCGGCGGTGAAGATGCGCGGGCCCGCGACGTGGCCGGCCTCGATCGCGCGGCGGAGGGCGAAGTCGGCCCCGCCCTTCTCGGACACGCACCGGACGGTCGTGACGCCCGAGAGGAGGGTGCGCCGCGCGCCGTCGGCCATGTACAGCGCGAGTTCGTGCGGGTCGAGCGCGCTCACCGCGTCCCCTCCCGGCCCGGGAAGCGACAGCGAGAAGTGGGTGTGCATGTTGATCAGACCCGGCATCACCACCGCGCCACCGAGGTCGTGCACAGCGGTTCCGGCGTCCGTCCTCGACAGTGTGTCGGGCTCGATGCGCGTGACGCGCCCCGCCTCGATCACGATCGCCAGCCCGTCCTGCGGTGTCGGGCGGATGCCGTCGACGAGGCGGAGATTCGTCAGCACCGCGTCGCCGCGGAGGGCCAGGGAGGGGACCGGCCCGCTCATGCCGGCACGGTCATCGGGAGAAGGGTGGGGTGGCGCACCGTGCCAGGCTAGGCGCTCTCAGGCGTCGCGGACGAGCCGGTATCCCATGCCGGACTCGGTGAGAAGGTGGCGCGGCTGCGCGGGGTCCGGTTCGAGCTTCTTCCGCAGCTGCGACATGTACAGCCGCAGGTACCCTGAATCACTCACCTGATCGCTGGCCCAGATCTCCTTCAGCAGTGTCTGACGCGTGACCAGGGCTCCGGGGTTCCGCGCCAGGAATTCCAGCATCCGCCACTCCGTGGGTGTCAGGTGCACGCGCTGTCCGCCTCGGGTCACCGACTTCGTGGCGAGGTCGATCGCGACGTCGCCGAAGGTCACCACGGGAGCATCCGGCCCGGCGCCCGTCCGGCGGCTGAGGGCGCGCAGGCGCGCGAGGAGTTCGTCGATCTGGAACGGCTTGGTGACGTAGTCGTCGGCGCCGGCATCCAGAGCCTCCACCTTGTCGGCCGAGCCCGTCCGTCCGGACACGACGATGATCGGGGCGGAGGTCCACCCGCGGAGGGCGTGGATCACCTCGACGCCGTCCAGGCGCGGCATTCCGAGATCGAGGAGCACGATGTCGGGATGGGCCTGCGCAGCCAGCGTCACCGCCGCGGCGCCGTCGGGCGCGGCCACGACGTCGTACCCGTGCGCGGAGAGGGTGATCCGCAGCGCCCGCACCAGCTGAGGATCGTCGTCGGCGACCAGGATCTTCATCGGATCAACGCCGACGAAGCATCAGCGGCCGCCGCGGCGACGGGGAGCGCGACGACCATCGTCAGGCCGCCACCGGGGGTGTCTTCGGGACGCAGTGTGCCGCCCATGCCACGGGTGAAGCCGCGGGAGAGGGCCAGCCCCAACCCGAGCCCGGTGGTGTTGTCGACGTCGCCGAGTCGCTGGAACGGCGCGAAGATGTCGTCCCATCGTTCGGGCGAGACGCCCGCGCCCCGATCGACGATGCGGATCTCGGCGCTGCCGCCCAGATGGCTCGTGCTGACACGGACGTGCCGCGAGGGCGGGGAATGACGCAGCGCGTTGGAGAGGAGATTCACGATCACCCGCTGGAGGAGGACCGCGTCCGCGGTGATCAGCGGGAGCTCCGGGTCCAGGGCGAGCTCGACCCGTTCGGGACCGGCGCCGAGCTCGTCGATCGCGGAGAGGATCACGTCGGCGGCGTCCACCGGCCGCAACGACACGGCGAGGACTCCGGCCTCGACACGACTGACGTCCAGCAGGTCGGTCACGAGCGTCGATAGCGTGGCGAGGGACTCGTCCGCGGTGGCGAGCAGGTCGCGTCGGTCCTCCGCGCTGAGGGTCACTCCGGCCGCGCGGAGTCCGCCCACGGCGGCGACGGCCGCGGACAGCGGTCGTCGCAGATCATGGCTCACGGCGGACAGCAGCGCCGTGCGCACCTCGTCCGTCTCGGCCAGCGCGTCCGCCTCGCGGGCGGTCTCGGCGAGGTCGCTGTGCTCCAGGGCGGCGCCGAGCTGAGCCACGATCACCTCCAGCAGACGTCGCTCGGAGCTCCGCAGTTCGCCGCCGTGCAGCTCCAGGAACGCCCGGGGGCGCGCGCTCCCGCCGACGGGGAGGCGTAGTGCGCGATCGTCGGGCACGGGTTCGCCGTCTGTGGCCAGCACCTCGCCGTCCGCGGCGACCAGGCGCACGCCGGTCATCCCGAAGGCTTCTCGGGCGCGGCTCACCAGCGCGACGACGGCGTTCTCCCCGCGCAGGATGCTGCCCGCCACCGTGGCGAGCAGTTCGGCCTCGGCCGCGGCGCGCCGTGCGAGCCGCGCGCGCCGCGCCGCCTGGTCGACGATGTAGCTGACCAGCGCCGCGATGATCACGTACAACAGCAGCGCCCAGAGGTGGAGCGGGTCGGCGATCTGCACCGTGAACTGCGGCGCGACGAAGAAGAAGTCCAGCGTCAGCCCGGAGAGCACCGCGGCGAAGAAGGCGGGCCAGATTCCGCCGACGAGCGCGACCACCACGACCAGGAGCTGGAAGGCGAGGACGTCGGAGGTGATCGACTCGGTGCTGCGGGACGAGTACAGCAGCCAGGTCATCAGCGGTCCGCCGAGGAGGGCGACGACGAAGCCGAGGACCACCCGACGGCGGCTCAGCGCACCGCCGGAGAGCGACGGAAGTGTCAGGCGTCCTCCGGCCGCGGCGTGCGTGACGATGTGCACGTCGATGTCGCCGGACTCGCGGATGACGGTGGCGCCGATCCCGGGACCGGCGAGAGCCGCCTGCAGACGACTGCGGCGGCTCACCCCGATCACCAGCTGGGTGGCGTGCACGGATCGGGCGAACTCCACCAGGGTCCGCGGGACGTCGTTTCCGACGACCTGGTGGTACGTGCCGCCCAGGGACTCCACGAGCGCGCGCTGCGCGGCGAGGGCACCGGGTGCGGAGGCGCGTAGGCCGTCCTGCGCCGAGACGTGGACGGCGACGACCTCGCCCCCGGAGGACCGCGCGGCGATGCGGGCGCCGCGCCGGATGAGCGTCTCACCCTCCGGTCCGCCCGTCAGCGCCACCACCACCCGCTCGCGCGCCGGCCACGTGCCCTCGATGCGGTGCTCGGTGCGGTACAGCTTCAGCGCGCTGTCGACCTCATCGGCCAGCCAGAGGAGCGCGATCTCGCGGAGCGCGGTGAGGTTCCCCAGTCGGAAGTAGTTCGACAGGGCCGCGTCGATCCGCTCGGGGGGATAGACCAGGCCCGCCGAGAGACGTTCCCGCAGCGACGGCGGTGCGATGTCGACGACCTCGATCTCATCGGCACCACGGACGACGGCGTCGGGGATCGTCTCGCGCTGGGAGGTGCCGGTGATCTGCTCGACGACGTCACGCAGGGACTCGATGTGCTGGACGTTGACGGTCGTGATCACGTCGATCCCGGCATCCAGGATCTCCTCGACGTCCTGCCAGCGCTTCGGATGCCGCGAACCGGGGGCGTTGGTGTGCGCGAGCTCGTCGACGAGAGCCACCTGCGGGCGGCGGTGGAGGAGACCGTCGACGTCGAGCTCGCTGAGCTCCACGCCCCGGTGCGCATGGACGGCACGAGGCAGGATCGAGAGGCCCTCCGCCTGCGCCGCGGTCGCGGCGCGCCCGTGGGTCTCCAGGATGCCGATCACGACGTCTCTGCCCTGCTCCTGCAGCCGGCGCCCCTCCTGCAGCATCTCGTAGGTCTTGCCGACGCCGGGTGCGGCACCGAGCAGAACCCGCAGCTGCCCCCGCTTCATCGTCGTCCCCTCAGTCCTCGACCGCGTCCAGAGCCAGGTTGAGCTCGAGGACGTTCACCCGGGGATCCCCGAGGTATCCCAGGTCTCTCGACTGGATTCTAGACTCGACCAGCGCGCGCACCTCCGCCGCCGGGATGTCCCGCGCGGCGGCCACGCGCGGGACCTGCAGCAGCGCGTACGCGGGGCTGATGTGCGGGTCGAGGCCGGAAGCCGAAGCGGTGAGCGCGTCGGCGGGGATCTCCTCGGGGTCCACGCCCTCGAAGTCCGCGATCGCGATGCGACGCTCCTCGATGGCGGAGACGAGGTCGGCGTTCTCCGGCCCCCAGTTCGATCCGGAGGACGCGCCGCCGTCGTACCCGTCGCCGGCCGCGGACGGCCGGGACTGGAAGTACTCCGGGAGCGGGAGCCCATCGGCATCCGTGAAGGACTGACCGATCAGGGTCGAGCCGACGATGTCTCCTGACTCGTCGCGGATGAGAGATCCGTTCGCCTGAGCGGGGGCGACCAGTTGCCCGACGCCCGTGATCAGCAGGGTGTACCCCAGCCCCAGGACGACGGTGAACACGATCATGGCGCGCACGGCGACGCCGAGAGGACGCAGGAGGGGATTGCGCATGGGAAGACTGTCCTTTCGAGCTCAGAAGCCCGGGATGAGGCTCACGACGAGGTCGATGAGCTTGATGCCGATGAAGGGGGCGATGACGCCGCCGAGTCCGTAGACGAGGAGATTGCGGCTGAGGATGCGGGAGGCGCTCGCCGGCCGGTAGGCGACCCCGCGCAGAGCGAGGGGGATCAGGACGACGATCACCAGTGCGTTGAAGATGATCGCGCTCGTCACCGCGGACGCAGGCGAGCTGAGCTGCATGATGTTGAGCGCGGCGAGCCCGGGGAAGACGCCGAGGAACATCGCGGGGATGATCGCGAAGTACTTGGCGATGTCGTTCGCGAGGGAGAACGTCGTCAGAGCGCCGCGCGTGATGAGCAGCTGTTTCCCGATCCGCACGATGTCGATGAGCTTCGTCGGGTCGCTGTCCAGGTCGACCATGTTCCCGGCTTCCTTGGCGGCGGAGGTGCCGGTGTTCATCGCCACCCCGACGTCGGCCTGCGCCAGAGCGGGCGCATCGTTCGTCCCGTCTCCGGTCATCGCCACGAGGTTGCCGCCCTGCTGCTCCCGCGTGATGAGTGCCAGCTTGTCCTCCGGCGTCGCTTCGGCGAGGTAGTCGTCCACACCGGCTTCGGCGGCGATGGCCTTGGCCGTGAGAGGGTTGTCGCCGGTGATCATCACCGTGCGGATCCCCATTTCGCGCAGCTCCTGGAATCGTTCGCGCAGACCCTCCTTGACGACGTCTTTGAGGTGGATCACCCCGAGGATCCGCCCGATTCCGTCGGGCGAGAGGGTTGCGACGACGAGCGGCGTCCCACCCGAGCCTGCGATCGCGTCCGTGTGCGAGAGCAGCTGCGCGCGGGTCTGCGTGGCGACCTGGACGCCGCTGGTCTCGAGCCACGCGAGCACCGCGGACCCCGCGCCTTTGCGCACGAGGGTGCCGTCGGGGAGATCGAGACCGCTCATCCGGGTCTGCGCCGTGAAGGGCTCGAACACGGCATCCGGGATCCGTTCCGGAACGACGCCTCGTGCAGCGGCGAGCTCGACGACCGAGGTGCCCTCGGGGGTGGGATCGGCGAGCGAGGACAGCGCGGCGAACCTCGTGAGCTCGACCTGATCGACATCGTCGAGGCGGACGAAATCGGTCGCGCGCCGGTTGCCGTAGGTGATGGTTCCGGTCTTGTCGAGCAGGAGCGTCGTGACGTCGCCCGCCGCCTCGACGGCGCGGCCCGACATGGCCAGGACGTTGCGCTGCACGAGGCGATCCATTCCCGCGATGCCGATCGCCGAGAGCAGCGCGCCGATCGTGGTGGGGATGAGGCAGATGAGCAGCGCGATCAGAACGGGGATGCTCGCGGGAGCCGCCGCGTAGGAGGCGATCGGGTTGAGGGTCAGCACGACCACGACGAAGACGATCGAGAGGCTCGAGAGGAGAATCCCCAGGGCGATCTCGTTCGGCGTCTTCTGCCGGCTCGCACCCTCGACCAGGGCGATCATGCGGTCGACGAAGGTCTGACCGGGCTGCGAGGTGATGCGCACCACGATCCGGTCGCTGAGGACGCGGGTACCGCCGGTGACGGCGCTGCGGTCGCCGCCGGACTCCCGGACCACCGGGGCGGACTCGCCCGTGATCGCTGACTCGTCGACGGTCGCGATGCCCCAGACGATGTCTCCGTCCCCGGGGATCAGCTCGCCCGCGGCGACCACCACCACGTCTCCGAGCTGGAGCTCCGCGGAAGGCACCTGCGTGGTGTCGGCGCGTTCGGCCGCGGCATCCGTGGCGGCGTCGTAGGAACCCACCCGGGCGGCCAGGGTGCTCGTCCGAGTCTTGCGGAGGCTCGCCGCCTGCGCCTTGCCGCGCCCCTCCGCGACCGACTCGGCGAGGTTGGCGAACAGGACGGTCAGCCACAGCCAGACTGCGATGCCCCAGGTGAAGCCGGAGGGCACGGCGGTGCCCGCCGACGGCTCGGGTCCGCCGAGGAACGGCTCGGCGACGGCGATCGCGCTCGTCAGTGCCGCCCCGACCCACACGAGGAGCATGACGGGGTTGCGCCACAGGGCGGCAGGGTTCAGCTTGCGCAAGGCGCCGGGGACGGCAGCACGCAGCTGCGCGCCATCGAACACCCGGGTCGTGCGCGGCGCCGACGAGGTGTCCGGTGCGGTGTCGGTGAGAGAAGAGGTGGATGACATGACTAGACGAGCCCTTCCGCCAGGGGACCCAGCGCGAGAACGGGGAAAGAGGTGAGAGCGGTGACGATGACCGTCACTCCCACGAGGAGGCCGGTGAACTGCGGCCGGTTCGTGGGCAGCGTGCCCGCCGTGACGGGGGCGGGCTGCTGGCGGGCCAGCGAGCCGGCCAGGGCCAATACGAGGACCATGGGCAGGAACCGGCCGAGGACCATCGCCACGCCGAGCGCGGTGTTCAGCCACGGGGTGTTCGCGGTGAGCCCCGCGAAGGCCGAGCCGTTGTTGTTGGAGGCCGACGTGAAGGCGTAGAGCACTTCGGTCATGCCGTGCACGCCTGGATTCCAGATCGACACCGCTTCGACGTCGGAGGCGATGGCGGGGATCCCGAAGCTCAGGGCCGTGCCCGTGAGCACCAGGGTGGGCGTGACGAGGATGTAGAGGCTGGCGAGCGTGATCTCCCGGGGCGTGATCCGCTTGCCGAGGTACTCGGGGCTGCGGCCCACGAGCAGGCCGCCGACGAACACCGCCAGCACCGCCAGGATCAGCATCCCGTAGAGTCCCGATCCGACCCCACCGGGGGCGACCTCGCCGAGCATCATGTCGAGCAGCGGGAACATGCCGCCGAGTGCCGTGTAGCTGTCGTGCATGGAGTTGACCGCGCCGGTCGAGGTGAGCGTGGTCGCCCCGGCGTACAGGGTCGATCCGAGGATGCCGAACCGCACCTCCTTGCCCTCGAGCGGTCCGCCGGCGAGTTCCGGTGCGGTTCCCCCACCCAGTGCCTCCAGCCAGGAGCCGGCCGCGATGGACACGACGGCGATCGTCGCCATGGCGCCGAGGATCGCGTATCCCTGGCGGTTGTCGCCGACCATGCGCCCGAAGGCCCGGGGGAGCGCCACGGGAATGGCGAGCAGCATCAGGATCTGCAGGACGCTCGTCCACGGGGCGGGATTCTCGAAGGGGTGTGCCGAGTTGGCGTTGAAGAAGCCGCCCCCGTTCGTGCCGAGTTCCTTGATCGCCTCCTGGGAGGCCACCGGGCCGCCCGGAATCGTCTGCGTGCCGCCGCCGAGGGTCGTGACCTCCACGAAGCCGTTGACGTTCTGCACGACACCCCCGACCAGCAAGGCGAGCGCGGCGACGATCGACAGGGGCAGGAGCAGTCGCCCGACACCGCGGACCAGATCCACCCAGAAGTTCCCGAGGAGCCCTGTGCCGCGCGCGGCGAATCCACGCACCAGCGCGACGGCCACGGCGATCCCGACGGCCGCCGAGACGAAGTTCTGGACCGCGAGGCCGGCCAGCTGCGCGGTGTAGCCGAGGGTGAGTTCAGGGGAGTACGCCTGCCAGTTCGTGTTCGTCACGAACGACACGGCGGTGTTGAAGGCCAGTCCTTCGGGGACCGGGGGGAGCCCCAGCGAGAGCGGGAGCAGAGCCTGCACCCGCTGCAGCGTGTAGACGATCAGCACGCCGACGACGGAGAAGACGAGCACGCCGCGCAGGTAGGCCTGCCAGGTCTGTTCCGCGCGGGGGTCCACGCCGATGATCCGATAGACGCCGCGCTCGACGGCGAGGTCCTTCGAGGACGTGTAGATCCGCGCGATGTAGTCGCCGAGGGGGCGATAGATCAGGGCGAGGATGAGCAGGACGGTGGCGGCCTGGAGGACGCCGAACCAAACGGTTTCAGCGGTCATGTCAGAATCGCTCCGGCTTCACCAGGGCGATGACGAGGTAGATGATCGCGGCGACGGCGAGGATCGCGGCGAGGACGCTGAAGACGATCATCCTCGCTCGCCCCCCTTCGCGACCAGGCCGACCAGCGCGAACAGCGCGATCGTCAGTGAGATGTAGAGGACATCGAGCACGGTTACTCCTGCGGCGGGTGCGGCACCCCGTGGAGATCCGGGATGCATGCCGGTGCGGCACAGGAGACGACACAACACCGTCGCGGCGCGGGCTCCCGGCTTCCTTACGGTTTCCCTACGGCCATGCCGGCGATGCCTACGGTTGCCGAACGCCCGGCTCGGTCAGGCGAGCGCGTCCACGATGGGGCGGAACTTCACACGCGTTTCGAGCATCTCGGCCTCGGGGTCGCTCCCCGCCACGATCCCCGCGCCCGCGTGGGCCGTCACCGGCATCGTGTCGCTGTACTCCGCGAACCGGCGCGCGGGCTCGGATCCGATCTGCGCGCAGCGGAGGGCGATCGCCCATTCCCCGTCGCCGTTGCCGTCGACCCACCCGACGGGACCGGCGTAGCGACCGCGATCGAAGGGCTCCAGGCGCCGGATGAGGTCGACCGCGGCATCCGTCGGGGTCCCGGCGACGGCGGCCGTCGGGTGCAGTGCCGCGACGAGATCGAGGGCGGATGCGGACCCGCGGACCGCGCCGGAGATGTCGGTGGCGAGGTGCCACACGTTCGGCAGTTCCAGGGTGAAGGGCCCGGTGCCCGCGTCGACCTCCTGCGTGAAGGGATCGACGGCGGTCAACACACTCTGGACGGCGAACCGGTGCTCCTCGAGGTCCTTCGTGCTCGCCGCGAGGGCGGCCACCGCCCGCGCATCGGCGGCGGCATCCGCTCCGCGTGCGGCGGTGCCGGCCAGCACGCGCGCCGTCATGCGGCCGCGGGAGACGGTGACGAGGGTTTCCGGGCTGGCGCCGACGAGACCGTCGACGGCGAACGCCCACGTGTCGGGGTAGCTGCCCGAGAGGGCCCGGACGAGGCGGCGGAGGTCGGCGCCGGCGGGGACGGTGCCGACGAGGTCGCGCGCGAGGACGACCTTCTCGACGGTCCCCGCGTCGATCGCGGCGAGGGCCGCGCGCACCGCCTCCTGATAGGCGACCGGGTTCATCGCGCCCGGACCGAGCGTCGCCGACCAGTACGGACCGTACGGGCGCGACACGGGGAACGGGGTGTCGTCGACGGGATCGGTCCGGGTGTTCCGGATGCGGGTGATCCAGGCGCGGCCGTCCCGGCGCCCCACGATCGCCCGCGGCACGATGAGGCGGCTCGTCGAGGTCGAACGCGCATCGAACGCGAGCGCTCCGAAGGCCACGAGCCCGGTGCCGGGGATGCCGAGCGGATCGTCGACCTCGCTGCGGGCGACGATGTCGCGCCAGGCCTCGGCGGGCGTCGGTCGGTCGGTCGGTTCGGACCTCCCGAAGGGAGTGCCCGCCCCGGCGCCGGTCTCGTATCCGGCGACCATCCCGCCGACGCCGACGATGCCGTCACCGCGGCGGAGCCACGCCAGGGGGGACGCCGGGTCGGCGAAGAGGAGGGGATCGTCGATCGGGTCGATCTCCTGCGTCTGCGCCACGAACCACGGCGCACCGGAGGTTTCGATCACCTTCCCAGCCTATGGCCCGCCGCGCCCCGCGGATCCGCGCCCGGACCCCGCGGCTTAGACTCTGCGGGTGAGCGAGAACACCCTGCCGGACCGGCCCACCGTGGGGTCGCGCATCCTCTTCCGTTGGCGCAAGTGGGACGGCAGGGAGCACTGGGTGCACGACTGCGTGTACCTCGGCAGCGACCGCTGGGGCGACTGGGTCGGCCAGCGCGCGGGGTGGCGCAGCTTCCGTCCGGGGCGCGACAACCGCACCGAGTTCGACAACGTCACTCTGCTGCCCCCGACCGGGGACTACGCCTTCACCCGTAACGCTCGGCCGGACCGCACCCACACCTACATCGACCTCGGGTGGGATGTCACCTTCCGCGGCGGCGAGCCGACCGGTATCGACATGGACCTCGACGTCGTCGATCGCGCCGTGGGCGGGATCTACATCGACGATCGCGACGAGTGGGACGAGCACCGCGTCCACTACGGGTACCCCGCCGACATCGTCGCGCACCTCGAGGCGCTCGCGGTCGACCTGGAGCGGAAGGTGCGCGCGGCCGAAGCCCCCTTCGACGAGGCCACGGCGGACGCCTGGCTCGAGCGCCTCGCGGCGCTGGGCGCCGCCTAGACTCGACGGGTGACCGACACCCCCGCGAACCAGCCCCGCCGCGCCGATCTGGGCAAGGACCCGGCGAGCGTCAGCGGCATGTTCGACGGCGTCGCGCGCGGCTACGACCGGACGAACACGGTGCTGAGCATGGGCAACGACCGGCTGTGGCGGGTCGCCACCACGCGCGCGGTGTCGCCGCGCCCGGGGGAGCGGATCCTCGACCTCGCCGCCGGCACCGGAGCCTCCTCGGTCTCCCTCGCCCGCAGCGGTGCGGAGGTCGTCGCCGCGGACTTCTCGCCCGGGATGATCGCCGAGGGACGGCGCCGGCACGGACCGGACGCGCCGGGCGGCGGCATCCGGAATCTGTCCTTCGTCCACGCCGACGCCACCGACCTGCCGTTCGCCGACGAGGAGTTCGACGCGGTCACGATGTCGTTCGGTCTGCGCAACGTCAACGATCCGAAGAAGGCGCTCGCCGAACTTCTGCGGGTGACCAAGCCCGGCGGTCGGATCGTGGTGTGCGAGTTCTCGCACCCGCCGTCGCGGGCCTTCGCCGGTCTCTACCGGTTCTACAACGACCGCGTCCTGCCGGTCGTCGCGAAGACGGTCAGCTCGAACGCCGACGCGTACGACTACCTCAACGAGTCGATCCGCGACTGGCCCGACCAGCCGACGCTGGCGGCGTGGATGCGCGCCGCGGGATGGGGGGACGTCGC
Source organism: Microbacterium sp. NPDC077184 (assembly GCF_040687055.1). NCBI lineage: Bacteria > Bacillati > Actinomycetota > Actinomycetes > Micrococcales > Microbacteriaceae > Microbacterium > Microbacterium sp. NPDC077184. The sequence continues at coordinate 358,421 of NZ_JBFBMM010000001.1, forward strand.
CTACCGCAACCTGTCCTTCGGGATCGTCGCGCTCCACCGCGGCGTCAAGCCCGTCCGCTCGCGCGCCTCCGGCTCCGCCGCCGAGGGTGCCCCCGCACCCCGGTAGGCTGATCAGGTGACCCCCTCCGCGTCCGATTCGCGTCTCGGCAAGCTGGGCCTCACCGACCGCATCTTCGCCGGCGCCCGTTCGCGTCGGCTCCTCGCCACGGTCGATGAGGGCATGCTCCGCGTCGACGCCGCCCTCGGTGACGAGCTGCGCATGGCGCAGCCGGTCGTCGATGCCGTCAGCCGCTACCTCTACGAGGCCGGCGGCAAGCGGGTGCGGCCGATGCTCGCGCTCCTCACCGCCCAGCTCGGTGACGGGACGACGGACGCCGTCGTCGAAGGCGCGGCCGCGCTCGAGCTCACCCACCTCGGCTCGCTGTACCACGACGACGTCATGGACGACGCGGACAAGCGCCGCGGCGTCCCGGCCGCGCACGAGGTGTGGGGCAACAGCGTCGCGATCCTCGCCGGCGACCTGCTCTTCGCGCGTGCGAGCCAGATCATGGCCCGCTACGGCGAGCGTGCGATCCGGATCCAGGCCGACACGTTCGAGCGTCTCGTCCTCGGTCAGATGCGCGAGACGGTCGGGCCCGCCGAGGGCGACGATCCGGTGCAGTTCTCCCTCGACGTCCTCGCCGACAAGACCGGGTCGCTGATCGCGGCATCCGCTCAGGTGGGCAACATCTTCGCCAACGGCCCGGAGGAGTTCGAGCAGCCGCTGGCGGTCTTCGGCGAGAAGGCGGGTGTCGCCTTCCAGCTGCTCGACGACGTGATCGACCTCGCCGCCGACCCCGCCGAGACCGGGAAGGTGCCCGGCACCGACCTGCGCGCAGGGGTGCCCACCATGCCGTACCTCGTCCTCACCCGCCGCACCGACGCGGACTCGGTGGGCCTGCGCGAAGAGATCGACGACGGCGTCGCCCGGATCGCCGACGGCGCCGATCCCGCGATCCTCGATCACGCCCTCGCCCGTCTCCGCGATCACGAAGCCACCCAGGCCACCCGCGACCTCGCGGGCTCGTACTCGCAGGAGGCCATCGACGCCCTCGAACCGCTGCCGGACGGCGCGGTCCGCGAGGCTCTCACCCGGTTCGCGCGCGCCGTCGCCGACCGCTCCCGCTGATTCCAGGAGGACATTCCTTGACCAAGCTCAGGCTGGCCATCGTCGGGGCGGGCCCCGCAGGCATCTACGCCGCCGACATCATCCTGAAGGCCGAGCGCACGTTCGACGTGTCGATCGACCTGTTCGACCAGCTCCCCGCGCCGTACGGCCTGGTCCGGTACGGGGTCGCCCCCGACCACCCGCGCATCAAGGGCATCATCACGGCGCTGCGGGAAGTGCTCGACCGCGGCGACATCCGCATCTTCGGCAACGTGCGCTTCGGCGAGGACCTGACCCTCGACGACCTGAAGAAGCACTACAACGCCGTGATCTTCGCCACCGGCGCGATCCGCGACGCCGATCTCGACATCCCCGGCATCGACGCGAAGGGCTCCTACGGAGCCGCCGACTTCGTCAGCTGGTTCGACGGCCACCCGGACGTCCCACGCGAATGGCCGCTGGACGCGCAGTCCGTCGCCGTCATCGGCAACGGCAACGTCGCGCTCGACGTCTCGCGCATGCTCGCCAAGCACGCCGACGACCTCCTGCCCACTGAGATCCCCGAGAACGTCTACGAGGGTCTGAAGGCCAGCCCCGTGACGGACGTCCACGTGTTCGGCCGGCGCGGACCCGCCCAGGTGAAGTTCACGCCGCTGGAGCTGCGCGAGCTCGGCGAGCTCCGCGACGTCGACATGGTCGTCTACGACGAGGACTTCGACTACGACGAGGCGTCCAAGGCCGCCATCGCCAGCAACAAGCAGGTCATGGTCATCGACCGGGTGCTGCAGCAGTGGCGCCAGCGCGACTCGGTCAACAACGCCGGAGGCACGGCATCCCGTCGTCTGCACCTGCACTTCTGGGCCAAGCCCGTCGAAGTGAAGACGGATGCCGAGGGGCGTGCGACCGCGTTCGTGTACGAGCGCACGCGCCCCGACGGCGAGGGCGGCGTGGTCGGCACGGGGGAGCTGCGCGAAGTCCCGATCCAGGCGATCTACCGCGCGGTGGGCTACTTCGGGTCGCCCCTGCCGGGCGTGCCCTTCGACAAGCGCCACGGCGTGATCCCGAACCACGAGGGCCAGGTCCTGCACAAGGATTCCAACGAGCGTGTGCCCGGTGTCTACGCGACCGGATGGATCAAACGCGGGCCGGTGGGCCTCATCGGGCACACGAAGTCCGACGCGATGGAGACCGTCCGCCACATCATCAACGACCAGGCGTCGTGGTGGCAGCCCGTCGACCCGTCGGATGAGGCGATCCCCGCCCTCCTCGCTGAGCGCGGCGTGGCCTGGACCGACCTCGAGGGCTGGCACCGGCTCGACCAGCACGAGATCGCCCTGGGCGCACCGCACGGGCGCGCGCGCATCAAGGTCGTCCCGCGCGACGAGATGGTGACCGTCTCGCGCGGCGAGTAGCCTTCGGCGATGACCGCTGAATGGAGGCCCGACGTCCTCGGGCCTCCGTTCGCGCAGCGGACCCTTCCCCTTGGGAGGGATTCCGACGGTGAGGTCGTCGCGACGCTGGTGCGTCGGGAGCCCTCGGCCTGGGCCTCGCTGGTCGGGGCGCTCCGCGATGTCGACGTCCTGTACGTCCACGGCTGGTCGGACTGCTTCTTCCAGATCGAGCTCGCACGCTTCTGGTGCGACCTCGGCGCCCGCTTCCATGCCCTCGACCTCCGCGCGTACGGGCGGAGCCTCCGCGAGGGGCAGGTCCCCGGGTACGTCACCGACCTCACCGTCTACGACGAGGACATCGCGGCGGCCTTGACGGCGATCGGTCACGATCCGGCGTCGGATGCCCCGCGCCGGCGTCGGCTGGTCCTCCTCGGTCATTCCACCGGGGGCCTGACCCTCACCCTCTGGGCCGCCCGGCATCCGGGATTCGCCGACGCCCTCGTGCTGAACAGCCCGTGGCTGGAGCTGCAGACGGGGCCGTTCGCGCGTCAGGCTCTCCTGCCGCTCATCGAGGCGCGGGCACGCTGGGATCCGCTGGGCGCGCACCCGGAGGTCGACCTCGGTTTCTACACGCGCGCGCAGCGCGAGATCGGCGCGCTCCCCGGAGAGGCGATCACCGCCGCGTGGCGGCCCGAGCGCGGCTTCCCGACGCACCCCGGGTGGCTCCGAGCGGTGGTGCGCGGGCACGCCACCGTCGCCGCGGGGATCGAGACGGGCTGTCCCACCCTCGTCCTCCTCTCGGCGCGCTCGAGTTCACCGCTGTCGTGGTCCGAGCAGGCGCTGACCTCCGACTCCGTCCTCGTGGTCGACGAGATCGCCCGTGCCGCCACGCGCGTCGGCAGGGACGTCACCCTCCGCCGCGTGGACGGCGCCCTCCACGACGTCTTCCTCTCGGCGGCACCCGCCCGCGCCGAGGCCTACCGGGGCCTGCGGGAGTGGCTCGTCGACGGCGCCGCCCGCCGCCGAGCGCCGCAGGGGATGCCCGCCCCACCGCACTAGGCTGGCCGCGTGGACGAGTGGGACGAGATGGCGCAGTGGCTGGAGAAGGCCACGAAGGATCCGATGGCCGATGCCGTCCGCGGCCGCGTGACCGTCGTCTCGGTGTCCGAGCCCGAGGGGCGGGCGCGCTACCAGGAGTGCCGCGTCGAACTCCGCGCCGAAGCGGCCGGCATCCCGCCGCGCACGGTCTCCACGGAGGCGGTGTTCCCGAAGAGCCGATGGCCGAAGCCCGGCGACGTGCACGCCGCGCGCATCTCGCCCTCCCAGGAGGACGCGATCGAGGTCGACTGGGACACGGCGGCGCGCTGAGGCGTCCCGTCTCAGCTCGAGGCGAGCTGGGTGAGGAACTCGTCGGCCATGGCGACCTTCGCCTCGAGCTGCGACTTGCGTTCGGTCGCCTCGGTGCGGATCTCGTCGAGGCGGGTGCGGGCGCCGTCGTCGGCGGCGTCCTCGGCCAGACGATCCAAGACGGCGAGGACGTCGCGCATCTCTTCCAGCGAGTACCCGAGCGGCTTCATGCGGCGCACGACCATGATCCGGGCGACATCGGCGTCGGTGTAGAGACGGAAGCCGCCCTCGGTCCGCGCGGAGGGCACGATGAGTCCGATCTCGTCGTAGTGCCGTAGCGTCCGCAACGACAGCGACGTCTCCTCGGCGACGTCGCCGATGTGGCGGTGCTCGGCATCCATGGGACTCCTCGTCCGACTCGCCGTAAACCTCACGTTACGGTAGAGTCTTCGCGTGCCGCGCTCTGCGGCATCCTCCCATTGTCTCCGACCGCGCTCGCGGTCCCGACGCATCGTCGCGTCCTTCCTCGATCGCCGTCGCGATCCCGCCCTCCACCCTGGAGCGTCCATGACCCGTGTCGTCCCCGTCCCCGATCCGCCGAGCCGGTATCGCATCGAACCCACCGTGATGCAGGCGCTGCGAAGCCCGCGGCTGCTCACCCGCGAGGCGCTCGCCGGTCTCGTCGTGGCGATCGCCCTCATCCCCGAGGCGATCGCGTTCTCGATCATCGCCGGCGTCGATCCGCGCCTCGGCCTGTTCTCCTCGTTCGTGATGGCCGTCGCGATCTCCTTCCTCGGCGGACGCCCCGCCATGATCACCGCCGCCACCGGTGCCATCGCGCTCGTGATCGCCCCCGTCGCGCGCGAGTACGGGGTGGACTACCTCATCGCCACCGTGATCCTCGGCGGGCTCATCCAGGTCGTCATGGCCGCGCTCGGCATCGCGAAGCTCATGCGCTTCATTCCGCGCAGCGTCATGGTCGGCTTCGTCAACGCGCTCGCGATCCTCATCTTCACCTCGCAGTTCCCGCAGCTCATCGGCGTCCCGTGGCTGGTGTATCCGATGGTCGTGGCGGGCCTGCTGATCATGTACCTGATGCCGCGCTGGACGAAGGTCGTCCCCGCACCGCTCGTGGCGATCGTGCTGCTCACGGCGGCCGCGGTGGTGTTGGCGATGAACATCCCGACGGTCGGGGACCAGGGGGACCTGCCGGAGAGTCTTCCGTTCCTCTTCATCCCGAACGTCCCCCTGACGTGGGAGACGCTGCAGATCATCGCGCCGTACGCGCTCGCCGTGGCTGTCGTCGGGCTCCTCGAGTCGCTCATGACCGCCAAGCTCGTCGACGACATCACCGACACCCACTCGCGGAAGACCCGGGAGGCCTTCGGTCAGGGCGGTGCGAACATCCTCTCCGGCCTCTTCGGCGGCATGGGCGGGTGCGCGATGATCGGCCAGACCATGATCAACGTGAAGGCATCCGGCGCACGCACGCGCATCTCGACGTTCCTCGCCGGCGTCTTCCTGCTGATCCTCGTGCTCGTCCTCGGCGACATCGTGGCGATCATCCCGATGGCCGCGCTCGTGGCCGTCATGATCATCGTCTCCGTCGCGACGTTCGACTGGCACAGCGTCCGCCTGTCGACGCTGCGACGGATGCCGAAGAGCGAGACCGCCGTGATGGTCATCACCGTCGTGTTCACGGTGTGGACGCACAACCTCGCCATCGGCGTGGGCGTCGGGGTGCTGGCAGCGATGGTCCTCTTCGCCCGTCGCGTCGCCCACTTCGTCCGCGTGCAGCGGACGGTGGACGACTCTGCGGCGGAGCCGATCGTGCGGTACGAGGTCGAGGGTGAACTCTTCTTCGCCTCCAGCAACGACCTGACGACGCTGTTCGATTACGCGGGCGATCCCGACCGGATCGTGATCGACATGTCACGCTCGCACGTGTGGGACGCCTCCACGGTCGCGGCTCTCGACGCCGTGGTGACGAAGTACCGCCAGCGCGGCAAGGAGGTCGTCCTCGAGGGGATGAACGACGCCACGACCCAGCTGCACGCGCGGCTGTCCGGAGGGCTCGGCGCCGGTCACTGACCGGATGCGACTCCGTCGGCCGGGGTGGTGGCGGCCGCCGCGTGACCCTCCAGGAGCGGCAGCGTCACCCAGACGGCGGCGCCACCCGCGGGGGAGGCGTCGATCCCGAGGCGTCCGCCGTGCTCCTGCGCGATGCGGCGGCACACGGACAGCCCGAGGCCGAGACCCTCGACGCCCTGCGCGCCGGCGCCGCGCTCCATCAGGCCCACCACGCGCCCCCGCTCGTCCTCCGGGATACCGGGGCCGTTGTCTTCGACACGGATGACGAGCGCGTTGTCGGTGCGCGTCGTGCTGACCTCGATCATCGGCGGGATCCCGGCAGCGGCGGTGAACTTCACGGCGTTGGCGATGAGATTCTGCAGGACGAGGCGGATGAGGGTCGCGTCGCCGAACGCGGTGCCCTCGACGGCGAGGCTCACGCGGGCTCCGCGTTCGCGCAGCGCCGTGTCGAGATCGTCGACGGCGGCGACGACGGCCTCGCGGATCGAGACCGGGCCGAAGTGGCGCGCGGCGCCGCCGATCCGGGCGTAGGAGAGCAGGTCGCCGACGAGGTCCGTCATGCGGCCGGCCGCGGCCTCCGCGCGAGCGAGGGAGGTGACGGCCTGCGCGGCTTCGTCGACCTCGAGGCTGTCGCTGGCGAGTTCGATGTAGCCGACGAGCGCGGTGAGGGGATTGCGCAGGTCGTGGCTGACCTGGCCGGCGAACGTGCTCAGCCGGTCGTTCGAGGAGCGCAGTTCGCGGCCCGCACGACGCAGCTCGAGGACGTCGACGACCTGACCGGCCAGGATGTCCATCGTCGACCGCTGTGCGGCATCCAGCTCCGCGACGTCCTCATCGAAGACGCAGAGCGTGCCGATGATGACGCCGTCCGGGGTGCGCAACGGGCTCGACGCGTAGAAGCGCACCCGACCGAGTTCGCCGGTGACGAAGGGGTTGTCGGTGAAGCGTTCGTCGTCGCGGGCGTCCGGCAGCACGATCTGCTGCCCGGAGAGGTACACCGCCGCGCACATCGAGTCCTCGCGGGCGCATACCGCGGCGTCGAAGCCGTGGGCGGCGATCTGATGCTGGAAGCGGTCGTCGATGATGTTGACGACCGCCTTGTCGACACGGCAGACGGTCGCGGCGATCCGGAGGAGACCTTCGAGGCTCGATGCGGGCGCCTCGCCGATCACGCCGTAGTCCGCGATCGCCTCGCGACGGATCGCCTCGTCGACGGATGTCATCGACGACTCAGCGGTAGTTGAGGAACTGCAGGTCGACGTCGAGATCGGCGGCCTTGAGGAGGCGGATGACCTCCTGCAGGTCATCGCGGCTCTTGGACTGCACCCGGAGCTCGTCGCCCTGGATCTGCGACTTGACGGACTTCGGCCCCTCATCGCGGATGAGCTTGCCGATCTTCTTGGCGTTCTCCTGCGAGATGCCTTCCTTCAGGGTCGACACGATGCGGTACTCGCGACCGCTCGCGACGGGCTCACCCGACTCGAGGCTCTTCAGGGAGATGCCGCGCTTGATGAGCTTGGTCTGGAAGACGTCGAGGACCGCCTGGGCCCGCTCTTCGCTGTTGGCCTTGATGAGGATCGACTCGCCGCTCCACGCGATCGAGGCGTCCGTGCCCTTGAAGTCGTAGCGCTGCTCGACCTCCTTGCGCGCCTGGTTCAGGGCGTTGTCCGCCTCTTGCCGGTCCACCTTGGAGACGATGTCGAACGAGGAATCAGCCATGCCGGGGAGTCTACCGGGGGAGGCCGCATCGACGCCGAGGTCGCGGCATCGCGCGGAAGTGAGCGCGCACATCTGACACCGCGTCTCATCTGCAAGCGGTTCCAGTACACCCTGCAGATCACGGCGAGATATCGATCCGAAATCCGCAGTTGCGGGATCGGGGGTGTCGGGTGACAATGTAAGCGCTTGCATCACGGCGAGCAGAAGAACGGTCTTCTCGGTGCTCAGCGCCGGCAGAAGCCGGTTCTCCACGAATCAGCACTTCAAGAGAGGCACACCGATGAAGGTGAACAGGAAGAGCGTGCTCGCACTCGGCGCGCTGGTGGCGAGCAGCGCGCTCGTGCTCAGCGGCTGCGCGAGCGGCGGCGGCGACACGGCCGACGGCGGCGACACCGGTGAGGGCAGCGGCGACGCGAACGCGATCACCGTCTGGGTCGACATCGAGCGCAAGCCCGCACTGGAGGGCGTCGCGGCATCCTTCACCGAGGACACCGGCATCGAGGTCGAGCTGGTGACCAAGGACTTCGCCACCGTCGACCAGGACTTCATCTCGCAGGTTCCCACCGGCAAGGGCCCCGACGTCATCGTCAGCCCCCACGACAAGCTCGGCGCCTACGTGGCCGCGGGTGTCGTGGCCCCGCTCGAGCTCGGCGACGTCGCCTCGGGCTTCGCGGAGTCGGCCATCCAGGCCATGACCTACGACGGCAACGTCTACGGCGTCCCGTACTCGATCGAGAACGTCGCGCTCGTCCGCAACGCGGATCTCGTCTCCGAGCCGAGCGAGACCTTCGACGAGGTCATCGCGAAGGGTCGCGAGGCCGGCACCACCTACCCGTTCCTCGTGGGCCTGTCGCCCGAGCAGGGCGACCCCTACCACCTGTACCCGCTGCAGACCTCGTTCGGTTCGCAGGTGTTCGCTCAGAACGCCGACGGCAGCTACGACTCCTCCAACCTCGTCCTCGGTGACGAGGCGGGTGTCGAGTTCGCCACCGCGCTGAAGCAGTGGGGCGCCGAGGGCATCCTCAACGCCAACATCGACGGAGACCGCGCCCGCGAGTTCTTCCTCGCCGGCGAGTCGCCCTACTACCTGACCGGGCCGTGGAACACCCCCGCGATCGCCGAGGCCGGCATCAACTACGTCATCGACCCGCTGCCCAGCGCCGGTGGCGAAGAGGCCCGTCCGTTCATCGGCGTCAACGGCTTCTTCCTCTCCAGCAAGTCCGCCAACGCGCTGGCCGCGACGAACTTCATCGTCAACTACCTCAGCACCGAAGAGGCGCAGCTCGCACTGTTCGAGGTCGGCGGCCGTCCGCCGGCACTGACCGCCGCGTACGAGAGCGCCGCGGCATCCGACCCCGACGTCGCCGCCTTCGGCGCCATCGGCCAGACCGGTGCCCCGATGCCCGCGATCCCCGAGATGGGTGCCGTGTGGTCGGACTGGGGCAACGCCGAGCTCCAGCTCATCAAGGGCGAGGGTGACCCGCAGGAGGTCTGGGAGACCGCTGCGACGAACATCCAGACCAAGATCGACGGCTGAGTCCTGCCGTCACAGGGCGGGTGGGGTTCTGCTCGAACCCCACCCGCCCCTACTCTGTAGCCCGACACTGCGATGAAGGAGCGTCCATCGATGGTCGACGCCAAGCCCGCCACAACCGCCGGCCGGTCCGGCACCACGTCCTCCGGACCGTGGGGTGACAACCCGTTCCACACCCCGTCGCGACGCCTCACCTCGGGCGGCATCCTCGCCCTCGTGGTGAAGGTCGTCCTCCTCGGCGTCATCGACGCCCTCACCGTCTTCGCCGTGTGGGTCCTCATCGCCACGGGTGACTGGGTGGCCGCGGGCATCCTGACGCTCGTCGTCATCGCGGTGAATGTGATCTACCTGCGTCCGGGGCTCCTCCCCGGCAAGTACCTCACGCCGGGCCTGGCGTTCCTGGCGATCTTCCAGGTCTTCGTCATCTTCTACACCGGCTACATCGCCTTCACCAACGCCGGCGACCAGCACAACAGCACCAAGGACGACGCGGTCGCCCAGATCATCAGCACGTCGCAGGCGCGCGTGCCCGACTCGCCCGAGTACACCGTGCAGGTGTTCCGTCAGGCGGACCAGTTCGGTCTTCTCGTGGCCGAGCCGGGCGGAACGCTCGCCTTCGGAACGAACGAGCAGCCGCTGGAGGACGTCACCGCCGCCCCCTCCGGGTGGGACGAGCTGAACCTCAACCAGGTGATCCGCTTCCAGGACGAGGTCCTGGCCCTGAACGTCCCGGTCTCGGACGACATCAACGACGGGACGCTGCGCACCTCCGACGGTCAGCGCGCGTTCATCTTCACCTCGAACCTCGAGTACGACGAGGTCGCCGACACCTTCACCAACACCGACACCGGGCTCGTCTACGTCGACGACGGCGAGGGCAACTTCCGCGCCGAGGACGGTTCGATCCTGACGCCCGGCTGGCGGGTCGTCATCGGCTGGGACAACTTCGCCTACGCCTTCACCAACGATCAGATCCGCGACCCGCTCCTGCGCGTGACGATATGGACGTTCGTCTTCGCGGCGGGCTCGACGTTCCTCTGCTTCGCGCTCGGCCTCTTCCTCGCCGTCGCCCTGAACCACCCGACCCTCAAGGGGAAGAAGTACTACCGGATCCTCGTGATCCTGCCCTACGCCTTCCCCGCGTACCTGACGGGTCTCGTCTGGGCGGGCATGCTCAACCAGGAGTTCGGGTTCATCAACCAGATCCTCCTCGGCGGTGCATCGATACCCTGGCTCGCCGATCCGTGGCTCGCGAGATTGAGCGTGCTCGTGGTGAACATGTGGCTCGGATACGGGTACATGTTCCTCGTGAGCACGGGCGCCCTGCAGTCGCTGCCGGAGGACATCGTCGAGGCCGGGAAGATGGACGGCGCCGGCGCGTGGCGGATCTTCCGCTCCGTGAAGCTCCCGCTCCTGTTCGTCGCCGTCGCGCCGCTGCTGATCGCCACCTTCGCGTACAACTTCAACAACTTCGGCGTGATCTACATGCTCACGCGAGGAAACCCCCGCTTCACCGACACCACGCTGGACATCGGTGCGACGGACATCATGATCACGATGGTCTACAAGGTCGCCTTCGGCGGCGGCGGAGGACGTGACCTCGGTCTCGCGTCGGCGCTGTCGATCCTGATCTTCATCATCGTCACCGTCGTCGCCGTGATCAGCTTCCGGCAGACCAAGGCACTGGAGGACCTGAACTGATGAGCGAGCGCATCGACCAGTCCGTTCCCGACGCCGCCCGCGTCGGGGTCGTCAGCCGCATCGGCGGCGTCGCGGGCCTGCCCGCCGACGACCAGCCGCCCACCCCGACGCGCCGGCGCCAGTCGTTCCGCCGGTGGTTCGCCGACAAGGGGTGGCGTCACGTCGTGGCGTGGATCGCGATCGCCTTCGCGCTCTTCCCGCTGCTGTACATCGTCTCGGCATCCCTCAACCCGATCGGCACCCTGACGGGCTCGAACCAGCTGTTCTCGGCGATCTCGCCGCGCAACTACGAGCGCCTCTTCACCGATCCGGCGATCCCGTACGGCACGTGGTACGTGAACTCGCTGATCATCGCGATCGTCACCAGCGTCGTCACGGTGCTCCTGTGCGCGCTCGGCGCATATGCGTTCTCACGCATGCGCTTCCGCGGGCGCCGGTTCGGGCTGATGACGCTGCTGGTGCTGCAGATGTTCCCGCAGCTCCTGGCGATCACCGCGATCTTCCTCCTGATGATCCAGATCAGCGACGTCTTCCCGGCGATCGGTCTCGGCACCCACGCGGGCCTCATCATGGTGTACCTCGGTGGCGCGCTGGGCGTGAACACCTTCCTCATGTACGGATTCTTCAACACCGTCCCGTCGGCGATCGACGAGGCGGCGAAGATCGACGGCGCCGGCCACGCGCGGGTGTTCTTCACGATCATGCTGCCGCTGGTCACCCCGATCCTCATCGTCGTGGGCCTGCTCACCTTCATCGGCATCATCGGCGAGTTCGCCATCGCGAGCGTCATCCTCACCGATCCGGCCACGCAGACCGTCGCGATCGGCCTGTTCCAGCTCGTGTCGGGCTTCCAGTCGCAGAACTGGGGTGTGTTCTCGGCGGGCGCGATCCTCGCGGCGCTCCCGGTGATGGTGCTCTTCCTGCTGTCGCAGCGCTACATCGCGGGCGGGCTGGTCTCCGGCAGCGTCAAGTGACGGATGCCGCATCCCTGCTGATCCCGCATCACGACGGATCGCCCCTGTACGTGTCGACCCTCGCGCCCGCGCTCGGAGAGACCGTGCGGGTGCGGATGCGGATCCCGCACGCGTGGGGACGCGCCGCGATCGTCCGCGCGCGATCGAACCCGGACCACGAGCCGGCGTGGACGGATGCCGTTCTCCTCGGTGCCCGAGAGGGATGGGACTGGTGGGAGGCCGAGATCGCCGTGGCCAACCCGCGCCACGGCTACCGCTTCATGATCCGTCGGGACGACGGTCGCGTGTTCTGGCTGAACCAGGCCGGTCTCCACGAGATCGAGACGCTCGACGCCGAGGACTTCGCCCTCGTGGCGCACCCCGCGCCGCCGGAGTGGATGTACGACGCGGTGATGTACCAGGTCTTCCCCGACCGCTTCGCCCGGTCGTCCGAGGCCGACGCCCACCCGACGCCGGAGTGGGCGATCCCGGCATCCTGGGACGACCCGGTGGACGTCCTCGCCCCCGGGCGGTCGCAGCAGCTCTACGGAGGCGATCTTCCCGGCGTCATCGAGAAGCTCGACCACCTCGTCGACCTGGGCGTGAACCTGCTGTACCTGACCCCCGTCTTCCCCGCCGCCTCGAACCACCGCTACGACGCGTCGAGCTTCCTGACGGTCGACCCGCTCCTCGGCGGAGACGACGCGTACGTCCGTCTCATCGAGGAGGCCCATGCCCGCGGCATCCGCGTCATCGGAGATCTGACCAGCAACCACTCCGGAGACCGGCACGAGTGGTTCCTCTCCGCGTACGGCACGCCGGCAGCACCCGCGGAGGAGTTCTACTACTTCACCGATGAGGGCAACACCGAATACGTCTCGTGGCTCGGGTATCCGACGCTGCCGAAGTTCAACTGGGCCTCGGAGAAGCTCCGCGAACGGTTCATCTCCGGACCCGACTCGGTCGTCGCGACCTGGTTGAAGCCGCCCTACAACACCGACGGCTGGCGGATCGACGTCGCGAACATGACCGGGAGGCTCGGCGACATCGATCTCAACGCCGAGGTGCGGCAGCTCCTGCGCGAGACGATGATCGCGATCAACCCCGACACCCTGCTGCTGGGGGAGTCGACGAACGACGCCGTGAGCGACCTGCAGGGCGACGGGTGGCACGGCGCGATGACCTACCCCTCGTTCACCCGGCCGCTGTGGGCGTGGCTGAGCGATCCGCGGCCGACGGCGTACCGGAACGCCGAGGGCGACGAGGTCACCGAGCCGTGGTTCTTCGGCCAGCCGATCGGCGGCATCCCGCGCTACACCGCGGCGCAGTTCGTCGATTCCGTCACGCGGTTCGCGGCAGGCGTCCCCTGGCGGGTGCGGCTCGGCACCATGCAGCCCCTCGACACCCACGACACCGCGCGCTTCGCCACGCACGCGGGGGAGGGGACGATTCCCCTTGCGGTCGGGCTGTCGATGACGCTCCCCGGCCTTCCGGTCGTCTACGCCGGTGACGAGTTCGGCGCGGTCGGGGTCGACGGCGAGGCCAGTCGCACGCCGATGCCGTGGGGCACCGAGGACGAGCCCGAGGTCGCCGCACGCATGGGGCTGTACCGCGACCTCGTGCACCTCCGCCGCGCGCACCCCGCACTCGCCGGTGGCGGACTGCGGTGGGTGCACGTGGACGAGGACGCGGTGCTCTTCGTCCGGGAGGCCGCCGAGGAGTGCATCCTCGTCCTCGCCGCGCGCGGCGACGTGGAGATGACCGTGCCGGCGGACGCGGTGCCGGATGTCGAACAGGCGCAGGCGCTGTACGGGACGGCCGCGCTGGACGCGGCATCCGACGTCGTGACGATCGCCGCCCGCGGTCCGGTCTTCGCCGCGTGGGCTCTACCCGGGGTGCGGGTGCCGTCCGGCGGGTGACGTTGCGGGTGGAAGGCGCGGACGCCGGGGCGCGGGGAGGTTCGTAGACTGGGTCGGGCGAGGAGGTGCCATGCGCCCACTGACCGAAGACGACGTGCGTTCCCATTTCGTCAACGCCACCCCCGATGAGCTGCGGATCGTCGCCCTGCCGACCGATTTCGTGCTGCTCGACTGGTTCCACCTGGACTTCCTGGCGTGGCGCGACCCCCGCACCCGCGGTCGGGGATACCTCTTCGTCGAGATCGACGACGAGCCGCGCGGCATCGTGCTGCGGGCCGCGGAGGGCAGCTCGCACGCGCGCTCGGCGATGTGCAACCTCTGCCACACGATGCAGCCGGCCGATCAGGTGGTGATGTTCTCCGCGCGGCGCGCGGGCGCTGCGGGCGAACGTGGAGACAGTGTGGGAACGTACATGTGCGCCGACCTGTCGTGTCACGAGAACGTGCGACTTGCCGCGCCGCTCGCGCCGAGCGAGATGCGGGCGAGCGTGGACATGCGCATCGACGGAACGCGTCGGCGCACCGAGACCTTCGTCGGACGAGTGCTGGAGAGTGTGGGGAGCAGGGCATGACGGAACGGATCGTCGTCGTCGGAGACGCGCTGATCGACGAGCTGCGCGACGACACGGGCGTGCGCGAGTTCGTGGGAGGCGCGGCGCTGAATGTGGCCGTGGGGCTGTCGCGACTCGGCGTGCCCACCACGCTCCTCGCGATGGTCGGGGACGACGAGCCCGGCTCTCGGATCCGTGCGTACCTCGCCGACTACGGCGTCGACCTGGTCGCGACGCCGTCTCTCCTCGGCACCGCCCGCGCCGTCAGCACGCGATCCGGCGGCGGCGAGCCCACCTACGTCTTCAACGAAGCGTCGCAGAAGCGCCGCATCCGCTTCGGTGACGCGGAGCGCTCCGCGATGGCGGATGCCGCCCTTGTGGCCGTCAGCTGCTTCGCGTTCGACGACTCGGAGCAGACCCGGGAGTTCGCGGAGGCGGTCGCGGCATCCGGGACTCCGCTGGCGATCGATCCGAACCCGCGCGAGGGCATGATGCACGACCGCGCCGCGTTCGTCCGCGGTTTCGAGGCGCTTGCCGCCGACGCCGCGCTCGTGAAGGTCGGCGAGGACGACGCGACGCTGCTGTACGGGGAGCCGCTGGACGCGCTGCGGACCCGGCTCCTGGAGCTCGGGACACACTCGGTGCTCGCGACCCAGGGCGCCGCCGGAGCGTCGGTCGAGGCGGCGGGTGTCACCGCGACGCGGCCGATCTCGAGCCTTCCGGGCCGGATCGTCGACACGATGGGCGCGGGGGATGCCGCGTTCGCGTCGACCCTTGCGTCGCTCGCGCACGGGCGTCCGCAGTCCGAGGAGGAGTGGGGTGAGGTGCTCGAGAAGGCGATGGATGCCGCCGCGGCGACCTGCCGGTTCGAGGGGGCTCTGCTGCGTCTGCCGTCCGCGCTGGAGGACACCGACCTCGACGCCATCGGCACCTGATCCCCGCACCGCATCCGATTTCCCGAGAGCGGCCTCGGGAGAGTAGGATCGGTGATCGCGCCTCCGGTCGACTGTACAAGCCGGGCGGGTGCGCACCCGGCGAGTTACCCAAGCGGCCAAAGGGATCTGACTGTAAATCAGACTGCTCAGCATTCGGGGGTTCGAATCCCTCACTCGCCACCATTTCGAAGGGCTCCGCATCGCGGGGCCCTTCGTCGTTCCCCCCTCCTCACGGGCTTCAGTGGCGCCTTGACGCGGGTGCGCGGGCCGACGACCCGCGTGAAGGCGCCACTGAAGCCCGGGTGTCGCGGAACGCAGCGGGTCAGGGGGCGGGGGCCTCGCGGCGGCCTCGGCGGAGGCCCACCTCGTAGGCCGTCACGGCGATGAGGGTGACCGCGAGGAGCGGGAGCACGAAGAAGAGCATCACGATCGAGAAGCCGCGCAGGGCGTCGTGCTCCACCGCGGCGAGGATCAGGTACGCCGTGTACGCGACGTAGAGGGCGACGAACACCGCCCCCTCCCACCGCGCGACGGTGAACCCGGTGAACGCGATCGGCACGAGCGCGACCGCGGCGGCGATCATCAGCGGGACGTCGAGCGAGATCGCGGCATCCGGCACGGGGATGCCGGCGGGGAAGAAGATCGCGGGGAGGCCCAGCACGACCCCGATGTTGAAGATGTTGCTGCCGACGATGTTGCCGACGGCCAGGTCGCGCTCGCCGCGGCGTACGGCCGCGATCGAGGTCGCGAGCTCCGGGAGGGAGGTGCCGATCGCGACGACGGTGAGGCCGATCACCAGGCTCGAGACGCCGAACCCGGTCGCGATCGCCACGGCTCCGGTCACGAGCAGGTCGGCTCCGAACACGAGCAGCCCGATGCCGGCGAGGATGAGGATGATCGGGATCAGGTACGACAGGACTCCGGATGCCGGGGCCCGCCGTGTCCGCACCGGGCCGGTCGCCAGGCGATCGGTGGCTCCCGCGGCATCGTCGGGTGCGGCATCCGGGTCCTTCTTGCTCATCGTGAAGCTCAGCACGACGTGAGCGACGGCGGCGGCGAAGAGGATCACCCCGTCGATCTGCGTGATCTCGCCGTCGAGGGCGAGGACGAGGAACAGGAGGCTGATCCCGACCATCACCGGGAGGTCGAACTTCACCAGGCGGCGCTTGACCGCCAGCGGCAGGAAGAGCGCCGAGAGGCCGAGGATCAGCAGCACGTTGGCGATGTTGCTGCCGACGACGTTGCCGACGGCGAGGCCCGGTTCCTCGTCGATGACGGAGCCGATCGTCACCGCCAGCTCGGGTGCGCTCGTCGCCGCCGACACGATCACGAGCCCCACCACGAGAGGGGGGATGCCGAGTCTCGTCGCCAGGGTCGAGGCGCCGCGCACCAGCACCTCGCCGCCGCCGATGAGCAGGATCAATCCGAGCAGGACCCGGCCGATGTCGAGGAGCTCCACGTCGCGATTCTAGGGGCGGGAAGAGCGGGTCGCCGCCGAGAAGCACGCATGTCAGGATGGGACGGCGGGTCGCGGCCCGCGGACGAGAGGACGGACCATGTCGCAGCCCGATCAGCAGGTGCTCGAGCCCTCGCGCGCCGACGCCCAGACCTCCCCGCTGCTGCGTGCGGCGATCTGGGTCGCCATCGGTGCGCTCATCGCCGCGGCGCTCGTCTGCGTCGTGTGGGTCCTCATCGGCGAGCAGAACGGCATCGTCGGACGGGCGTTCCTCACGATCCTGCTGCTGGCGGGCTTCGCGGGGGTCGCGATCCTCGACGCGCACCTCGCCCCGCGCCGTCCCGCGTGGTTCGCGCTGGCGAGCATGGCCACCTGGATCGTCACCCTCCTCATCGGAGCCGTGATGATCTGGATGCCCGAGCGCTACTCGTGGAGCGGGGTCGGGCGTTTCCTGCAGTTCCTCTTCATCGTGCTGATCCTCCAGCTCGCCCTCCTCCACGTGCGCCTCTACCTGAAGGCGCTCGAGCGGTACGTGACGCGATTCACGCAGATCGTGGCGTTCACGACCATCGGCCTCGTCGCGCTCCTGGCGGTGCTGCTGATCATCCCGCTCATGCTCTCGGAATGGGTCGACTTCGCCGACATCTACTGGCGCATCGTGGTGGCCACGGCGATCCTCGGCGCCGTCGGCACCGCTCTTCTCCCGCTCGTGAACGCCCTGTTCGCGCCGCGCAGGCCGCGGCGCGTCGCCGCGGCGCCCGCGCCGGGCTACCCCGGCGGTCCGGCGTACGGCGCCGGGTTCGGGGCGCCCGGTGGGTACGGTGCACCCGCCGCGGGCGCGGCCTACGCCGGTGCGCCGTCCGCGCCCGCCGCTCCGTCGTTCTCGGCGCAACTCCCGGCGGCTCCCGAGCCCTATCGTGGACCGGCGGGTGCCACCCCGGTCGACCAGACCGCGGGAACGGATGCCGTGCCGCCGGCGCCCCAGGGGGAGCAGCCGCATCCGGCCCGCTCCGTCGTGACCCACGCCGCGGTCCAGCAGGCGCAGGCCGCGGCCGCGCAGGCGGCGGGGGAGCAACCCGCACCCGACGCGGGACCCTCGTCCGAGCCCGCCCCGACCGAGTCCGCCCCGGCCGAATCGACTCCGACCTCCGCCCCGGCCGCCGCCCCCGCGGCATCCGCTGAGTCGGAACTGCTGCCGTGGCCGATGTTCGCCGACGGGGTCACGCCGCTGCCGATGATGCCCGACGGCTCGCCCGACTTCGCCGCCTACCAGACCGGCCACCCGAGCCCGGGCGCGCACGTGTTCGCGCCCGTATCGCCTCCGCCCCCGCCCGAGGCGCCCGCACCGGAGGCTCCCGCGCACACCCCGCCGCCGGCAACCGGGTACGACGGCTTCCCGCCGCCGCCTCCGCTGCCGCCGCGCGGCTGACCTGACCGCCGGTCAGCGGCCCGCGAGGATCTCGAGGGCTGCGTGCGCCGCGCTGTGGCCACCGAGGCCGCTGACGGCGCCGCCGCGACGCGATGCGGAGCCGCACACCAGGATCCGGTCGTGGGCGGTGGCGACACCCCATCGTTCCGCGGGGGTGTCGAGGGCCTCGTCGTCTTCGGCCCACGGCCACGAGAGGTCGCCGTGGAAGATGTCGCCACCGGTCATGCCGAGGCCCGCCTCGAGGTCCGCGGTGGTCTTCGCCTCGACGCACGGTGATCCGTCCGGGGCCTCGAAGACGCAGTCCGCGATGGGCTCTGCCAGCACCGCGTCCAGAGATCGCTCCGCCGCGGCCAGCAGGTCGCGTCGCGCGGTGTCGCGATCGCGTCCCGCCACGAGTCGGTGCGGCACGTGCAGACCGAACAGGGTCAGCGTGTGCGCCCCCGATGCGCGCAGCTCCGGTCCGAGGATCGACGGATCGGTGAGCGAATGGCAGTAGATCTCCGCCGGCAGCGGATCGGGGATCTCTCCACCCGACGCCCGCGCGTGCGCCGCATCGAGCTGGCTCAGCGTCTCATTGATGTGGAACGTCCCCGCGAACGCGGCCTCGGGGGCGACCGTGGCGTCCCGCAGACGCGGAAGGCGCCGCAGCAGCATGTTGACCTTCACCTGCGCGCCCTCCGGGGACGGCGCTGAGGCGGCATCCGTCGTCGGCGCCCCACCCGCGCGGAGGAGTGCCGCGAGGACACTCGGGCCGACCCCGCTGAGCACCAGCCGTCCGCGGACGGTTCGAGGGTGCTCCCCGGCGATCTCGACCTCCCCCTCGGGAGTGACCGAGACCACCTCGGCGCGCGTGCGGATCTCCGCACCGGCTCCGCGGGCCGCCCGCTCCAGCGCGTCCGTGACCTGCCCCATGCCACCGACGGGCACGTCCCAATCGCCGGTGCCGCCGCCGATCACGTGGTAGAGGAAGCACCGGTTCTGCCGGAGACCGGGACCATCGGATGCCGCGAACGTGCCGATCAGCCCGTCCGTCAAAGCGATCCCGCGGGCGATGTCGCTGTCGTAGGACGCCCGCAGGAACTCGCCGAGCGGTCGCTCCACGATCCCCTCCCACAGGGCGGCATCCGTCACGCGGTGGGCGATCTCGGAACGTCGCCGGAGCGGCTCGGTCATCGTCGGGAAGACGGATGCGGCGAACGGACCCAGTCGCGCCCCGAACCGTGCGTGCCGCTCGGCCTCCGTGGCAGACCCCGTGACGCGCGCGAACGAGGACGCGGTGGCAGCGGCATCCTGCGTGTCGATGAGGATGCCGCGTGTGGGATCGAGCGGATCCGGCGTGTAGGACGAGTAGCGCCGTCGCTTCAGCGTGAGGGCGAGCCCCAGGTCGTCGATGATCCGTCGGGGGAGGAGGCTCACGAGGTAGGAATAGCGCGACAGCCGCGCCTCCACCCCCGCCCAGGGCTGCTCCGAGACCGCGGCGCCGCCGGCATGCGCGAGCCGTTCGAGGACCACCACGCTGTGCCCCGCGCGGGCGAGATACGCCGCGGCCGTCAGTGCGTTGTGTCCGCCGCCGATGATGACGACATCGTGGGTGTGGCCGAATCCGCCTGTCATGGACCCACGCTAGCGCCGGGGTCCACCGCGCGCCCGCAGTAGCGTGGAGGCATGGCATCCGATCGCGATCTGCACGACCTCGCCCTCGACATCGCGCGGGAGGCGGGTGCTCTCGCGCTCCGGCGCCGCACCGAGGGCGTGGCGATCGCCGCGACGAAGTCCGCGCTCGCCGACATCGTCACCGAGGCCGACCGGGAAGTCGAGGCGCTCGTCCGCAGCCGACTGGGCGCTGAGGCGCCCGGAGACGGGTTCCTCGGCGAGGAGACGGGGGCGGAGGTCGGCGAGAGCGGCCTGACGTGGGTCGTCGATCCCATCGACGGCACCGTCAACTACGCGTACGGTATGCCGCAGTACGCGGTGAGCATCGCCGTCGTCGCGGGTGAGCCCGACCCCGACCGATGGGAGGCCGTGGCCGCCGCGGTGTACGCGCCCGCGGTCGACGAGATGTTCCACGCCGTCCGGCAGGGCGGGGCGTACCTCGACGGTGCGCGCCTGCGGGTGGCGGAGGTCACGGATGCGGGCGGCCTCATCGCCACCGGCTTCGGCTACGACCCGTCCACCCACGCCGGCGACCTCGCCGCGGTGGGCCGTGTGCTGCCCCTCGCGCGGGACCTCCGGCGTGCCGGCGCGGCATCGCTCGATCTGTCGTACGTCGCCGCCGGGCGCCTCGACGGCTACTTCGAACGCGGACTGCAGCCGTGGGACCACGCGGCCGGTGCCCTCATCGTCCGGGAGGCCGGGGGCCGCTTCGGTCGCGGTGACGCCGACGCGGCGGGGCGTGTCCTGAATGTCGCGGCGGCACCGGAGCTCTACGACCGCCTGTTCGCGGCCGCGCTGCTGCCGTGAGCGGCTGCGCGATCGGGCGTGTGTACATCGCATTCCCAGGTCGCCGGGGGTAGTGTTTACCCGATCGTTATCCTTCCGTGCCCGTGCGGAACGAAACGACATCCCCCCATCTGAGATGACCTCCGTCGCGCCTGCGACACGACTGAGAGCCTTTCGTTTGCCCCTCGATTCACCCCAGGCTGAGCCCGCGCCCACGCGGCGCTCCCGCCGACTCCCCGCGGCACCTGCGACCCCCGACGCGGCCGTTCCGGTCCCCTCCCGCGCGGAGCGTCGTCGCGCCGTGACCGCCGAGTCCACGGCATCCGTCTCGCTCCCCGGCGACGCGGTGCTCATCGAGCTCGACGTCGCCCCGGTCGACGACGTCGCCCCTCACGCGGCGGAACCGGCGGATGCCGTCCAGGACGAGCCCGCGACTCCGGCGCCCGTGCCCGAGCGCCAGGCCGAGCCCGCCCTGACACGGCGCGCGCGCCGCGCCAGGCGGACGTCCGAGCCCGCCGTCGAGCAGCTCGTCGTCGACGAGGTCCCCGCACCCGCCGCCCAGACGACCGCGCACGACCCTGCGGCCGTCGATCCGGAGCTCCTGGAGAGCGTCGTGGATTCCGCCGCGGCTGAGTCTCTCGTCGACGCGGATGCCCCGGCTGACGGTCCCGTCGAGGACGAGTTCGAGCGGGCCGCGCGCCTCTTCTGCTTCACCGGCGAAACCCCCGTCGCCGCCGCCGCGACCGCTGGCTCGACGCCGCTCACCATCACCGGCGCGCATGTCGTGCCGACCCGGGGCCGTCGTTCCGGACGTTCGGCGTTCCGTCGCGTGGCCACGGCATCGTTCTCCGTCGGCGTGTTCGGCATCGTGGGGTTGATGGCGGTCGGTATGACCACCCCGGCCGAGGCGGTCGCCGCGGCGTCGACCCCGACGTCCGCCGTCGCCCCGGCGAACATGACGGTGTCCTCGAGCGCGATCGACCCCGACGAGATCCAGGCCTACGTCGCGCCGTCCACCGCCGAGAACGACTCGTTGGAGCGCACGGAGAGCTACTCCACGCAGACGATCGCGGAGTTGGCTTCCGAGTCCGGCATCCAGAACTTCTCGAACTTCTTCTACAACGATCCCAACGGCGAGATCCAGTGGCCCTTCCCCGTGGGCGTGTCCATCAGCTACGGCTTCGGGATGCGGTCGGGCAGCATGCACGAGGGACTCGACTTCGTCCCCGGTGACGGTGCGCCCATTCAGGCGATCACCGACGGTGTCGTCCGCGTGGCCACCAGTGCCGGCGGCGCCTACGGGGTGCATGTCATCATCGATCACGAGATCGACGGCCAGCTGGTCTCGAGCCACTACGCGCACATGCAGTACGACTCGCTCCAGGTCGAGCCCGGGGACACCGTCACGGCGGGCACGATCATCGGTCTGACGGGCAACACCGGGCGTTCGTTCGGTGCGCACCTGCACTTCGAGATCCTCATGAACGGCACGACCGCGATCGATCCGCTTCCCTGGTTGCGCGAGCACGCGGGAGGCTGAGCCGATTCAGCAGGATGCCGTGATTCTGGTATCCTCGTGGAGTTGCCTGCGCGCAGGTGACATGCCCCGATAGCTCAGTGGCAGAGCACTTCCATGGTAAGGAAGGGGTCGTCAGTTCAATCCTGACTCGGGGCTCGCAGCATCTCGTCCGACCGGCGGAATGCGTCGCGGCGGGGTAGCTCAGTTGGTGAGAGCGCACGACTCATAATCGTGAGGTCGCGGGTTCAAGCCCCGCTCCCGCTACAGGAAAAGCGCCCCCCCCGAGGGGCGCTTCTTTCGTTTCCAGGGCGGCTCGTGCGCCGCCCGTCGCGTACCGAACTCCTCCGATCCGCGCGCCGCGGGCCGGTTTCGGGGCCTCGGGGCGGGTTCGGGCCCGGGTTTGCGGAGTTGGGCCCGCGGTTCCGGCGAGCCCGGGGTCGGGCCGGGCCTCCTGTCGCCGAACCCATGAGGCGGCTCCTGTGCTGCCCGCCGCGTACCGAACTCCTTCGATCCGCGCGCCGCGGGCCGGTTTCGGGGCCTCGGGGCGGGTTCGGGCCCGGATGTGCGGAGTTCGGCTCGGGATCGCCGGCGGCGCGGGACGGGTCCCGGTGCGGCGCCGGCTACGCGAACATGTGGCGGAGGACGTCGAGCCTGTCCAGCTCCAGCGCGCGGGCGACGACGTTCGCGTGGTCGGGGTTCGGGAACAGGGCGGCGAGGTCGTCCTCGAAGATGCGGCGCATCGCGGCGATGTCGCCGGCCTGCGCGGCCGCACTCATCGCCTCCACGGCATTCTGATAAGGGATCTGCTGATATCCCGCGGGCGCGTGGGGCGGGCTGAAATACGGGATCCACGGCAGTGCCTTGTTCGGGCGCAGGAGAAGGACGTCCCCCGGCTGGATCATCCTGGTGTGGTTGAGCGTGTCGATGGCGTGCGGGTTCGCGATGCAGAATCGGTCGCTGATCGCGTACAGCGCGTCGCCGGGCGCGACTGTGTACGTCACCACGCGCCCCTCCTCGTCCAGCCCGGCTTCACCGGCGGCGAACTCTCGGACGCCCTGATCGGCGAGCTCGCCGTACAGCCAGGCGTTCATCTCGCCCATATGGATCCAGGCGGCCTCGTCGCAGTCGCCCGGGCCTCCCGCGGGGATGGAGGTGCCGTTCCCCACGCTCACGAGTTCCTCGGCCGCCGTCCCGGGCTCCGTGCCGTCGAGCGTTCCACCCTCCGACGGGCTGGGGGATGCCGCGGGCTCGGCACCGACCGACGCGAGGCGGGCAGCCGCCCATCCCGCGGCGTCCATCACGGGCGGAGCGGCGAGCACCATAAGGCCCGCGACGACCATCGCCGAGACGGCGATCGTGATCTTCTGTGCCCGGTCCATCGGACCGAGCCTCCCACGGATGCCGTTTTCCCGCGAGTGGTGATCAGCCGACGGCGGGCTGCTGCTGGGTGATGCAGTGGATGCCGCCGCCGCGGTCGAAGAGCGGGCGCGCGTCGACGGTCACGACGCGGCGACCGGGGTAGGCGGCGGCGAGGATGTCGCGGGCACGGGCGTCGCCGGCGTCCTCCCCGAATCCGCAGGCGATCACACCGCCGTTGACGGCGAGATGGTTGACGTAGCTCCAATCGACCCACCCCGAGTCGTCCCGCAGGGTGGCCGGGGCGGGGAGCCCGGTGATGGTGACATCCCGACCCCGGGCGGCGAACGCCGCCTCCAGCTCGCCGCGGATCTGCCGCGACACCGCGAAATCGGGGTGGTCGGGATCCTGCTGCTCGTGCAGCAGGACGTGATCGGGGGAGGTGAGGGTGGCGACGATGTCGACGTGACCGTTCGTGCCCATGTCGTCGTAGTCGCGGGTGAGGCCGCGGGAGAGCCAGATCGCGTCGGTCGCGCCGATCGTCCGGGCCATCTCGGATTCGACCCGCGCCCTGTCGGCGAACGGGTTCCGGCGCGGATCGAGCTGCACCGTCTCGGTCAGGAGCACCGTGCCCGCACCGTCCACGTGGATGCCGCCGCCCTCGTTCACCAGCAGCGAGTCGATGACCTCGATACCGAGGTGCTCGCCGACGAAACGGCCGATGAGGGCGGACTTCCGCCATTCGGCCCAGTTCGGTGCCCCCCAGCCGTTGAAGATCCAGTCGACCGCGCCGAGGGTTCCGGGGCGCGCGTCGTCGACGACGAACGTCGGGCCCATGTCGCGCATCCAGAACTCGTCGATCGGCGCTTCGATGATCTCGACCTCGCCGCTCAGCATCCGCCGCGCGCGGGCCATCTCGGTCGGGTCGACCACCATCGTCACCGGCTCGAACTCGACGATCGCATGCGCGACCGCCGTCCACGCGGCGTAGCCCTCCTCGCGCTCCCGTGCGTCCTCACCGAGCGTGAAGCCCTCGCGGGGGAAGGCCATCCACGTCCGCTCGTGCGGATCCGTCTCGGCCGGCATCCGCCAGTTCGGGGTGTCGAGGGGGCGCGAGGTCACCATCCGGTCTCCAATGTTCGGGCGAGCGCGTCGGCGAAGAAGTCGACGGAGTCCTTCGTCACGCACAGCGGGGGTTTGATCTTCAGGACGTTCTGGTGGTCGCCGGTGGGCTGCATGATCACACCCAGCTCGAGCAGCCGGTCGCAGATCGCGGCGGTCTCGGCGGTGGCGGGTTCCCGGGTCTCCCGGTCCCGCACGAACTCGACGCCGAGATACAGGCCTGATCCGTGGACACGACCGATGATCGGATGCCGTGTCCCCAGGTCTTCCAGACGTGCGGCGAGGTGCGCTCCCACGTCGCGGGCGTTGTCCTGCAGTCCCTCCTGCTGGATGACGTCGAGCACGGCACCGCCGATCGCGGCGGAGACCGGCGAGCCCCCCGTGGAGGAGAAGAAGTAGCCCTGCGTGCGATAGCGCTCGGCGATCTCGCGGCGGGTGATGACCGCTCCGAGCGGATGCCCGGCACCGATCGACTTCGCCACGGCGACGATGTCGGGGACCACCCCCTGCTCCTGGAAGCCCCAGAACCAGCGCCCCAGCCGCCCGAAGCCGACCTGGACCTCGTCGGCGATCGCGAGGCCGCCGTGCCGGCGCACCGCCGCGTACACCTCCCGCAGGTAGCCGGCGGGCAGCGCGACGCCGCCGGCGTTGCCGAAGTACGTCTCGCAGACGAACCCGGCGGGGAGGACCCCGTCCGCCACCATCCGATCGATGTCGGCGACGGCTTCCGGTGCGTACCGCGCGGCATCCGCATCCCGGTGCTCGCCGCGGTACGAGTTCGCGGCGGCGACCGTGTGCACCCAGTCGGGTCGCGTCTCGAGCGCGAACGGATTGTCGGCGATCGAGGTCGAGACGGCATCGCTCGCGAATGTCCACCCGTGGTACGCCTCGCGCATCGCGACGACGTCGCGGCGGCCGGTCGCGGCCATCGCGAGGCGCAGCGCGAGGTCCACCGCCTCGGATCCGGAGTTGACGAAGAACACCGTGTCGAGCTCGTCGGGGAGGGTCGCGGCGAGCTTCTCGCCGTACTCGGTGATGCCGCGGTAGTGGAAGCGTGAGTTGGTGTTCAGCAGGTGCATCTGCCGCGTCGCCGCCGCCACCACCCGCGGGTGGGCGTGCCCGACCGACGCGACGTTGTTGACCATGTCGAGGTACACGCGTCCGTCGATGTCGACGAGGTATTCGCGCCACCCGCGCTCGATCTGCGGGGGTGCGGT
This sequence comes from Microbacterium sp. NPDC077184, assembly GCF_040687055.1. Lineage (NCBI taxonomy): Bacteria > Bacillati > Actinomycetota > Actinomycetes > Micrococcales > Microbacteriaceae > Microbacterium > Microbacterium sp. NPDC077184. The sequence goes on from NZ_JBFBMM010000001.1 coordinate 384,246, forward strand.
GTAGTAGTGCTCCTGCACGTCGGCGACGACCCGGTATCGGCGCGCGAGCAGATCACCGGACGGATGCCGCGGCGCCGCGCTTTCGGGAAGGCCGAGCGCCGGAGCGACATCACCCGTGACCGCCCGCCAGGCGGACGCGAGGGCCGGGACGACGCGCGCCGGCGGCTGCCGGGTACCCGAACGGAATCGGCGGGCGAACAGGCGCGTCCGCGCGGGAAGTTCTGCCGCTGTCGCGTCGGCGGGGAGGCCGGTGATCGTCACCGTCTCCCGTCCGTCGGTCCAGGTGAGCGTGCCGGCGGCGACGGTCGCGCCTTCCGCAGCCGCCGCGGTGAGCGGGGTCGGCTCGGCCAGCCAGATCGTCGCGCCGGTCGGCACGGTCGCGGGGGCCGAGGGGGTGCGCGGGGACGCGCCGGTGAGCACCGCCTCCCACGCCGGGAGCACGCTGCACGTGGCGCCCGCATCGAGCGCCGCCACCGCGGCACGGTCGAGCGCACCCTCGTCGAGCCACGCGCCCTCGTCGTTCAGCTCCGACATGGTCCCCGCGTCGAGGATCGCGACCTCCCCGGTGAGGGCCACCAGCGGTGTACCGTGCCAGCCGCGATCTGCGACGCCGCCATCGGGCGCCTCCTCATCGGGCGCCTCCCCGAGCGCGGCGCGGATCGCCGCCGTCATGACGGGGATCGGCACCGCCGTCGCGGTCTCGAAGATCCGGTATTCGCGATCGAGGGCGCTCGCCGCGTAGTCGTTGGCGTCGTCGATGCGCACCTGCGCCCGTCCGCTCAGCACGAGGACGACACCGCGGAGCACGACGAGCGGCCACACCGCGGCGATCTCGTCGGAGGTGAGCGGCCGACGGACGTGGAACGCCCGAAGGGCCGGGAGGGGCGACAGCGCATCGGCGCCGTCGTGGTGGAGGACCGAGGAGACGGTGGTGGCGATCTCGCCGACCCGCCACGATGCGGTCACGTCGCCGAAGTCGATGACGGCATCCGGAAGCGCCCCCGGCTCAGGCCGCAGCACGTTGTCGTCCGTGATGTCGAAGTGTCCGGCCTGCACCGGGAGCCGGTCGGCGATCGGGGTCAGCGCCGCCGCGGCATCCGTCGTCGCCGCCCGCAGGGTTTCCCGCACGGCCTCGTCGGTCTCGCCGGGGAGGAGCGCGTCGATGACGCGGAGGGCGTGCCGCGCGTCCCACTGCAGCACCCGGGACGTCGCGGGGTGGGTGAAGCCGTCGAGGGCGACGCTCACCCGCGCGGCCAGCTCGCCCAGGCGTCCGACGACGGCGGGGGAGAGGTAGCCCGAGCCCATCAGGGTCGATCCGGCGATGTTCTCGAGCACCCGCGCGTGGACGCGGCCGCGCGAGGAGTCCCACCAGGCGCTCATCGGGCCGCGGGGCCCGGCGACGATCCGGGGGACGCGGAGCGTCGGGTCGTGGACGGCGACGCGGGCCGCGGCACGGTCCTGGAGGTCGATCTCGGCCTCGCTGAAGGCGGGGTTGCTGATCTTCAGCACCCCGAGCGGCTCGTCCGAGCCGCGCGCGAAGACCCGGAAGTTCTGGTCCTGCTGGCTGCCGAGCGAGCGGAGGTCGATTTCGACGCCGAATGCCTGGGTGAACAGGCGCCGCACCTCGTCGTCGCCGAGCGAGGGCGTCGGCAGCTCGACGTGCGCGAAGTAGTCGAACGGCGCGGCGGATGCCGGGGTGGTGTCGGTCACAGCGGTGCGCCTTCCGTCGATCCGAACGCCCCCGCAACGGCACCGTCGGCGTCGCGGGCGACGAGGACGACGAGCGGTCCGAAGGGAGGTAGCCATTCGCTGAACGCGACGGTATGCGCGTCGGGGTCGAGGGGATGCGAGCCCGTGATGCGCTCGCCGTCCACGGTCACCGCCGCCCGGACGCCGTCGACGTACGCGATCACATCCGCGGCGGTGGCGCCGCTGAGGGTGCCGGAGAAGGACACCACCGTGTGATCGACGTCCCGGTCGACCCGGACCGAATCGAGACGGATGTCGAGTCCGCTCGTGGCGACGGGCATCCCGGCGGGGAAGACCGCTTCGTCCGGGAGCACCGGCGTGCGCGGCGGTGAGGTGCGACGTGCCCCGAGCGCCGTGACGGCTGCGGCGAGCTGCAGCAGACGCGCGTCGGCGTAGGCGGGGCCGGCGAGGGTGACGCCGACCGGCATCCCGGTGTCCGCCAACGTCCCCATCGGCACGGTGACCGTCGGGATGCCCAGGTGGCGCGGGACGAGGTTGCCGTTGGAGACCCAGACACCGTTCCGCCACGCGACGTCGGCGGACGCCTCGTTCACGTCGGCGTCGGCGGGACCGACGTCGGACTGGGTCGGGAAGATCACGGCGTCGAACCCTTCCGCCGCCATCCACTCCTCGAGGTCGACCGCGCGCGTGTGCTCCAGGCCGCGGAGTCCCTGCTCGACACTCGGGATCTCGGGCGGGGTGCGTACCCCGGACCGCGCGGCGTCGACGTAGTCGCCGAGGTCGTAGGCGATGTCGAAGGGGAAGATCCCGTAGCGGTCCGGGAGGGCGCCGGTGGGGTGGGGGAAGATCTTCGCCGCGTCGACGTCGGCGAGGCGGTTCAGGCGAGGATCGCCGTTCAGGCGGAGGAAGGCGTCGAACGCCCACACCGAGAGCGCGCCCACCTCGTCGGCGAGGAACTCCCGCGGCACGAAACCCCGGTCGACCATGTCGCGGCTGTCGGCGCGGAGCTTCTCGTACCTGTCCACGGCGGGGAGATCCACCTCGACCACCTCGGCGCCCGCGCCCTCGAGCTGGGCACGCAGGCCCTCCCAGAGCGCCATCACGGAGGGCCGGGTGTCGATCGGGAGCGCGGTGTCGCGGTCGGCGTTGACGTAGATGCGGGGGACGGCGAGGCGGATGCCGGTGAGGTCGGCGGCGGGGAGCTCGGCGAACGAGGGCGGACGGACATCCGACGGCGCCGGCAGCGGGATCCACGGCTGCGACCGCCACAGGTCGCCGTCGGTGATCGGGTCGTCGACGACCACGGCGTCGAGGATGTGCGCGAGGTCCTCGATCGTGCGAGCATGTGGGACGACCACGTCCATTGTCGGAACGAGCGGCCAGTTGCCGCGCACCGAGATCATGCCGCGCGACGGGGTGTACGCCGTCAGCGCGTTGTGCGAGGCCGGGGCGCGGCCCGACGACCAAGTCTCCTCGCCGAGGCCGAATGCCGCGAAGCTCGCGGCAGTGGCCGTGCCCGATCCGTTCGACGACCCCGAGCCGAAGGCGGAGGTGAGGTACTCGGCGTTGTAGGGGGATTCCGCGCGCCCGTAGAGCCCTCGCTGCATGCCGCCCGCCGCCATCGGGGGCATGTTCGTCAGGCCCAGGAACACGGCGCCCGCCTCGCGCAGACGCGCGACCGCGAACGCGTCGTCCTGGGCGATGAGGTCGGCGAAGGCGGGGGAACCGGAGGCGACCGGGAGGCCCGCCACGCAGTAGCTGTCCTTCGCGGTGAAGGGGATGCCGTCCAGGATGCCGCGGGATTCGCCGCGCGCCTGACGCTCGTCGGCGGCCCGCGCTTCGGCGAAGGCCCCGGGGTTCAGCACGATGACGGAGGTCAGCGCGATCCCTGATCGGTCGTAGAACGCGATTCGGTTGAGGTAGCGGGCGACGAGCTCGACGCTCGTGGCCGCGCCGCGCCGGAGGGCGGCACTCAGCTCGGCGAGGGACGCCTCGACGACCGTCGGCAGAGGTGCGATCATGGGGGTAAACATACACCGTATGTTTTCCGCGCCGCCACACCGTTTTCGAGACGACGCGTAAGCTCGGCCGCGACCTCGAGGAGTCCGTCATCGCCAGACCGCCCCGCCCGCTGCTCAGCCGCGAGCTGATCGCGCAGACGGCGCTCGCCCTCGTGGACCGTCACGGCGTCGAGGGCGCGAGCATCCGCCGGGTGGCGACGAAGCTCGGCGTGAATCCCACGTCCCTCTACAACCATGTTCCGAACCTCGCGGCCATGATCGAGGACGTCCGCTCGCTGGTGTCGGCGCGGATCGACTCGCGGCCGCTGCGCGAGATGGCGTGGGAGGAGGGCCTCCGGGAGTGGGCGCGGTCCTACCGGCACGCGTTCGCCGGGCATCCACGCGTGGTGCCGCTCCTGATGACCAACGCGGTCAAGGCGCCCGTGCTCCTGGCGGAGTACGAGGACTTCGCCGTCGCGGCGCGCGCGGTCGGATGGTCGGATCGCGACATCCTCCCGTTGCTCACGGCGTTCGAGTCGTTCATCCTCGGGAGCGTGCTGGACATGTCGGGCCCGGCGATCGTGTTCGATCCACGCGGACAGGAAGCCGACCTCCCCGCCTTCTCCGCCGCCTTCGCGACGCTCGCCGACGAGGACCCCACCGATCCGATCGCCACGCGTGCGTTCGAGATGGGCCTCCGGATGCTGATCGCGTCGGCGCGACCGGGGACGAACCCCGGCAGCTGACCGCGCGCGCTCGCCGCGAGTGGCAGATTGGGGGTATGCGTCCGTCCCGAGCGTCCCGCGTCTCTCGCGGATTGCTCGCCGCCGGAGTCGCGACCTTCGTCGCCCTCCTCTCGCACGTCGCCGCCGGTGGAGCGATGCCCGGGTGGCTCGGCATCCTCCTCCCGCTGGTCCTCGCGGCCGCCGCGAGCACCCTCCTCGTCGGCCGTCGTCTGTCGGTCTGGCGCTTGAGTCTCGCCGTGGTGCTGAGTCAGGCCCTCTTCCACGTCCTCTTCGTGCTCGGGGCGGCCCCCGTCGCGGGTGTCGGCGCAGCCGCGACGACCCACGCCCACGGGCATGACCACAGCGGCATGACCTCGGCGCTGTCGGCCGCCGAGCCCGCCGTCACGGGGGCGATGCTGCACGGCGACGCGATCATGTGGGTGCTGCACGCGCTGGCGGCCGTCGTCACCATCGCCGCGCTCCACCGCGGCGAGCGCGCGTGCGCGATCCTCCGCCAGACCGCGGCGGATGTCGCCCGGTGGGCGCGCCGCCTCGTTCTGGTCGCCCTGGTCTTCGTGCCCGTCGCCCCGACGCGCACGCCCGCGATCGCCGCCGCAGCCCCGCTCGGCGCGGTCGCCGACGTCGTCCTCTCCGCCGTCCGCCGTCGCGGACCCCCTGTCGCCACCGTGCTCTGACACCACCGCGTTCCGCCGGAACGTCGGTGCGACCGCGTGCCGTGGTGCGCGCGTCGATGTTCTGCGCACCCGCAGGGGTGCATGTGCGAAAGGTTTCCCCGTGTCATCGGTCACGACGACGCGGTTGCGCGCGGCAGCGCTCGGGATGGCGACGGCACTCGTCGTCCTCCTCGCTCCGGCCGCGCCCGCAGCCGCCCACGATCAACTCACCGGCAGCGATCCCGCCGCCGGAGAGCGCCTCGACAGCGCTCCGGCCGCCCTCACCCTGGAGTACTCCGCCGAGGTGATGGAGCTCGGGGCGATGGTGATCGTCGCCGACGCGACCCGCGACGACTGGGTCCAAGAGGAGCCGGTGGTCGACGGGACCACGGTCTCGGTGCCGCTTCCCGCGGGGATGCCGACCGGCGGGTATGAGATCCGTTGGCGGGTGGTGTCCTCGGACGGGCATCCGATCTCCGGGGTCATCCCCTTCACCGTGGGCGACGCCGAACCGTACGAACGGACGCCGTCGGAGGCTGCCACGCCGCCCCCGGCGTCGGACTCGCCACGAGCGCAGGACACGCAGGACAGTCAGGGCACACAGGACAGCGGAGGGGCCGCACGCGTCGCCCTCCTCGGTGGCGGGGGTGCGGCTGCGGCCGTCGCCCTCCTCGCCGGCATCCACTTCCTCCGTCGGCGGAAAGACACCGCCGACACCTCCGAAAGGCACACCCTGTGAACACCCGCACCACCCGCGTCCGTCTCGGCGCGCTCCTCACCGTCTCCCTCTTCGCCCTGGCCGGCTGCGCCACGACCCCGGCGGAATCTCCTGCCGAGACGTCGCTCCCCGCGGCCGAGGCGGTCTCGATCAGCGACGCCTGGGTCAAGTCCGCCGAGACCGGGATGTCCGCCGCCTTCGGCGAACTGACCAACGACTCGGATGCCGACATCACCGTCGTCTCGGTCTCCTCGCCCGCCTCGTCGATGCTCGAGCTCCACGAGACCGTCGAGAACGAGAGCGGACAGATGGTCATGCGCGAGATCGAAGGCGGATTCGTCATCCCCGCCGACGGGAGTCTCCTGCTCTCGCCCGGCGGTGACCACATCATGCTGATGGATCTCACCGACCCGCTGACGGCGGGTGCGGAGACCACCTTCACTCTCACGTTCTCGGACGACAGCACCCTCGAGTTCGCCGCTCCGGTGAAGGACTACGCCGGTGCGAACGAGAACTACGAGGGCGACATGGACATGGACATGGACATGGACGAGCACTCGGACATGGACCACTGATGTCGCCGCGCGATCGGCGGCAACGACCCGATCGCAGCGGCGCCACCCGGCGGCAGTTCCTCCTCGGAGGAGCTGTCGCCGGCGTGGGCGCCGCCACCGCGATCGGCGTCGACGCGGCGCTCGGCGCCGCCCGGGCGGCTGAGCCCGCACCCCCGGCATCCGTGCCGTTGAACGGCGACGTGACGGTGCCCTTCCACGGCGCGCATCAGGCCGGCATCGACACGGACGCCCAGGCCCACGGCGTCTTCCTCGCCCTCGACCTCCGCCCCGAGACCGACCGCGACGCGCTCACCCGCATGATGCGCATCCTGAGCGATGACGCGGCGCGCATGACGCAGGGGCAGCCGGCCCTCGCCGACTCCGAGCCGGAGCTCGCGGTCGCACCCGCCCGGCTGACGGTCACCTTCGGCTTCGGTCCCGAGCTCGTGCGGCGCGCGGGAGGGGCCGCGCCCGCGTGGCTCGCTCCGCTCCCGGCGTTCGGAATCGATCGGCTCGAGTCCGCATACAGCGACGGCGATCTGCTGATCCAGGTCGCCGCCGACGACCCGCTGACCGTCGCACACGCCTCGCGCATGCTGCTGAAGGATGCGCGCACCTTCGCAGAGCTCCGCTGGACCCAGCAGGGCTTTCGGCGCGCGCACGGCTCGGTGCGTGCCGGGACCACGATGCGGAACCTGTTCGGCCAGGTGGACGGTACCTCCAACCCGCAACCGGGGACGGCGGACTTCGACGAGGTCGTCTGGACCCGCGGGCAGGGCTGGCTCGACGGTGGCACCGGGCTCGTCGTCCGGCGCATCGCCATGGACCTCGACACCTGGGATCGCCTCGACCGTCCGGGACGCGACCAGTCCCTGGGGCGGTTCCAGTCCACCGGTGCGCCTCTGACGGGGACCGACGAGTTCGACGAACCGGACTTCGAGGCCACCACGGCGATCGGGTTCCCGGTGATCCCGGAGTTCTCGCACGTGCGGCGCTCGCGCAGCGACGACCCGCGCGAGCGGATCTTCCGGCGCGCGTACAACTACGACGACACACCCGTCTCCGGCGCGATCTCCAACGCGGGCCTCGTCTTCGTCTCGTTCCAAGCCGACGTCGGGGCGCAGTTCGTCCCCCTCCAGCGGCGCCTCGACGAACTCGACCTCCTCAACGAGTGGACCACGCCGATCGGATCCGCGGTCTTCGCGGTGCCCCCGGGCTGCTCCGAGGGCGGATTCATCGGCGACACCCTTCTCATCGGAAGAACCTCATGACCTCCACCCTCGACAGACCCCCTCGTCCCGCGCAGGCGCCCCGACCGCGCTCCCGCTCCGGCTGGTTCGGGCAGCTGCTCCTGCGTCTGCACTTCTACGCCGGCATCCTCGTCGGCCCGTTCATCCTCATCGCAGCGCTCAGCGGTGCGCTCTACGCGCTGTCGCCGACGATCGAGCAGGCCGTTTATGCGCGCGAGCTGCGTGCACCGGTGACGGCCACGACCGTGCCGCTCGCGGCGCAGATCGAGGCGGCCGAGGCTCACCTCGCCGCGAGCGGCGACGGTGACGGCGCGGTCCTCTCCGCCGTCCGCCCCGCGCCCGAGCCCGGCGACACCACGCGGGTGATGTTCACCCAGGAGGGATTGGGAGCGAGCGAGTCCCGCGCGGTGTTCGTCGACCCCGGCACCGCCGAGATCCGCGGCGACGAGATCGTCTACGGCACGAGCGGTTCCCTTCCGCTGCGCACATGGATCAGCAACACCCACCGGAGCCTTCATCTCGGGGATGCCGGGCGCCTGTACAGCGAGCTGGCCGCATCGTGGCTCGGTGTCGTCGTGCTGGCGGGCGTGGGGCTGTGGGTCATCCGCGCGCGCAGAGCCCGATCGCGGCGCGACATGCTGCGCCCGAACACCCGCGCGAAGGGCTACCGGCGTCTGTTCAGCTGGCACACCTCGATCGGCGTCTGGGTGGCCGTCGGCGCGCTGTTCCTCGCCGCGACCGGGATCACGTGGTCGACCTACGGCGGGGCGAACGTCTCGCAGGCGCGGACGGCTCTGGATTGGGGCACGCCGAGCGTGAACACCGTGCTCGACGCGGACGCCGGTGCCTCCGCCGGTGATGATCACGCCGGCCACGACGGTCCGGCCGCTGCGCCGACGGGCGAGGCGAACCCGGCGACGTTCGACGCCGTGCTCGCGATCGCCCAGCGGGTGAATGTCGATACCGGACTCGTGCAGATCACGCCGCCTGCCGAAGCGGGCACCGCGTGGACCGTGCGGGAGATCCAGCGCGGGTACCCGACGCAGATGGACGCCGTCGCGATCGACGGCACCACGATGGAGGTCGTCGACCGCGTCGACTTCGCCGACTATTCGCTTGCCGCCAAGCTCGCGACGTGGGGGATCGCCATCCACATGGGCACGATGTTCGGGCTGCTGAACCAGGTCGTGATGTTCGCCCTCGCCCTCGGGATCGCCGCGCTCGTCGTCCTCGGCTACGCGATGTGGTGGAAGCGTCGCCCGACGCGGAGCGACGCTCTCGTCGGGTCACCGCCCGCCCGTGGTGCGCTGCGCGGGGCGCCGTGGTGGGGCATCGGCGCGGTCGGAATCGCGGCGCTCGCGATCGGCGTGTGGCTGCCCCTCATCGGGGTCACCCTGGCGGCGTTCGTCGTGATCGACGTGGCGATCGGCGCGGTGCGGTCTCGACGCGCCCGCGCGGCTGCGACGGCTACGTCGCCAGACGCGACAGCATCCCGTCCATGAGGACGTCGGGGAGCAGGCGCCGGAGCCCGACGATGACCTTCGCCGAGGCGGGGGTGGCGTAGCGCGAGCGCGGATAGCGCACGGTGACGGCCTTCACGATCGTGCGGGCGACGCCCTCGGCGGTGCCGGACAGCGGGGACGAGTCGACGTTCTCATAGTTCGCCACGAGGGCTGCGGCCTGCGCGGCGTAGGGGCCGTCACCGGAGCGCTCGAGCGCACTCTCGCGCGAGATCGCGTTCCACTCGGTGCGGATGGGCCCGGGCTGGATGATGACGACGTCGATGCCGTGCGGTGCGAGCTCGAGGCGCAGCGAGTCGGACAGCCCCTCCACCGCGAACTTGGTCGCGTGGTACCAGCTGCCGATCGGCTCGTAGATGCGGCCGCCGACGGAGGAGATGTTCACGATGCGTCCGCGACCGAGCGCGCGCATCGTCGGGAGCACCAGCTGCGTCAGCCGGGCCAGGCCGAACACGTTCACCTCGAACTGGCGACGTGCCTCCTCGATCGGGACGTCCTCCAGAGCACCGTACGAGCCGTATCCGGCGTTGTTGACGAGCACGTCGATGCGCCCCTGCTGATGCACGATCCGATCGACACCCGCCTGCATCGAGGCGTCGTCGGTGACGTCCATCTCGAGCACCTCGCACCCGGATGCGGCGAGGTGCGCCATCCGGTCCACCCGACGCGCAGCGGCGTAGACCACCCAGCCGCGCGCGATCAGCGCGAGGGCGGTGGCGTAGCCGATTCCGGAGGACGCGCCGGTGATGAGGACGACGGGGCGGGTCTTGTCTGACATCGCCCCAGTTCATCACGAATTCTCCGGGGTGGGATCGGGTGGGGTCGAGGGCGGCTGAGGGATAGGGTTGCGATCATGACTGCGACCCCTCCCGGCTGGTACGACGACGGAAACGGCGCGCTGCGCTGGTGGGACGGCACGCAGTGGACCACCCACGTCGCCGAGCCCGACGCCGAGGGCGCGGCGGACGGTGCCACCCCGCCGGCGCCCGATGACGCGACGCCCGCGAGCGCCGATGCGACCGACGCCTCGCTGCAGACGGTGGGCTTCGACCCGCAGCCCGTCGACGGCGCCGCGCTCCCCGAGGGGTACTCCGGCGGAGGCGGCGGGTTCTCCGCGGCCACGCAGCCGAAGTCGAAGCTCTGGATCCTCTGGGTCGTCCTCGGTGTCGTGATGCTCGGCGTGGTCATCGCCGCGGCGGTCCTCATCCCGCTGCTGCTGGTCAACGCCGCGACGTCGGGATCCTCCGGCGGGTCCGGTGGCAGCGGCGCTCCGGCCGGCGACGACGAGCAGGCCGCGGTCGAGGTCGTCATGGACTACGACGATGCGTGGCAGAACGTGGACTGCGACCTGTTCCTCGCGAGCACCACCGAGTCTTTCCGCACCGCCGGCGGCCTGGGGGACTGCGCCACGTTCGAGGCGACCGCGAGCGAGTTCTCGGCATCCGTCGAGGACTACCGCATCGAGGTCACCTCCATCGAGGGCGACGCGGAGCAGATCCTCGTCACCACCACGGAGACCTTCGAGAGCTTCTTCGACGAAGAGGGGAACCCCCTCGACGAGGCGGTCACCTACGACAACGTGTTCCTCTACACCCTCGTCCCCGCCGACGGCGGCTGGGCGATCGACTTCCTCGAGTAACCGGTGGCGGAAGAGGTGACGCGCGCCCGCGGGGCGCGCTACGTGATCACGTGCATCGGGGTCGGGCTCCTCGCCGGCCTCATGTCCGGGTTGTTCGGCGTCGGCGGGGGCACGGTCATCGTGCCGCTGCTGGTCCTCGTCCTCGGATTCGATCAGCGGCTGGCTGCGGGCACGTCCCTCGGCGCGATCGTGCCCACGGCATCCGTGGGGGTGATCTCCTACGCGCTCAACGACTCGGTCGCATGGATCCCCGCGCTGATCCTCGCCGGCGGCGCGGTGATCGGCGCGCAGATCGGAACCGCCCTCCTCGCGAAGCTCTCGCAGACCGTCCTGCGGTGGGGCTTCGTGGGCTTCCTCGGCGTCGTCATCGTGATGCTGTTCATCGTCATCCCCTCGCGGGATGCCGTCCTGGAGCTCACCTGGTGGACGGGCCTCGGGCTCATCGCGCTGGGTCTCGTGACCGGAGTGCTCGCGGGACTCCTCGGCGTGGGTGGCGGCATCATCGTCGTGCCGGCGCTGATCTTCCTCTTCGGCACGAGCGATCTCGTGGCCAAAGGGACGTCCCTGCTCATGATGATCCCGACCGCCATCTCCGGCACGATCGGCAACATCCGCCGGCACAACATCGATCTCGTCGCCGCCGGGATCGTCGGTCTCGCCGCGATCACCACGACCGCCCTCGGCGCATGGATCGCCGTGCGGGTCGACCCTCAGGTCGGCAACATCCTGTTCGCCGCCTTCCTGGTCTTCATCGCCGTCCAGATGGCGATGAAGGCGATCCGGGGTCGGAAGAGCGCCCGCTGACCTCGAGGTCGTCGCGCGGCCGGATCAGTCCGCCGCGTCCGCGCGGTCGGCCAGGACGGCGAGTGCATCGAGGTACATCTCGATGTGCTTGGCGAAGACCGTCTCGTAGTCGATCAGGCGCAGTTCGCTCTTGAGGGCTTCGGCGTACGGGTACAGTGTCGGGTCGGTGGGGGTGTACGCCTGCACCCAGCCTTCCGGTGTGCGCGGCTCTCCGCGGCCGGAGAGGCGCGCGCCGTGGCCGGCGGCGGAACCGACGACGATGTTCGCGTAGACCTGGTACTGCAGGACCGCCTCGCGCCCACGGATGCCCGCCCGCTCCAGGGCGCGGAGGATCGCGTCGACGGCGCGCAGCTCGTTCACGCCGTTGGTGATGCGGGACATCGCCAGAGCGCTTGCGGCGGGGTGCGCGATGGCCACGCGCCATGCACGCCAGGCCAGATCTTCGAGGTCGGTGCGCCACTCGTCGGTGGGTGCGTATCCGGCGAGGGAGATCGCGTCGAGTCTGTCTCCGAGGGCGTTGAGGAGATCGTCTCGACTCGCGAAGTGCCGATACACGGCGGTCGGCGCCGACCCGAGCGTCGTTCCCAGTCGCGCGAACGTCAGCGAGTCCTCGCCCTGATCGTCGAGGATCCTCAGCGCTGCGTCGACGATCTCCTCGGCGGACAGGGACCCCCGCTTGCGTCGTTGACGTTCTCGGCTCTCGATCACGGTGCCCATCCTCTCGCCCTTCCCATCGTGTCGCGGAATCCTCGCGGCCCATTCCGTTCGTGTGTTCGGTGTGTTACAACTTAGTGAACCACGTTGACTATGGCGTTCACTAGGGTTCATAGTCTTCTCCAACGCAATGGTGCGTCCACGAGAACAGAGGGAACTGATGACGTCCACCGCCCCACCCGCGCTGCGCTTCGCGTTCCGCATCACCGCACTCGTCGGCGAATACCTGCCGCTGGAGCAGCGGGGACCCGAGCTGCTCGAATTCATCCCGATCACCGGGGGCACTGTGGAGGGGGACGTGACCGGTGAGATCATCCCCGGCGGAGGGGACTGGTGCCTCACCCGCGCCGACGATGCCTATCGCGTGGAGGCCCGATACCTGTTCCGCACCCTCGAGGGGCACGTCGTCGACGTCGTGAACGTCGGCATCCTCCGCCACCTCGAGGGGGAGACCGGGAGCTCGAAGGAGATGCGCTACTTCCTCACGACGCCGGTCTTCCGCACGACGGCGGCATCCCTTCAGTGGTTGACGCGCTCCGTCTTCATCGGTCGCGCCGACGCGCGCGACGGCGCGACCGTCATCGACGTCTTCGAAGTCCTGTCCTGACCCGCACCCGACCCGAACACCCGAGAGGCAATCATGAACCGTCGACACCTGGTCCCGGCCGCAGCACTCGCGGCCGCGGCCCTCGCACTCACCGCCTGCGCCGGTGGTGGGGACAGTCCCGGCACCACCACGGACACCATCCGAACGACCATCGACATCCCCGCGTCGTTCGACCCCACCCTCACCCAGTCTCTTCCCGACTACGTCCTCGCGCGCACCTCGTACGACACCCTCGTGCGAAAGGATGCCGGGGGACTGGTCCCCGGACTCGCGACCGAGTGGACCGAGACGCCGACGCAGGCCGTCTTCACCATCCGGACCGATGCGACGTGCGCGGACGGGACAGCGATCACCCCGACGATCGTCAAGGACTCTCTGGAGTACTTCGCCCGTCCCGAGACCGGTTCGATCGTGGTGCCCCAGGTCTTCGGCCCGAACACCCCCGTCATCACCGCCGACGACGCGGCGGGCACTGTGACGATCGATCTGGAGAACCCGTGGCCCTTCCTCGTGACGGGCCTGACCATCGCGACGACCGGGATCGTGTGTCCCGCCGGCCTCGCCGACCCCGAGGCGCTCGCCGCGGGTACGGCCGAGGGCAGCGAGTCCGGCCCGTACGTGCTCGGCTCCTACGAGCCGGGCGTCCGCTACGAGTACACGCTCCGCGAGGACTACGCGGCGTGGCCGGAATGGAGCACGCCGGTGGAGGGCACCCCCGCCGCGACCCTCGAATACGTGGTGTCGCCGGACTCCACCGCGACGGCGAACCTGGTGCTCGGCGATCAGCTGGACATCGCGAAGATCCAGGCGCAGACCATCGAGCGCTTCGACGGCATGGAGGGGTACGACGTCGCGGTGAACCGCTTCTCCGACTTCTACCTCCTCTTCAACGAGCGCGAGGGGAGCGTCTTCGCGGACGAATCCCTGCGGCGCGCGGCCGCGCAGGCGATCGACAGGGAGATGTTCGAGAGCGTCACGTCACTCGGGACGGGGGAGATCGCGACGACGCTCGTGTCCAGCGAGACGCCGTGCGTCCCGACGGAGAACCCGACCATCCCGGCCCACGACCCGGAGGCTGCGGCATCCGCCCTCGAGGGAGTCTCGATCCGACTCGTCGGCCCGACCATCGCCGGACCCAACGGTGCGGGCAACGAGTATCTCGCCGAAGCGCTGCGCGCCGCCGGAGCCGAGGTCGAGCTGACGAACACGGATGTCGGCACGTGGGTGTCCACGGTCTTCACCGAACCCGGGGCGTGGGACGTCACGATGTTCGCCGATCTCAACTTCCTCGGATCGCTCGTCAGTCCCCTGACGGCGTTCACCGGCCCGCAGATCTTCGATGGAGGCGGCAACGTCGGCGGCGTGGTCAACCCCGACGCCGAGGCTGCTCTCGCCGAGGCCCTCGTCGCCACGGATGCCGACGCCCAGTGCGCCGCGCTGAACGCCGCCGCCGACGCGCTCTTCGAACGCGTCGACGCCTTCCCCCTCATCAACGACGCATTCATCTACGTCCAGCGACCCGGCTTCACCGTGCAGATGCTCGGTGGCGCCCTCGACGACCCGATCTTCCGCATCGCCGGCTGATCCCCCTCGTCCCTGGCGGCCGGCGCTCATCCCCGGCCGCCAGGGGCCCGAACTCCTCGGAGCGACATGTTGCACCCCTTCCTCACCGTCACCGATCTCGCCGAGCTGCTGCGCACGCGCCAGGTCTCGGCGATCGAAACCGCGCAGTTCTACCTCGACCGGGTGGATGCCGTGAACCCGCTCGTCAACGCCATCGTCTGGATGGACCGCGATGACGTCCTCCGTCGCGCGCGGGAGGCCGATCGTCGCCTCGCCGACGGCACGGCTCGGCCGTTCGAAGGCGTGCCGCTTCCGATCAAAGACCTCACTCCCGTCGAGGGCCAGCCCTACACGGCGTCGTCGCTGGCGATCGACCCTGATCCCGCGCCCGCGAACGAGGTCACCGTCGATCTGATCGAGGATGCCGGATTCGTGCTGTTCGGGCGGACCAACAGCCCGGAGTTCGGACCTCTGACGGTGTCGGAGAACCGCCGGTGGGGGAAGACGCGCAACCCGTGGAACCTCGACCACACCTCCGGCGGGTCATCCGGCGGCGCCACCGCGGCCGTGGCCGCAGGGCTCGCCCCCGCCGCGCACGCGTCGGACGGCGGCGGATCGATCCGCGTCCCGTCGTCGGCGACCGGACTCGTGGGACTCAAGCCCAGCCGAGGGCGCGTTCCCAACGACGTCCGCGGGTGGGAGCAGTCGACCACGGAGGGGGCGGTCACGCGCACGGTGGTCGACGCCGCAGCCATGCTCGACGTCCTCAGCGGGTTCGACCCTCTGGCGTGGTACTCGGCACCGACGCCCGCGCGCCCGTATCGAGAGGAGGTCGGCGCGCCGCAGCCCCGCCTGCGCATCGGACTCCTGCTGACCCCGCCCACCGGCCTCGAGGTGGATCCCGAATGCGTCACCGCCGCGCGGGTCCTCGCCGACGCCCTCGCGCACCTCGGCCACGACATCGTGCCCGTCTCGCCCTTCCTCTACTCCCCGGCGTCCCTGCGAGGATTCGCCGACCTCGTCATCAGCGCCTCGGTGTGGGGGACGCCGTTCGATCACGCGCGCGCGGACGACCTCGACCCGTACATCCGCTACCGCTTCGACCGCGCGACGAGCTTCCACGCCGGTCAGTACGTCGCCCTCGCCAACCAGCTCCAGTGGGAGACGCGCCAGGTCGTCGGGCAGTGGGGGAGCGACTTCGATCTCCTCCTCACGCCCACCACCGCGACGACGACGCCGCGCGTCGGGGAGGTCTACGACGAGGCGAACGACCACCCGGACGGGCCGCGCCTGACCGAGGGACGCACGATCTCGTTCACCAGCTGGGTCAACATCGCCGGTCTTCCGGCCGTCTCCCTCCCGGTGCACCGGACCGCCGACGGGCTGCCGCAGGGTGCGCAGCTCGTCGGGGCGCCGTTCGACGAGGCCACGCTCATCCGCGTCGCCGCCGAGGTCGAGCCCGCCTTCGACTGGGCCGGACAGCACGCACCGCTCGCGGCGGCTCCGGCGGTGTGATGATGACCATCGAACTCGCCGCCCCGACGCAGGCGCGACCGCGCATGCGGTGGCACCGGACGACGTGGGGTTCGTTCGCGCTGCGTCGGGGCGGCGGCCTCCTGCTCTCCCTCGCCCTGCTGGTGCTGATGACCTTCCTCATCGTCCCGCTCATCCCGGGCGATCCGGCGGTCGCGATCCTCGGGACCGACGCGACACCGGATGCCGTGGCCGCGCTCCGCGAGAGGCTCAACCTCGATCTGCCGCTGTGGCAGCAGTTCGCGATCTATCTCCAGTCGCTCGCCGCGTTCGATCTGGGCGACAGCTTCCGCTACTCCACGCCCGTGCTCACCACCATCGTCACGAAGCTGCCGTACACGGCGGCCCTGGCGTTCGGGGCGATCGCGGTCGTGGTCGTCGTCTCGATCCCGCTCGGCATGACGATCGGCGTCCTGACCCGGGGCGGACGTCGTCCGGGTCTCGCGGTCGGCTTCGGCGTGCTCGCCGGATTTCTCGCGTCCTTTCCCGCCTACGTCGCGGCGACCCTCCTCATCGTCGTCGTCTCCATCTGGTGGCGCCTGCTGCCGCCGGGCGGGGTCACGGCGCCGGGATGGTTCGTCCTTCCGATCGCCGCGCTCGCGCTCGGACCCACCTTCGCCGTCGCGCGGGTGGTGCGCCAGGAGACCTACTCGGTCCTCCATCAGGACTACATGCGGACCGCGCGCGGCCGCCGGCTCCGTTCGGCGCGACTCTATGTCCGCCATGCGCTGCCGAACCTCATGGCGAGCACCCTCACCCTGACCGGCCTGATCCTCGCGGGGCTCCTCGGGGGCGCGATCATCATCGAGACCGTCTTCAGCATCCCCGGTCTCGGCAGCGAAGTGGTCCAGGCGATCATCTTCAAGGACTATCCGGTCATCCAGGGGATCATCCTCACGATCGGCGTCATCGCGATCCTCATCAATCTGCTCATCGACGTCGTGCTCGGGCTCATCGATCCGCGCACCCTCGGAGGACCCGCACATGTCTGAACCGCGCCGTCGCCACATCCCGGCATCCCTCGTCGCCGGGGTGAGCATGCTCGCGGTCCTCGTCGTGATCGCCGTGCTCGCCCCGCTCTTCCTCTCCGATGCCGCGAACACCCTCACCTCAGACACCCGTGCGGCGCCGTCCGCGGATCATCCGCTGGGCACCGACGAGCTCGGCCGCGACATCCTCGCGCGGACGCTCGTGGCCACTCGGCTGACGCTGCTGATGTCGCTCGGCGCCACCGCGGTCGCGGTGACCGCGGGCGTCCTCATCGGCGGGCTCATCTGGGTCGGACCGCGGCGCCTGCGCGACGCGGTCCTCCGCGTGATCGATTCCACGGTCGCCTTCCCCTCCCTCGTCCTCGCCCTCGTCATCGCGGCCATCCTCGGCGCGGGGGCGTGGTCGGCGGTCGTCGCGATCGGCGTCGCCGGCATCCCCTCCTTCGCGCGCATCACTTCGAACATGACCGCCGCGATCGCGCACAAGGACTACGTCGGGACCGCGCGCCTGCTCGGCGTCCCGGCGCCGCTGCTGTTCGGGCGGCACCTGCTCCCGAACATCGGCGGACCGCTCCTCGTCCTCATCGCCTCGAGCTTCGCCCTGTCCCTGCTGGAGATCTCCAGCCTCTCCTTCGTCGGACTCGGTGTGCAGAGCCCGGACTACGACTGGGGACGCCTCCTGAACGAGGCGCTGCCGCAGATCTACAGCCAGCCCGCCCAGGCGCTCGGCCCCTCGATCATGCTCGTCTTCGCGGGCGTCGCGGCCATGCTCACCGGCGACGGTCTCGCTTCCCGCATGGACCCGTGGCTCCGCCGCCCGCGTCGCGCGAAGAAGGTCGCGGCCGTTCCCGCGGTCGCGTCGACGCGTCCCGAGGCTCTGGTGGAGGTGCGCGACCTCACGGTGACCGCGCCGTCGGGAGCGGAGCTCGTCCACGGCATCTCGTTCGACATCCGTCCCGGCGAGATCGTCGGGCTCGTCGGGGAGTCCGGTTCCGGGAAGTCCATGACGGCGATGGCTCTGGCGCGTCTGGAAGCGGACGGTGTCAGCGTCCGCGCCGGGCTCCTGCGGCTGGGCGACCTCGATCTGCGCTCCGGCGGACGCCGCGCGCGCCTTGCGCGAGAGATCGGGCTGGTCTACCAGGACCCGGGGGCCACCTTCAATCCCGCCCTGCGGATGGGTGCGCAGCTGACGGAGGTGGCCCGCGTCCACCTCGGTCTTTCGCGTGCGGATGCCCGCCGCACGCTCGTCGAGCGGCTCGGGGCGATGCGCATCCGTCATCCCGAGGAGCGTATGGGGCAGCATCCGTTCCAGCTCTCCGGCGGCATGCTCCAGCGTGCGATCATCGCGTCGTCGCTCGTGACCGACCCGAAGCTCATCATCGCCGACGAGCCGACCACGGCGCTCGACGTCACCGTGCAGGCGGAGGTGCTCCGCGAGCTCAAGCGGATCAACCGCGAGCAGTCCACCGCCGTGCTGTTCATCTCCCACGACCTGGGAGTCGTGGAGAAGCTCTGCGACCGCGTGCTCGTCATGCGGCAGGGACGGATCGTCGAGCACCTGACCGCACAGCAGCTCGCGGACCGTGAGGTCACCCATCCCTACACGGCGTCGCTCCTCGCCGCGACCCCGGCCCTGACGGTCACCCCCGAACCGAAGGAGAGCGTCCATGGTTGACGCACTGCTGTCCCTCCGAGACGTCGACGTCACCCTCGGTCACGGCGCCCGCGAGACCGCGGTGCTGCGGGGAGTCGGCTTCGACGTGCCGCGCGCATCGAGCGTGGCGCTCGTCGGGGAATCGGGATCCGGGAAATCGACGATCGCCCGCGCGATCATGGGGATACACCGGATCCGGGAGGGCCGCATCGTCTTCGACGGCAGGGATCTCGCGCATGCCTCGCGGGCGCAGCGGGCCGCGACGCGCCGCCGCATCCAGCTGATCCCTCAGGACCCGTACTCGTCGTTGGATCCTCGGCGGACCGTGGGGCAGACCCTCGCCGAAGCGGTCGATCCGGTGCGGGCGTCCGTCCGCGCGTATCGACCCCGCATCGCCGGTGCCCTCGAGGCCGTCGCCCTCGATGCCGACGCGATCGACCGGTATCCGCACGAGTTCTCCGGCGGGCAGCGCCAGCGCATCGCGATCGCGCGCGCTCTGGCCACCGATCCGACGGTCATCATCGCCGATGAGATCACCAGCGCCCTGGACGTCTCCACCCAGGCGGAGATCCTCGTCCTGCTGCAACGGCTGCGCGAGGAACTGGACCTGACGATGCTCTTCATCTCGCACAACCTCGCCGTCGTGCATCAGCTCTGCGATCGCATCGTGGTGCTCCTGCACGGCGAGGTGGTCGAGCAGGGACTGACCGACGAGGTGTTCCGGCACCCGTCCTCGGACTACACCCGGGAACTCATCGAATCGGTGCCGGGCGGCCCGGCCTTCCGTCTCGACGCTGCCTGAGCGCCGTCGGCGCCGTCGGGGCCCGTCGATAGGATGAACGGGTGCCAGTGAACCCCGAGCTCGTCGGTCGCGACTTCCCCGCCACCGCTCCCTACCTGGTCGGTCGAGAGAAGGTGCGCGAGTTCGCCCGCGCGGTGTTCTCCGACGCCGCACCGCACCACGACCCCGACGCCGCGCGCGCCCTCGGCTACGCCGACGTCGTCGCGCCCCCGACGTTCGCGATGGTCCTCCAGGACCTGACGCTGCAGCAGCTCCTCGCCGAGCCCGACTCGGGGATCGAGCTCTCGCGCGTCCTGCACGCCGAGCAGCGGTTCCGCTACACCCGTCCGATCGTGGCGGGCGACGAGCTCGTCGCGCGCCTGTCGGTGACGGGTCTGCGGACGATGGGCGCGGCGACGATGGTGACGAGCGAGGCCGAGATCACCGACCTCGAGGGCGCGCACGTCGTCACGGCGACATCCGTGCTGGTCGTGGGGGAGGAGCAGTCATGAGCGAGACCGTGACCGTGGGCGACGTCGTCGCCGAGCGGACCGTCCACCTCGACCGGGCGGCGCTCGTGCGCTACGCCGGCGCCTCGGGCGACTTCAACCCCATCCACTACCGCGACGACGTGGCTGCCGCGGTGGGGCTTCCGGGCGTCCTCGCGCACGGCATGCTCACGATGGGTCTGTCCGTGCAGACGATCGAAGCGTGGGTCGGAGACCCCGGCCGCATCCTCGAATACGGCGTGCGCTTCACCCGCCCGGTCGTGGTCGACCCCGACACCGGCGCCGACGTCACCGTGCGCGCGGTGATCGGGCAGATCGCCGACGACGTCGCGCGGGTCGATCTCACCGTCACCTTCGACGGCGCGACCGTCCTCGGCAAAGCCCAGGTCCGGGTCCGGATCGTCTGATCGGATGCCGGAGATCACCCCGATTCCCCTCGCGCAGCTGACGACGCTGCGCACCGGCGGCGTCCCGGAGCGGATGATCGACGCACCCACGACGGACGAGCTCGTCACCGCGCTGCGGGACGTGTGGGCGACGGGCGAGGAGTGGTTCGTCCTGGGCGGCGGATCGAACCTCTTCGTCGGCGACGACCCCTTCGAGGGCACCGTCGTGCGCATCCTCACGCGCGGGATCGAACGCCTCCCGTCGCCCCGGCCGGGTTTCGTGCGGCTCCGCGTGGCCGCGGGCCACGACTGGGACGACCTCGTCGCGGTGTCGGTCTCCGACGGGCTCGCGGGCCTGGAAGCGATGTCCGGGATCCCCGGAACCGTCGGTGCCGCGCCCGTGCAGAACATCGGGGCGTACGGTCAGGAGACCGTCCAGACCCTCGTCGAGGTGGAGCTCATCGACGAGGGCACCGGCGAGGTCGAAACGGTCCCCGCCGCCGATCTCGGACTCGGATTCCGCACCTCGGTGCTCAAGCACCACTACGGTTCCGTCCCCGCGCGCCGGGCGGTCATCCTCTCGGCCACGTTCGAACTCGCGGATGTCGGGCACGGCGAGCGCCGGATCGCCGGCGCGCAGCTGCGCGGAGCCCTCGGACTCACCGAGGACGACACCGTGAGCCTCGCGTGGGTGCGCGAGCACGTCCTCGCCACGCGGGCGCGGAAGGGCATGGTGCTCGATGACGCCGACCCCGACACCCACAGCGCCGGCTCGTTCTTCCAGAACGCCGTGGTGTCGGCATCCTTCGCCCGGACCCTTCCCGACGCGTGCCCGCGCTGGCCCGTCGCGCCGGATCTCGACCCGGTCGTGGTGATCCCGCTCTCCGCCTACGACGGCCTGGTGCCGGCGCCCACGAGCCGGGAGTCCGACGTGAAGGTCAGCGCCGGATGGCTGATCGAGAACGCGGGGCTCCGGAAGGGCTTCCGCTTCCCGCGCTCGCGGGCGGGGCTCTCGACCAAGCACGCCCTCGCCCTGACCAACCGCGGCAACGCCACAGCTGCGGAGATCGCGGAGCTCGCCCGTTACATCCAGAGCCGAGTGGCGGCGGAGTTCGGACTCGTCCTGCAGCCCGAGCCGGTTCTCGTCGGCGTCGAGCTGTAGGACGAGTCCGCCCTCAGCCCTCAGTGCGCGGTGGCGAAGAGCTCCTGCAGGCGGGAGACGCCCTCGAGGAGCGCGTCATCGCCCAGCGCGTACGACAGGCGGAGGTACCCGGAGGGTCCGAACGCCTCACCGGGGACGACGGCGACCTCGGCCCGCTCGAGGATCAGATCGGCCAGTTCGAGGGAGGTCTGCGGGGTGACACCGCCCCACGTGCGACCGAGCAGACCGCGCACATCGGGGTACACGTAGAACGCGCCGAGCGGGTTGGGTACCACGACGCCGTCGATCTTCGACAGCTCGTCGACGATGAGGCGCCGGCGGCGGTCGAACGCCACGCGGAAGGACTCCGCTTCGTCCTGCGGGCCCGAGAGGGCTGCGAGCGCCGCACGCTGGGCGATGTTGTTGACGTTCGAGCTGAGGTGCGACTGCAGGTTGCCGGCGACCTTGATCGCGTCGGCGGGGCCGACCATCCAGCCCACGCGCCAGCCGGTCATCGCGTAGGTCTTGGCGACGCCGTTGACGAGGATCGTCTGACCGGCGACCTCCGGCACGGCCTCGACGATCGACACCGCGCGCGTGCCTTCGTAGACGAGGTTCTGGTAGATCTCGTCCGAGACGACCCAGATCCCGTGCTCGAGGGCCCACTCGCCGATCGCGCGGGTCTCCTCGGCGGTGTAGACGGCGCCGGTCGGGTTCGACGGCGAGACGAAGACGAGCACGGTGGTGCGCTCGGTGCGGGCGGCCTCGAGCTGGTCGACGGTGACCTTGTACTCCTGGTCGGCGCCGGCGAAGACCTCGATCGGGACGCCGTCGGCCAGGGCGATGGCCTCCGGGTAGGTCGTCCAGTACGGCGCGGGGAGGAGGACCTCGTCGCCGGGGTTCACCACGGCCTGGAAGGCCTGGTAGACCGCCTGCTTGCCGCCGTTGGTGACGATCACCTGAGAGGGGGCGACATCCAGCCCGGAGTCGCGCGCGGTCTTCGCGGCGATCGCCTCGCGGAGCACCGGCAGTCCCGCGGCGGGGGTGTAGCGGAAGTTCGCGGGGTCGCGCAGAGCCTCGGCGGCGGCCTCGACGATGAACGACGGCGTGGCGAAGTCGGGCTCGCCGGCGGCGTAGCTGATCACGGGCCGACCGGCGGCCTGGAGGGCCTTGGCCTTGGCGTCGACCTTGAGCGTGGCCGACTCGGCGATGGCGGAGAGCTTGCGGGAGAGCGGGGCGCGATGTGTCACGGGGCCAGCGTAGTCGCCCGGGCGTGTCCGCCGAGAGCCGCGTGCCGCCCGGCGCGGATCAGAGGTCCAGCGGCCACGCCGGACGGAGCTCGATGATGCCCGCCGTCGCCATCGGATGCCGGGAGGCGACGGCGACGGCCTCGTCCAGGTCGGCGCACTCCAGGATGTCGAACCCGCCGATCTCCTCGTGGGCGGGCGTGGCCGGTCCGTCGGTGACGCGGACCTCGCCGTCGCGACGGCGGATCGTCTTGGCCTCAGCGGAGGGGCGGAGCCGATCGCCGTCGAGGGCCTTCCCGGAGCCGTACGTCTCGTCGACCCACTGCTCGATCGAGACCGGGGGCTCCTCGTCCGACGAACGCGCGGGGTCGGAGAGGACGAGCATGAGGAACTTCATCGGTCTTCCTTTCGCCGGGCCGGCGGGAAGCGGTGCGGGCCGGGGATTCCTCCTCCGGCCCGCACCGCCGAGGCGTCAGCCGAATTGGTTCATCGTATTGTGCGCGCCGCCGGCCTTCAGCGCGGCATCCCCGGCGAAGTACTCCTTGTGGTTGTCGCCGATGTCGCTGCCCGCCATGTTCTGGTGCTTGACCGTCGCGATCCCCTCGCGGATCTCCCGGCGCTGCACGCCCCGGACGTAGGCGAGCATCCCCTCCTCGCCGAAGTAGCCCTTGGCGAGGTCATCGGTGGACAGGGCCGCCGTGTGGTAGGTCGGCAGAGTGATCAGGTGGTGGAAGATCCCGGCGCGCGCCGAGCCGTCCTTCTGGAACGAGCGGATCTTCTCGTCGGCCAGGCGTCCGAGCTCGGTGTCGTCGTAATCGGGGCTCATCAGCTCGGCCCGGTCGTACGCGGAGACATCGGCACCCTGCTCCGCAAGGAGGTCGTAGGCCTGCTGGCGGAAGTTCAGCGTCCAGTTGAACGAGGGGCTGTTGTTGTAGACGAGCTTCGCGTTCGGGATCGCGGCGCGGATCCGGTCCATCATCCCCGCGATCTGCTCGACGTGCGGCTTCTCGGTCTCGATCCAGAGCAGATCGGCGCCGTTCCGGAGCGACGTGATGCAATCGAGCACGCAGCGTTCCTCACCGGTTCCGGGGCGGAACTGGTACAGGTTGCTCGCCAGCCGCTTCGGACGGACGAGCCGGCCGTCGCGGGAGAGCACGACGTCGCCGCTGCCGAGGCCCGCTTCGGAGATCTCCTCGACGTCGAGGAACGCGTTGTACTGATCCCCGAGGTCTCCCGGCCGATGCGAGACCGCGAGCTTCTGCGTGAGCCCTGCGCCGAGTGAGTCGGTGCGGGCGACGATCACGCCGTCGTCGACGCCGAGCTCCAGGAACGCGTAGCGCACGGCGTTGAGCTTGGCGATGAAGTCCTCGTGCGGGACGGTGACCTTGCCGTCCTGGTGGCCGCACTGCTTCTCGTCCGAGACCTGGTTCTCGATCTGGATCGCGCACGCTCCCGCCTCGATCATCTTCTTGGCCAGCAGGTACGTCGCCTCGGGATTGCCGAAGCCGGCGTCGATGTCGGCGATGATCGGCACCACGTGGGTCTCGTACGCGTCGATCTGCGACTGGAGGAATTCCGCCGCCGTGTCGTCTCCCGCCGCGCGGGCGGCATCCAGCCGGGTGAACAGGAGGTCGAGCTCCCGTGCGTCGGCCTGACGGAGGAAGGTGTAGAGCTCCTCGATGAGCGCCGGGACCGCGGTCTTCTCGTGCATCGACTGGTCGGGGAGCGGCCCGAACTCCGAGCGGAGTGCGGCGATCATCCACCCGGACAGGTAGAGGTAGCGCTTGTTGGTGGTCTTCAGGTGCTTCTTGATCGAGATGAGCTTCTGCTGCCCGATGAAGCCGTGCCACACCCCGAGGGACTGCGTAAACACCGACGGGTCGGCGTCGTACTCGGCCATGTCGCGGCGCATGATGCCGGCGGTGTAGCGGGCGATGTCCACGCCCGTGCGGAAGCGGTTCTGCGCGCGCATCCGGGCGACCGACTCGGGGTCGATGGCGTCCCAGGCGGAGCCGTGGCGCTCCTTCAGGGTGCGGATGGCGGCGATGTCGTCCTGGTAGAGGGTCATGTCGTGTCCTTCGCGGGAGAGAGGTGGATCACGCGGTCTCGTCGATGTCGACGAGGAACTTCGCGTAGGCGGGGAGAGTGAGGAAGGCCGGGAACTCGCAGCCGAGGGCGACGTCGCGGAAGATCGTGGCGGCGTCGTCGAACCGGTCGCCGTCGTGACGCGGGGCCTCGTCGAGCACGCGCGTGATGAGGCCCTCGACGTAGTCGCGCGTGATGAGGTCGCCCTCTGCGGTCGCCCGGTCCTGATGGATCCACTGCCACACCTGGGACCGCGAGATCTCCGCGGTCGCGGCATCCTCCATCAGGTTGTCGATCGCCACCGCGCCCAGGCCCCGGAGCCACGCCTCGATGTACCGGATCGCGACCGAGACGTTCGCGTGCACGCCCTCGGCGGTCACCGGCCGGCCGATGTGCACGTCGAGGAGGTCGGATGCCGTCACCTCGACGTCCTCGCGCTGACGGTCGACCTGGTTCGGACGGTCGCCGAGCACCGCGTCGAACTCCGCCATCGCCGTCGGGATCAGGTCGGGGTGGGCCACCCACGTCCCGTCGAAGCCGTCGCCGGCCTCGCGCTTCTTGTCGGCGGCCACCTTCTCGAACGCGCGAGCGGTCACTTCGGGGTCGCGGCGGTTCGGGATGAAGGCGCTCATGCCGCCGATCGCGAAGGCGCCGCGCTTGTGGCACGTCTTCACCAGCAGCTCGGTGTAGGCCCGCATGAACGGCACGGTCATCGTGACCTCGCTGCGGTCGGGGAGGACGAACCGGGCCCCGCGCCCGCGGTAGTTCTTGATGATCGAGAAGATGTAGTCCCAGCGCCCGGCGTTCAGGCCCGCGCAGTGGTCGCGCAGCTCGAAGAGGATCTCCTCCATCTCGAACGCCGCCGGCAGCGTCTCGATCAGCACGGTCGCCCGGATCGTGCCGTGCGGGATCCCGATGTACTGCTCGCTGAAGGTGAAGACGTCGTCCCAGAGCTTCGCCTCCTCGCTCGACTCCAGCTTGGCGATGTAGAAGTACGGGCCGCGGCCGCTGTCGATGAGGCGCTGGGCGTTGTGGAAGAAGTACAGCCCGAAGTCCACCAGCGACCCGGAGGCGGCCATCTCGCGCCCCGCGCGGTCGGTGAACCGCAGGTGGGCCTCGCTCAGGTGCCAGCCCCGCGGCCGCATCACGATCGTGGGCGTGCGCTCGGCGGTGACCTCGTAGGTCTTGCCGGCGTCGTTCGTGAAGGTCAGCTCGCCGCGGATGGCGTCGCGCAGCGACAGCTGGCCCTCGATGACGTTCTTCCAGGTGGGGCTGGTGGCGTCCTCCTGGTCGGCCAGCCACACCCGCGCGCCGGAGTTCAGCGCGTTGATCGTCATCTTCGGATCGGTGGGTCCTGTGATCTCCACCCGGCGGTCCTCCAGGCCCGGGCCCGCTCCGGCGACCCGCCACTCGGCGTCCTCGCGGATGTGCGCGGTGTCGTCGCGGAACCGGGGGTCGTGGCCGTTGCCGATCTCGAAGCGGCGCCGCATCCGATCGGCGAGGCGATCATGCCGGCGTCCGCCGAAGCGCTGGTGGAGCTCGGCGACGAAGGCCAGCGCCTCGGGGGTGAGGATCTCGTCGTAGCGGGGGCCCATCCGGCCGAGGACCTGGACGGCCGGCGCCGGCGCCGTGGTGGGGGCGGTCAGTGTGGCGGTTGCAGGTGTCATGTCCGTGTCCTCCTGTGTGCGGATCCGCGGTGGTGGTTCCGCGGGGTGGTTCCACTGTGGGGTGAAGATCCGCTTTCAACCTGACGAATCCGGGTGTGAACTTTCTCGAATATTCGTCATTCGTGACAGAATCCCGTCATGTCGATCACACAGAGCCGGGACGTCGGGGTGGAGGCCCCCGACGATGAAGAGGTGGACTCCCTGACCATCGGCCGCCGCATCCGTCAGCTGCGGACCGCACGCGGCATGACGCTGGACGACCTCGCCGCAGCGGTCGAGCGCGTGCCCAGCCAGCTCTCGATGATCGAGAACGGCCGGCGCGAGCCGAAGTTGACGCTGCTGCGCCAGATCGCCCGCGCCCTCGGGACGAGCCTGGACGCGCTCCTGGAGTCCGAGCCCCTCGACGAGCGCGCGACGATGGAGATCGCCCTCGAACGCGCGATGAAGGGGCAGACGTTCCAGGCGCTGGGCATCGAGCCGTTCCGCATCGGCAAGACCGTCCCGGACGACGCCCTCCGCGCGATGCTCGCGCTGCAGGGCGAGATCGAGAGGCTGCGCGATGAGCGCGCCGCCACCCCCGAGGAGGCCCGACGCGCGAACGTCGCGCTCCGCCGTCTCATGCGCACGCAGAACAACCACTTCCCGGATCTGGAGAAGCAGGCGCTGGCGATCCTCGCCGCCGTCGGGCACCCCGGGGGTCCGCTCACCCAGCGGACGGCATCCGACATCGCCGCGCACCTCGGGTTCACGCTGCACTACGTGCCGGACCTGCCGCAGACCACCCGCAGCGTCGCCGACATCAAGAACGGCCGGCTCTACCTCTCGAGCAGGCTGGCGTCGAAGGGGGACCCGCGGACGGCGGTGCTGCAGGCCCTCTCCAGCCGGATCCTCGGCCACACCGAACCCACGAGCTACGCGGAGTTCCTCCGTCAGCGGGTCGAGACGAACTACCTCACCGGCGCCCTGCTGATCCCCGAGGACCACGCCGTGCCGTTCCTCCTCGAGGCCAAGGGGCGCCGGGCGGTGTCGATCGAGGATCTCCGCGACGCGTACTCGGTGTCGTACGAGACCGCCGCGCACCGGTTCACGAATCTCGCGACCGTGCACCTCGGCATCCCGGTGCACTTCCTGAAGGTGCACGAGTCGGGGACGATCACGAAGGCCTACGAGAACGACGACGTGAACTTCCCGACCGATCGGCTGGGATCGATCGAGGGGCAGATGTGCTGCCGGAAGTGGACCTCACGCGTCGTCTTCGACGAGGACGACCACTTCAACCCCTACTACCAGTACACCGACACCGGCAACGGGACGTACTGGTGCACCGCGCGCGTCGAGCTCTCCAGCGAGGGCGCGCATTCGGTCTCGGTGGGGGTGCGCTTCGACGACACCAAATGGTTCCTCGGCCGCGACACTCCGCACCGCGGGGTGTCCAAGCACTCGGTGGAGGTGTGCTGCCGCCGGGCGCCGGCGGACCTCGAGGCGTCGTGGCGCGAGTATGCGTGGCCGAACGTCCGCACGCCTCGGACGCTGCTGGCCACCCTCCCCACCGGTGCCTTCCCGGGCGTGGACACCACCGACGTCTACGAGTTCCTCGAAGCCCACGCCCCGCGCGGCTGAGCGACGGTCTCCGGGCGCCGGAGGTCAGCGCCCGGCGATGAGGTCGGCGACGCGCGCCGGCCACGCCGTCCGCGCGGAGCCTTCGGCCTCCATCCGATCCGCGCTCCGGTAGGCGGCGTAGATCCCGTGGACGGCGAGGAACCGCAGCGGCTCGAGCTCCCAGCGGCGCGCGCGATGCCCGACCCAGGGCAGGTGCACGAGATCGGTGTCGCGGCCGAGGACGAGGTCGGCGAGCGTGCGACCGGCGAGATTCGTGGCGGTGACGCCGGTGCCGACGTAGCCTCCCGCCCAGCCGAGGCCGGTGCGCGCGTCGTGCCCGACGGTCGCCGCCCAGTCGCGGGGGACGCCCAGCACGCCCGACCACGCGTGGGCGACGGGCACGTCCGTCGCGGCGGGGAAGAAGTCGCGCAGCAGCGCGGTGAGGGAGGCGATGGTGCGCGCCTGCGTCGATCCGTCGGTGTCCACGCGCGATCCGAACCGGTACGGGACCCCTCGACCGCCGAAGGCGATGCGGTCGTCGGCGGTGCGCTGGGCGTACATGTACACGTGTGCGAAGTCGCCGAGCGTCTCCCGCCCCTCCCAGCCGATCTCCGACCATGCCGAGGCGGGCAGGGGATCGGTGACGATCATCGAGGAGTTCATCGGCAGCCAGGTCCGGTGCTCGCCGCGGAGGTCGGCCGTGAACCCCTCCGTGGCACGCAGGACGTGCGCGGCGCGCACCGTCCCGCGGACGGTCACCGCACGGCCGGGGGAGATCTCGCGGACCCGCGTGTCCTCGTAGATCGGCACGCCGAGGCCCTCGACGGTCGCGGCGAGTCCCCTGACGAGCTTGACCGGATGCACGCGCGCACAGTGCGGGTGCCGGATCGCGCCCAGCGTTCCGGCCACACCGATCCGGGCGGCGGCGGAGGCGGCATCCAGCTCCTCCACATCGGTGTCGGGCCAGTCCTGTTCGGCGCGCGCGGCGGCGCGGAGACGGGCGAGCTGCGCGGGGGTGCGCGCGACCTCGAACTCGCCGCCGCGGACGATGTCGGCGTCGATCCCCTCCCGCTCGGCGACGGTGATCACCTCGTCCACCGCGGCGTTCAGCGCGCGCTGCTGCGCGGTGCCGGGCCCCCGTCCGTACCGCGCGCGACCGCCGGTGACGCTGTTGGTGAGCCATCCTCCGTTGCGGCCGGAGGCGCCGAAGCCGGCGAAGCGCTGCTCCAGCACCGCGACCCGGAGGTCGGGCTGAAGGGTCTTCAGGTAGTACGCCGCCCAGAGGCCGGTGTACCCGGCGCCGACGACGGCGACGTCCACGTCGACGTCCCCCGGCAGGGCGGGTCTCGGCTCAGGCGCTCCGCCGATCGAGCGCCACCACCACGACACGTCGCCGTTCGGAACGTCGCCGATCTCCGTCGCGCTGCTCATGCGGTCATCATGTCCTCAGCCCTCCGCCGCGCGCAACGCGGCGTAGAGCTCCGCCCGCACGGGGAAGGATCCGAGATCGAGCCCGAGGACCCGCTCGATGTGTGCGAGCCGGGTGCGCACCGTGTGCCGGTGCACGCCGAGGGCCCGGGCGCACGCCTCGTGCGAGCAGTCCGCGTCGAGCCAGGCGCGGAGGGTCGTCAGCAGAGCCGTGCCCTGTGTCCGGTCGTTGTCGACGAGGGGCCGCAGCTGGGCGTCGGCGAGGGCCCGCGCATCCGCGGAGAGCGCGGAGAGCACGCCCGCCCGGCCGATGTCGGCGAAGGCGGTGACGGATGCCGTGCCCCGGTCCCGTGCGACCCGCGCCTGGTCGAGGGCCGAGCGGATGCCGTCGTAGCCGGCCGGCTCGGAGACGCCCACCCGGATCTCGAACCGCTCGGCGATCTCGTCGATCACCGCGCGTTCACCGGTGCGGACGATCAGGACGAGCGCGCCCTCGACCCGGCCGAAGAACAGTGTGCCGCGTCGTTCGTCGCCGCGCAGCTCGAGGAGCTCGGTGATCGCGTCCAGGCGGGCGCGGGCGCTCGCCGTGGGCCGTGCGCCGTCGCCGGTGAGGACCTCGGTGACGGCGACGTCGACGGGCGCCGCAGGAAGCGCCCCCCACATCTCGCGCGCGATCCTCCGGGCGAGGGAGGAGTCGCCGGAGAGGAGGGATTGGATGAGGCCCGCACGCAGCGCGTTCCGCGCGCGGCTGAGGCCCTGCTGCTGCTCCAGGGCGAGGCCGGCCATCGCGATGACGGCGGTGACGACGCCCCGACCCTCCTGGTCGAGGTCGCCGGCGGCGATCGCGATGACGCCGCGGAGGTGTCCGCCGCGGCCGAGGGTCTGCAGCGAGAACGGCCCGTCGCCGATCCGGAGGGCCGAGCCCGCCCGCGCCCCGCGGCGGAGCACCCCGCCGACCTCGTCGTGCAGGGCGGCGGCGGTCGCGGCCTGCAACCCTCCGGCCGGATGCTCGCGGACGAGCTCGCCGGCGGCGTCGAACATGCCCACCCACGTGTCCAGCTGCCGAGCGAGCTCGGCCACGGTCGCGCCCAGTCCGTCGGGACGGAGGGCGGCGAGGGCGATCGCGCGCTGCGCGGCGAGCGCCCAGCTGCGGCGGGCATAGGCCTGCGCCGCGATGGCCTCGGCGTTGGCGCGGGCCACCGCGATGAAAGGAGTGCGGTACGGCACCTCGAACAGCGGCATCCCCGCGGACGCGCACGCCTCTTCGAGCGCGGGAGGGATGCCGTGCCGGACGACCTCCGTGCCGAAGCCGAGGCCCACCACGCCGCGCGCCGAGAGCCGCTGAACGTAGTCGCGATACGGCGCGCGCTCCTCGCCCGCACCGTCGAACTGGGTGCCGGTGGTCAGCAGCACGAGGCCCTCGGAGAGGAAGGGAGTCGGGTCCGCAAGGTCGGAGCTGTGGACCCACCGGACAGGCCGGTCCAGAAGGTCGTCTCGGGCGCCGCCGGCGAGACGCAGCTGGAGGTCGGGCCGACTCAGCAGGGCGCGGAGGGTCGGAACGTCGGCATCCGTGGTCATGATCCTCCGCGCATCAGGTCAAGGTGTACGGGTTGTACGTCGGGTTCAGGAAAATGTACAGCCGGTCAGGTGTGCACCGCGCGCCCGCCCCCGTACGCTCGCCGACATGACCGCGATCGACACCGTTGCCGCCCCGGTGGGCGGGCCCACTCTGCCCCAGGAACGCCGCCTCGTCACCGAGATCCCCGGCCCCCGCTCGCAGGAGCTCCTCGCGCGGAAGTCGGCCGCCGTCGCGGCCGGTGTCGGCCACACCGCGCCGATCGAGGCCGTCGCCGCCGGCGGCGGAGTCGTCGTCGATGCCGACGGCAACTCCCTCATCGACCTCGGATCGGGCATCGCCGTCACCACCGTCGGCAACGCGCACCCCCGCGTCGTCGAGGCCGTCACCGCGCAGGTGGCGCAGTTCACCCACACGTGCTTCATGGTCTCGCCGTACGAGTCGTACGTCGCGGTCGCGGAGGCGCTGAACCGGGTGACCCCGGGCGACCACGAGAAGAAGTCGGCGCTGTTCAACTCCGGCGCCGAAGCCGTCGAGAACGCGATCAAGATCGCGCGCAAATTCACCAAGAAGCAGGCCGTCGTCGCCTTCGACCACGGCTACCACGGGCGCACGAACCTCACGATGGCCCTGACGGCGAAGTCGATGCCCTACAAGAGCGGCTTCGGTCCGTTCGCCTCCGAGGTCTACCGCGCGCCGATGTCGTACCCGTTCCGCGACGGCGGACTCAGTGGGGCGGACGCCGCGCGCAAGGCCATCTCGGTCATCGAGAAGCAGGTCGGCGCCGAGAACCTCGCCGCCGTCATCATCGAGCCCATCCAGGGCGAGGGCGGATTCATCGTCCCCGCCGACGGATTCCTCGAGCACCTCCTCCGCTGGTGCCGCAGCAACGACGTCGTCTTCATCGCCGACGAGATCCAGACCGGCTTCGGACGCACCGGCGCGATGTTCGCCTCCGAGCTGTTCGGCATCGTCCCCGACCTGATCACGACCGCGAAGGGCATCGCCGCGGGCCTCCCGCTCGCGGCCGTCACCGGTCGCGCGGACATCATGGATGCCGCGCACGCCGGCGGTCTCGGCGGCACCTACGGCGGGAACCCCATCGCCTGCGCCGCGGCGCTCGCCGCCATCGAGGTGTTCGAGAGCGAGGACCTGCCCTCCCGCGCGCGGGAGATCGAGACCCTCCTGACCGGACGCCTGCGCGACCTGCAGGCCTCCGACCCGCGCATCGGCGACATCCGCGGACGCGGTGCCATGATCGCGGTCGAGTTCGTCGTGCCATCGACCGGCGACCCCGACGGCACCCTCACCTCCGCGATCGCGAAGGCCTGCATCGCGCAGGGCGTGATCGTGCTCACCTGCGGCACCTACGGCAACGTGATCCGTTTCCTTCCGCCGCTGAGCATCCCCGACGACCTGCTCCACGAGGGCCTGGACGTCATCGCCGCCGCCCTCGCCGCCCACTGAGCGGCGCCTTCCCTTCACCACCCACTGCCCCCGCATCGTGGCGAGAGCATCCGTCTCCGCACGATCGACCCCCGCACCCGCGGGAGAGCTGAGGAGACGCACATGAACGAGGTGACGCGCGACGTCGTGATCGTCGGCGCCGGAGCCGCCGGCCTCACCGCCGCCCACGAACTGCGCAAAGCAGGGCTGTCGGTGGCGGTGCTGGAGGCCCGCGAGCGGGTCGGCGGGCGGCTGTGGACAGACGTCATCGACGGCGCCATGCTCGAGATCGGCGGCCAATGGGTCTCGCCCGACCAGGAGGCGCTGAAGGAGACGATCGCCGAGCTCGGACTCGAGACCTACTCCCGCTACCGCGAGGGCGAGTCGGTCTACATCAACGCCGCCGGGGAGCGGACGCTGTTCACCGGCGAGATCTTCCCGGTCAAGCCCGAGACCGAGAAGGAGCTCGTCCGCCTGATCGACAAGCTCGACGCGATGGTCGCCGAGACCGATCCGGACCGTCCGTGGGACCGCCCGGATGCCGAGGAGCTCGACCGCATCTCCTTCGAGGCGTGGCTGGAGCAGGAGACCGACGACCAGGAGGCGCGCGACAACATCGCCCTCTTCATCGCGGGGGCGATGCTCACCAAGCCCGCCTACGCCTTCTCGGCCCTGCAGGCCCTGCTGATGGCCGCGAGCGCGGGGAGCTTCTCGCACCTCGTCGACGCCGACTACATCCTCGACGAGCGCGTGGTGGGTGGACTCCAGCAGGTGCCGCTCCTCCTCGCCGAGCGCCTCGGCGACGACGTCTTCCTCGAGCAGCCCGTCACCGAGGTCAAGACCGCCGACGACGGCGTCACGATCGTGACCGACAACGGCATGATCGTCCGCGCGCGGTACGTCATCCTCGCCCACGCGCCGATCCTCTATCCCTGGATCGAGTTCGACCCGCCCCTGCCGCGCCTGAAGCAGCAGCTGCACCAGCACATCTCGATGGGCTTCGTCATCAAGGTCCACGCCGTCTACGACCGGCCGTTCTGGCGCGACAAGGGCCTGTCGGGCACCGCGTTCAGCCCGTACGAGCTGTCGCACGAGGCGTACGACAACACCAACCACGGCGACGAGCGCGGCACCCTCGTGGGCTTCGTCTCCGACCGCAACGCCGATGACCTCTTCCGCGTGTCGGCCGAGGAGCGCAAGGAGCGCATCCTCGCGTCGCTGGCGAACTACTTCGGCCCAGAGGCGAAGGATCCGCTCGTCTACTACGAGAGCGACTGGGGTGCGGAGGAGTGGACCCGCGGCGCGTATGCGGCGAGCTTCGACCTCGGCGGCCTCACCCGGTACGGTGCGGATCTGCGCACCCCCGTGGGCCCGATCCATTTCGCCTGCAGTGACATGGCAGGCGCCGGGTATCAGCACGTCGACGGGGCGATCCGCATGGGACGCCTGGTGGCGCAGAACATCCTCGACGAGGCCCGCCGGTGACCGGGCGGATGCGCCTGGTCGTCGGCTACACCGCGACCAAGGCCGGGAAGGATGCCGTCGCCTTCGCATCGCGCTTCGCCGCGGCATCCGGAGCCGACGTCCACCTCGTGCAGATCCTGCCGGCGGAGGGACGGAGCGTCATCACCCCGCCGAACGCCGCGTACGACCGATACCTCGAGGGGCAGGCGCGGGAGTGGCTCGCCGATGCGGCATCCGAGGTCCCGGACGGTGCGGAGCACTCCGAGCACGTCCGTTACGCGGAGTCCTTCGGCGAAGGGCTTCTGGAGACCGCGGAGGAGCTGTCGGCCACGCACATCGTCGTCGGCGCCGCCGACGGCGGCCGTCGCGGACGGCACCGCCTCGGCACGACGACGAACGAACTGCTGCACGTCTCGGACGTCCCGGTCATCCTCGTGCCGAAGGGTGCGCGCAAGGCTCCGGCGGATGCCGGGATCCCGCGCCTGACGGTCGCGATCGGCACCCGTCCGGGCGCCGATGCGCTCATCGACGAGGCGGCGACCCTCGCCGCCGCGACCGGCGCATCGGTGCGACTCCTGTCGCTCGTGACCGTCGACCTTCCGGCATCCGTCGACACGGGCGTCATCCGCATCGCCGGCGCCGCCCACGCCGATCAGGTCCTCCAGACCGCGCAGGCCGCCCTCCGCGCCGACAGCGCGAGCGAAGTGGTCGTCGCGCGCGGCGAGAGCATCGAGGACGCCGTCTCCCATCTCGAGTGGGAGCCGGGCGAGATCGTCCTGGTCGGCTCGAGCCGACTGGCGCAGCCGAAGCGCCTGTTCCTCGGGTCGACCGCGGCGAAGATGCTCCATGAACTCCCCGTCCCCATGATGGTCGTGCCCCGCACGCGCAAGGAAGAGGGTCAGAAGTGAGCGCACCCGAGAAGCCGCTGGCGGGCGAGGCCGCCCCGACCGGCGGGCTGTCGAACAAGGGCCTCGGCGCCGGCACCGTCGGTCTCATCGGCGCCGTCATCATCGGCATCTCCTGCATCGCGCCGGCGTACACCCTGACCGCGGCGCTCGGGCCCACGGTCTCGGCGGTCGGCGTGCAGGTGCCGGGCATCATCCTCCTCGGGTTCATCCCGATGCTCCTGGTCGCGTTCGGCTACCGCGAACTCAACCGCGCCATGCCGGATGCCGGCACGTCGTTCACCTGGGGCGCCCGTGCCTTCGGCCCGTGGGTCGGCTGGATGGCCGGCTGGGGGCTCATCGCCGCGACCATCCTGGTGCTGTCGAACCTCGCCGGCATCGCGGTGGAGTTCCTCTTCCTCCTCATCGCCCAGATCACCGGACAGCCGGGGATCGCCGAACTGGCCTTCAACCCGTTCATCAACGTCGCCGTCTGCCTCCTGTTCGTGCTCGGTGCGACGCTGGTGTCGTACCGCGACATGCAGACCACGCAGAAGCTCCAGTACTTCCTCGTCGGGTTCCAGGTGCTGGTGCTCCTCGTCTTCGCGATCGCGGCGATCGTGGAGATGCTCACCGGCAACGCCTTCGACGCCACGCCTTTCGACTTCTCGTGGTTCAATCCCTTCGCCGTCGGCGATTTCTCGGCGATCGTGGCGGGGCTGTCGCTGTCGATCTTCATCTTCTGGGGCTGGGACGTCACCCTCACGATGAACGAGGAGACGAAGGACCCGGAGAAGACCCCGGGGCGCGCGGCGACCCTCACCGTCCTCATCATCGTCTCGCTGTACCTGCTGCTCGCCGTCTCGCTCATCATGTTCGCCGGCGTCGGCACGGGCGAGTACGGACTCGGGAACGAGGACATCCAGAGCAACGTCTTCTTCGCGCTCTCGGGGCAGGTGCTCGGGCCGCTGGCGTTCCTGGTGTCGCTCGCGGTGCTGACGTCCTCGGCGTCGTCGCTGCAGTCCACCTTCGTCTCGCCCGCGCGGACCCTCCTGTCGATGGGGCACTACGGCGCCCTCCCGGCATCCTTCGCCCGTGTCAGCCCCCGGTTCTTCACACCCGGGTACGCCACGATCGTCTCGGCGATCGTCGCCTCCGGGTTCTATGCCGTGATGCGCTTCATCAGCGAGAACGTGCTGTGGGACACCATCACCGCCCTCGGCATGATGATCTGCTTCTACTACGGCATCACCGCGTTCGCGTGCGTGTGGTACTTCCGCAAGCAGTGGTTCGACTCGGTGCGCGGGTTCTTCTTCACGATGCTGCTGCCACTCGTGGGCGGCGTCATCCTGCTGGTGCTGTTCGTGCAGACCCTCGTGGACTCGATGGACCCGGACTACGGCAGCGGATCGAACATCGGCGGGGTGGGCCTGGTGTTCATCCTCGGCGTCACGGTGATCCTGCTCGGCGTGGTCATCATGATCTGGCAGTCGATCAAGCGCCCGGCCTTCTTCCGCGGCGAGACCTTGTCGATGGACGCCCCCGCGAGCCTGCGCCGCACGCGCCGGTGACGGCAGACTGTACCCAAACGATCGGAGAGAACAACATGAGTGACTACGCCGTCGTCAACCCCGCCACGGGCGAGACCCTGGCCACCTATCCGACCATCAGCGACGCCGACCTCGAGGCGGCGATCGCCGCCGCCGACAGCGCCTACCGCCGGTGGCGCGAGGTCCCGGTGACGGAGCGCGCCGCGGGCATCCGCCGTGTCGCGGAGCTGCACCGCGAGCGCCGCGACGAGCTCGCCGCCATCATCGTGCGCGAGATGGGCAAGCCCCTCGCCGCGGCGGAGGGCGAGGTCGACTTCGCCGCCGACATCACCGAGTACTACGCCGACCAGGCGGAGAAGATCACGGGCGACCAGCCGCTGGACATCGAGGGCGAGGGGCCGGCCTTCATCCGGCGCTCGCCGCTCGGGGTGCTGCTCGGCATCATGCCGTGGAACTTCCCGTACTACCAGGTCGCCCGCTTCGCCGCGCCGAACATCATGATCGGCAACACGATCCTCCTCAAGCACGCGCCGCAGTGCCCGGAGTCCTCGGCGGCGATCCAGAAGATCTACGAGGACGCCGGTCTCGAGGGCGTGTACATCAACATCTACGCCACCAACGAGCAGGCCGCGACCATCATCGCCGACCGTCGCGTGCAGGGCGTCTCGGTCACCGGATCGGAGCGCGCGGGATCGGCGGTGGCGGAGCTGGCAGGACGCCACCTGAAGAAGGTCGCTCTCGAGCTCGGCGGATCCGACCCCTTCATCCTCCTGTCCACCGACGACCTCGACGCCACGGTGCAGGCGGCCGTGGACGCGCGCCTGGACAACAACGGCCAGTCCTGCAACGCCGCCAAGCGCTTCATCGTCATCGACGAGCTGTACGAGGCGTTCCTGGAGAAGTTCACCGCGGCGATGTCCGGCGCGCAGGTCGGCGATCCCTTCGCCGAAGACACGGTGCTCGGGCCGCTCTCCTCGCTCACCGCCGCCGAGCGCCTCGCCGAGCAGGTCGATCGTGCCGTGGCGCAGGGCGCCCGGCTCGTGACCGGCGGCACCCGCGACCAGGCGTATTACCCGGGGACCGTCCTCACCGACGTCACCCCCGACATGGACGTCTACCGCGAGGAGCTCTTCGGTCCTGTGGGCGTCGTCTACCGCGTGTCGTCGGAGGAGGAAGCGGTGCAGATCGCCAACGACACCAGCTACGGTCTCGGCTCCTACGTGTTCACCACGGATGCCGAGCAGGCCGCGCGCATCGCCGACCGGATCGACGCGGGGATGGTCTACATCAACCTCGTCCTCGCCGACGAGCCGGCACTGCCCTTCGGCGGCGTCAAGCGCTCCGGCACCTCGCGGGAGATGGGCCTGCTCGCCGCCGACGAGTTCGTCAACAAGAAGCTCATCCGCGCGGCGGGCTGACCGGATCGGCCCGGCTCGCGGCATCCGTCCGAGCCGGGCCGAAGGTCCCTGGTGGTGTGTTCCGGGAGCCGGGAGGATGAGGTCATGGAAGGCGTCTACAGCCCCGTGACCGTCCTCGACGACGAGGCCTGCTGGCAGCGGTTGCGCGCAGCGGAACTCGGTCGTCTCGTCACGCGCGTGGGGGAGGTGCTGGACATCTTCCCCGTCAACTACGTCGTCGACGGGGAGGGGATCCTCTTCCGCACGGCGCAGGGATCGAAGCTGTTCGAGCTCACCGTGAACGACGAGGTGCTGTTCGAAGTGGACGAACACACCGACGACGACGCGTGGAGCGTCGTGGTGCGC
The DNA here is from genome assembly GCF_040687055.1 of Microbacterium sp. NPDC077184. NCBI lineage: Bacteria > Bacillati > Actinomycetota > Actinomycetes > Micrococcales > Microbacteriaceae > Microbacterium > Microbacterium sp. NPDC077184. The sequence continues at coordinate 422,426 of NZ_JBFBMM010000001.1, forward strand.
GGACGCGCGCGAGCGCTGGACGACAGCGCCTCCGTCGAGCGCGCCGACGGCCTGGGGCTGAAGCCCTGGATTCCCACGCTGAAGTACACCTACGTCCGCGTCGAGCCGACCGCCGTCACCGGGCGCGCGTTCGCCCGCGCGCCGGAACCGGATCGCTACGGCATCCAGCAGTACTGAACGGGGCGGACGGAACGGGCGCCGACTCCCCGGTTCGTCGGGCGCGGAGACATGCCGTACACTGGTGCGTGCAGTGGAAGTCTGCAATCTTCGCCGTGCCCGGAGCGTACGCATCCGCGGTTTCGGAGGGGAGGAGGACTTCGCCCGAGGCCTCCGGGTCTCTAGGGCGGTAGCTCAATTGGCAGAGCAGCGGTCTCCAAAACCGCAGGTTGCAGGTTCGATTCCTGTCCGCCCTGCGCGTCAGCGCAAGCTGACACACGGAAGGTAATCAGGTGGCATCGATGGTTCAGGACGACCCGAACGGCGAGCTCGTCCCCGCGGGCGGCAGCGCTTCCCAGGGGAAGAAGCTGAACGTGTTCGCGCGGATCGCGCTGTTCATCCGTCAGGTCTTCGCCGAGCTTCGCAAGGTGGTCACCCCCACCCGCAAGGAGCTGGTGAAGTACACGCTGGTCGTCCTGGGCTTTGTGGCGGTCATGATGGCCATCGTCTACGGCCTCGACGTGCTGTTCGTGATGATCACGCAGTACGTGTTCGGGATCCCCGGCGGCGCCTGAGCCCACGCACACGCCCGCGATCTCGCGGGCCTCGACGCGAGGGGCGGCGACGCCCGCGCGGACGGATGGAGATGGAACGCACGTGACGGAACGATATGTCGACGACGCCGACTGGGCGACCGCGGCCGAGCAGTCCTCCGAGGACGACGAGGCCCAGGAGGGCAACCAGCTGGCCGCCGAGGAGTTCGCGGTGACCCCCGCCGAGCACGTCGCCATCCACATCGTCGAGGACCAGCCCGAAGAGGACACGACCGACCTCGACGACGTCGAGGTCGCCGACCCGGAGGCCGATGCCATCGTGAACGACGCCCTGCACATCGACGAGGCCGCTGAGGCCGAGGCCGCCGCCGAGGTCCTCAACGACTCCATCGCCGAAGAGGCGGAGGAGTACGCCGCCGAGCACGCCGACGACGTCACCCCGTACGACGGGCCCGACGTGAACGGCGACGACGAGGACGCGGCATCCGTCGAGGACGACGCGTCCGGCGACGACGAGGACCCGTACGAGGCGTTCCGCACCGAGCTGCGCAGCCTCCCGGGCAAGTGGTACGTCATCCACTCCTACGCCGGCTTCGAGCGCAAGGTGAAGGCCAACATCGAGCAGCGGAAGTCCACGCTCGAGGTCGAGGAAGACATCTACCAGATCGAGGTCCCCATGGAGGACGTCGTCGAGATCAAGAACGGGCAGCGCAAGATGGTCACGCGCGTCCGGATCCCCGGCTACGTTCTCGTGCGCATGGAGCTGAACGAGGACACCTGGTCGGTCGTGCGTCACACGCCCGGTGTCACCGGCTTCGTCGGCAACGCCCACAACCCGACCCCCCTCCGTTTCGAGGAGGCGTTCACGATGCTGAAGTCCCTCGTCGAGGTCAAGGATGTCGCTCCCGCCAAGGGTGCGGCGGCCAAGCAGGGCCAGCAGGCCGCCACGCGCGTACTGCCCGCCGAGGTCGACTTCGAGGTCGGCGAGACGATCACCATCAAGGAGGGCTCGTTCGCAGGGCTTCCCGGAACGATCAGCGAGATCAAGCCCGAGAGCGGCAAGCTCACGGTCCTCGTCTCCCTGTTCGAGCGCGAGACCCCCGTCGAGCTGTCGTTCGACCAGGTCACCAAATTGTAAAGAGCACCCCCTCACGAAAGCGCCTCGTCTCCGACGGGGCGCTTTCGCGTTGCCCCGGCATCCGTTCACGTTCGCGGATATGCGCACGATGACGGATGCCGGGCCCGCGAGATGTCCGTCATCGTGCACATCTCCGCACTCTCGCGCGGGGGCGCGCCTCCTCCCCAGGGGCGGGTGCGCGGGGTGCTGTCCCCAGAACGGGCGCGACGCGGTTGCGGGGCATCTCCGTGGGCGAGGCTCGCGGGGATGGATGAGCTGACGGATGCCGTATCCCAGGCCGGCGGTGTCGTGCGCGTGTCCGCACTCCGGGCCCGCGGGTGGTCGCGTCGCGCGATCGAGGGCGGGGTCGCCGCCCACCGGCTGACGCGTCCGCGCGACGGGTGGGTGGCGCTCCCGGGCGCCGACCCGCTGCTCGTCGCCGCGGCGCGGGCCGGCGTCGTTCTCTCCTGCCTCACGCAGGCCGAGCGTCTCGGGCTCTGGGTGCAGGGCGACGATCGTGTTCACGTCGCCGCGCCGCCGAAGCGGCACATCGGAGAGGTGGGCGACGCAACCCGGGTGCACTGGGCGCGCCCTCTCGTGCCGCGGCATCCGGACGCCCTCGTCGACCCCGTCGAGAACGTCCTCGCGGTCATCGCGCGCTGTCGACCGCATGAGCAGGCCCTCGCCGTCTGGGAGTCGGCGCTCCGACAGGGACTCGTCGTGCGGGAGTCGCTCCGCCTCCTGCCGTTGGCGCCGCTCGCCCGCGCTCTGCTCGAGGAGTGCTCGCTGCACTCCGACTCGGGGCTCGAGACCGTCATCCCCGTGCGCCTGCGGTTCCTGCGCCTCCCCATCCGGCAGCAGGTGTGGCTCGCGGGGCACGCGGCCGACTTCCTCATCGGCGACCGCCTCGTCCTCCAGGTCGACGGCGGTCACCACGTCGGTGCTCAGCGGCGGAGCGACATCGTGCACGACGCGCGGCTGAAGCTCCTCGGGTACCACGTCATCCGCATCGATTACGTGCAGATCATGACGCGCTGGAGCGAGGTGCACGACGTGATCGTGCGCGCCGTGGCGCAGGGACTCCACCGCGCCGCATGACGGACATGCGCAGGATCACGGACCACTCCGGGCCCCGGCATCCGTCATCGTGCACATGTCCGTCATCGTGCGCGGGGAAGGTGGGGCGGGTGAGGGCGCGGGATGCGGTATTCTTGGGTGGTTTGCGCCTTGCGCGCAACGCACCGCGCTCGGGAACGGCCCGAGAGGCGGGAGAACCGGATGCCGCGGTACCCGGTTCGAGGAAAGGAAGAGGATATGGCACCCAAGAAGAAGGTGACCGGCCTGATCAAGCTCCAGATCAAGGCCGGCGCTGCCAACCCGGCGCCGCCGATCGGCCCCGCGCTCGGTCAGCACGGCGTCAACATCATGGAGTTCTGCAAGGCGTACAACGCCGCGACCGAGTCGCAGCGCGGCAACGTCATCCCCGTGGAGATCACCGTCTACGAGGACCGCAGCTTCACGTTCATCCTGAAGACGCCCCCGGCCGCCGAGCTCATCAAGAAGGCCGCCGGCCTCCAGAAGGGCTCCTCCACGCCGCACACCGTCAAGGTCGGCAAGCTCACCAAGGATCAGGTCCGCGAGATCGCCGAGGCCAAGCAGCCCGACCTGAACGCGAACGACATCGACGCTGCCTCGAAGATCATCGCCGGAACCGCCCGCTCCATGGGCATCACGGTCGAGGACTGAGGGGGATAGGAAACATGGCTACCAAGTCCAAGGCCTTCCAGGCCGCTGCCGCCAAGATCGAGGCGGACAAGTTCTACACCCCGACCGAGGCCGTCGCCCTCGCGAAGGAGACCGGTTCGGCGAAGTTCGACTCCACCGTCGAGGTCGCCCTCAAGCTCTCGGTCGACCCCCGCAAGGCGGACCAGATGGTGCGCGGCACCGTCATCCTGCCCCACGGCACCGGTAAGACCGCTCGCGTCATCGTCTTCGCCACCGGCCCCGCGGCCGAGGCCGCCATCGCGGCCGGAGCGGACGAGGTCGGCGGCGCCGAGCTCATCGAGAAGGTCGCCGGAGGGTACACCTCGTTCGACGCCGCCGTCTCCACCCCGGAGCTCATGGGCCAGGTCGGTCGCCTCGGTAAGGTGCTGGGTCCCCGCGGCCTCATGCCCAACCCCAAGACCGGCACCGTGACTCCGAACCCGGCCAAGGCCGTCGAGGAGATCAAGGGCGGAAAGATCGAGTTCCGCGTCGACAAGCACGCCAACGTCCACTTCGTCGTGGGCAAGGCGTCCTTCTCCACGGAGCAGCTGGACGAGAACCTCTCGGCCGCGCTCGAGGAGATCGTGCGTCTGAAGCCGTCGAGCTCGAAGGGTCGCTACATCCAGAAGGGTGCGGTGTCGACCACGTTCGGCCCCGGCATCCCGCTGGACGTCAACGCGATCTGATCTCGCGTACGCGTCACGAGGGCCTCATCCGAAAGGATGGGGCCCTCGTCGTTCGTCCTGCGCGACGAACGGTCACGCGAGTGGCAGCACCAGGCTGACCGCGAGGGCGATCATGACCACACCGATCGCGAGATCGAGGATCCGCCAGGCCCGCGGTGTCGCGAGCCACCGACCGAGGTAGCGTGCGCCGAACCCCAGCGCGAAGAACCACACCACGCTCGCCGCCATCGCGCCGGCGGCGAACGCCCACCGCGACTCGCCGTGGGTGGCGGCGACCGAGCCCAGGAGGAAGACGGTGTCGAGGTACACGTGGGGGTTCAGCCACGTCAGGGCGAGGCAGGTGGCGAGCACGGGCGCGAGGCGTGCCCGCGTGGCGACCCCGACGGCGACGGATGCCGTCTCCCCGCGGCCGTCCGGATGGTCCTCCTCGACGCGCAGCACCGCGGCCGGGCGCCACGCCCGTCGGAGCGCGAGGATGCCGTAGACGGTGAGAAACGCCGCCCCCGCCCATCGGACCACGTCGATCAGTCCCGGAAGCGCGGTGAGCGCGAGGCCCGCGCCGGACACGCCGAGCGCGATGAGCGTCGCATCCGACAGGGCGCACACGGTCGCCACGGCGAGCACGTGTTCGCGACGGAGCCCCTGCCGCAGCACGAAGAGGTTCTGTGCGCCGATGGCGATGATGAGGGAGAGGCCGAGGCCGAAACCGGCGAGGAGGACGGGAAGCACTCTTTCACGTTAGGCATTGCGTGGAGATAAGCCCAGTTCAGGAAACTGCTTCTGCATAAGCTCTGCTTATGCGAATCCCTTTCGACCTCGCCGAGACCGTGGCGCTCGTGGTCGCGGAGGGGGCTTTCGATGCCGCCGCCGCGCGACTGCACGTCACCCCGTCCGCCGTCAGCCAGCGCGTACGCACGCTCGAGGACCTCGTGGGGCAGGTCCTCCTCGTCCGCTCCAAGCCTGTGCGGGCAACGGCGGCGGGCGACGCGATCGTTCGCCTGGCGCGACAGGCCGTGCAGCTCGAGACCGACGCGCGCGCGGCGCTCGGCATCGGCGCCGACGAAACGGCATCCGTCGCCCTCGCCGTCAACGCCGACTCGCTGGCGACGTGGTTCCTGCCGCCCCTCGCGCGGCTGACCGAGCGGCACGGCGTGGTGTTCGAGGTCCATCGGGACGACCAGGACTTCACGGCAGGGCTCCTGGAGACCGGAGCGGTGCTGGGCGCGGTCACCTCTCAGCGGCGCCCCGTCGCCGGGTGCCGCGTCACCGCGCTCGGTTCCATGCGGTACCGCGCCGTCGCCGCGCCGTCCTTCGTGGCCCGATGGATGCCGGGCGGCGCCGACGTCGCGGCCCTCGAGCGCGCACCGGCCGTGGACTTCGATCGACGCGACGAACTGCAGCGGACGTGGCTGCGCTCCCGCGCCGTGGTGTCCGCGCCGCCGCGCCACCTCGTGCCCGCCTCGCACGACTTCGCCACGGCGGTCCTCCTCGGGCTGGGGTGGGCCCTCCTCCCGACGTTCCAGGCTGACGACGCCCTCGCCGACGGCAGGCTCGTCGCGCTCGGGGGCGACGACATCGAGGTGCCGCTGTACTGGCAGCAGTGGAATCTGCGCTCGCCGCTGCTGGACGCCGTGGCGGAGGAGATCATCGGCGAGGCCCGCCAGGCGCTGGACCCGCCATCGGATGCCGCGATCAGTCGTCGCTGACGCGCAGCACCACCTTCCCTCGGGTGTGGCCCTCCTCGATCAGGGCGTGCGCGCGGGCGGCGTCGTCGAGGTCGACGACCTGGTCGATGTAGACCTGGATTGAGCCGGAGTCGAGCAGACGTCCGATCGTCGCGAGTGCGCCGCCGTCGGGGATGACCTTGTAGGACGTCGAGCGCACGCCCGCGGATGCCGCGGCCTCCGCGAATCCGGGCCAGGAGCCTGTCGGCACGAGGACGTAGAGGCCGCCCGGGCGGAGGACGGAGAGCGAGCGCGTACCGGTGTCGTCGTGCACGTTGCCGATGAGGTCGATGACGACATCCACCTCGGCCACCATCTCGTCGAAGCGCGTCGTGGTGTAGTCGATGACCGTGGCGGCGCCGAGTTCGCGCAGCCACGCGGCGTTGCGTCCCGAGCTGGTCGCCGTCACGTGCGCCCCGAAGTATGCCGCCAGCTGGACGGCGAAGTGACCCACGCCGCCGCTCCCCGCGTGGATGAGGATCCGCTGTCCCTCGTGCGCGTGCGCGGTCTCCACGACCAGCCCCCACGCGGTGAGGGCCGCCAGCGGCACGCCCGCGGCCTCGACGTGCGACAGCGACGCGGGCTTGCGGGCGATCGAGAGGGTGGGGGCGACGGTGTACTCGGCGTAGGAGCCGCCGGTGCGGGGGAAGGAGGCCATGCCGTAGACGGGCGTCCCCGGAGGGAAGGGGTGCGCCTCGTACGGCGCGCGGACGACGATGCCGCTGAAGTCGAAGCCGAGCACGCTCGGGAACTCGGTGATCGCCCCCGACACCCCCGCGCCGCGGCGGGTCTTCGCGTCGATGGGGTTGACGCCCGCCGCGACCACACGGACGAGCACTTCGCTCAAGACCGGGCTCGGCGTCGGCACCTCGATCGTCCGGAGCGTGGAGGGATCCCCGACGCTCGGCATGACCGTCGCGCGCATGGTCGAGGGGACCTCGACCGACGGGTCGGACGCAGGGGCGGGGTGTGCGGTCGGGGTGGAGCCTGAGCGCAGCGGCCGGAATCTCATCGGTCGCTCCTTCCGGTGCCTGTCGTCGTCGGCAGCACGCGTGTCGATGGGGTGTGTGGAGGACCCAGTCAACCGTCCGATTGTCTCGCCCGTGTTACGTCGGTGCTACCGCGTGGAGAAGGGTCTCCGCCCGGCGTGCTGCCGGTGGTCAGGGCGTGCAGCAGACGGGCAAGAGAACGGATGTCGTCGACCGACCACTCCGCCAGCGCGTCGACCAGCAGCCCCTCCTGCGGGGCCCGCGCGGCGGCGAGGCGCTCGAGCCCTTCGGGGGTCGGGGAGAGGAGGTGCGACCGGCCGTCGTTCGGATCGGGTGTCCGCTGGATCAGTGCGAGAGATTCGAGCTCGCGCACGGTGCGGCTGATCTGCCCCTTGTCCGCCAGAAGGGTCTCGGCGAGGGCCGAGAGCGTCAGCGGACCCCGCCGCACGATCGTGGTGAAGACCTTGTACGGTCCCGGGAGGAGTCCCGGAGAGACCCGGTCGGCGTTCTCCGCGATGATCCGACGGAACCGCCCGATCAGCTCGCCGAACTCCGCCTCGAGCGCCCTGACGGCGTCGGCCCGGTCGGCGGCGGTGTCGTGGTCGCTCATCGCGTTCGACCCTACTCGGCGGCGCGTCCGGCGGCGCGCGGTGCCGCGGGGACGACGCCCGTGTCGACGCTGACGGTGGCCAGGTCCGCTTCGAGCGCGTGCGCCCGCTCGCGGGTGGTCATGCGGTTCAGCGGCACGTTCGGGAGGAACGCGATCGCGAGGACGGCGAGGACCGCGACCGGGACGGTCAGCAGGAACGAGTGCGAGATCGCCTGGGCGTAGACGTCCTCGATGATCACGCGGACGCTCTCGGGGAGCGCGGAGACCTGGGGGATCGTGCCGGACTGCAGTTGCGCCGCCACCTCCGCGCCGCGGGCGCCGAGCCCTTCGATCGCGCTCGCGAGATCGGACCGGCGGTCGGCGAGCAGGCCCGTGGCCGAGCTCGCGAGCGCGGCGCCCATGACGGAGACCCCCACGGTCCCGCCGAGGCTCCGGAAGAAGGTGACGCCGGAGCTGGCGACCCCCATGCGCCGCGGGTCGGCGGTGTTCTGGACGATGAGGACGAGGTTCTGCATCGTCATGCCGACGCCGGCGCCGAGCAGCACCATGTACAGCGACACCAGTGCGAAGTTCGTGTCGTACTCGATGGTCGACAGGGCGAAGCCCCCGACCGTGAGGAGGAGCGAGCCGGCGACGAGGTACGGCTTCCACTGCCCGAACCGGCTGATGAGCGCGCCGACGACGACCGAGGCGACCAGGAGCCCGGCGATCATGGGGATGGTCATGAGTCCGGCCTCCGTGGGGGTGGCCCCGCGCGCCATCTGCATGTATTGGCTGAGGAACACCGAGGTGCCGAACATCGCGATGCCGGTCGAGATCGAGGCGACGGTCGCGAGGGTGAAAGTGCGATCGCGGAAGAGGTCCAGCGGGACGAGCGGCTCGCGGGCCCGCAGTTCGACCAGAACGAAGAGGATGCCGGCGACGACCGCGCCTCCCGCCATCAGCAGCGTCTCGATGCTCCACCAGTCGAACGTGGAGCCGGCGCCGGTGATCCAGACGAGGAGCAGGGAGACGGCCGTGGAGAGCAGGACGATGCCGAGGTAGTCGATGCGGACGCGCCGGGCGGCGTGGCTCGGAAGGTGGAGGGTGCGCTGCTGGATGACGAGGGCCGCGAGAGCGAAGGGGAGGGCCACGAAGAAGTTCCACCGCCACCCGAGCGTGTCCGTGATGACGCCGCCGAGGAGGGGGCCGCCGACGGTGGCGACGGCCATCACGGCGCCGAAGAGCCCCATGTAGCGCCCGCGCTCGCGCGGGCTGATGATGTCGGCCATGATCACCTGGCTGAGGGCGGCGAGGCCGCCCGCGCCGATCCCCTGCACGGCGCGGAACGCGATGAGCATCTCCGGGGTCTGCGAGAAGCCCGCCGCGGCCGTGGCGAGGACGAAGATCACGATGGCGATCTGGATGAGGAGCTTCCGGGGGAACAGGTCGGCGAGCTTTCCCCAGATCGGCGTCGAGATCGCCGTGGTGAGGAGCGTCGCGGTGACCACCCACGTGAAGGCCGACTGATCGCCCTCGAGATCGTGGAGGATCACCGGGAGCGAGGTGGAGACGACCGTCGAGGCGAGCATCGACACGAACATGCCCAGCAGCAGGCCGGACAGCGGCCGCAGGACGGACGGGGTGGTGGGGGTGGGAGAGGTGGCCATGGCATCCTTCGTTGATCTGGGTCAACTGTTGATCTAAGTCAACAATAAGGAAATGCTTGATACACGTCAACTATTCCCCTGCGAGGGAACCGGCGAAGGGCGGCCGCGGCGGTCAGTCGGCGAGGGCGAGGGCGCGGTACGGCTCGCGCGCGACGCGTCGGCGCTCCGCGGCGGCGGCGTTCGCCGCGACGGCGCTCCGGCCGTGCGTCGTCCGGTGGTAGAGCTCGTCGATGAGCGCGGTGGCCAGGCGCACCAGCCCGGCGATCTCCGCATCGTCGCGGTCGACCCACGCGCATCGGGGCTCGTCGTCGATCGGGACGAACCCGTCGTGCTGCTCCCACGCGACGAGCGTCCGCTCGGCGCCGAGCACGTGCTGCTGCCACCACACCTGGCGGAGGTACGTCCGGGGGATGGACCGCCAGGACTTGTTGGTCGTCTTGATCTCGGCGAGGACCACGCGTCCGCGGGCATCGAGTCCGACACCGTCGGGCGTTGCGAGGTGACGCTTCTCGACGACGGCGTGGAACAGCGCCGAGGAGGGCTGGATGCCGTGCGTCGCCGCCACCCACGCGGCGATCTCGGGTTCACGTGCCCGACCGTGCGCGGTGTAGGCGTTGCCCGAGAAGCCGGAGCCGAGGAGCTTGGCGTCGGCGGCGCGTGCGATCGATCGCTCGGAGGTGAGGGAGGCGACATCCGTCGCGGTGATCCCGCGCGAGCGTGCGCGGACCCACGCGACCCGATCGCGGGAGTCCGCGACGATACGGGCGGCGAGTTCCGGAGTCACCGTTCGAGGCTAACCCGGACCCCGCGCTCGCATCGCACGCGACACCCGGTCCCGCCGGCTGCGCTGCTCACTCGGGCGGGAGGGTGGCCGCGACTCCCCGCACCGAGACGGCGGCGCGCTCGCCCGGCGCGACGTCGATGTCGGGCCTCACGCGGACGGTGAGATCCGTGCCGGCGTCCAATCGCAGGTCGACCAGTGCGTCGTGGCCGAAGTAACGGATGCGGCTCACCTCGCCCGAGCCGGCGTGACCGTCCGCGGCGTGCAGTCGTATCTGCTCGGGACGGAGGACGATGGACACGGAGCCCCGCGCGGGTGCCGACAGGGCGATGTCGCCGAGTCCGCACGTCGCGCGGTCGCCGTGGGCCTCGGCGGGGAGGATGAGGGCTTCGCCGAGGAAGCGGGCGGTCCAGGCATCCGCCGGTGCCGTGTAGACGTCCCGCGGCGTCCCCACCTGCACGATCCGGCCCGCCCGGAGCACGGCGACGCGGTCGCCGAGCGAGAGGGCCTCCTCCTGGTCGTGGGTGATCAGGGCCACACCCACCCCGCGGTCGCGCAGGATCTGGGCCACGTCGTCGCGGACCTGCTGCCGAAGACCCGCGTCGAGGGCGCTGAAGGGCTCGTCCATGAGCACCAGGCGCGGTTCGTGCGCGAGGGCGCGGGCGACGGCCACGCGCTGGCGCTGCCCGCCGGAGAGTTCGTGCGGTCGACGCCGCACGAGGTCGCCGAGGCCGACGACCTCCGCAAGGTCCCGGACGCGGGAGTCGCGGTGCGCGCTGCGAAGGCGCAACCCACGGATGCCGTAGCCGATGTTCGCGGCGACGTCGAGGTGCGGGAACAGCGCCCCCTCCTGCGGGACGAGGCCGATACCGCGGGACTCGGGGGGCCGGTGTGTGACGTCCTCGCCGTCGATCACGACGCGTCCCGAGCGGAGGGGGTGGAGGCCGGCGATCACGCGCAGGAGCGTGGACTTCCCGCTGCCGGACGGGCCGAGGACGCTGACGCGCTCGCCGGCGCCGATGTCGAGGTCGACGTCGTGGAGGACGTCGTGGTCCGCGTACGCGGCGCGGGCCTTCTCGACTCGGGTGGTCACGGTTCCATTCTCCCGGACGTCGTCCGGCGCCGCTCCAGTCCGCGCGTGAGGAGGAGGGCGGGTGCGATGCCGGCGAGGATCAGGAGCACCCCGATGGGGGCGGCCGCGCCGTACGCGCCGAGCGAGGTCTTGCTCCACAGCTCCGTGGCGAGCGTGTCGAACCCGATGGGGCGGAGCATGAGGGTGGCGGGCAGTTCCTTGGCGACGGCGGTGGCCACGAGCACCCATCCCGCGAGGATGCCCGGCAGCGCGCCGGGAAGCGTGACGCGCAGCCAGGTGCGCACCGGACCGCGGCCGAGGGTGCGCGAGGTCTCCTCGAGCTCTTCCGGGACCTGCGTGATCGCCGCGCGGGAGGCGCCGATCGATTTCGGCAGGAACAGGATGCCGTAGGCGGCGAGGAGCACGAGGGCGCTCTGGTAGGCGCCGGGGAAGAACTGCAGGGAGAGCGTCACCAGCGCCAGGGCGACCACCACGCCGGGGAGGGCGTGGCCGAGATAGGACACCGACTCCAGCCCCGTGACGAGCGCGCCGCGGTACCGCGCGGCGAGGATGCTGACCGGTAGGGCGACGGCGACCGCCACGGTCGCGGCGAGCGCGGAGATGCCGACGGTCGTCCCCAGGGCCCCCGCGAGGTCGACCGGCGAGGAGGCGTAGCGGTCGCTGCGAAGCATCCGGATCCCGAGCGCGACGACCGGGAAGAGCACGCTCGCCGCGGTGACGGCGGTGAGGGCCGTCATGGTCGCGGCGGTGCCCGCGCGGCCCAGTTTCACCGCGGGGCGGGCGGACGCGGTGGTCCGGGTACGGACGGTCCGCGGGCGGATGAGCCGTTCGCCGGCGACGCACACGACGGCCACGGCGGCGAGCAGCAGGGCCGTGGTGGCGGCCAGCGTCCGGTCGAATCCGCTGCTGAACTGCGCGTAGACGCCCGTCGTGAGCGTCTCGACGCGGAGGATCGCGGGGGCTCCGAAATCCGACAGTGCGTACAGCGCCACCAGGAGGGCGCCGGCTGCCGCCGCCGGGAGGACGTGGGGGAGCACGACCGTGACGTAGACCCGCACCCGCCCGCGGCCGAGGGTGCGGGCGACGTCGACCAGCCCGTCGTCGAGGGTGGACAGGGCCGCCATCGCCGGCAGTGTCACGTACGGCACGCTGCACAAGGTGAGCACGATCACCAGCGGCCAGAAGCCGTCCACCGTCGGCCAGGTCGCCGTCCACGCGAAGGCGCCGACGTAGCTCGGCACCGCGAGCGGGAGGGACAGGGCGATCCACCACAGCCGGCGGCCGGGGAGGCGCACCCGAACGGCGGCGGTCGCGAGGGCGATGCCGAGCGCCAGCGCGAGGACGCTCACCGTCGCCGTCAGGGCGAGGGTGTCGGCGAGGAGGGCCGCGGTCCGCGGGCGCAGCAGCGCGGATGCCGCGGCCTCCGCGCCGCCGCCGACCACCCGGGTGAGCAGCTGGACCAGCGGCGCGGCCGCCGCCGCGGCGACCAGCGCCGCGGCGAGCACCAGCAACGCGGGAGCACGCCGCGCGGGCGCACTCCCGCGTTCGACGGCGCGTCGCGGAGAGGAGATGACGGTGGTCAGAGCAGCCCTGCCGCGGTGATCATCGCCACGGTCTCGTCCAGCGAGGAGAGGTCGGAGAGGTCGATGTCGGGGCCGCCCAGTTCGTCGCGGGCGGGCACGCCCTCGGGGCCGGGGAGGTCGCCCACGAGCGGGTACTCGAACGTCTCCTCGAGGAAGTAGGTCTGGGCGTCCTCGGACACGAGGAACGCGACGAACTCGGCCGCTTCGGGCGAGTCGGCGGCGCCGGTGAGGATCCCGGCTCCCGTGACGTTGACGAGGGCGGAGATCGAGCCCGGGTCGCCGAACTTCAGCTGCGCGCGCAGCGTCGTGGGGTCCTGCTCAGAGCGGGCCCAGTAGTAGTGGTTGATGAGGCCGAGGTCGACGGCGCCGGCGTTGACGGCTTCGAGCAGCTCGCCGTTGCGGGCGTAGACCGGGGAGTCGTTCGCCACGAGGCCCTCCAACCACTCCTGGGCGACCTCGTCGCCCTCGCTGACGCGAAGGGCCGTCACGAACGCCTGGAAGGAGGCGTTGCTCGGAACGATCCCGACCTTCCCCGCCCATTCCGGCTCGGTCAGCTCGAGGACGTCGCCGGGGATCTCGTCGGCGGTGTACTCCTCGCTGTCGTAGGCGATGACGCGGGCCCGGCCGGTCAGGCCCACCCACGAGTCGTCGGTGGAGGTGTACTCGGCGGGGACGAGTTCGGTGATCTCGACCGGCAGGGTCGTGAACATCCCGGCCTCCGCGACGGCGCCGAGGGCCCCGGCATCCTGGGAGAGGAAGACCTGGGCGGGCGTGCGCTCGCCCTCTTCGAGCAGCTGCGCGGCGAGTTCCGTGGTCCCGGCGTAGCGGACCTCGACGGTGATGCCGGACTGCTCCTCGAACATCTCGATCAGGGGGTCGACGAGCTCGGCATCGCGGCCCGAGTAGACCGTCAGGGTGCGCGGACCCTCGGTGGTCTCGTCCGCCGTCTCGGCCGGGGCGTTCCCACCGGCGCAGGCGGTGAGGGTCAGCGCAGCGGCGCCGAGCAGAGCGAGGGGCGTCAGGCGGGAGCGGCGAGAGGGCATGGCGGATCGTCCTTCGTCAGGGGAGGGGGCGCAACGCGCAACGCGTCGTTGTTAGGTTAGCCTAACCATGTGCCGGTCGGCACGATTTGGCGGACTCCCCGTGCTGTCGTAGGCTGTCTCCAACCGAAGACCGCCGGTCATCGTCGTGCGTGAGAGCGTGAGGCGATCGAAGCTCTGGAAACAGGGGCCCGCGCAGGTGTCACGAACCGGACTTCCGTCCCTCAGCTCCGTGCGCTTGCGCCGGAGCTTTTTCGTTTTCCGAGCTGGGAGACGCCGGATGCCGTCGGCCGGCGCTTCGCCATCGCGAAGTGTCTCGCATACACAAGGAGTGGCCATGGCGCAGAAGGAAGCATCGGTCGCCGAGCTCACGAAGAATTTCGAGGACTCGACCGCCGTTCTGCTGACCGAGTACCGCGGCTTGACGGTTGCCGAGCTCAAGGAGCTTCGCAACACCATCCGTCAGGACGCGGAATACGCCGTGGTGAAGAACACGCTGACCAAGATCGCCGCGAACAACGCGGGGATCACGGCGCTGGACGACGACCTCAAGGGTCCGTCGGCCGTCGCTTTCGTGCACGGTGACCCGGTCGCCGTCGCGAAGGGTCTGCGCGCCTTCGCCAAGGCACACCCTCTTCTGGTCATCAAGGGCGGTTTCTTCGACGGAAACCCCCTGACCGCTGAAGAGGTCAACAAGCTCGCCGATCTCGAGACCCGTGAAGTCCTGCTGGCGAAGCTCGCCGGTGCGATGAAGGCCTCGCTGACCAAGGCGGCCTACGTCTTCAACGCACTGCCGTCGAAGGCCGTTCGCACGGTCGACGCACTGCGCGAGAAGCAGGAGTCCGCGGCCTGAGACAGGCCCGGCTGACAAACCCACCCAACAAGGAGAATCATCATGGCAAAGCTCAGCACTGAGGAGCTGCTCGACGCGTTCAAGGAGCTCACGCTCATCGAGCTCAGCGAGTTCGTCAAGGCGTTCGAGGAGACCTTCGACGTCACCGCCGCCGCCCCGGTCGCGGTCGCCGCTGCCGGCGCCCCCGCCGGTGGAGCCGGTGACGCCGCCGCCGAGGAGGAGAAGGACTCGTTCGACGTCGTCCTCGATGCCGCCGGTGACAAGAAGATCCAGGTCATCAAGGTCGTCCGCGAGCTCACCTCGCTCGGCCTCGGCGAGGCCAAGGCCGTCGTCGACGGTGCCCCCAAGGCCGTCCTGGAGGGCGCCAACAAGGAGACCGCCGAGAAGGCCAAGGCTTCGCTCGAAGAGGCCGGCGCGACCGTCACCCTCAAGTGATCCGAGGCGGATCAATGCTGCGCAGCAGCGTTGATGCGCCTGCGGATCAGATCGAGTGACGGCGAAGCCGTCGTATCGAGATCGGAGAGGCGGATCACGGGCGTGATTCGCTGACGTTTGTTCAGAAGCCCCGGATGCTCAGGCATCCGGGGCTTCTGTCATGCCCGGGCGTCGGTGACGGCCGCGGAACGGTCGGGGGCGAGGGGGGCGGTCGAGCTGCGCACGACCATCGTCGCCCGCTGCCGCACGATCGAGTGCGGCCGGTGGGGGTCCTGCAGGTGGGCGAGGACGAGATCGACGGCGGCGCGTCCCTGCGCGCGCGGGTCCTGCTTCAGGGTGGTGAGGGAGAACATCTCCGCGTACTCGTGGTCGTCGATCCCGATGACCGAGAGGGCGCTGGGGACCTGCACGCCGAGTCGCCGTGCGGCGATGATGGCGCCGATGGCGACCTCGTCGCACGTGGCCACGACGGCCGTCGGGCGCTCGCGGAGATCGCCCAGGACGTTCACGGCCGCGGCATATCCGCCGGGGAGCGTGACGTCGGAGTGGATGTGGCGGATGCCGGCGCCGAGGCCCGCGTCCTCCATGGCCGAGGTGTAGCCGCCGAGCCTGCGTCGGTCCACCTGGGCCCAGTGCTGATCGGGGCGCCCGCCGAGGAAGGCGATCCGCTCGTGTCCGAGGGCGAGCAGGTGCTCGGTGGCTCGGCGCGCGGCATCCTCTTCGTCGATGGCGACGAGGGTCGTCGTCTCACCGGAGCCCACGACGCTGACGATGGGGCGCCCGATGGCGACGAGCCGCTCCAGTTCGCGGTGGTCGGGCTCGAGTCCGACGGCGATGAGGCCGTCGAACCGCTTCCGGGCGAGGTAGTCGTCGAAGATACGTGCGCGGCCCTCGCTGCCCGGATTGGCGTCGTACAGCGTGAGATCGAGGCCGTGCTCGAGCAGGGCCTCCTGGATCCCCTCGAGCACCTCGGCGAAGAACCAGCGGTTCAGGTAGGGCATGACCACGCCGATGTTCTTCGTACGCCCGGTGGCGAGACTCACGGCGCTGGTCGACGGGACGTAGCCGAGTTCGGCGGCGGCGCGGGCGACGCGTTCGCGGGTGTCGTCGGAGACGTAGCCGGTGCTGCCGAGGGCGCGGCTGGCGGTCGATTTCGACACGCCGGCGCGTCGCGCGACTTCCGAGATACCGCTCACCGTCGAGTCCGTCCTTTCCGACGCCACCGTGCGTCCGTTCGGGGACAGCATAGCGAAGGCGGGCGGAAAGTGGGAGCGGTTCCCGTCCGATCATCGTCTTCGAAGCCGCGGAATTCCGGGCCTTTATCGTTTTGTGATTCTTCGCGGTTGTGCGGACGCCGATGTTTCGTCTACCGTGTGTGGGAACGGTTCCCGACACGGGGCCGTTGCGCAGAACGTGACTCGAGGAGGAGCATCACATGGGAATGTCACAGCACCGGCGGATCCTGGTGCCGGTCGTCGGCCTGGGGGTCGTCGGCATGGCTCTGGCCGCCTGTTCGGGCGGCGGCGGAGGCGACAACGGGGGCGGCGGCGACAGCCAGACCGTCTCGATCATGGGCGCCTTCACCGACGCTCAGGCCGCCGCGTTCCAGGCCGACCTGGACGCGTGGTCGGAGACCAGCGGCATCACCGTCACCTATGACGGCAACACCGATTTCCAGACCGCCGTGGTCGCCCGTGCGACCGCCGGCAACCCGCCGGACATCGCCATCTACCCGCAGCCGGGCGTGCTGAAGAGCCAGACCAACAGCCTCTACCCGCTGGAGGAGCTCGGGCTGGACGTCGAGGCGATCACCGCCGACCAGGCCAACGGCCTCGGTCAGATCGCTCAGGTCGACGGCGAGACCTACGGCCTGCCCTACTCGATCAACGTCAAGTCGCTCGTCTGGTACAACCCGGCGGCGTTCGAGGCGGCGGGGCTGGAAGTGCCCACCACCGACGACGAGATGACGGCCCTGCAGCAGCAGATCATGGACGAAGGCCTCGGCTACCCGTGGTGCGTGGGCCTGGAGTCCGGTGCCGCCACCGGTTGGCCGGCCACCGACTGGCTCGAGGAATACGTCCTCCGCTACGGCGGCCTCGACGAGTACAACGCCTGGATCGCCGGTGACGTGCTCTTCGACAGCCCGCTGGTCAACGAGGCCGGCGACAAGGTCGCGACCGAGCTGCTCGAAGAGGGCAAGGTCAACGGCGGCGGGCCCGCGGCGGCGACCACGTCGTTCCAGACCGCCGGCAACCAGCTGTTCGTCGAGGGCATCGACAACGGCCAGTGCTTCATGATGCGTCAGGGATCGTTCATCGCGGACTTCTTCCCCGAGGACATCAAGGCCCAGATCGCCGACGGCGACCTGTCCAACATCGACTTCTTCCAGTTGCCGTCGCCCGACGGCACCCCGACGGCGATGCTCGGCGGCGGCGACCTGGTCGGAGCCTTCACGAACAACGAAGCCACCGCCGCGGTGGTCGAGTACATCACCAGTGCCGAGTTCGGGACGAACGGTTACGCCAGCCAGGCGATCTTCCTCTCGCCCCACAACGACTTCGACACGTCGTTCTACACCACGGAGTTCCAGGTCAAGGCCCAGGAGCTGCTGGCCGCATCGGAGCTGTTCGGCTTCGACGCGTCCGACCAGATGCCGGGTGAAGTCGGCTCCGGCACGGAGTGGACCGAGCTCACCAGCTGGTTCGCGGGACAGCAGACCATGGAGCAGGCGTTCCAGAACATCGACGCCTCCTGGCCGCGGTAATCCATCGCACCACCTCACCGAGTGATTCAGCGGGGAGCGGTGCCGGCTCTCGTCAACCGGCACCGCTCCCCGCTAGCATCTCCCTCACCCTCACAATGACGTCAGGCGGTATCGATGGCCATTCTCAGTGCTCTACTCTCCGTCGTCCTCGGACTGACGGTGTCGTTCCTGATCTTCTTCAGCCTCAACTGGCTCGTCGAACGGACGAATGACAAGTGGAAGGCGCGGCTCCTGCCGTACGTCTTCCTGTTCCCCGTGATCATCCTCGTCTCGGTGTTCCTGCTCTACCCGGCGATCCGCACCTTCGTGGAGAGCTTCATGGAGCAGAGTCAGCGACGCGGCGAAGGTGCCACGTTCGTCGGACTCGACAACTACATCGACCTGTTCACGAGCTCCAGCTTCCTCGGCATCCTGCTGAACAACCTGCTGTGGGTCCTCGTGGTGCCGGCGGGGGCCGTCCTCATCGGCCTCCTCGTCGCGGTCCTCACCGACAAGCTCGGCAAGAAACGCGAGACGACCTTCAAGGCGATGATCTTCCTGCCGATGGCGATCTCGGGTGTCGCGGCCGCGGTCACGTGGCGCTTCATCTACTTCTACGCCCCTCCCGGCAACCCGCAGATCTACCTGCTGAACGCGATCTGGACCTCGGTGACCGGTCAGGATCCGGTGCCGTGGCTCACCCTCGACGCGGGTCGGCTGAACAGCTTCCTCATCATGTTCATCGCGATCTGGCTCCAGGTCGGATTCGCGATGGTCCTGCTCTCGGCGGCGATCAAGGGGGTGCCGGAGGAGACGATCGAGGCGGGCCGCCTCGACGGTGCGGGGGAGAGGAAGCTCTTCTTCAGCGTCATCGTCCCGCAGATCCGCGGCACGATCCTGGCGGTGTTCGTCACGATCACGATCTTCGTGATGAAGATCTTCGACATCATCTACGCGATGACCGGCGGCCAGTACAACACCAGCGTCCTGGCGGTGGACTTCTACAACCAGCTGTTCAGCTTCCAGAACCCGGGTAAGGCCGCGGCGGTCGTCGTGGTCCTGATGATCGCGGTCGTGCCCCTGATCGTCTACCAAGTCCGCAGCTACAAGTCGCAGGAGGAACTCCGATGAGCGCCGCCATCCCGACCCCGGTCGTCGACGACGACGGCCGCCGCGAGGTCGTCAACGTCGAGAAGGCGTCGCGCAAGCGCGAGCGCACGGGCGACAAGAAGAAGCCGCACGTCCTGATCACGATCATCATGGGCGTGATCGCCCTCGCCTGGCTGTTCCCGCTCGTGGGACTGGCCGTGACGAGCCTCCGCCCGCGGTCGGAGGTCGAGGCGACCGGGTGGTGGTCGGCCCTTCTCAACCCGTTCCAGACGCAGTGGACGTTCGAGCCGTTCGCCCAGGCGTGGGAGGCCCTCAACGTCAGCCAGACGTTCTGGAACTCCGTCGCCGTCACCATCCCCGCCACGGTCCTGCCGATCATGGTCGCGGCGATGGCGGCCTACGGCTTCACCTTCTTCCAATTCAAGTTCAAGGAGGTGTACTTCGCCATCGTGCTCGGCCTCATGGTCGTGCCGATCCAGCTGGCGATCATCCCGATCCTGCAGCTGTTCGTGTGGTTCGGGAACACCACCGGCATCCAGATCATCGGTCAGTACCCGGCGGCGTGGATCGTGCACTCGACCTTCGCGCTGCCGCTGGCGATCTACATCCTGCGCAACTACATGCAGACCCTCCCGGTCTCGCTCATCGAGGCCGCGCGGGTGGACGGCGCGACGCACTTCCAGATCTTCTGGCGGCTGATCGTGCCGATGTCGGTGCCGGCGCTGGCGTCGTTCGCGATCTTCCAGTTCCTGTGGGTGTGGAACGACTTCCTCGTGGCGTACATCTTCATCCAGTCCGGACCCAACCAGGTCCTGACCCAGGGGCTGTACACGCTCCTCGGTCAGTACGGCCAGGGCTGGCAACGGGTGGCGGCGGGTTCGTTCATCACGCTCATCGTCCCGCTGGTGATCTTCTTCGCCCTGCAGCGCTACTTCGTCCGGGGCCTCACCGCGGGCTCGGTGAAGTAGCCGACACGCACGAACACGAAAGGAGGGGCCCGGCATCCATGCGGATGCCGGGCCCCTCCCCATCTGCGGTATCAGTCGACCGCGTCCACGCGGTAGAGGACGACCTGGTCGGGGTGGACCCGGGGTGAAGCGATGCCCACGGTGTGCAGGACCTGGCCCCGGAAGAGAGCCCCCGGGAAGGTGACGTCCACGCGCGGCGAGTGGTCCCAGTACTCCTGGGTCGCATGGGCCGCGGCGTCGCTCGCCTCGCCCCACCACGCCGGAGCGATGAGCCCCGAGGGGAGCGTCCCGAGCAGGACCGGGGTGACCCGGTACCGGCGCTCCGGGTCGAGACCCCGCAGGCGCAGGCGCGCCGGCGGGTCGGGGTGGACGGTGTCGAGGACGGCGGCGGAGAAGATCGCGCGCGAGCGGTCGGTGGCCACGACGCCGCGCACGACGATCCGCGGGTCGGGGGTGTCGACCCGGACGACGTCGCCGGCGAGGAGAAGCCCCCGGTGCGCGGTGTAGAAGTCGATCCACCCGCGGACGGCGGCGAGATCGGCCTCCGTCGCTTCGGCGAGGTTCCACTCGATGCCGAAGTGTCCGAAGACGGCGGTCCCGCCGCGGAAGGCGAGGTCCATGTGCCGCCCGGTGGTGTGCGAGCGGGGCGAGGCGATGTGCGCGCCGAGGAACTCCGGCGGGGCCAGCTGCAGCGTCCACTGCAGCATGCCCTGGCGGTCGTGGGGGTCGCTGTTGTCGGATACCCAGATCCGATCGGTGTGCTCGAGGACGCCGAGGTCGACGCGGCCGCCGCCGGACGAACACGTCTCGATCTCCAGCGACGGGTGGGCCCGGTGGAGGTCGCCGAGCAGCCGGTAGAACGCCTCGGTCTGCGTGTGCACCGCCGCGTGGCCGCCACGCGTGCGGTCGCCCGCTTCGATCAGATCGCGGTTGTGATCCCACTTGATGTAGTCGATGCGGTACTCGTCGAGGATGGCGAGCATCTGGTCGCGCACGTGCGCGTACGCGCCAGGGATCCCGAGGTTCAGCACGTGCTGGAACCGGGACTCCACCGGCAGGTCGTCCCGGGCGGCCATGATCCACTCCGGATGCCGGCGGGCGAGGTCGCTGTCGAGGTTGACCATCTCGGGTTCGAACCACAGCCCGAACTCCATTCCGAGCGCGTGGACGCGGTCGATGAGGGGGTGGAGTCCATCGGGCCAGACGTCCGCGGAGACGGTCCAGTCGCCGAGCCCGGCCCGGTCGTGCCGTCGGTCGCCGAACCAGCCGTCGTCGAGCACGAAGCGCTCGACGCCGAGGTCGGCGGCCCGCTCGGCGAGGGCGATGAGCTCGTCGGCGTCGTGCCGGAAGTACACCGCCTCCCACACATTGAGGGTGACCGGTCGGCGGCTGTCGGGGGCATCGGCTCGGGCGCGCAGATGGGCGTGGAAGCGATGCGCGACGGCTTCCAGGCCCGCGCCGAACGCGAAGTACACCCAGGGGGAGCGGTACGACTCCTCCGGAGCGAGGGTGATCTCCCCGGGGAGCAGCACCTCACCGCCGCCGAGGACCTGCTCGCCGGAGAACACCCGTTCGGCGTAGTGGCGGTGGTTGCCGCTCCACGCGGTGTGGACGGCCCACACCGAGCCGGTCGCGAAATCGAAGCCGGGGGTGCCGGTGTGGAGGAGGAAGGCGCTGTCGGCGGCGGTTCGGCCGCGGCGGTTCTCCCGGAGGTGGACGCCGTCGACGAGCGTCGTCCGCTGCGGCATCCGCTCGCCGTTGTGCTGACCGGTGAAGTCGAGGATCTCGCTCGCCTCCGCGGGGATCGGGAACGCCACGGAGAGGTCGTCGAGGCGGTAGGGGGCGTCGTGGCGATTCGCGATCTCCGCGCGGGTGCGCACGAGGCCGTGCCGCGTCAGCTCGATCTCCAGACGAAGGGCGAGGCGTCCGCTGTCGTCGACGGCGTCCACCACGACGGTGCCCGCGTCCGCGGTCCGGTCGCCATCGACCGGTTCGCCGTCGAGGGTGAGCGCGGTCGCGACGAAGCGCGGAGACCAGCCCGGTCCGTCGAAGGATCCGGACAGACCCGGCCGCCCCGTCCAGCCGGCGTGATGCTCGGGGAGGACCGACAGGCGCAGCGGTGTTTCCGGCGTGTTCGAGCCGATGACGGGCTCGACGGCGTCCGCGAGGACGGTGAGGTCGTCGGCGTCGAGATCGACGAGATCAGGCCCCCAGTGCACGACCGAGGGGACGGCGGCGTGACGGGCATCGAGCACGAGCGAGACGCCGGCGGCGCGGAGGTGGAGCAGGGCGTGGGGCGCGGAGGGCGAAGGGGTCACGACGAACAATTCTCCGACATCCTCGATTCCCACGCGAGCGCGTCGCCATACTGTGATGCATGGATGCCGCTCCCGCCGACGCCGTGGTGCCCGCCCCCGTCCGGGCGGGGGTCGATCCCGACGCGGGGCTGCGCGCGGCGGACATCGCCGAGCGGAACGCGGACGGACGGACGAACGCCTTCACCGCCGACACCAGCCGGAGCGTGGCGAACATCGTCCGCGCGAACGTGTTCACGCTGTTCAACGGCATCATCTTCGCGTGCTTCTTCGTACTGTTCGTCCTGGGACGCTGGCAGGACGCGCTGTTCGGCCTCGCCGCGTTCGCGAACTCGATCATCGGCTGCTGGCAGGAGTTCCGCGCGAAGGCGGCGCTGGACCGGCTGGCGCTGCTGAACGCCCCGCGCGCCCGCGTCCGCCGCGACGGGCAGGACGTCGAGATCGTGCCCGCGGAGGTCGTGCAGGACGACATCCTGGTCCTGCGCGCCGGCGACCAGATCCCGGCGGACGCGGTGATCGTCGCCGCGCGCGCCCTCCAGGTCGACGAGTCGATGCTGACGGGGGAGTCGGATGCCGTCGACAAGCGTCCAGGCGATGACGCGTTGTCCGGGTCGATCGTCGTGTCGGGCGAGGGTCTCGCGCAGGCGACGCGCGTCGGCGCGGATTCCTACGCCAACACCTTCGCCTCGGAGGCCAAGCGGTTCTCGCTCGTCGCCTCCGAGGTCCGCTCGTCGATCAACCGCGTCCTGACCTGGATGAGCTGGATCATCGGTCCGGTGGGCCTCCTCGTCGTCAACGCGCAGATGGTCGCCCTCGGCGGCTGGGCATCGGCGTGGGAGTCCGGCGAATGGGTGCAGGCGGTCGTCAACGCGATCGCCGCGATCACCGCGATGATCCCGCTCGGACTCGTCCTCATCTCCTCGATCACGTTCGCCGTCGGCGCGGCGAAGCTCGCGAACCGACAGGTCCTCGTCAACGAGCTCCCCGCGGTGGAGGGTCTCGCACGCGTCGACATGATCTGCCTCGACAAGACGGGCACCATCACCGCGGGCGACATCGCCTTCGACGACGGGCACGTCCTCTCCGCCGTCGACGGCTACGAGGACGCCCTCGCCTGGTACGGCGCCGCCCCCGACGCCAACGCGACGGCGCGGTGCCTCGCCGACGCCTACCCGGTGCGGCGCGAGGTCGCTCCCATCGCGGTCATCCCCTTCTCCTCCGCGCGGAAGTGGAGCGCGGCGTCCTTCGCCGAGGGCCCCGCGGGGACCTGGGTGCTCGGAGCCCCCGAGATGGTGTTCGGCGACGAGGCCAGCGATCCCGGCACCGCGCTCGGACAAAGCGTCGTCTCGCTCGCCTCAACCGGCCGGCGGACGCTCGTGCTCGCCCACTCCGCGCTCCTCCTCGATGAGGCGGATGTCGAGGCCGAGCGCCTCGTCGGGGAACTCACCGCGGTGGCGGTGCTCACCTTCCGCGAGCAGATGCGGCCGGATGCCGCGCAGACGCTGTCCTACTTCGCCGCCCAGGGTGTCGGCATCCGGGTGATCTCGGGGGACAACCCGCGGACCGTGGCGGCGATCGCGCGCGAGGTGGGGCTGGAGGTCGCGGAGGGGTTCGATGCGCGTCATCTGCCCGAAGACGATGCGGCGCTGTCGGGCGTCCTCGAAACGCACCAGGTCTTCGGGCGCGTGACGCCCGAGCAGAAGAAGCGGATGGTGGTCGCGCTGCAGGCGCGGGGGCACGTCGTGGCGATGACCGGCGACGGCGTGAACGACGCCCTGGCGATCAAGACCGCCGACATCGGCATCGCGATGAACTCGGGATCGGCCGCCACGAAGGCCGTCGCGCGTCTGGTCCTCCTCGACGGCCGGTTCTCGCATCTCCCCGACGTCGTCGCCGAGGGGCGGCAGGTGATCGCCAACATCGAGCGCGTCTCGATGCTCTTCCTCACCAAGACCGCCTACGCGACGGCCCTGGCGCTCGCCTTCGGGATCATGATGCTGGAGTTCCCGTTCCTGCCTCGGCAGCTCTCCATCACCGACGGGCTGACGATCGGCATCCCGGCGTTCTTCCTCGCGCTCCTGCCGAACACGCAGCGCTACGTCCCCGGCTTCCTCAAACGCTCGCTGAGTTTCGCCGTCCCCTCGGGACTGATCATCGCGGCCGCCCTCGTGGGCTACACCCTCGGCGCCATGGCCCTCGGCGTCCCCGAACCCGAGCTGCGCACCGGGACGACGATCATCCTCGCCGTCGTCGGCATCTGGGTGCTCACGGTGCTCTCCCGCCCCGTCACGCGCTTCAAGGCGCTCGTGATCGGCGCGATGTTCGTCGCGTTGCTGATCATCTTCACCGTGCCGCTGCTGACCGCGTTCTTCCAGCTCGTGGACCCGGGCGAGGAGGCGGCGTGGCTCCTGGTCGCCGTGACGATCGCGGCGATCGGCGGAATCGAAGTGGTCCGTTTCTTCCACCGCCGGTACGTGGAGCGGGTGATCCGTGCCGCGTCAGGCGGCGTCGACGCGCGCGAAGTGGCGTGAGCCCGGCGGTGTCCAGATGAGGAGAAGCGCCGCGGCCTGAAGGGCGAGCTGGATCATGGACGACCAGTCCCACCCGTCGGTGGTGATGATGCTCAGCACGTGCAGGACGATCAGGGCGCCGAAGTACAGGGTGATCCCGAGGCGTGCGAGCCGGCTTCCGCGGGCGAGGCCCGACGCGAGACCCAGCGTGAGCAGGCCGAGGAGGATGATGGCCGCCCCGAGGAGCGACACCCAGAGCACCGCGGATCCGTCGACCTGGTAGCGGCTGAGCATGACCAGGATGCCGAGCCCGACACTCAGGAACGCGGCGACGTAGACGACCACGACCGCGGCCGTCACGGTCGCGGGGCGCCGTCGCGCGGGAGCCTGGGTCGTCACGCCCCCACAGTAGCGGCGGAGCGTTCGCGGGGCGAGGGTGGGCGTCGGGTCAGCCGCAGCCGAGACGCTGCTGGATCGAGGCCATGGCGTCCAGCTCCGCGCTCTGGCCGCTGCGGATCGTCGAGGCCAGCTGGAGGGCGCGCGGATCGGAGCCGAGCTCGAGGAGCGCGTCGGCCATGGGGAGGGCGCCCTCGTGGTGGCGGATCATGAGCTCGAGGAAGAGGCAGTCGGCCTCCTGCCCCTCCGCCGCGCGGAGCCGATCCAGCTCCGCCCCGGAGGCCATTCCCATGAGGGCCAGTGCCTCGTCCTGTCCGAGGGGCGCGGCATTCGCCGGGACGCCGTGGTCGTGTCCGGCATCCGACGCCGACATCCACGCCATCATGTCGCCCCCACCCTGGGGCACACCCCACTGGACCAGCCAGTCGAACATCTCGCCGCGCTGCGCGGACTGGCCGGTGGCGATGTCGTAGGAGAGGACACGGAGCTCGGGATCGTCGGTCTTGCGGTAGATCTCCATCGCCATTTCGACCGCCTGCGCGTGGTGCACCTGCATGTCGCGCGAGAAGCCGACCTCCGCAGAGGTCTCCCCCGGGGGGAGGGGCCCGGCGCTTCCGAACATCGAGAAGCGCCCGATCGCGAAGGCGAGTCCGGCGACACCGAGGATCGCGAGGGCGATGACCCACCAGGGTCGTCGCGTCGCGGGGTCGGCGGTCGGGGCGTCGGCGGCGGAGCTGTCGGAGGTCACGGGCGGGTCAGGACTGCTTTCCCGGGGCGTCGATCGCGCCGGAGCAGAGGGCGTTCGGCTCGGGCGCGGTCGTGCTGCGCCAGTACGACGCGAGGAACTCGCCGATGCGCTCGTCATCGACGCCGTCCACCGCGAGCTGGGCGTCCCAGGCGCTCAGGACGACCGGGGAGTCCAGTCCCTCGTAGGGGGAGAGGATCGTGTACGTCGAGGGGAGCTGCGCGCGGAGGGCATCCACGTCCTCCGACGACAGGGCCGCGGGGTCGTAGGTGACCCACACCGCGCCGTGCTCGAGGGAGTGCACCGCGTTCTCGTTCGGCACCGGCTCGGAGTACACGCCGCAGTTCAGCCAGTACGCGTTGTGGTCGCCGCCGGCGGGCGGGCTCTGCGGGTAGTCGACGGTGCCCTCGACGTGGTTGGCGGTGTTGGAGAACGTCTCGACTCCCGAGATGGCGCTGCCGTCGCCGTCGCCGCGGGCGAGGGTCGGCGCGGGGGCGGGGGAGAAGACGATCGAGGCCACGATGCCGGCGATGACCGCGACCGCGGCGACGGAGCCGACGGTCCACCACACCACCTTGCCGCGGCGGCGCTTGGCGAGGTCCTTCTGGTACTGCGCCAGCTTCTCCTGGCGCTTCTGCTCGCGCTGCTGCTTGACGGTCAGGTTGATCTCGGCCTGCTTGGCCGGGTTGCCGCTCTTACGCGGCTCGGACGAAGATGTCGGGGTCATGTGCTGATCTCGGCTCGGCGCCCGGGCGGGCTGGCGGACAGGAAACGCTCCGAGCATCCTATTCGAACGAATGCGCTTCGCTCCTGGGAGCCGGCCGACAGTCCGCGGCTCCGCGCGCGATTCGCGAGCAAGGAGGTTTCCGGTATCATGGCTTCTCGAATCGATTCGATGCGCCGCTCGTGGCGTCACGCGAAGCCCCGCATCCGGTTCCCATCCCCCTGAGCGCCTGAGCCGGTACGCCGGCGTCGACGCCTCCGCCTCGTCGCCGAAACGATTGCTGTGCCCCACACCTCTTCCGTCCCCACCGCTCCGCAGACCGGCTCGCACCCGACCGCCACCCACCGGACCGGGGTGGACCGCTCCACCGGCGCGATCCGCACGCTCGGGTCGAACCCGGCCACGGCGCCGATCATGCTGCATCCGGGCGATTCGATCCCCCCGCGGCGTCGGGTGCTGTACATCATCCTGCTGGGGGCCCTCACGGCCCTCGGCCCGTTCACGATCGACCTGTACCTCCCCGCCTTCCCGGTGCTGGAGGCCGACTTCCAGACCACCGCGGCCGCGATCCAGCTCACGCTCACGGGCACCATGCTCGGCTTCGCCCTCGGCCAGCTCATCGTCGGTCCGCTGAGCGACAAGGTCGGACGTCGCGTCCCGCTCCTGGCGGTGACGGCCCTCCACGTCGTCGCCAGCGTCGCCGCGGCCATCGCGCCGACCCTCGAGCTGCTGTCCATCACGCGTGTCTTCCAGGGCGCCGGCGCAGCCGCCGGCGGCGTCGTGGCCGCAGCGATCGTCCGCGACCTCTTCGGTGGTCGACGACTGGTGGTCATGCTGTCGCGTCTGGCGCTCGTCTCCGGCGCCGCGCCGGTCGTCGCGCCGCTGATCGGCTCGGCTCTGCTGCTGGTCATGCCGTGGCGGGGGATCTTCGTCGTCCTCGCCGTGTACGGGGCGGTCATGCTCGTCTCCGCCCTCTTCCTGATCCCCGAGACCCTGCCGCCGGCTCGGCGGCACGCGCAGGGCACGACGACGATCTGGCAGCGCTACCGGTCCGTGTTCACCGACCGCGTCTTCCTCGGCGTCCTGATCATCGGGGCCATGACCTTCAGCGGCCTCTTCTCCTACCTGTCGTCCTCGCCGTTCCTGTTCCAGGGCGAGTACGGGATGGACCCCCAGCAGTACGGGCTCCTCTTCGCCGTCAACTCGATCGGACTCGTCGTCGGCGTGCAGATCGCCTCGCGACTGGCGGCTCGGTACGGTCCGCAGTGGGTGCTGGCCTTCTCGACCGGCGCGCTGGTCGTCTCGGCGGTGCTGATCATCGTCGCCGACCAGCTCGGTCTCGGGATGTGGGGCACGATCGTGCCGCTGTTCCTGTTCATGACCTCGTGCGGCTTCACCTTCCCCTGCGCGCAGGTGCTCGCCCTCGACCGGCACGGCAAGGCCGCCGGCACCGCTCAGTCGATCATCGGGGCGGCGAACTTCGGCGTGGCTGGCGTGGTCTCCCCGCTCGTCGGTGCGCTCGCGATCGGTGCCGGCATCACGGCGACGACGATGGCCACGGTCATGGTCGGCTGCGCGGTGATCGGCGTCGTGGCGCTGTGGGCGATCGTCCAGCCCCGCCGTGTCGAGCAGCTCACCCCCTGATCCGCGGCAGAATGGCTCGATGAGCAACGGGCCGAAGGACACCGACGCCAACGTCGAGGCGGAGCGCGTCGCCGCACGAGCACGCGTGAGCTGGATCATCCTCGGGGTGGTGATGATCGCGGCGGCGGTCGGGCTCGGTGCGTGGACCTTCGCGCGCGGGAACGCGCCCTTCGCCATCGACCTGTGGTGGAACGACCTCCTCGTCGCCCTCGCCTCTCCGGTCTTGGTCGGGGTGTCGCGGGTGATGGACTTCCTCGGGGGCGGCTGGTTCGGCGTCTTCGTCGTACCCATCGGCGGCACCGCGGCGCTGTGGTTCTTCGGGCGGCGGTGGGGTGCGGTGTTCTTCCTCGCGGCCTCGATCCTCTCCGCGGGTGCCGTGCAGCTGCTCAAGCAGACCTTCGGACGCGAGCGTCCCGAGCAGATCCTCGTGGTCGCCGATTTCGGATCCTTCCCCTCGGGACACGTCGCCAACGCCGCGACGATCGCCGCCGTCGCACTCGTGCTCTTCCCCCGTCTGTGGGTCATCCTCGTCGGCGCCGCCTGGGTGCTGCTCATGGCCTTCAGCCGCACGGCCGTCCACGCGCACTGGCTGTCGGACACCCTCGCCGGCATCCTCGTCGGCGTCGGTGTGGTGCTGATCCTCGCGGGTGCGATGGCCCGGCCGCTGGCCCGCGAGATCCCGGAGGATGAGGCGGATGGCGATGCCGCGGCCGGGTCGGGTGGTACGGCGGAGCGCGCTCGCTAGGCTGAGCGCCATGACCGCGCCCGACCCGTCCGACGCCGCCCTCGCCGAGGCCGAACTCGCCCGGCTCCGGGCCGAGGCGGAGGCCGCGGAGGCGGCGGCGAAGGCGGCCGCGGCGAAAGCCGCCCTGGCGGCCGCGGAAGTCGAGGCCGCCCGGGCGCGAGCGGGCGTGGTGTCCGCGGGACAGGACGCCCCGCCGACGACGGTGACGCCCGACGCCCCTGCTGCGCCCGACGCGACCGGTCCCGTCACCGGCGACGGGGCGGGCCCTCTCACGGGCGACGAGGTCGCCGCGATCGTCCGCGGATACGCCTTCGAAGGGCCGGCGATCGCCGTCGGCGCCCTCGTGAACGGCGATCCCGTGCCCGAGGCGCAGGTGCGCATCCCGCTGGCCATGATGAACCGGCACGGCCTGGTCGCGGGGGCGACCGGCACCGGCAAGACCCGGACGCTGCAGGGCCTGGCCGAGCAGCTCGCCGCCCACGGCGTCCCCGTCTTCGCCGCCGACATCAAGGGCGACCTCTCCGGGGTCGCGACCCCGGGAGAGGCGAGCGAGAAGCTCCTCGCCCGCACGCGCGGCATCGGCCAGGACTGGCAGCCGGCGGCATCCGCCACGGAGTACTTCGCCCTCGGCGGCATCGGGCACGGCATCCCCGTCCGGGCGACCGTGTCCGGGTTCGGCCCGCTCCTGCTGAGCAAGGTCCTGGGACTCAACGCCACGCAGGAATCCAGCCTCGGGCTGGTCTTCCACTACGCAGACCGGGAGGGGCTCGCACTCGTCGACCTCTCCGACCTCCGGGCGGTGCTCACCTTCCTCACCGGCGACGAGGGCAAGGCCGAGCTGAAGGGCCTCGGCGGGCTCTCGGCCGCGACGGCGGGCGTCATCCTCCGCCAGCTGATCACCTTCGCCGACCAGGGCGCGGACGTCTTCTTCGGCGAGCCCGAGCTGGACGTGCGGGAGTTCCTGCGCACCGCCGGGGACGGTCGCGGGATCATCAGCCTGCTCGAGGTGCCCGGCGTCATCGACAAGCCGGCGCTGTTCTCGACGTTCTTGATGTATCTGCTCGCCGAGCTGTTCGAGGTGCTGCCCGAGGTCGGCGACGTCGAGAAGCCGAAGCTGGTGTTCTTCTTCGACGAGGCGCACCTGCTCTTCCGCGACGCGTCGAAGGACTTCCTCGCCGCCATCGTCCAGACCGTGCGCCTGATCCGGTCCAAGGGCGTCGGGGTGTTCTTCGTCACCCAGACGCCGAAGGACGTGCCCGCCGACGTCCTGGCGCAGCTCGGCTCGCGTGTGCAGCACGCGCTGCGCGCCTTCACCCCGGACGACGCCAAGGCGCTCCGCGCCACCGTGGGTACGTATCCCACGTCCGGCTACGACCTCGAGCGGGTGCTGCAGGAGCTCGGCACCGGCGAGGCGATCGTCACCGTCATGAACGAGAAGGGCGCGCCGTCGCCGGTCGCGTGGACGAGGCTGCAGGCCCCGCGGGGTCTGATGTCACCGACGCCGGAGGCGCAGATCGTCGCCGCCGTCGCCGCGTCCCCGCTCCTCGCCGCCTACGGAACGGCGGTGGACCGGGAGTCGGCGCGGGAGATCCTGACCGCGAAGATGCAGGCCGCCGATGCCCGCGCCGCGGCCGACGAGGCGGCGCGCGAGCAGGCGAAAACGGATGCGGAGCTCGCCCGGCACCGCGCCGCGATGGAGAAGGCGGAGGCGGCCGAGCGGAAGAAGGCGGAGGATGCCGAGAAGAAGGCGCAGCGTGAGTACGAGCGTCTGCTGAAGAAGACCGCCGGGACCTCCCGGACGACGCGCCGCACGACCCGGTCGTCATCGCCGCTCGAGGAGATCCTCGGGTCGCCCGCGACGGGGAAGATCCTCGACGGCGTCATCCGCGGGGTGTTCGGCATCGGCCGCCGCTGAGCCCTCGCCGCTCGGGTCAGGCGTCCTCCGCCCGGGGACGGGGGAGCGCGCGAAGGCGGCTCTCGTCCATCGCGTCGGCGAGATCCAGGGCGCGCGGGCCGAGGACGAACCCCGACACGTCGTCCGGACGCATCAGGTATCCGTCGCGCGCCAGGGCGTTCACCACGCGGTACACCGTCGCGCGGGCGGCGCGCACGTGCCGCGCGATCTCCGCCGCGCTCAGGCCGCCATCGCTCCGGGCGACCTGCTCGAGGATGTCCAGCGCCAACCCGAGTCCTCGCTCGGGGAGACGTTCGACGGCTGCTGCGCTCATCGCGTCCTCCAATTGCGCGCCGTCGGGGGCCGGCGCGAACACGGGTGACGTTACCGGTACCGCGTTGCCCCCGGCCTTCTCCCGTGTTTCGGATCTGTGACACCTCCTGAGACGCGCCCGGCGCGCGCCGCCGCGATCCGGGCGGCTAGCCTGGGGCGATGGCGACGAAGGCACCGCGCGAGGACATCGACGAGTCCGACCTGTCCGTCCGCGCCCCGAAGACCGTGGCGGTGGGGGTCCCCGCCGTCGTCCACGCGCTGCAGATCGCGCAGCAGCAGATGGGCGCGGTGCGGACGGCGCAGACGCTCCTGCGCGTCAACCAGAAGGACGGGTTCGACTGCCCCGGGTGCGCGTGGCCGGAGGAGGACAAGCGGCACGTCGCCGAGTTCTGCGAGAACGGCGCCAAGGCGGTCGCCGAGGAGGCCACGCTCCGCCGCGTCGGTCCGGACTTCTTCGCCCGGCACAGCATCGCCGACCTCGCCGCCCACGACGACTGGTGGCTCGGGCAGCAGGGACGCCTCACCCACCCGGTGATCCTCGACGAGGGGGCCTCGCACTATCGTCCGATCACCTGGGACGACGCGCTCCGTGAGATCGCCGGGGCGCTGTCCGCCCTCGACGATCCGGACGAGGCGGTGTTCTACACCTCGGGCCGCACGTCCAACGAGGCGGCGTTCCTCTACCAGCTGCTCGTGCGCGGACTCGGGACGAACAACCTCCCGGACTGCTCCAACATGTGCCATGAATCCAGCGGCGCGGCGCTGTCCGACACGATCGGCATCGGCAAGGGCACGGTGTCGATCGAGGACATCCACGCCGCCGACCTGCTCATCGTGGCGGGGCAGAACCCGGGAACGAACCACCCGCGCATGCTCTCGGCGCTGGAGAAGGCGAAGCAGCGCGGAGCCCGGATCATCGCGGTCAACCCGTTGCCCGAGGCCGGGCTTCTCCGCTTCGAGAACCCGCAGACGCCGCGTGGCATCGCCTTCGGCGGCACCGCGCTCGCCGACGATTTCGTCCAGATCCGCCTCGGCGGCGACCAGGCGCTCTTCCAGGGCATCGGCAAGCACCTCCTCGAGCGCGCCGAGACGGATGCCGCGATCCTCGACGCCGCGTTCATCGAGACCTCCACGAGCGGGTTCGCCGCGTACCGCGACGCGCTGTCGGCCCTCGCCTGGGACGACCTCGTCACAGCCACCGGGCTCACCGAGGACCGCATCCGCTCGCTCGGCGACGTCGTGGCCGAATCGTCGGCCACGATCGTCTGCTGGGCGATGGGACTCACCCAGCACAAGCACTCCGTGCCCACGCTCCGCGAGGTCGTGAACGTGCTGCTGCTCCGTGGCGACATCGGCCGTCCGGGGGCGGGGGTCTGCCCCGTGCGCGGGCACTCCAACGTCCAGGGCGACCGCACCGTGGGGATCTACGAGAAGCCGTCCACGGCGTTCCTCGACGCTCTGGCGGCGGAGTTCTCCTTCGAGCCGCCGCGGGAGCACGGATTCGACACCGTGCAGGCGATCCGCG
Source organism: Microbacterium sp. NPDC077184 (assembly GCF_040687055.1). Taxonomy (NCBI): domain Bacteria; kingdom Bacillati; phylum Actinomycetota; class Actinomycetes; order Micrococcales; family Microbacteriaceae; genus Microbacterium; species Microbacterium sp. NPDC077184. The sequence goes on from NZ_JBFBMM010000001.1 coordinate 455,112, forward strand.
CCATGCGCGACGGAGCGGTGCGGGTGTTCTTCGGGATGGGCGGCAACTTCGTGTCGGCGACCCCCGACACCGCGGTCGTGGAAGCGGCCATGGCGCGGGTCGACCTGAGCGTGCAGGTGTCGACCAAGCTCAACCGCTCCCACGTCGTCACCGGTCGGCGGGCGATCATCCTCCCCACCCTCGGACGCACCGACCGGGATCGCCGCGGCGGCGGCGAGCAGCGCGTGACGGTGGAGGACTCGATGGGCGCCGTCCATTCCTCGCGCGGGCGCCTGGCACCGCCGGAGGAGGGACTCCTCAGCGAGGTGGCGATCGTGGCGCGGCTGTGCGCGCTCCTCTTCGACGGCGACACCGGCCCGCGCGCGGATTGGACCTCGCTCGAGGGCGACTATTCCGGCATCCGTCAGCACATCTCCCGCGTGGTGCCGGGCTTCGAAGACTATGAGCAGCGCATCGCGAAGGGGCGCACGTTCTTCCTGCCCAATCCACCGCGCGACGAGCGCCGCTTCGACACCGTCGACGGCCGGGCGCGGTTCACCGTCAATCCGCTGGAGTACCCGAGGATCCCGGAGGGGCGTCTGCTGCTGCAGACCCTTCGTTCGCACGATCAGTACAACACCACGATCTACGGCAAGGACGATCGTTACCGCGGCATCCACGGGGGCCGTCGCGTCGTCCTCGCCCACATCGACGACATCCGCGAGCAGGGCTTCGCGGACGGCGACCTGGTCGATCTCGTCTCGGAGTGGCACGGGCCCGACGGGCTCCAGGAGCGGCGTGCGCCGTCGTTCCGCCTCGTCGCGTACGACACCCCGCGCCGGAACGCCGCGGCCTACTACCCGGAGACGAACGTCCTGGTGCCGCTGGACTCGGTCGCCGACGTCTCGGGCACCCCGACGTCGAAGTCGGTCGTGATCCGGCTCGAACCGGGGACGGCGCAGCCCTAGGCTGAGGGGATGATCCGCGCAGCCGTCCTGACGGTGTCCGACCGATCCGCGGCAGGAACGCGCGAGGACCGCAGCGGACCCGTCGCCGTCGCGGCGCTCCGGGACGCCGGCTTCTCCTGCGACGAGGCGCTGATCATCCCGGACGGCGCCGACAGTGTCGAGCGGGCGATCACCGCGCAGGTCCTCGCGGGCGTGCGCCTCATCGTCACGACGGGAGGCACCGGTCTCGGCCCGCGGGATGAGACCCCCGAGGGGACGTCCCGCGTCCTCACGCGCCCGATCCCCGGGATCGCGGAGGAGCTCCGACGGATCGGCACCGCACAGATGCCCACCGGGATGATCTCCCGCGCCGTGGCGGGTGTCGTCGACCCGCACGGCGCCCTCGTCGTGAACCTCCCGGGCTCGCCCGGCGGTGTGCGCGACGGCATGCCGGTCATCGTCTCGATCGCGGCCCACGTCATCGAGCAGGTCGCCGGCGGGGACCACTGATGGCCGCCGTCGTCCGCGCCGACATCAGCGACGCGCCCCTCGATCTGTCCGCACACCTGGAGGCTGTGGCGGATCCGGCGATGGGCGCCGAGACGACCTTCGTCGGTCGGGTGCGCGATCACGACCCGGATGCCGCGCGGGAGGTCGCCGCGCTGGAGTACTCCGCGCACCCCGATGCCGCCGCCGCGCTCGGACGCATCGCGGCCGCGGCCGCGGGGGAGACCGAGGCCCGGGTCGCCGTGAGCCACCGGGTGGGGAGGCTCGGGGTCGGGGACATCGCCGTGGTCATCGCCGTGGCGAGCCCGCACCGCGCGACCGCGTTCGAGGTCTGCCGCACGCTCATCGAGGCGATCAAGACCGACCTCCCGGTCTGGAAGAAGCAGGTCGAGATCGACGGCACCGCCACCTGGCTCGGGCTCGGGGGCTGACGGCCTCCCGTCCGGATCACCCGCCCGCGAAGGGCGGGAGCACGTCGACGGTCTGCGCGCCGGTGAGCGGGGTGTCATCGCCCACGCGCGCGCCGTCGAGGAGCACCGCGCAGCGCGGCAGGATGCCGGCGAGAGCGGGGTGCGCGGCGGTGAGCTCGGTGCGCAGAGCGCCGAGGGTCGCGACGTCGTAGTCCGCGGCGTCGGTGCCGGCAGCCTCCTGCGCTGCGGCGAAGAACCGGACGCGGGTCACGGCGTCCCTCCCGCGGTGTCCTGCGCGTGCGCGCGGGCGAGCCCGGTGATCGCCGCGACGGCGGCGGCGATGTCGTCGGCGGATCCGCCGGCGCGCCCGGCGACGAGGCCGGCCACGAAGGCGCTGAGGGGAGCGGCGGGGCGGGCCACGTCGTGGGCGACGGCGCGCGCGAGGTCGAGCACCAGGGCGATCGGAATGTCGTCGGGGGCGAGCCCGAAATGATCGCGGAGGACGGTCGCCCACGCGTCCAGCGCCTCGGGGGGAAGGGTGCGTTCGGTCATCTCGGCGACTCCTCGGGGGTGGACGGGGACGGCGCGGAGGCGAACCGGCGCCGCGCCCGGTGAAGATCCTCCCACGTGTCCACGTCGTCGGTCACGTGCGCCGGGGCGCGGAGGACGGCGACGGCGAGATCGTCCAGGAGAGCGCGGACGGCGGCGTCGCGCCCTTGCTCGGGGAGAGCGGATGCCGCCTCCCGCAGCGCTCGGGTGCGGTAGGCCCCGGTGAGCCACTGCGGTCGTCCCGACGCGTCGGCGAGGCACACGCCGTCGGTGTCGGCGGGGAAGAGGTCCAGGTCGGCCACGAGCAGGCGCGCGGCCTCCTCCGCGTGCGGGAGGTCGCCGGCGAGGACGAGCGTCCACTCGGGCGCATCCTCCGCGGGCGTCGCGGCGAGGGCGGCGACGATCGCGGCGGCGGGTCCGCCGAAGGGCGGATCCTCGCGCACCCAGCGGGTCGGGATCTCCACGCCCGAGAGAACCGACTCGGGGCCGACGATCGTGAGGGCTGCCGCGCCGACGGTGGCCGCGGCATCCACCGCCCGAGTGAGGAGCGAGCGCCCGCCGACGTCCAGCAGAGGCTTGTCCGCTCCGTCGAGGCGCGTGGCCCGGCCGCCGGCGAGCAGGATGGCGCCGAGACGCGGCCCGGCGCTCACGATTCCTCGGATCGGACCCAGTCGCCGCTCTTCCCGCCGGTCTTCCGGGTGATGCGGACCGCCTCGAGGGACGTGCCCTTGTCGAGCGCCTTCACCATGTCGATCACGGCGAGCCCGGCGACGGTCACCGCGGTGAGGGCCTCCATCTCGACACCCGTCCGATCGGCGGTGCGGACCGTGGCCTCGATCTCGACACCGACGTCCGTGACGATCAGGTCCACCGTCGCGCCGTGGACGCCGATGACGTGCGCGAGCGGGAGCAGCTCCGGCGTGCGTTTGGCGGCCTGGATGCCCGAGATGCGGGCGACCGCGAGGACGTCGCCCTTGGGGACGGTGCCGTCCCGGAGCGCGTCGACGACCTCGGGGGCGCACCGCACAAGACCCCGTGCGGTGGCGGAGCGGACGGTGGGGGCCTTCTCGGTGACATCGACCATGCGCGCGTGGCCGGCGCCATCCAGGTGGGTGAAACTCATGGGATCAGCATGACATCGACGAGATCGCCCGCCTCGACCGCCGCCACCTCGGCGGGCACCATCGCGTACGCCTCCGCGCGGGCGAGGCCCCCCGCCAGGTGCGATCCGCCGCTCGTGGCCGGGACCGCGCGCCACTGCGCCGGATCGGCACGATCGATCCGGACCGGGAGGAACTGCGCGCGTCCCGGGGGTGTCCGCCACCCGCGCGCGGCGGGGAGGGTCACGACGGGTCGGGCGAGGTCGCTCCGCCCCTGCATCGCGAGGAGCGCCGGGCGGACGAAGACCTCGAAGGACACCGCGGCGCTGACGGGGTTCCCCGGAAGACCGAACAGCAGCGTCCCGGCGGGGGAGACCCCGAACCCCTGCGGCTTGCCGGGCTGCATCCGCACCTTCGAGAAGGTCATCCACGCGCCGAGGGTCGACTTGACCACTTCGTAGGCGCCCGCGCTGACGCCGCCCGAGAAGATCACGAGATCCGCGTCCACCTCCTCGGCACGCGCGATCGCCCCGAGGGGGCCGCCGACCGTGTCGTCGACCACCTCGCGGGCCACGACGTCCGCGCCGGCCTCGCGCGCGAGCATCTCCAGCAGGATGCCGTTGGACTCGGGGATCTCGCCGCGGCGGAGCGGCGTCCCCGGTGCGACCAGCTCGGTACCCGTGGACACCACCGCCACGCGCGGTCGGCGGGCGACCGTCACCGCGGCCACCCCGGCCGCCGCTGCGGAGGAGAGCTGCAGCGGACCGAGCGCGGTTCCCACGGTGAGGATCTCGGCGCCGGCGATGCAGTCCTCACCCCGGCGACGCACGTGGACCCCCGGTGCGGGCGCGGCGATCACGAGCACCTCGTCCAGCGAATCGGCGAGCCCGCCGGCGGTGCTCTCGAACGGGACGATCGTGTCGGCCCCGCTCGGCATCGGCGCCCCGGTCATGATGCGGGCCGCCTCGCCCGGACCGAGCGGCGGGTCCTCGCCCGATCCGGCAGGGATGTCGGCGACGACGCGCAGTCGGGCGGGACGGTGGTCGCTCGCCCCGGCGACGTCCTCGCCGCGGACGGCGAAGCCGTCCATCGCGGAATTGTCGAAGACGGGGAGGTCGACGGCCGCGTGCACCGGCTCCCGGAGTGTGCGTCCGAGGGCGGCCGCGAGCGGCAGGACCTCGGAGGAGCGGAGGGACGCCGCGGCGAGGACGGTCGCGCGGTGGGCGTCGAGGTCGATCAGGTCATCGGTCACGCGGAAGGCTCCTCGGCGATCGTGCTCGGCTCCGGCGAAAGGTCCGTCGCGTTCGGCCACGTCGAGAGCCCGCCCGCAAGCACCGCGGCATCGACGCCGCGCGAGCGGAGCACCTCGGCGGCGCGGTGGGCGCGACCACCGGCGTGGCAGATCACCACGACGGAGGATGCCGTCACCCGGGCCGGTTCGGCGAGCAGATCAGCGAGCGAGATGGTCACGGACCCCGGGATCGTCCCGGTGGCGGTCTCGGCCGGCTCGCGGACGTCGAGGAGCAGCGCGCCCGCGCGGGAGGCCGACAGTGCCGCCTCCAGGTCGACGTCCGGCACCGGCGTCGGTGCGGGTGCGGCCGTCGGCGGGGGCGCCGGCGAGACGACCGGAGCAGGCATCCGGCTCGGTCGCAGCGGTACCTCGGACGTGCGCCCGCGGAGCGCGTCCACCACCAGGACGCGGCCGAGGAGGGGCTCCCCGATCCCGGTGAGCAGCTTGACGGTCTCGGTGGCGAGGACGCCGCCGACCTGGATGCAGAGCGATCCGAGCACCCCCACCGCGGCGCACGTGGGGACCTCGCCCTCGGTGCCCTCCGGGTAGAGGTCGGCGAGACGGACGGCGGGGAGCGCGGCATCCGGCGGGGTCCAGAAGATCGTCACCTGGGCGTGGAACTCCTGCACCACGCCCCAGACGAGGGGGATGCCGAGGCTCTCGCAGGCGTCGGCGACCGCGCGACGCGTCGCGAAGGTATCGCTGCCGTCGATCACGACGTCGGCGTCCGCGAGGAGCGCGGCGGCGTTGGCGGGGGCGATCCGCTCGGTCACGGCGTCGACGCGGGTGCCGGGGGAGAGGTCGGCCGCCGCCCGGATCGCCGAGGCGGTCTTCGGGCGGCCGGCGTCGCGGTGGCGGTGCAGCACCTGGCGCTGGAGGTTGGAGATCTCCACGACGTCGTCGTCGATGACGGTGAGCCGGCCGATCCCGGCCGCGGCGAGGGCGAGGATCACGGGCGACCCGAGACCGCCCGCGCCGATCACCGCGACGTGGGCGGCGGCGAGGCGGCGCTGACCGATCTCGCCGAATCCCGCGAGGACCGCGTGACGGGCGGTGCGGGAGGCCTCGGCGGGGTCGAGGGCGTCCACGGGCGCGACCAGCGGGGGAAGGGGCACCCCCTCAGGCTACGACGGGAGTCCGGATCGGATGCCGGGTTCCGCACGTGCGGAGAAGAAGGCTCCCTCGACCCGCGTGTGCGGTGATATCGTGACGCGATGACCGCCTACAAGATCGCGGACGCCGCGCGTCTCCTGGGCGTGAGCGATGACACCGTGCGCCGCTGGGTGGATGCCGGCACGCTCCCGACCACCGGTGCGAGCCCCGCGGAGATCCCCGGGGCGGCCCTCGCCGAACGCGCGGTCGCCCTCGCGGCGCGGCCGGACGACCCCACCGACGTCCTCTCCAGCGCGCGCAATCGCTTCACGGGACTCGTCACCCGTATCGTGCGGGACACGGTGATGGCGCAGGTCGACATCCAATCCGGCCCGCACCGCGTGGTGTCGCTGATGTCCGCCGAGGCGGTGGACGCCCTCGGCCTCGAGGTCGGGTCGCTCGCCGTCGCCGTCGTCAAGGCCACCACCGTCATCGTCGAGACCCCGAAGGACTGACGTGCCTCGTTCCCGCTCGCTTCCCCTCCTCTCCGCGCTCGCCGCGTGCGTGCTCCTGCTCGGCGGGTGCGCCTCGTCACCGACGGAGGATCCGCAGGCGGGGGAGACCTCGATCGGCGACGCCGACGCGCTGACCGGAGAGGTCACGATCTTCGCCGCGGCGTCCCTCTCGGTCGCCTTCGACGAGATCGCCGCGCAGTTCGAGCAGGCCTACCCGGGTGTGGACGTCCGCCCGATCTCCTACGACGGCTCGAGCACGCTCGCCACCCAGATCGTCGAGGGCGCACCCGCCGACGTCTTCGCCTCGGCCGACGAGAACACCATGGCGACCGTCGTCGAGGCGGGCCTCGCCGCGGAACCGGCGCTGTTCGCCACCAACACCCTCGTCGTCGCGGTGCCGGCGGGGAACCCCGCACAGATCGCGGGTCTCGCCGAGCTCTCCGATCCCTCAGCGCGCGTCGTGCTGTGCGCGCCGGAGGTGCCGTGCGGTGCGGCGTCGCAGACCCTGCTCGCCGATCAGGGCGTTCGCGTCACCCCGGCCAGCTCCGAGCAGAACGTCACCGCGGTGCTGACCAAAGTCGCGGCGGGTGAGGCCGACGCCGGACTCGTCTACGCCACCGACGTCGCCGGACGCGACGACGTCGAGGTGATCATCCCGGAAGGCGCCGCGGACGTCGTCAACCGCTACCCGATCGCCGCGCTCGAGGACGCCGTCGATCCCGAGGTCGCCGCGGCGTTCGTGGCCTTCGTCCTCGGCGATCGCGGCCAGGCCGTTCTGGCGGACCTCGGCTTCGGATCACCGTGAGCGCGCGTCGGCCCGGATCCCGACAGCCCGCGGGCTTCGTCCCGCGCATCCTCGTCCTCCCGGCTGTTGCGGCGCTCGCGCTCCTCCTCGTCCCGCTCGTCGCGCTCGTCGCCCGGGTGCCGTGGTCGTCGCTCGTCGCCGACGTCACCTCCCCGCAGGCGCTGTCGGCCCTGGGGCTGTCGCTGTCGACCGGCATCATCGCCACCGGCGTGTGCGCGATCCTCGGCATCCCGCTCGCGATCGTGATCGCGCGGAGCTCCGCACGTACCGCGGGACTCCTCCGCGCGCTCGTCACGGTGCCGCTCGTCCTGCCCCCGATGGTGGGCGGCGTCGCGCTCCTGTATCTGTTCGGCCGAACGGGGTGGCTCGGCGGCGTTCTCGCCGACCTCGGCATCCGTCTGCCGTTCTCCACCCCCGCGGTCGTGATCGCGCAGACCTTCGTCGCGTTGCCCTTCCTCGTCCTCGCCGTCGAGGGGTCCCTCCGCGCGACCGGTGTCGGCTACGAGCAGGCAGCGGCCGGACTCGGCGCCGGACGGTGGACGATCCTCCGGCGCATCACGATCCCGCTCGCCGCGCCCGGGATCGTGGCGGGCGTCGTCCTCTGTTTCGCGCGCGCGATCGGCGAGTTCGGGGCCACGGCCCTGTTCGCCGGGAACGCGCCGGGCGTCACCCAGACCATGCCGCTGGCGATCTACACCGCGTTCAACGGCGCCGGAGTCACACAGGGCACGGCGATCGCCCTCTCGCTCCTGCTGCTGTTCACCGCGGTCGGGGTGCTCCTCCTCGTGCGCGCGTGGCGTCCGACCGGACCGGGGGCTCCGCGATGACGGCGGCGGCGCTGGACGCGCGCGTCGTCGTCGCGCGGAGCCGATTCACCGTGGACGTGGAACTCGCCGTGCGCGCGGGTGGCACCCTGGCCGTCATGGGTCCGAGCGGGGCCGGCAAGTCGACGCTCCTCCAGGCCCTCGCGGGGCTCGTCCGACTCGACGCCGGAGCGATCCGGCTCGGCGGCGACCTCCTCGCGGGCGGGCCGTCGGGGGTGCACCGCGACCCCGCGGAGCGCGGGATCTCCCTTCTCGGGCAGGATCCCCGCCTCTTCCCGCACCTGAGCGTGCGGGAGAACATCGCCTTCGGTCCGCGGGCACGCGGTGTGGCCGCGCGCGCGGCCCGCGCAGACGCCGACACCTGGCTCGAGCGCGTGGGGCTCGCCGGCACGGGCGATCTCGCGCCCGACGCCCTGTCGGGTGGACAGCAGCAGCGGGTTGCGCTCGCGCGGGCGCTCGCCGTCGAACCGCGCCTGCTGCTCCTCGACGAGCCGCTCACCTCCCTCGACGTCGCGACCGCCGCCGAGATCCGTGCGCTTCTGCGGGCACAGCTCGCCACGACCGGGGTGACCGCCGTCGTTGTCTCGCACGACGCGGCGGATGCCGTCGGGATCGCCGAGCGCCTCGTGATCGTCGAGGACGGCGCCCTCGTGCAGGAGGGCACCGTCGCCGAGGTGCTCGCCGCCCCGCGCTCCCGCTTCCCTGCCGCGGTCGCCGCCGCCCGCCGATTCGACGGCGAGGCGCAGGGCTTCGACCGCGAGGCGCCGGGGTTCGACCGCGAGGCGCAGGGGTTCGACCGCGAGGCGCAGGGGCGCGAGCGTGACGCGGATTCGGGTCAAACGGGTCCGCAGGACCGACCGCGCGCGTAGCCTTCCGTCATGGACGATCTCTCCACGCCGACCGGACGAGAAACGGCCCTGCGGGCCGTCCCCGCCGAGGACGGCACGCCCCCGCGGGTCCTCGTGCTCGGTGCCACCGGCTACATCGGCGGCCGACTCGTCCCGCGCCTTCTCGCCGCGGGCTACCGCGTGCGGGTCCTCGCGCGCGACACGTCGCGCCTCGGCGCGTTCACGTGGGGAGCCGACGTCGAGTCCGTGCAGGGCGACGCCACGGATCCCGCGGCGGTGGCCGAGGCGACCGAGGACGTCGACGTCCTCTACTACCTCGTGCACTCGATGTCCGCCGGTGCGGCGTTCGAAGACGCCGACCGCCGTGCCGCGCGCACCGTCGCCGATGCGGCCGCGGCCGCCGGGGTGTCGCGCATCGTCTACCTCGGCGGCCTCCACCCCGAGGACGCGCCCCTGTCGGCGCACCTGCGCTCGCGCGTGGAGGTCGGGGAGGTCTTCCTCGCCTCGGGCGTGCCGACCCTCGTCCTGCAGGCGGGCGTCGTCATCGGCTCGGGGTCGGCGTCCTTCGAGATGGTCCGCCATCTCACCGAGGTGCTGCCCTACATGCCGGCCCCGCGCTGGGTGCGCAACCACATCCAGCCCATCGCGGTCCGCGACGTCCTGCACTATCTGCTGGGAGCGGCGAAGATCGCCCCGGACGTGAACCGCGCCGTCGACATCGGCGGACCCGACGTCCTCCGCTACGGGCAGATGATGAACGGCTACGCCGTCGTGGCGGGTCTGCCGCAGCGGGCGATCGCGGCGCTCCCCGTCCTCACGCCGCGGCTCGCCTCGCACTGGGTGAATCTCGTCACGCCCATTCCCCGCTCGATCGCGCGTCCGCTCGTGGAGTCGCTGCAGAACGAGTGCGTGATGAAAGACCACGACATCGACGACCTGATCCCGCCGCCCGAGGACGGGCTCACCAGCTACCGGCACGCGGTGCAGCTCGCGCTCGGCCGCGAGCAGGAGGACCGCGTGGAGACGAGCTGGCTGGATGCCGAGGTGCTCGGCGTCCCGAGCGATCCGCTGCCGAGCGACCCCGACTGGGCCGGGCGCACCGTCTTCGTCGACGCCCGATCGGCGCACACCTCGGCGCCGCAGGAGGCCCTCTGGCGCGTCATCGAGGGGATCGGCGGCGCCAACGGGTGGTACTCCTCACCCATCCTGTGGGCGATCCGCGGCTGGATGGACCGTCTCGTCGGCGGCATCGGTCTCGCCCGCGGCCGCCGCAGCCGCGAGCGTCTCCAGGTCGGCGACGCGCTGGATTTCTGGCGGGTGGAGGCCCTCGAGCCCGGCTCGTTCCTGCGACTCCGGGCCGAGATGAAGGTGCCGGGGCTCGCGTGGCTCGAGCTCCGCGCCGTGGCGGAGGAGAACGGCTCGCGCTACGAGCAGCGTGCGGTGTTCTTCCCGCTGGGGCTTGCCGGTCGCCTCTACTGGCTGGCGGTGTTGCCCTTCCACGGCTTCATCTTCTCGGGGATGGCCAGTCGCATCGCCGCGACCGCCGAGATGGATGTCGAGGCGTTCGCGCAGCCGGTGACCGTCACGCGCTGACGATCGTGCCCGCCCGCACGTGCACGGTGCGGTCGATGAGACCCTCCGGCACGGTCACGTGCGAGATGAGGACGACCGCCTGATCGTCACCGGCGGCTTCGAGCAAGTCGCGCAGCAGGGCGTCGGACGCGGCGGGATCCACCCCGGCGGTCGGTTCGTCCAGGACCAGGACGGGGAACCCGCGTAGCAGCGCCCGCGCGAGCGCGAGCCGCTGCGCCTGCCCGCCCGAGACGAGGGCACCGCGCTCGCCGACGCGCGCGTCCAGGCCTCCGCGCTCGCGCAGCCAGTCGCCGAGGCCCACGCGATCGAGGACCGCGACGAGATCGGCATCCGTGGCGGTGTCGCGCGCGAAGAGCAGGTTCTGGCGGATGTCCTCGTCGAACAGCATCGGGCTCTGTTCGCAGAGACCGATGGTGCGCCGGACGTCGTCCGTGGAGAGCTCCCCGACCGCGACGTCCCCGATCGTGTAGTCGCCGGTGACGTCGAGGAAGCGGACGAGCACGTGGGCGAGCGTCGACTTCCCCGCGCCGCTCGAGCCGACGACGAGCAGCCGCTCTCCCGGGGCGATGTCGAGGTCGACGTCGCGGAGGGCGGGAGCGTCGGTTCCGGGCCAGCGGGCGGAGACTCCGCGGAGGCGGATGCCGTCGCCGAGCGCGGGGCCGAGGCCGGTGGGCTCGGGGTCATGGGCGACGAGACCCGCGGGCACGTCGGTGGGGACCGCGTCGGCCACACGCGTGGCGCTCGCGCGCACCTGACGCCACGCGGCGGCGGCGAGCGGGACGGCGGCGAACACCTCGAACACGGCCATCGGGACGAGGATCACCACGGCCAGGGCGGGCGCCGAGACGGTGCCGACGGCGACGGGGCCCGCCGTCACGAGCACCGCGGCGAGACTCGCCGCGCCGGCGAGGAGCGACACCACCGCCGCGGTTCCGGCCTGCGCGCTCGCGCGGCGGAGGACCGCGCGCCGGAGCGCCCGATCGGCGCGGGCGATGCGGGCGCGCCCGGCCTCTTCCGCGCCGTAGGCCGACAGGACGTCGAGGCTGCCGAGCTGGTCGAGGACGGCATCCGACAGTTCCGCGCGCAGCGGGGCTATCGCGCGCTCGGCGCGGGCGCCGGAGGCCCACCCCCACGCGGTGGCGGCGACCCCCGCGGCGAGGAGACACGCCAGCAGGGTGAGGCCCGCCGGCCACCACACGATGCTCACGAGGATCACCGCGCCGAGGGCCACGGTGGCGGAGGCTGCGAGCGGCTGGATGACGCGCAGGGGAAGGTTCTGGAGCTCGTCGACGTCGTCGACGAGCGCGCCGAGCATCGACCCGCGGCGCGAGCGGGTGAGCCCGTCGGGGGCGAGCGGCACGAGGCGCCGGATGAGCGCGGAACGGGTCGCCGCGAGCTGCCGGAGCGCGGCGTCGTGGCCGGTGAGGCGCTCGAGGTAGCGGAAGACCGCCCGCGAGATCGCGAAGAAGCGCACGCCGACGACGGCGGCGGTGAGGAAGAGCACGGGAGGCTGTTCGCTGGCCCGGACGATCAGCCACGCGCTGACGGCGAGGAGCGCCACCGCGGAGGCCTCGGAGGCGAACCCGGAGGCGAGCGCGGGCACCAGGCGTGGCGAGGGCGGGACGGCACCGCGGAGGACGCCGGCGGGGGTGGCCGTCGACGCGGCGACGCGGGAGCGCGCGGTCATGCGGTCACCCCTCCCGCGGTGGCGGGGGCAGCCTCGGCCGCTCGGGCCTGCAGCCGGACGACCTGGTCGGCGATCGCGTGCGCGGTGGTGCGGTGGGAGATGAGGAGGACGCAGGCGCCCGCGTCGGCGAGCGCGCGGACAGCGGCCCAGAGGCGCGCCTCCGTCTCGGCGTCGAGGGCCGCGCTCGGCTCGTCGAGCGCGAGGACGCGCGCGCGCCCGCGGAGGAGCCGGTAGACCGCACGGGCGACGGCGACCCGCTGCGCCTGGCCGCCGGAGAGACCCGCGCCCTGGACGCCCAGCATCCGTTCCGGGGTGATGTCGTCGGCGCACGCGAGCGCGAGGGCCCGCGCGACGGCGGCGGTGTCGGGGTCGTCGTCGCCGAGGGCGACGTTCTCGGCGACGGTGCCGCCGATCAGTCCGGGCTGCTGACCGGCCCACGCGAGCCACCGGGCGGGGGGAAGCGCGCGGAGGTCGGTGTCGCCGAGGCGGGCGGCTCCGTCGAAGGCGACCGCGCCGCGCAGGGCCGCGAAGACGCTGGACTTGCCGACGCCGCTGGGTCCCGCCAGCACCGTCACGGTGCCGGGAGCGGCGCGGAGGCTCACGGGGCGGAGCGCGCGCTCGCCGTAGTGGACGGCGACGCCGTCGAGCACCAGGTCGCCCACGGACGCGGTCTCCGTCGGGTCGCCCGTCGTGGGGCTCTCCGTCCCGTCGACCGGGAGTGCGCGGGCGGCGTCGAGCACGGCGAAGACGTCGTCGGTCGCGGCGACGCCCTCGGCGGCGGCGTGGAACTGCACGCCGACCTGGCGCACCGGGAGGTAGGCCTCGGGGGCGAGGAGGAGAACGAAGAGTCCGACCGACAGCAGGAGTGATCCGTCGATGAGGCGGAAGCCGATCGTGACGGCGATGACGGCGACCGAGAGGGACGCGAGGAACTCGAGGGCGAAGCCCGAGAGGAACGACACGCGCAGCACCCGCATCGTCTCGCGCCGGTAGTCCTCGGTGACCCGCTCAATGGAGGATGCCGCGCGGTGCTGACGGCCGAACACCTTCAGCGTCGACAGCCCCTGCACCGTGTCGGAGAAGCGGGCGGCGAGACGGCCGAGGGTCGCCCACTGCTTCCGCTGGACGCTGCGCGTCGCGAGTCCGATCAGCACCATGAACAGCGGGATCAGGGGCAGGGTGAGGATGACGGTGAGGCCCGAGATCCAGTCCTGCCACCACATCACCGCGATGATGAGGGGCGTCGCGACGGCGGTCTGCACGAGCTGGGGCAGGTAGCGCCCGAAGTACGCCTCGAGCGCGTCCAGGCCGCGCCCGGCGGTCACCGCGAGCGCCGCCGAGTTGCGGCTCGCGAGCCACCCCGGACCGAGCCGGCCCACCGCGGCGAGGAGGCCCTCGCGCAGCTGGGACTGCACGCGTGCGGCGGCGTGGGCGGCGACCCGCTCGCGGACGGCGAGCAGTGTCGCGCGGACGGCGATCACCGCGGCGAGGAGCGCGAGGGTCTGCGTGAGGTCGGCGACGGGCACGCCGTCGATGACGCCGACGACCGCGCGTGAGAGGAGCCAGGCGAACGCCACGATGACCGCGGTCTGGCCGAGCGACAGCACGCCGAGGGCGATGAAGAAGCCCCGCGAGGCGGTCGCGTAGCGCAGGAGCCGCGGATCCACGGGCGGCCCTCCCGCGCGGGTGGGGCCGTCGGCATCCGATTCGTTCATACCGCTGTCGACACTAGCCGCCCGACGCTCAGTGCACCTCCGCGGCGGCGCGCTCGATCGTCGCGCGCGTGACGCGCTTGCGGAACACCCAGTAGGTCCAGCCCTGGTAGAGCACGATCATCGGCAGGAAGATCAGCGCCGCCCACGACATGATCGTCAGGGTGTAGTCGGTGCTCGAGGCGTTGTCGATGGTCAGGCTGTATGCCGGGTCGGTCGAGGAGGGCATGACGTAGGGGAACAGGGCGAAGAAGAGGCTCAGCACCGCGGTGACGATGGTCGCGGCACCGAAACCGAACGCCCAGCCCTCGCGGTCGCGGGCGTTGAAGAACACCGACATGATCAGGGTCACCGCGGCGACCGCGGCCGCGGCGATGACGAAGACCAGAAGCGGCGCCTCGCGTCCGGCGGCGATGAAGATCGTCCAGACGAGGAACGCGGCCGCGACGACGATCGTCAGCATCCCGGCGCGCCCGGCGAGGCGGCGCGCGTCACTCCGGACCGGGTCGTCGGTCTTCAGCGCGATGAAGTACAGCCCGTGCGTGAAGAACAGCAGGAGCGTGGTGAGTCCCCCGAGCAGTCCGTAGGGGTTCAGGAGGGTGAGGAGGGTCCCGGTGAACTCCATGTCGGCGTCGATCGGGACGCCCTGGACGATGTTCGCGAAGGCGACGCCCCACAGCAGCGACGGCACGGCCGAACCCACCACGATCATCGTGTCGAAGCGGCGCTTCCACTGCAGCGAGTCGCGCTGGTGGCGGTACTCGAACGAGACGCCGCGGACGATGAGGGCCAGGAGGATCAGCAGGAGCGGCAGATAGAAGCCGCTGAACAGCGTGGCGTACCAGTTCGGGAAGGCCGCGAACAGGACGGCGCCCGCGACGATCACCCACGTCTCGTTGAGGTCCCACACCGGGCCGATGGTGTTGATGATCTGGCGGCGCGAGACGTCGTTCTTCCCGAGGAAGGGGAGCGACATCCCGACACCGAAGTCGAAGCCGTCCAGGACGAAGTAGCCGATGAAGAAGATGCCGACGATCCAGAACCAGAGGTAGGCGAGATCCATGATGTGCTCCGGGTGCTCAGTAGACCGTGGTCGGGGTGTCTTCGACCGCGCGGTCGCGCGGGTCGGGGTCGTCGGGGCCCGGCAGCGGATCCGGACCCTTCTGGGCGGCCTTGACGATGAGGCCGAACTCCACCACGGCGAGGATCGCGTAGATCGCGGTGAACGACAGCAGCGAGATCAGCACCGTCCATCCCGGGACGCTGGGCGAGACGCCGTCCTCGGTGAGCATGAGGCCGAAGACGATCCAGGGCTGCCGGCCCATCTCGGTGAAGACCCAGCCGACGAGGCTGCCGAGGAGCGGGAGGGGAGCCGACCAGATCGCGATCTTCCACATCCAGCCCGCGACCGGGCGGGTGGCCTTCTTGCGCGTGACCCACAGGCCCGCGATCGCGATGAGCGCCGCGGCGCCGCCGAGGGCGATCATCCAGCGGAACGACCAGTAGGTGACCCAGACGATGGGCATGTAGTCCACGCCGGCGCCGAACTGCTCGGTGTACTGGGCCTGGAGGTCGTTGAGGCCTTCGACGCAGCCGTCGAGGCTGTGCGTGGACAGCAGTGACAGCAGGTACGGCACGCGCAGCGACCAGATCTCCTCGGAGCCGTCGGGCGTGCCGAGCGACAACAGCGAGAACGAGGCATCCGCTCCGCACGCGGTGTCCCACATGGCTTCCGCGGCCGCCATCTTCATCGGCTGGGTCGCCACCATGACCAAGCTGAGCTGGTCGCCGGAGATCGCGACGCCGACGAAGGAGATGACGACGGCCCAGAGGCCGAAGCGGAGCGAGGTGCGCATCGTGTCGATGTGCTGGTTGCGCGAGAGGTGCCACGCCGAGACGGCGACGACGACCGTCGCGGCGAACATCCACGCGGCGAAGATCGTGTGCGGGAAGGCGGCGAGGACGACCGGGTTGGTGAGGACGGCGAAGAAGTCGATCAGCTCGGCCCGGCTGCCGTCGGCGGCCATCTGGTAGCCGACCGGGTTCTGCATGAACGCGTTCGCGGCGAGGATGAAGTACGCCGACAGGGTCGAGCCGAACACGACCATCCACGCCGAGAAGAGGTGGAGGGCGCGGGGGAGCCGGTTCCAGCCGAAGATCCACAGCCCGATGAAGGTGGCCTCGAAGAAGAAGGCCATGAGGCCCTCGAAGGCAAGGGGCGCGCCGAAGACGTCGCCGACGAAGCGGGAGTACGCCGACCAGTTCATCCCGAACTGGAACTCCTGCACGATGCCGGTCACGACGCCCATGGCGAAGTTGATGAGGAAGATCTTCCCGAACAGCCGCGTCAGGTGCAGGTACTTCACCTGACCGGTGCGGTGCCAGACGGTCTGGAAGATCGCCACGACCAGGGCCATACCGAGCGTCAGCGGGACGAAGAGGTAGTGGTACAGCGTCGTGAGACCGAACTGCCAGCGTGCCAGCAGCAGGGGGTCCAGGAATTCCACGATGCGCTCTCCGATCGTCTGGGTCGGCTTGAGTGGTCTGACCACAGAGTACCATGTGGTCTGACCATACGGGGAGGGAGATCTTCCCCCTCCGTCAAGATCAGGATGCTCCGCTCCGACCGCGCGGCGCCGGCGTGGGAGCCGTGAATATCCGTCGCCGCCCGCCCTCTCGCCCACGCGGCGTCTAGGCTCGGACAATGGCCACGCCGGTGATGATCGGGATGCCGCGGCTCGCGGCATCCGGCGCGGCGGATCACGAGAGCGATCCGCGCGCGCCGCTCGTGGACCGGTTCGGCCGCGTGCACCGCGACCTCCGGATCTCCCTCACCGATCGCTGCTCGCTGCGCTGCACGTACTGCATGCCCGAGCAGGGCAACGAGTGGCTGGCCAAGACGAGCATCCTGACCCTCGACGAGATCGAGCGCGTCGCCCGCGTGGCCGCTGACGCGGGGGTGTCGACCTTCCGTCTCACCGGCGGCGAACCGCTCCTCCGCCCCGACATCGTGGAGGTCGTGCGGCGCCTGGCCGCGATCCGCCGCCCGGACGGGAGCGGCGTGGAGCTCGCGATGACGACGAACGGCATCCGCCTCGACGAGGTCCTTCCGGATCTCATCGCCGCGGGTCTGTCGCGCCTGAACATCTCCATCGACACGATCCGCCGCGATCGCTTCCACGCCCTGACGCGCCGCGACCGGCTGCCCGACGTCCTCCGCGGCATCGCGGCTGCCGCGGCATCCCCCCTTCGCCCTCTCAAGCTCAACGCCGTCGCGATGCGCGGCGTCAACGACGACGAGCTGGTCGAGCTGGTCGCCTTCGCCCGTGAGCAGGGCGCGCAGATGCGCTTCATCGAACAGATGCCGCTGGATGCCGGGCACACGTGGGATCGCGCGCAGATGGTGACGCGCGAGGAGATCCTCGCCGCGCTGTCGGCGCAGTGGAGGCTCGACCCGATTCCCGGGCGCGGCGGGGCGCCCGCCGAACGGTGGTCGATCGACGGCACCGCCGACACCGTGGGGATCATCGCGTCGGTGACCGCACCCTTCTGCGGCGACTGCGACCGCCTTCGCCTGACCGCGGACGGTCAGCTGCGCAACTGCCTGTTCTCCACTTCCGAGTACGACCTGCTCCCGGTGCTGCGCGCCGGGAGTGAGGACGACGCCGCCACCGTCGGCGGAGTGCTCCGCGCCTGCGTCGCCGGGAAGCTCCCCGGGCACGCCATCGACGACCCGTCGTTCCTGCAGCCGGCGCGCGGCATGAACGCCATCGGCGGCTGAGAGGGACCGAGGACATGGGACGGCTCACGGCGCGGCGACCCGTGCTGACGGTGACTCTGGAGGCGGATGCCGCCCGGACGCGCCGCCGCCCCGACACCCTCGCGGTGGAGGAGCCGCTGGAGATCCGCGTGGGTGGCGAGCCGCTCGCGGTGACGATGCGCACGCCCGGACACGACGTGGAGCTGGCGGCGGGATTCCTCGTCTCGGAGGCGGTCATCGCCCACGGCGGGCAGTTCCGCTCGGCGATCCACTGCGGCGGCCCGGGCACGGGCGCGGGTGCGGCCGGTGTGTCCGAGAACACGTACAACGTGCTCGACGTGGCACTCGCGGAGGGCGTGGCGCTCCCCGCCGACGCCGCGCGCCGGTTCTACACGACGAGCTCGTGCGGCGTGTGCGGCAAGGCCTCCATCGACGCGGTCGAGACCGTGTCGGCCCACGACGTCGCGGGCGATCCGCTCGAGGTGGACGCCGCGTTCCTCCTCTCCCTCCCCGACCGGCTGCGCGAGGAGCAGGCGGTCTTCACCAAGACCGGGGGGCTCCATGCCGCAGCCCTCTTCGACGGCGGGAGCGGCGAGCTGCTCGTCGCGCGGGAGGACGTCGGTCGCCACAACGCCGTCGACAAGGTCGTCGGCTGGGCGGTGCTGGCCGATCGCCTGCCGCTGTCCGGAACCGTGCTGCAGGTCTCGGGTCGCGCGAGCTTCGAGCTCGTCCAGAAGGCGGCGATGGCGGGAATCCCCGTCCTCTCGGCGGTGTCGGCTCCCTCCTCGCTCGCCGTCGAGCTCGCCGAGGCGCGCGGACTCACGCTCGCGGGCTTCGTCCGCGGATCCTCGTTGAACGTCTACACCGGTGCGCAGAGGGTGCGGGTTCCCGGCGAGGCCTGAGGCGCCGATATCGCGGACGCTGCGTCGTCGGTGCGGAGCCGGATGACGCACCGGTCACCGCAGCCGTGCTCCTGGGTGATCCCGTCGTCGGCGACGGTGAGGGGACCGCCCGCCTGGGCGAGGAGGTTCCGCAGGAGTCCCAGATGCACGCGGCAGGCGGCGGCGTTCTCGGCGCGGTCCTCCGCGGAGTCGATGGGAAGCCGACGCGGGCAGGGGCCGAGATCGAGCGTCAGGTCGCGCTCGTCGACGACGGGGTCGAAGCCGGCATCCGCGAGATCCTCGACGATCGCGTCGAGCTGGTGCACGGCGTCGATGCCGAGACCCGACGGCGCGGGAACGGCGTACAGCCGACGGAGGAGGTCACCGCGCCGGGCGGCCTCGTCGGCACGGCGCCGGGTGACGGGGTGCACCGCGGGGACATCCGCGGCGGCGGAGTACAGCACGCGCGGACGCCCCCGCCGGGTCCGGTGCTCGGTGCGCTCGACGACGTAGCCGGCGGCGACCAGCCGCTGCAGGTGCTCGCGCACGGTGTTGGGGTGCTTCCCGGTGGCGGCGACGAGGTCGGCGATCGGCCGATCGGGATGCTCCTGCAGGAGCCGGAGGATCTCCACGCGACTGTCGCTGGAGACCGCGGAGAACGTGGAGAGGGCGCCGGGGGCGAACGTCATGCTCTCAGTGAACGCGAGGGGGGATGCGCGGGCGGAGGTCGAAGGTCCCGTCGCGTCCGGACACGCGAGAGGCCCGGGACGCGATGCGCACCCCGGGCCTCCCGACGAAGAATTACTCGCCGGTCACGGCGTCCTTGACGTCCTGACCGACCTTCTTGGCGTCGGCCTTGGCCTTGTCGGCTTTGCCCTCGGCAACCATCTCGTCGTTGTCGGTGGCCTTGCCGATGCCTTCCTTGGCCGAGCCCATGGCGCTCTCAGCGTTGTGCTTGATGTCGTCTCCGAGTCCCATGAGGGTCTCCTTCCGTCGTTCGCCGATGGTGGTGCTGACCAGGTTACGGACGGGGTCGTCGCGGGCATCGGGGCTTGACAGTCGTACCGGGGGTGTCTACGCGGGCGCCGGTGCGGGAGGATCGACGCATGTACATGCCCCCTCCCGCGGGCGCCGAATCCGAGATCGGCGGCCCGGACGGCTTCTCGTACGGCGCCGTCCTGCTGCTGACGGATGCCGCGCCCGCGGCGCAGGTCGAGGAGGCGCTCGCGGCGATGCGTTTCAGCGGCTGGATCGCTCCGGCGGAGGACGGGGTGACCGTCATCGTGGGGGACCCCGGCGACGGCGTCGTCGCGGCGGGGCACCGCGGGATCGTCGAGGCGGGCCGCGATCTCGCCGCCGCGACCGGCGCGCGGGCGCTGGCCGCGCGGGTCCGGCGCGATCGTCAGCTCGGCCTCGTCGCCTTCTCCGGCGCGGACGAGGTCGCCCGTTACGACAGCGACCCCTCCCGCGAACCGGATGCCGACCGCGAGGTGATCTCCGAGCCGGTGGGTGCCGACCAGGCGCCCGCGATCGCGGAGCTGTTCGGTCGTGAGGACGCTGCGGAGCGCCTCGAGGAGATCCTCGATGACGAGCTCGATCCGGACAGCACCTTCGAGTCCGAGCGGCTGCGGGACGTGCTCCGCGTGCTCGGACTGCCGGAGTGGGTGGTGGGAGCGGCGCACCTCCCCAAGGTCGTCCCCACCGGGCCGTCGGTGGCGAGCCTCGTCCGCCTGCGCGCGGGCCGCCGGGGTGCGCTCGCTGTGGTGACGGCGTGGCCGATCCGGCGTCTCCGCGCCCGCTGGAACCCCGCCCCGATCCTCGCCGAGCCGCCTCGCGGGTCATCCGGCGACGAGTGGATGTTCCTCTGACGGCAGCGCGCCCGGGTGATCCGACGGCGCCTCCGCGGGATCAGTCGGCGAACGGCTGAAGCAGCGGCTCCATGTCGAGCGACAGGTCGATGAGCTCGCGCAGGAGAGCCCCCATCGAGGCCGACTGAAGGAGGGTGAAGCGGTCGAACTCGCCGAGCGGTGCGATCGCGGCCAGCTGCCACGCGGCCTCGACCGGATCGTCGGAGATCTCGGTGTCGGCATCCCACGCCGTCGGACCGACCTGCGCGGCCCGACCGAGGACACGGCGCACGATCCGGTCGGCTTCGGTCAGCAGGGGCGTCAACGCGTCGTCCCAGGTGAGGCGGGGGAGGACGCTGACCCGCGCGGCCGGGTGCGGGTCGTCCTCGAGCCACTCCTCGACCAGCACGCGGTCGCCGCCGACGGCGACGATCTGGATGTCCTCGGCGCCGGCCTGCACCTGCATCAGGCGCGCCATCGTGCCGACACCGCTGCGCTGGTCGCCGCCTCCGGCTTCGTGTCCGCGCTCGATCAGGACGACCCCGAACTGGGGGTCCTCCTCGTCGAGGAGCCGTCCGACCATCGTCAGGTAGCGCGGCTCGAAGACGCGCAGCACGAGGGGCGTGTGCGGGAAGAGCACCGACCCCAGAGGAAACATCGCCACATCGGCCATGTTCCTCAGTCAACCAGCGTTCGCAGGTCTCGGGGTCGGTGCTCGAGAATCCCCGGCGGGGTCAGGCTCCGGCGGCGGCGGAGACGCGATCCAGCTCGGCGAGCTCCTCCGCGGAGAGCTCGAGGCGTCCGCCTTCGAGGAGTGGCGCGACCTGGTCGAGGCGCGATGCGCTCGCGATCGGGGCGGCGACGGTCGGCTGCATCCGCAGCCAGGCGAGGGCCGTCGAGGCGATGGAGGCGCCGTGGGCGTCGCCGATGCGCGCGAGGGTGTCGATGACGGCGAGGCCCGCGTCGGTGGCGTACTCCGCCGCGGCGGCGGCACGCGGGGTGTCGTGGGCGGCGGCATCCGTCGTCCGGTACTTGCCGGTGAGGAATCCCTTGGCGAGGGCGAAATACGGCACGAGGCTGAGGTTCTCGCGCTCGGCGAGGGGGACGAGGTCGGCTTCGACCTCGCTCCGGTGCATCAGGTTGTAGTGCGGCTGGATCGCGACGGGACGCGCGACGCCCAGCTCGTCGGCGATACGGAGCCACTCCGCGATGCGGGCGGGGGTGTAGTTCGACACGGCCACGTGGCGGACGAGGCCGTCGGTGACGAGCGCGCCGAAGGCCTGGACGGTCTCCTCGAGCGGCGTGTCGGCGTCGTCGAAGTGGGCGTAATAGAGGTCGATCGTCTCGGTGCCCAGGCGCTGGAGGGACGCCTCGGCCGCCGCGCGCACGGTGGTCGCCGAGAGGCCGCGGAAGTCGGGGTGCTGACTCACCTTGGTGGCCACGACGACGTTGCGGTGCCCGCGCGCCGCGAGCCATTTGCCGATGAGGCGCTCGCTCTCGCCGCCGGTGTGGCCGGGCACCCATGCGCTGTACGAGTCGGCGGTGTCGATGACGTCTCCGCCGCCGTCGACGAAGGCGTCGAGGATCGCGAACGAGGCGTCGCGGTCGGCCGTCCACCCGAAGACGTTGCCGCCGAGGGCGAGGGGGAACACGGACAGGTCGCTGGTACCGAGTGTGGTCATGCCTCGGTCCAAGGCCCGGTGGGGGATGTCTATTCCGGATGCCGCGTCCGCGCTCGGCGGAGGACGAGGGTGGCGATGGTGCGCCAGCCGACGAGCAGCAGGCCGAGGGTGAGGGTGGCCACGATGACGAACGCCAGGGCCGTGCCCTGCCCGGACAGGGCGCGGAGCAGCATCCCGAGCGCGACGGTGATGACCCAGATCGGGATGCCGGTGCGGATCGGTGCGAGGGGGCGACGCCACGCGAAGGCGGCCAGCCAGCCGACGGCGAGGGCGACGAGGAACGGCCACCCGGTGATCGCGAGGCCCGCGAGAACCGCTTCGCCGTGGCTGGCGCGGCCGGTGGCGGCGAAGGCGATGACGGCGACGACGTCGACGAGCGCGGCGACGGCGAGGGTGCGGGGGTTCACGCGAGGAGGCACCGTGGCATTCTCGCAGGACGGCGGCGTCGCCCGCGCCGGGGAGAATGGTCGGGTGAGCAGTTCTTCCCCCTCGTCGTCGTCCGCTTCCTCCGATCGCTACGTCGTCGCCACGGACGGTGCCTGCAAGGGCAACCCGGGCCCGGCGGGTTGGGCATGGGTCGGGGAGGACGGGCACTGGGCGGCCGGTTCGATCCCGAAGGGGACGAACAACATCGGGGAGCTGCTGGGTCTTCTCTACGCGATCACCGATCACGCGGACGTGCGGGAACTCGTGGTGCAGGCCGATTCGAAGTACGCCATCGACACGTACGCGTCGTGGATGGACGGGCATCGCCGACGCGGGTGGGTGACGAGTGCGAAGAAGCCGGTCGCCAATCGCGACATCCTCGAGCGTCTCATCGAGGCGCGGGACGCGCGGCGGGCTGCTGGGCTTCCCGACGTGACCCTCGAGCACGTGCGCGGCCACAGCGGGCACGTGCTCAACTCGTGGGCGGATGAGCGCGCGGTTCGCGCGTCGACGCACGCGGCGAAGGGTGAAGAGCTCATCTGGACTTCGCTCCGGGGCCTCGAGCGCCTCGAGGTGGGTGCGGCGCCGCCGCGGTCGGCGGGCGACAAAGTCCGTCGCTGACGGCGCGCGGTTCAGGCGGGGCAGCTCGGGATGTCGGGGTCTTCGCCCTCGGGCACGGGTGCGGTGACGGCGGCGACGACCTGGACCGCACGGTCCCAGTAGCGCGCATAGTGGTTCGGGTCGTCGTTGACCTGGACGCGATGGGCGACGGCGGTCGGAGTGAGCTGCTCGCGGTCGGGCGCGTGCTCGGCGAGGGCGGCGTAGAAGAGGGTGGCGGCCGTGTAGGGGTCGAGGCGCTGGTCGCGGGTGCCCCAGCCGTCCTGCTGCTGGAAGAGGCCGATCGAGGTGGTCGGTGTGCCGTCGGGGTTGCGCACGCCGTTCGTCTCCCAGTCGCCGTAAGGCAGGTTCCGCAGGGACGATTCGCCCATCGCGGTCATCACGGCGATGGTCTGGTCGCGCTCGCCGAAGCCGAGGTCGCGTCCCGCGCCGATGATGGTGCAGGCGTTCGTGAGCTGTTCGGCGCCGTAGCCGGCGACGCGGCGGTCGTCGTCGCGCGGGGCGAAGGCGTCGATCGCCGCGGCGGCGAGGAAGAGGCATCCGCTGAGGAGGGCCACCGGGACGAGGATGAGCGCCAGGATGCCGGCGATCCTGCGGTTGCGGTTGCGGTTGCGGTTGCGGTTGCGGTTGCGGCGTTTCGGTGAACGACGCTTCGAGCGGCTGGTCGGGGTGCGGCCCACGGTGTCGTCCTCCTCTCCGCGCATCGGCGCCCCGCCCAGCGTAGGCGGAGGGTGTGCGCCTCGGCTGGGGATACGGCGGATCTGTGGAGGGCCTGCGGCGGATTCACGGCCCGTAGGCTTCGGGTCATGCGTCGTGTGATCGGTCCTGTGGTCTTGGCTGCCCTCTGCGCGGGTGTTCTGGCCGCGTGCGCGCCTCCCGAGGTCGACTGGGTGGAGGCGGAGGCGCGGGCGGCGGCGTTCCAGGAGGAGCGTGCCGCGGATGCGCCGCTCGGCGTGACCTCGATGCGCATCTCGTCGGGTGGGTCCGGGCCTGAGGAGGAACCGGTCGTGAGGTTGGAGCTCGCCGAGCCGAGTCGCGTCGACGGCTTCACGGTCGCCTGTTTCGGCGATCCGGCGTCGGTGGTCTTCTTCGGGTACACCGTGCGCCAGGGGTCGTCGTGGGTGGGCGGCGAGGCGGCGGAGGTGAACTGCGACGGCGAGGAGACGCGTGTCGCGCCGGCCACGCCGTCCGAGGGTGTGGATGCCGTCAGTGTGACCGGCCAGCGGACCGCCGGCGGCGGTGGCGTGCTTGTCGTGCTCATCGACGGCGAGGAGCCGGGCGGAGAGTAGCTCGCCGAGGTTCGCTGAGGCGCCCGGAAATGCCGGGCGCGGAGCACCGGATCTCCGCAGCGCGGAGTCGTCGTCACGCGTGTGCGGGATCGCGGCGAGGGGTGTCAGAACGGTGCGGGGTCGGGCGGCGGTGCGCCGCCACCCGCATCCGGGGGTGGTGGTGCCCCACCTCCCGACGGCATGAATCTCACGAGTGGTGACGGTGGGTGGTCGATGTAGATCCTGCCGGTCGGTGAGGTCCATTCCAAGGTCCCGCCCCCGAGTTGCCGGACGCCCCAGGAGGTGAATTGCTTCATCGAGTGGTGTCTCTGACACAAGTGGCAGAGGTTCCGGATGTCGGTGGGGCCGCCTTGGGCCCAGTCGAAGGTGTGGTCGAGTTCGCAGCGGATCGCGGGCCGTCGGCATCCGGGAAACCGGCAGTGCCGATCGCGGGCCTTCAAGAATCGCGCCATCGACGCCGTCCGCCGGTAGGAGTCGGTGCAGAGAACCTGTCCTGACACGGGGTGCACCACGAGGCGCTCCCAGGTTGCGACGGCGCCGGCGAGGGCGCGAGCGGTGGCGGGGTCGATGGGGGCGGATCCGACGAGGTCGGCGGTGGTGGTGTCGTTCGCCGGGTCGTCGTCTTTCCCGAGGAGCGTGAGGGCGGGGACGACGACCTGCACCTTCGCGCGAATCATCCCCAAGGTTCCGTTGCCATCGTCGTCGATGGTGGGATCGACCAGAGGTGAGGCGCTCAACAGCATGTCGCAGAAGACATCGGCGCGGATCTGCTCCCGCGTCCGGCAATCCGGCTCATTGGCGTCTGTGTCGGCATCCGCTCCGGCGTCGCCGGGTGTGTTGCGGGCGTCGATGACCGAGGACGCTTGTTCGTTGAGTCGGTCGCTGATCCCCTCTGCCAGAAGTGTCGGGAGCGTCGCGACGAGCTCCGACATCCCATCCCGCAACGGGGTGACGCTCACCCGACGCTCCTCGCGGGCTTTCGCGTGGCGCTCGGCGAGGGTCCGTGGGTGCAGTTCCTGCGCCAAGTGATCGAGACGATCCTTCACCCGACCGACCGATTGCCCGACACACAGTTCCGCCGCGGCCGCGTCGAACTCCGCCCGCGCATTTCGCGGCAGCACCGTTCCGCACCGCAGCACCGCGGTCGCATGGCCACGCGTAATGCGTCCGGCTTCCCACGCCGCCAACGTCGCCGGGTAGCACTCCACCCACTCCATCGCTTGGGTGATCTGCGCCTGCATCGACCGGTCCGTCGTGAACGTCACCCCGGCCAGTTCCGCCGCGACGGAGCGGTAGACCATTTCCTGCGACCGCACCGATGCGGGCTGCCTCCGCGACACCCGCTCCGCGATCGCCCCGGCACGGGCCTGGTTCCGGACGTTGCCGACTTCCATGGCGCCGAGGGCCGGGGTCATGGTCTCCGCGTACTGCGCGACCTCGTCGAGTTCGACGAGGTCTTCTTCGCTGAACTCGATCAACCGGCTCGTATCCATGTTCGAAGACTAGCGACAGCCTCCGACATTCACCTAGCAGTTTTCATCGAGACTGCCTCCTCCCGTCGAGACTGCGTGCCCGACAGTCGGTCGGCGCCCTGATCGTCACTGCCGAAGTGCGGATCCTCCGTCGAGTTGACGATCAAGATACCCCTGGGGGTATAGTGGGTGCCGGAGTTCAGAAATACCCCCTTGGGTATCGCCGGAAAGGGAGAGAAGATGTGTCGAGCCACCAAGTGCCGAACCTGCGGGAAGACGACCTGGGCGGGCTGCGGCCAGCACGTGTCCTCCGTACGCGCGTCGGTGCCCGCGTCGCAGTGGTGCAACGGCAACCACACACGCGGTGACGTTCAGGCGGCGCAGGCGACGCAGAGCGGGTTCTTCTCGCGTCTGTTCGGGCGGTGATCGACGATGGCGACCATTGATCTCTCGAGCGAAACCTTCGGCGCGACAGTCCAGGGAGACGGGATCGTCCTCGTCGACTTCTGGGCGGCCTGGTGCGGCCCGTGTCGATCGTTCGCCCCGGTTTTCGAGGCTGCGTCGGACACGCATTCCGACATCGTGTTCGCGAAGGTGGACACCGAAGCCGAAGCGGAGTTGTCCTCGGCCCACCGCATCGCCTCGATCCCGACGCTGATGGTGATCCGCGATGGCGTGCTGGTCTACAAGCAGCCCGGCGCTCTGCCCGCCCCGCAGCTCGAACTGCTGATCACCAAGGCGCGCGAGCTGGACATGGATGATGTCCGCCGTCAGATCGCCGCCGCCGAGACGAAAGCCTGAAAGCAGACCCGCATGCTCCTCGAACGCTTGTACGACGACGATCTCGCGCACGCCAGCTACCTGATCGGCTGCCAGCGCACCGGTGAAGCGATCGTGGTCGATCCCCGCCGCGACGTGCAGGTCTACCTCGACCTCGCCGCGAGGCACGGTATGACCATCACCGCCGTGACCGAGACTCACATCCACGCCGACTACCTCTCCGGCACCCGCGAACTCGCCGCCCGGACGGGCGCGACGATGTACGTCTCCGCCGAGGGCGGGCCCGATTGGCAGTACGGTCCCGGATTCGATGACGCCATCCGGATGCTGCACGGTGAGCGCATCACCCTCGGCAACATCGCTCTCGAGGCGGTGCACACCCCCGGCCACACTCCGGAGCACCTCTCATTCCTCGTCACCGATGGAGCCGCCGCCTCCGATCCGGGCTACTTCCTCAGCGGCGACTTCGTCTTCGTCGGCGACATCGGTCGTCCCGACCTCCTCGATGAAGCCGCCGGCGGCGTCGACACCCGCTTCCAGGGTGCGCGCGATCTGTTCGCCAGCCTCCGCGACCGCTTCCTCACCCTCCCGGACTATGTGCAGGTCCTCCCCGCGCACGGGTCCGGCTCGGCATGCGGCAAGGCCCTCGGCGCTGTCCCCACCTCGACGGTCGGATACGAGCGTCGCTTCGCCTGGTGGGCACCGTACGTGGCCGCCGGCGACGAGCAGGGTTTCATCGACGCGCTCCTGGGCGACCAGCCTGACGCGCACGCATACTTCGCCCGGATGAAGCGGCAGAACCGCACCGGACCCGCTCTGCTGGGCGAGCTCGCACCCCTGCCGCAGATCGACGCCTCGGAATTGTCCGCCGCGCTGGACGAGAACAGCGTCATCCTCCTCGACACCCGCCACCACTCGCAGGTGCACCAGGGCACCGTGCCCGGCGCGCTCAACGTCCCCGGCGAAGGGAAAGCCGCCAGTTACGCCGCCTGGGTCTACGACCCTGAAACGGAGACGCGCCCGATCGTCGTTCTGGCTGACTCGACCGAGGCGGCCGGGCGGTTCCGCGATCACCTGCTGCGGGTGGGGATCGACGCCGTCCACGGCTTCACCGCAACCCTCGACGGACTGCGACTCGTGCAGCCGAAGACCATCGCCCCCACGGATATCGATCAGACGGAGCACGCCCTCCTCCTCGATGTGCGCAACCGCACCGAGTACAACGCGGGACACATCCCCGGTGCCACGCAGCTCGCCGGCGGTCGCGCTCTCTGGCACACCGAAGAGCTCCCGGCCTCGGGCGCCATCCTCACCTACTGCCAGAGCGGTGTCCGCAACAGCGTCGTCGCCAGCGCCCTGCGCCGCGCCGGTCACGATGTCATCGAGATCGAAGGCAGCTACCGCGCCTGGCTCGCCGCAACGACCACGCAACCAGCAGTGAACGCCGCCTGAACCTCCACGAGCCCTCGTCGTGCTGCCCGAGGAGGTTAGGCCTGGGCGCCCGCCCGTGTCCCGACCCAGCCGAGCGCCGGCGCGACGTACTTCGCGAACGACTCGACGATCCGCAGGTTGAACTCCACGCCCAGCTGGCTCGGGATGGTGATCATCAGGGTGTCGGCGGAGGCGATCGCGGCATCCTGCAGCAGCTGCTCGACGAGGACGTCGGGCTCGGCGGCATAGGACTTGCCGAACGTCGAGGTCATCCCGTCGATCATGCCGATCTGGTCGCCGTCCTGGCGGCCGCCGAAGTACATGTGCTCCTCGGCGGTCGTGATCGGGATGATGGATCGGCTCACCGACACGCGGGGGTCGCCCGCGTGGCCCGCCTCGCGCCACGCGGCGCGGAACGCGTCGATCTGCTCGGCCTGCAGGATGTCGAACGGTCGGCCGTCGGCGGAGGTCAGCAGCGTCGACGACATGAGGTTCACACCGGTGCGGCCCGCCCATTCGGCGGAGTCGCGGTTGCCGGCACCCCACCACACGCGCGAGCGGAGACCGGGGGAGTGCGGCTCGATGCGCTGCATCCCGGTCGCGCCGCGGCTGAACGGGCTCGCGGGGTCGCGCTCGGCGAGACCCTCGCCGTCGATCGCGCGGAGGAACAGGTCCATGTGCTCGCGGGCGAGGTCGGCGCCGCGGGGGTCCGTCGATCCGGTGTAGCCGAAGGTCTCGTAGCCGCGGACGACCGTCTCGGGTGACCCGCGGCTCACACCGAGCGCGAGTCGCCCGCCGGAGATCAGGTCGACGGCTGCCGCCTCCTCCGCGAGGTACAGCGGGTTCTCGTACCGCATGTCGATGACGCCCGTGCCGACCTCGATGCGCTCGGTGCGGGCGGCGATGGCCGACAGGAGCGGCATGGGCGCCGCCTGCTGCCGCGCGAAGTGGTGGACGCGGAAGTACGCGCCGTCGACCCCGAGGTCATCCATCCCCTGGGCGAGATCGATGGCCTGGAGCATGGAGTCGCCGGCGGTGAGGATGCGTCCGCCGCCGAGCGGGCCGTAGTGGCCGAACGAGAGGGTGCCGAATCGCTGCATGGTGGTTCGAACGCGACGCCACCGGCATCCATTCCCGTGAATGAGAAGTAGCCGTAGACGCCGCTGCACTGCGTACCATCGGCGAGTGGCCTCACCGACGCACCCCCGCTCCACCGCGATCACCCTGCGCCCGGTGGCCCTCGCGTATCGACTGGTCGCGCTCGGCCTGATCGCCACCGGCGTCATCCGCCTGCTCGATCTCTTCACTGCCGACCCGAGCTGGAAGACCCTGCTGTACTTCACGGCGCTGAGCAACGTCGCCGCGATGGTCTGGATGCTGGTCCTCGTCATCGCGACGATCCGTGACCTGATCCGCCACGGCGTGCGCGGCACGACCGAGCCGCTCCCGCGCATCCAGGGCGCGGTGATGATGGCGCTCGTGGTGACGATGCTCGTCTACACCGTCGTGCTCGTGCCGAGCCTGACCCAGGACCCCGCGTACGAGGCCTACACGCTCACCGACTCGCTCGTGCACGTCATCTCGCCGCTGCTGATCGTCGGCGAGTGGCTGCTGCTGCGCACCAAGGGGCGGATGCGGTGGCTCGACCCGCTCTTCTGGGCGGTGTTCCCGTTGGCCTATCTCGCGTTCGCCTTCACCTACGGTGCGCTCGGGGGCGAGTTCGAGCCCGGAGTGAATCACCCCTATCCCTTCATGGATGTCGGAGCGCTCGGCGTCGGCGGCGTCGCTCTGTGGATCCTCGCCCTCGTCGTGGTGCTCGAGGCCTTCGGGTTCGTCCTGGTGGCGATCGATCGCGGGCTCGGTACCCTCGCCGCGCGACGAACGCAAGAGGTCGCTCCGGTGCACGCGCAGGTCTAGCGTGTGCGCATGGACACCTCCGCATACGACCTGATCGTCATCGGCGCCGGACCCGTCGGGGAGAACGTCGCCGACCGCGCCGTCGCCGGGGGTCTCTCGGCCGTCATCGTCGAGTCCGAACTCGTCGGTGGCGAGTGCTCGTACTGGGCGTGCACCCCGTCGAAGGCCCTTCTGCGTCCGATCGCCGCCCTCCGCGGAGCGCGCGACGTCGACGGTGCGAAGCAGGCGGTCACCGGCGACCTCGACGTCGCGGCGGTCCTCCGTCGGCGCGACCACGCGGTCCACGAGTTCGACGACAGCGGGCAGGTCGAGTGGCTGCAGGGTGCCGGGATCGACCTCGTGCGCGGACACGGGCGGCTCACCGGCGACAAGCAGGTCGAGGTGACGGATGCCGCGGGCGAGGTCGTCGCGACCCTCCACGCCCGGCACGCCGTGGCCGTCTGCACCGGCACCTCCGCGGCGATCCCCGACATTCCCGGCCTCGCGGAGGCCGCCCCGTGGACCTCACGCGAGGCCACCGCCGCGCAGGAGGTCCCCGCCTCTCTCGTCGTCATCGGTGGCGGCGTCGTCGCGTGCGAGATGGCGACGGTGTTCGCCGCGCTCGGGAGCGCCGTCACCGTGCTCTCCCGCTCGCGCCTTCTCGGGAAGGTCGAACCCTTCGCCTCGGATGCCGTCGCCGACGGGCTCCGCGACGCCGGCGTCGATGCCCGCCTGGGCGCGACTCCGGTGAAGGTCTCGCGCGCCGACGGCGGCGAGGTCACGGTGACGCTCGAGGGCGGCGACGAGGTGCGGGCAGCGGAGGTCCTCGTGGCGACCGGTCGCACGCCGAACACCGGAGACCTCGGACTCGAGACCGTCGGGCTCGCCTCGGGGGAATGGATCGAGGTCGACGACACGATGCGCGTTCCCGGTTCGGAGTGGCTCTACGCCGTCGGCGACGTCAACCACCGCGCGCTCCTCACCCACCAGGGCAAGTACCAGGCGCGGGCCGCCGGCGACGTCATCGCCGCGCGCGCGAACGGCACCCCGGTCGACGACGCGCCGTGGGGTGCGCACGTCGCCACCGCCGACCATGACGCGGTCCCGCAGGTGACCTTCACCGAACCCGAGGTCGCCTCCGTCGGTCTGACCGAGCAGGCCGCCCGTGACGCCGGCCTCGGCATCCGCGTCCTCGATTACGACCTGTCGTGGGTCGCGGGCGCCTCCGCGCACTCCGACGCGTACTCGGGGGCCGCACGCGCGATCGTGGAC
Source organism: Microbacterium sp. NPDC077184 (assembly GCF_040687055.1). NCBI lineage: Bacteria > Bacillati > Actinomycetota > Actinomycetes > Micrococcales > Microbacteriaceae > Microbacterium > Microbacterium sp. NPDC077184. The sequence goes on from NZ_JBFBMM010000001.1 coordinate 486,325, forward strand.
ACGCAACGGAACGTCCTCGTGGGGGCGACCTTCGTGGGTCCCGATGTCGCCGAGCTGTTGCAGGCCGCGACCATCGCGGTGGTCGGCGAGGTGCCGATCGACCGCCTGTGGCATGCGGTCCCGGCGTACCCGACGGTCAGCGAGGTGTGGCTGCGCCTCCTCGAGCAATTCGGCCGCCCCGAGGCCTGACCCGGTCGGGGCGCTCTAGCCTCGATGCATGAGCAGGCATCCGGTTCCCGATCCCGTCGGCCCCGGTGAGGAGTCCGTGTGGGACTACCCCCGTCCTCCGCGCTTGGAGCGCGTCGACGGGCGCGTCACGATCGAGCTCGGCGGCGAGGTGATTCTCGCGACCGACGACGTGGTGCGCGTGCTGGAGACGAGCCACCCGCCGACCTACTATCTGCCCGAGGCCGACTTCGTGCCGGGAGCGCTGACCCCGGCCGCGGGATCGTCCTTCTGCGAGTTCAAGGGCGCGGCCCGCTACTTCGACGTGCACGGCGGCGGGGGTGTCACGCGCGAGCGCGTCGCGTGGTGCTACCCCGACCCGACCCCCGGGTTCCGCAAGCTCCTCGGTCGCGTCGCGGTCTACGCCGCCCCGATGGACCGGTGCACCCTGAACGGCGACGAGGTCGAGCCCCAGCCCGGCGGCTTCTACGGCGGGTGGGTCACCCCCGGCATCCGCGGCCCGTTCAAAGGCGGACCCGGCAGCCTCGGGTGGTGAGGATGCCGGGTCGGCGGTTCTGCTGGTGACGCGCGAGCGTCAGGCGGCGGGCGTCAGGCCGTGGCCTCCGAGCGCTTCGGAAGCACCCACCCGGCGCGCGGGAAGTGGCACGTGTACCCGTTCGGGTAGGTGATCAGGTAATCCTGGTGCTCGGGCTCGGCCTCCCAGAAGGGGCCGGCCTCCTCGATCGTGGTGACGGCCTTTCCGGGCCACAGGCCCGACGCGTCCACGTCGGCGATCGTCTCGCGCGCGACGCGCTCCTGCTCGGCGTCCAGCGGGAAGATCGCAGAGCGGTAGCTCGATCCGATGTCGTTGCCCTGGCGGTTCAGGGTCGACGGGTCGTGGATCTGGAAGAAGAACGCAAGGATGTCGCGATACGTCGTCTTCGTGGGGTCGAACACGATCTCCACGGCCTCGGCGTGGCCGGGGTGGCGTCGGTAGGTGGCGTGGTCGTTCTCGCCGCCGGTGTAACCGACGCGGGTGTCGAGGACGCCGGGCTGGCGGCGGATGAGGTCTTCCATGCCCCAGAAGCAGCCTCCGGCGAGGACCGCCGTCTCGGTGCCGGGGGTGCGGGTGATCTCTCCGGTGTCGGTGGGTCCGCTGGTCATCGGATTCTCCTTCTTCTCTCTCGGTCGATTCTCTCGCGTGCCACGGTCGGTGGGCGCTGTCAGGGTCAACGACGGATGCCGGCCATTTGGTCCCGCGAAGCTGGACGTGCGGTGTGAGTTCGCGTGGTGGAGACTCGCGCGTCGGTCGGGTAGCGTGCGAGGACACGGGCTGGGGGAGCGCGTGCGGAGCGAGACCTGGGGGCACTTCGACGATGACGGCGCAGAACACCCGTACCGCGGCGGATCCGGCCGCCGTGGCGAAACGCAAGAGGCGGCAGGCGCTGCGGAACGTCGCGGTGGCGACGGGGTCGACGGTGCTCGTCGCCGGGTTCCTCGTCGGCGTCTTCTTCGCCTTCGGTGAGGCCGGAGACGTCATCGCCGCCACCCCCGAGGCCACGGCCTCCGCCGAGATCGGCGATGCATCGGTGGTCGTGGAGGTCAGCGGTGACCGCATCCGCGTCGGTGCGCCCGAGGCGGCCACCACGATGGCGATCTGGGAGGACTTCGCCTGCGGGCACTGTCGCGAGTACGAGACCCAGATCGGACCCACGGTGCAGGAGCTGGTGGGCGCCGGCTCGCTCGCAGTGGAGTACCACCTGCTGGACTTCATCTCGGACTACAGCGCGGTCGCCGGAAGCGCCGCGGCGTGTGTGGCTACCGAGCAGCCGGACGTGTTCTTCACCGTCCACGCGACCCTCTTCGCCATCCGCGAGAACGCCGAGGACGAGTACTCGGCCGAGCAGCTGGAGTCATACCTGGAGACCGCCGGGGTCACCGACGAGGGGGCCCTCGAGTGCATCGGGCAGGCCCGATACGGCGACTGGGTCGCGCAGAACGCCGGCGCGGCCCGCGACGCCGGCATCACCTCCACCCCCACGGTGCGGATCAACGGCGAGGACATCGGTCGGGTGGACGCGACGCAGCTGCGGGACCTCGTCGCCCAGAACGCCGGCTGAGCGTTCCCTCCGAGTCCGGGGGAACCGCCCCCACGACAACTCAGCGATATATCGTTATGTGTCGTCGGGGTGTCGTTCGGCATCCGTCTCACGCCAGGAGGTCGTCATGAGTGATTCGTTCATGGGTGCAGGATTCGGTGGTTCGCGCGGATTCGGTCCGATGCAGCCCGGAGGTCAGCTCTGGGAGGCGATGGACCAGCTCCGCTCGGCCTTCGAGCAGCGTGTCGGCGGCGGTTCGTCGCGCATGGGTCGCGGCGATGTCCGCGCGGCCGTGCTCGCCCTGCTCGCCGAAGCCCCGATGCACGGCTACCAGATCATCCGCGAGATCGAGGAGCGCAGCCACGGGTCGTGGAAGCCGAGCGCCGGTTCGGTCTACCCGACCCTGCAGCTCCTCACCGATGAGGGACTCGTCGTCGCCGAGGAGTCCGGCGGACGCAAGACCTATGCGCTGACGGATGCCGGTCGGCTCGAGGCCGAGTCGGCCGACCGCTCCGCGCCGTGGGAGTCGGGTTCGCGCGAGCGCAAGGACCTCACCGCCCTCCCCAAGGCCGGCCTCGAGCTCGCCCAGGCCGCCGCGCAGGTCGGCCGATCGGGTACCGCCGCCCAGCAGGCGGAGGCCGTCGCCGTCCTGGAGGACGCGCGCCGTAAGCTCTATTCGATCCTCGCTCAGGACTGAGCCGGGTGCCGCCGGCGCCCGGGCGCCCGCGTCGGGATCAGGGAGGCCTGATGCCCGACGCCGCCGACATGCGCGCCCGCTACCGCCGCATCCTGCGGTTCGCGCTGCGCTACATGGTGCAGTCGTGGTGGTACGAGCTGTTCCTGCCGCGCTTCGGTCTCTCCGCGATCGCCACGCGCACCCGTGCGCGTCGCATGCAGCGGATCGCGCGTCGCTTCCACGGTCTCGCCGTCGATCTCGGCGGGCTCATGATCAAGGTCGGGCAGTTCATGTCCTCCCGCCTGGACGTGCTCCCGCCGGAGATCACCAAGGAGCTCGAAGGGCTGCAGGACGAGGTGCCCCCGGTGCCGTTCGCGCAGATCCGCGCACTCGCCGAAGCCGAGCTCGGCGTCAGCCTCGAGCGCGCGTACGCCGCGTTCGACCCGAACCCCGTGGCCGCGGCATCCCTCGGTCAGGCGTATCGGGCGCGACTCGCGCCGGAGGATGCGGCGCAGACCGGGCTCGACGCGGTCGTGGTGAAGGTTCAGCGTCCCGGGATCGAGCAGATCGTCGCGGTCGATCTCGCGGCGCTCCGGAAGGTCGCCGGATGGCTCGACCGCGTCCGGTTCGTGTCGGATCACGTCGACCTGCCGACGATCGTCGAGGAGTTCGCCGTCACGAGCGAGGAGGAGATCGACTACCTCCACGAGGCGCAGAACGGGGAGCGCTTCGGCGAGATGTTCGCCGGCGACGCCCGCGTCGGACTTCCCGAGGTGGCGTGGGAGCGCTCGACGCGCCGCGTGCTGACCCTGCAGGACGTCACGGCGATCAAGATCAACGACCTCGACGGGCTCCGCGCCGCCGGAATCGACCCGACCGAGGTCGCCGAGCGCTTCGCCGCGGTCATGTTCGACCAGCTCTTCGGCAACGGGTTCTTCCACGCCGATCCACACCCCGGCAACATCTTCGTCACCCCCCTCGCCGACGGCGAATGGGAACTCACCTTCATCGACTTCGGGATGATGGGCCAGGTGCCCCCGACGCTGCGGCGCGGGCTCCGACGCCTCCTGATCGCGGTGGCCTCGCGCGACGGGCGCGGTCTGGTCGACAGCATCCGCGACGTGGGCGTGTTGTTGCCGTCGGCGGAGACCGCCGAGCTCGAACGGGCCATGAGCACCCTGTTCGCGCGCTTCGGCGGGATGGGCGTGTCCGAGCTCGCCGAGGTCGACGAACGGGAGCTCCGACGCTTCGCGATCGAGTTCGGCGAGGTGGTGCGGTCGCTGCCGTTCCAGCTGCCGGAGAACTTCCTCCTCATCATCCGCGCGCTCTCGCTCGTATCGGGGATGTGCAGTGCGCTGGACCCCGACTTCAACATCTGGGATTCCGTCGAGCCGTACGCCGCGCAGCTGCTGCGCGAAGAGCGCGGCAACGTCGTGCAGGGCTTCGCGCAGGATGCGGTGACTTCGGTGCGGATCGCCGCGCGACTGCCTCGCCGTATCGACGACCTCGTCGACCGGGCGCAGGAGGGTCGGTTGTCGTTCGAGACGCCGCGGCTCGACCGTCGCGTCGGCGCCGTCGAGCGGGCCGTCCGTCGCGTGGTGTCGGCGGTCGTCTTCGTGGGCCTGTTCATCGGGGGCCTCGTCCTCCGCGCGGACGACGTGGTGTGGGGCACGATCATCGTGCTCGCTTCCGTGCCGCCGCTCCTGCACGCGACGTTCGCGGGGCTTGCGGCGCGCAGCCGCGGCCTCGAGTGAGCGGTGTGCGGCGCGGGGCGGTCGGCATGAGTGGTGCGGCGTACGCTGAGCGGATGCCGTCCGAATCGCTTTCGCCCGCGCGGGCCGAGCTGGCGGCGCTGGCCGCCGGTGCGAGAGGCGGGTCGCTCGACGCGGCGCTGGTCGACCTCCCGTCGGTGCCGGATCCGCGACCGGCATCCGTGCTGATGCTGTTCGGAGTGCTCGACGCCGTGATGAGCGATCACGCGGCAGCCGACGCCGCCGTCTCGCGCGACCTCGATGTGCTGCTGCTGTCGCGGGCCGAGACGCTGCGCTCGCACCCCGGGCAGATCGCCTTCCCCGGCGGACGACAGGATGCCGGAGACGACGGCCCGGTCGCCGCCGCTCTCCGCGAGGCGCGCGAGGAGACCGGCCTCGACGTCGCCGGGGTGGAGGTGCTCGGCGCTCTGCCGCCGGTGCCGTTGGCCTACTCGCGGCACGTCGTGACGCCGGTGCTGGCGTGGTGGCGGCATCCGTCGCCCGTGGGCGTGATGGACGAGGCGGAGTCGGCGGAGGTCTTCCGCGCACCGGTCGCCGACCTGCTGGACCCGGCGCATCGCGGGGTCACCGTGATCCGGCGCGACGGCCAGGAGTGGCGGGGACCTGCATTCCTGCTGCCCGGTGCCGGACGCGAGCGCCTCGTGTGGGGATTCACCGGCATGCTGCTCGACGCCCTCTTCGACCGGCTGGGCTGGACCGAGCCCTGGGACGACCAGCGCGAGCTGCCGCTGGTGCTTCGGCCCGACGCGTCCGGCTGAGCGCGTCCGGCCGAGCGCGTCCGTGCGGAGGGGTTCCGTGCGGACGGGTGCCGCCGCTAACCTGCGGGTGTCGAGGGGAGCGGTCATGGGCGACGACGCGGTCGACTACGTCGAGGTGGAGTTCGAAGACACCGGGTCGGAATCCGGACCGGCGGACGAGGTCGATTCGTACGCCGCGGAGGCGATCGCGAGCGGTGAGAGCGTGGTCCGCGTGCCGCTGCTGAGTGGCAGCCTCCCGGCGGTGAAGGGGGCTGCGGTGACTCTGACTCGCGAGAGCAGCGCCACGTCGTCGTCGGGGTTCGAGCTGAAGATCTTCAGTGCCGGAGCGGGGCGGACCGCCAAGATCACGGTGAAGCGGTCGACGCAGCTGGAGTTGAAGCCGGGGGAGACGAAGACCCGGTTCATCGAGGTGCCCGTCGCGTGGCAGATTTTCGCGGATCCGGATCGACCCGGTGGGACGATCACGGTCGTGACACCCGGCATTCCGCCGGACGGCCGCTACGACGTGCGCGTGGACACGTCGCGACTTTCCACGGCGGGATCGACCTCGCAGACGATCGACAACGACGCCGACGGCGTGCTCACCGACACCGACGCCGTCGAGACTGCGCGCGGCTCCACCTTCACCCTCGGGTTCGAGGCGAAGGAGGCCGGTGTCTCAGCGACGGTGAAGGTCGGCGTCGAGCGCGCGACGACCACGACCGTGAAGTACTCGCTTCCGCGCGGCTCGTTCGCGCTCGAGTGGTTGAGCGACGCGACCGGCGTCTACATCTCCCGGAGGTAGGGAGTGCGGCGAGAGGTTCAGGGGATCGGGACGGCGGTGCCGGAGACGATGATTCCCCCGGATGCGGGGATGTCGACGCTGAGGAGCCCGGGGCGGCCGACGTGTGCGCCCTGGTGAACCTCGACCCGGGACGGGACGGGCACGGCGCCGAGCTCCCGCAGGTAGCCGCCCAGGGCTGCGGCGGCGGAGCCCGTGGCGGGGTCCTCGGTGATGCGGCCGACCGGGAAGATGTTCCGCGCGGAGAACGCGGCGTCGCCGACCCGGTGCACGACGGTGATCGTCGCCGGCCACCCGCGCGCATCCATCAGGGTGCGCGCTGCGACCGGGTCGAACGTGAACCGGTCGAAGACCTCGCGATCGGCGATCACGAGGAGCGGATGCGGGTTGCCGGCGTCGGCGATCCGCGGCGGGAGGTCGGCATCCAGATCGTCGGCCGCGAGGCCGATCAGGTCGAGGATCGCGTCGAGGTCCGCCTGGGGGAGCGGCGTGACCACCGGCGCCCTGCTCGTGAAGGCTGCGCGCAGACCGTCGGGCTCGTGCGTCACCGTGATCGGGATCTCGCCGACCGGCGTGGAAAAGCGAATCGTCGTCGGAAGCGGACCGAGCGCATCGCCGTGCTCGGCGAGCGCCACGGCGGTCGCGATGGTCGCGTGGCCGCAGAAGGGCACCTCCGCGATCGGCGAGAAGTACCGGATCGCGCGGGCTCCCGCATCCGTCGTCCCGGTGACGACCGCGGTCTCGGCATCGTCGACCTCGGCCGCGATGCGCTGCATCGTCTCGGGGGAGAGCCCGCGCGCGTCGAGGACGACCCCTGCGGGGTTGCCGCCGTCGGGGGACGACGCGAACGCGGCGTAGCGGAGGACTCGGGGCTCGCTCATCCCGCCAGCGTAGGCAGGGTCGCGGACGCGCGCACAGCGAGGCGCGTGCCCCAGAGGAGCAGCCAAGCGATGACGATACCGAACCACAGCCACGCCACGATGCCGCCGACGACCCCCGTGAGGAACAGCCCGGTGGCGATCGAGACGACGAGGCTCACCCCGCCCAGGACGACCACGCCGAGCATCAGCAGCAGCGCGCGCCACGGACGCCGCCGCACGACGCCGAAGCCCGTGAGCGCCCCCGCGCGCCCGGCGGCGGCCGCCGGCAGGACGAAGGTCGCGGCGATCGCGGCGAGCAGCCCCGCCGGGGCGAACAGTGCCGAAAGAACCGCCCCGATGAGCACGAGCACCGCGGCCCAGGCGAGGGCGAGTCCGGCGTGCGCGCGGGCGTCCAGGGCGACGATCCGCCGCGCCGCCCACGCGGTCGCGGCGAGCTGCAGCGCGAGGACCAGAGCGGATGCCGCGGCGACGGCGATAAAGGCCGGGAACGGCATCCGGCCGAGACCGGGTGCGGCGCTGAAGCCCTGCGCGAGCGCGCCGAGGACGACGGCCACACCGAGGACCACCCCGCCGAGGGACCGCGTGCTCATCCGCTGGACCCCCGATCGAGCACGGCGAGGAGCGACCCGTCGTAAAGAGTGCGATCGCCGACGGTGACGACGACGTCGTCCTGCGCGTCGGCGGTCGACTCCACCCGGATGGGATCGCCGTCCATCGTCTCGCCCTCGCACGTCACCGCGATCTCGTCCGGGCTCGTGCAGACGGGCGCCGTGAGGATCTCGATCCCCTCTTCGAGCAGCACGTCGTTCGCGGCGTATCGCACCTCGGCCAATCGGTCGCCGCCGACCGGCGCGATCGCGGCGACCTGCGAGCATCCGCCGAGCGCGAGCGCGACGGATGCCGCACCCAGAGCGACGGTGACGCGGCGCATCCGCACACCCCAGGTCACGAGGCCGCCCTCCGCTCGTGGGCGAGGATGCGGGAACGCTCGGTCATGCGCTGGGCCTCGAGGGCGGCATCCGTGATCGTCTCCAGGTCGAAGGGGGCGGGGAGGAGCAGTTCGGTGTTCCGGTCGAGCGGGGACCCGCGGCGCATGATCGGCGTCTCCGCCCAGGCGTTGGCGGCGAGCTCCCGCGCCTGGGAGGCGAGATCGGCCGTGCTGCCGGACGAGCCCGGCGTCGCCGGGGAGGCGTGGTCGAGCACCGTGGTGAACAGCGACAGGGTGCCGTCGCGGTTGTCGACGATCTCGATCACCTGCTGCTGGTGCGGGAAGTCGATGCAGGAGGCGGTCGTGATCTCCCAGAACCCGCCGCGGTCGCCGGCACCCGGGGGGCGGGGGTGGGCGAGGATCTGGTTCAGGTGCGTATGCCCGTTGAGCCATGCGACGGCGACCGGGAACTCCAGCAGCAGGTCGATGACCTCCTGGCCATGGCGGAGGATCTCGTCCTGACCGGGTCGCTGCGCGGTGTTCTCCATCGTGAGGCTGTTGTGATGGCTGAGGACCACGACGAGCTTCTGCTCGGCCTCGGCGCGCGCGAGCTCGTCGCGGAGCCACTGGAACTGCACGTCGGGGAGCGCCCCGTCCGGACCCGCCACGGCGTTGCACGTGTCGAGTCCGAGCGCGCGCACATGCGGGCTGAGGTCGGCCTTCCACCACGTCTCGCCGGTGCGGAGGTTGTCGCGCGTGAAGCCGTGGCCGACCGGGCCGGGTTCGGGCTCGGTGACGAAGTGCTCCGCCATGAACTCCCGGGTCTCGAAGATGCGGCGCTCGGGGTTCGCCGTGACCGCCCGGAACCCGGGACGACCGAAGGCGAGACCCGCGGCATCCACCGCCTGCTGGATCGCGCTCGTGCTCGCACCCCACCCGCCGAGGAAAGAGGATGCCGTCGCGGCCAGCGTGTACGCCTTCTGGCCGCCCACGGCGAGGGCGTGGAGCGACGGGCTGAGCTCGAACGTGCCGAGGAGGAGCGTGTCGTGGTTGCCGTACACGGCGTACCACGGCGCCGGTAGCCCAGGGGAGCGGACGGGCGCGGCGATCGCGTCGGCGAGGAGCGTCGGAAGCGTCGGGAAGCCGTAATCGCCGAACGCGCCGCCGGTGGGGTCGCCCGGGCGGTACGCCCACTCGGCATCCGCCCACGCCTGCACGCCCTGATACTCGCGCCCCGAGGATGCCGGGTCGACCGCGACGCCGTCCATGAGGTCGATGTACCAGCGCAGCTCGAGGTGCGAGTGCATGTCGGCGCTGTCGCCGGTGACGACCGCGGCCCCCATCGGTGCGCTGGTCAGCGGGCTGTACCGGGCGTCGGCGAAGGCCTGCACCATCGCGGCCGTGGTGTGCGGGCTGAGCGGGTCGTGCGGGTGGAACGCCGACCCCCACGCCGAGTGGTCCTGCACGATCATCGGCTCGATCCGCCCGGGCGACTGCGCGTCGATGACGTGGAGGTCCGAGAGGTGGCCGAGATAGAGGAGCGAGCGCCGACGCGCCGTGCGGCCAGCATCCGGGGTCCGCTTCAGGACGTCGAGGCGCGGGATGTACGGTTCGCCGGGGCCGGCGACGAGGCGCCGGTAGCTGCCTTTCTGCACGCCGCCGTAGAGGATCGTCTGCTGCAGCGTCGAGGGGATGTCGGCGACGCCGGCTGGGGCGGTCGCGAGTACCCGGGCGAGGTCGTCGACATCGACGCCGAGCGCGGCGGCGAGGACGGCGGCACGGGTGAGGAACTGACGTCGCGAGAGTGAACCCATCGGCGCCTTTCGGGCAGGCGGAGCAGGATGTCACACATCATGGCAGACCCGGTCGCCCAGCGGGGAGAGGATCAGCCGGCGGCGCGGCGGACCAGGTCGCGGAGGGTCTGCTCCACCTCGCCGGTGACCTCCAGCACGGCGAAGGAGGTCGGCCAGAAGACGCCGTCGTCGAGGAGGGCCTCCTCGTTGAAGCCGATCGATCCGTATCGCGTGTCGAACTTCGAGGCCGGCTGGTAGAAGACGACGACCTTGCCGTCGCGGGCGTACGAGGGGAAGCCGTACCAGGTCTTCGGGTCGAGGTGCGGGGCCTCGTCGCGGACGATCTCGTGAAGCCGCTCGGCGATCGCGCGGTCGCGGCCGGTCAGCCCGGCGATGGCGTCGACGCACGCCTGCGCCTCGCGCTTCTTCTTCGCCGAACCGGTGCCGCCCGCCCGCGCCTCGCGCAGCTCCGCCGCGCGCTGCGCCATCGCGGCGCGCTCGGCGTCGCTCCACGTTCCGTCCGCGTTCTTCTCGTCGTCCTTCTCGCCCATCGTGGTCCTCCTCGTCGTGATCGCGCCGACCCCGTCGCCGCGCGTCCCGGTTCACCGGTCTTCTCTTGCGGGTGCGGCATCCGCACACCCGCACCACGAGACAAGTGAACCGGGTTCGTCGGTCGGAGGACACCCCCAGGGCGTGCCAAAGTGGTCCCATGCCGCAGTTCCCGACCGGCCGGCGCACTGCCGCGCGTGGTTCCCTCGCGCGTTCCGCCCCCGCGCGTCGCACGACCGCACGGCGCGCCCCCTCGAACGGATGCCGCGCGTGAGCCTCCTGCGCGAGTACGCCGCGGCGCAGGCGCAGCCGACCCTCGCCTTCGGCGCCGACACCGGCCCGAGCGTGCGGTTCGACGAGGTCGTCGCCCCCGACGGCACCCTCCGCGCGGCGTGGAAGGGCATGGCCGCCGCCGCCGACCTCACCGCCCTCGACCTCGCGCGCGTCGACGCCGAGATCGCGACCCTTCTCGCCGACGACGGGGTCGGGTACGAGCACTCCGTCCGCGGCTCGGTCCCGTGGCGACTGGATCCCCTGCCCCTGGTGATGGATGCCGCCACCTGGGCCCGGCTCGACGTCGGCCTCGCGCAGCGGGCCGAGCTCCTGGGCGCCCTCCTCGGCGACCTCTACGGCGCGCAGCGGACCCTCAGCGAGGGGCTCATCCCGGCCGAGACGGTCTTCGCGCACGCGGGATTCACCCGCCCCCTCGCCCGCGCTTCCGCGGCCGATGCCCACCCCCTGATCCTCACCGGTACCGATCTCGGACGCGACGCGACGGGGGAGTGGCACGTCCTCGCCGACCGGGTGCAGGCCCCCGCGGGTCTCGGCTACGCGCTGGAGAACCGGCGCGTCCTCTCCAGCGTCCTCCCCGAGCTCTATCAGGGCGCCGGGCTGCACCGGCTCGAGCCCTACTTCGGCAGCGTCCGCGCGGCTCTCCTCCAGGCGGCCCCCGCCGGCGTCACCGACCCCCGCATCGTGGTCCTGACCCCCGGAACCTATTCCGAAACCGCCTTCGACCAGGCCTTCCTCGCCAACCTCCTCGGGTTCCCGCTCGTGCAGGGGGAAGACCTCGTCGTGCGCGGCGGCGCGGTGTGGATGAAGCCCGCGGGGTTCCCGACCAACGCGCCGCACGAGCGGGTGGACGTCATCCTCCGCCGCGTCGACGCCGACTGGTGCGATCCGCTGGAGCTGCGCGCCGGGAGCCGCCTCGGAGTCGCCGGCCTGACCGAGGCGGTTCGCCGCGGCACCGTGCGCCTGGTCAACGGCCTCGGTGCCGGCGTGCTCGAGAACCCGGGCCTCATGCCCTTCCTCCCCGTCCTGTGCGAGCGGCTCCTCGGCGAGCAGCTGCGCCTGCCGTCGGTGCCGACGTGGTGGTGCGGCCACCAGGACGGGCGGGACGCCGTCCTCACCGCCCTCGCCGAGGATCCCGACTCCGTCATCGTCCGCACCATCGACGGGCGCGCGAGCGAGTTCGACGGCGTCGATCCCGCCGACCTCCGCCGCCGCATCCTCGAGACCCCGTACCGCTACGTCGGCCAGCAGCGCCTGCCCCTGTCGCACGCGCCGGGATGGGCGCCAGACGAGAGCGGGGCGATCGAGACCGCGATCGGGGCGCTCCCCGTGACCCTCCGCGCGTTCACCGTGCGCGACGGCGGCGCCTACCGCGCGCTCGTCGGCGGGCTCGCCACGCACGTGGGCGGCGACCCGACCCAGGCGCCGGTGACGAAGGACGTCTGGGTGCTGAAGGCCGCCGAGGACGATCCCGACCAGGGCGTGGCCGCCCCCTCTTTCCTCCCCGTCGGACGCTCAGCGCCGATGCTCTCGCCTCGCGCGGTCGAGGACATGTACTGGGCCGGCCGCTATTCCGAGCGCGCCGAGGACCTGGTGCGCCTGGTCCTCACCGCCCGGAGCTACGCCGAGCAGCTCGACTTCGGATCGTCGCGGGATGGGGCGGCGGCGCTCTCGGCCCTCATCGCGGCCCTGCAGCGTCTGTGCGGACACCGCCACGACGACCCGACCGCCGAGCTCCGCTCGCTGCTGACGGATGCCGATCGCCCGGGGAGTGCCGCCCACTCGCTCGGTCACCTCCGCGAGGCCCTCGAGGGGGTCCGCGACCAGCTCTCCGGCGACACGTGGCGCGCGTTCGCCGTGACCGACCGCGCCGCGGCGAGCCTGCGCGCGACGCCGCGGGCACGGCAGATCGCGGAGTCGGCGGGACGCATGCTCACCGGCATCCTGTCGCTCCAGGGAGTGACGGCGAGCATGATCCGCGATGACGGTTGGCACGCGATCGAGGCCGGCCGCTATCTCGAGCGGGCGGTGCAGCTGTGCGTTCTGCTCGACGCCACCGTCACCACGACCGCGGCCCGCCGGGGTGTGGACCGCGCCGTCATGGGCGGCGTCCTCCTCGCCGCCGAGAGCGCGGTCACCCACCGCCGTCGCTACCGCGGCGATCTCGCCGAGGCGGGGGTGCTCGAGCTCCTCATCGCGGACGGGGAGAACCCGCGCTCGCTCGCCTTCGCCTTCGCGCGGGTGCGCGAGCACATCGGCAGCCTCTCGGCCTCCACCGGCTCGACGCGCCCGGAGCGGATGATCGAGGAGCTCGAGCAGACCCTGGCCACCACCGACGTCGTCGCGCTCGCGCGGGTGGAGGGCGACCGCCGCGAGGAGCTGGACCGCTTCCTCTCGGAGACCCGCGCGCAGCTGCATCAGATCAGCGAGGCGATCGCGCTCCTCCACTTCTCCGCCGGGCCGCAGCCGCAGGCCCTGTCGGCCCTGTCGACGACCGAGCTCGTGGGGGTGGGACCGTGAGGTACCGCGTGATCCACCGGACGTCGTACGAATACGACGCCGACGTCAGCGACAGCTTCGGCATCGCCCACGTCGTCCCGCGCGAGCTACCTTGGCAGCAGGTGCACTCCCGCGGGGTCGAGATCGAGCCCGTGCCCGCCGACACCACCGACGACGTCGACGGCTACGGCAACCTCTCGACCTACTACCACGTGACCGAGGCGCACCGTCGGCTGGGAGTGAACGCCGAGAGCGTGGTCACGGTCCTCGCGCCGGCCTACGACCCCGCCGCCCTCGCGCAGTCCTGGGAGGCGGCGCGCCCGCTGGTGCACCGCGACCTCCCCGACGCATGGGCGGCGGCGGAGTTCGTCGTCGAGTCGCCGAAGGCGCAGCACGCGGCGGCGGCGCGGAAGTACGCCGCGGCATCCTTCCTCCCCGGACGCGCGATCGGCGACGCCGTGGTCGACCTCACCCACCGGATCTTCCGCGACTTCCGCTACGACGGGAAGGCCACGACCGTCACGAGTACCGTCGGTGACGTGCTCGCCGCCCGCGCGGGCGTGTGCCAGGACTTCGCGCACCTCGCCCTGGCGTGCCTGCGCAGCCACGGCCTCGCCGCCCGCTACGTCAGCGGCTACCTCGCCACGCAGCCCCCGCCCGGCAAGGAGCGCGTCTTCGGCGCGGACGCCTCGCACGCATGGCTCGCGGTCTGGCTGCCGCTGTCGGGGGAGTGGCTCGCGGTCGACCCCACGAACGACCAGGTCGTCGGCGACCGCCATGTCACGACCGCGTGGGGCCGGGACTACGGCGACGTCGCGCCGGTCAAGGGTGTCATCTTCACCGAGGCGAAGCGCTCGACCCTCCGCGTCGCCGTCGACGTCGCACCGCTCGAGAGCGCCGTCGTCTGAGTCGAGGTTCCGTGTGCGCGTCCTCAGCCGAGGATGCCGCGCGCGGCCCGGACCCCGGACATCAGCGCCCCCTGGATCGAGGGGGTCTCGCGGTGATCGCCGGCGACGTGCAGCCCGGCGCCGATGCGCGAGGGGGCCGTGCGTCGCATCGGCGGAGGCAGGGCCGGCAACGCGGCGGCGATGTCGTCGCGGCGGAGGAGGTCCCAGCCCTCAGCAACAGGCCCCCAGATGTGTCGCAGGTGGGCGCGCACCTCACCCTCGGTGGCCGCGGGACGCGCGCCGTACAGACTCGTCGCGGCGATCAGGTGCCGGCCCGGGGGAGAGTACGAGGTGGCGGTCCGCGACATCACGACCGTGTTGACGAGCGGGCCCGACCGCGTGCCGTCGACCGACAGGAGAGCGGATGCCGGGGCCTCGGCGGCGGCGAACCACCACGTCTGCAGCCCGCGCACGGCCGGGGAGGGGAGCCCGGTGAACGCCTCGATGGCAACGGGGTCGACGGCGACGACGACCTCCTGTGCGCGCACGACGTCGGCGCCCGCGACCTGCAGCTCCCACACGCCGCGGTGTCGGCGGAGCCGCCGCACCGCGTGCGAGAGCCGGATGTCGGCGCCGGCGCGCCGGGCGGTGTCGGCGATCTGCGCCGGAAGGGCCGCGATGCCACCCGCGGGGAGCCCCGGCCGGCCGAGGGCGAACAGGCGGAGGAGGAGCCGGACGTAGTTCTGACTCGTGCGTCCGTCGTCGTCGGCGATGACCCCGGCGAGGAACGGCTCGAGCACCTCCCGGCGGAGCGGGCCGCGCACCCCCGCGGCATCCCATCCCGCGAAGAGCTCGTCGTCGGCGGCGTCCGCGAAGGCGCGCGCCGTCCGCGCCGGGGCGAGCCAGCGCACCAGCGCGGTGATCTCCGCCACCGAGAGAAGTCCGCTCGAGAGGGTCGCCGCGAGATGCTGCGGATGCCGCAGCGGATGCGCGAGCGTCGCGACACCGTCCGTGCGGCGGACGCGGGCGCCGACCGGGAACGAGCGCATATCCAGGTCGTCGAGGTCGACCACACCGCGGAGGGCCGGGTACGCAGGATTGAGCACCTGGAACCCGCGGTCGAGGAGGAACCCGTCGACCTCGTCGGTGCGCTGCCGCCCGCCGACGGTGTCGCCGGCCTCGAGCACGACGACCTCGCGGCCGGCGCGGGCGAGCTCGAGCGCGCAACGCAGTCCGGCGAGCCCCGCCCCGATGACGACCACGTCGTGTGCACGCATGATGCGAGCATAGGAGCCCTCGCCCCTTGGCTGATCGAAACCCGGGGGTCTCCTCCTAGGTGACACTGCCGCCGAGGGTGAGAAGGACGCCGGGGCGCGCTGGCGCCGTAGTCAGTCGGACGTTGTCGCGGGAGGACGGTTCTGACCGACGAACGGCCGCATCGCTTCGACGTAGTCGTCGTGCCGGCCCGACTCAACAACCGTGGCGCCGTAGCCGATGGCGATGCTGGCTAGCGGCCAACCGAACTCCGCGGCATCACGTGATGCTTCGCCGCTGAGGTCGCGGGAGCCGTCCTGGACGGCGAGGTTCACCCACTGCACGCCGTCGGTGGCGGTGGCTGTCCAGAGCCAGCAATCGTCGTCGCCGTTGCAGTCGATGGTGTGCTCATCAAGGACGAAACCGTCCAGCCCGACCGCGATGGCGGCGTCACTCGCCGCATCCAGCACGGCCCGCCATTCGCGCGGATCGGGTGTTGACACCGACTGCAGCTCGCAGCAGTTGACGGTCGTCAGCATGGACTGTCCGCCGTATCCGTTGCTCTCTCGCGGATGCCAGTTCGTGTCGTCGAACCACTCGGCCTCCGGCTCGAGAGGGGTCAGTGTCAGCCCGGACTCGCGTTCGATAGCCTCGCTGATCCTCGCCACGATCTCGCGCGCGCGATCGGGCAGTTCCGATTGGTCGGGATACTCGAGCAGGGGTTCGCCGGCAACGCCGGCATGAGCAGGGAAATCTGACCAGTCGGTCGTGACGACATCGCCCGACGGACTTGTCGCCGACGTCACCGGGGACGGCTTCCCGCCGAGCACCGCGCAGCCGGCGAGGAACCCACCCGCGAGGATGAGCACGCAAACGGCGGCGACAGATCGCATTCCCTAGCCTCATCAAGTGGATGACGCCGAACCCGACGTAAGAATGCGTGCGCTGCTCGTCTTTCCCGAGTGGGGTGGGCGCGAGGTTGTCCCTCGGTCGAATGACATCTCTCCACAGCTGCGTGAGCGGTTTCGCGTGTGGAACCAGCTTTGGCAAGTTGTTCTCGATCCCGTTCTCGAGTTCAAGTGGCCAGACGCTGAGGTCGGCCGCGCATGGATTGCTGAGGGCCATGCTCTCGTTCGCGATCTTCAGCGTGAGCTCGGGCCGAGCATCACGGTCAAGAGTGATTTCGCGGCCTATGACCCGGACAGGCCGTAGGCCCGTATACGGACTCCGTCCACGAGTCGCCCCGACCAGTAGCGGATAGCGGCCCTCCGCGGCAGGCTACGACTGTGTCCGCCACTCCCACCGACCGCGCCGTCCCGAATCTGCCGTCGAGGAATCTCGAGAGCACCGAGGCGTTCTACGCACGCCTCGGGTTCATCACGGTGTTTCGTGACGACGGTTGGATGATTCTTCACCGCGGCTCGGTGCAGCTCGAGTTCTTCTTGTGGGCCGATCTGGACCCCACGCGGACCGCAGCGCGCTGCACGATCCGGGTCGGGGACGTGGATGAACTCGCGGCGGCGATCGTCGCAGGGGGGATCACGATCACAGACCGGGGATTCCCCCGCTTCCACGAGGTGAGCCGCCAACCATGGGGACTTCGGGCGGGGCACCTCGTCGACCCCGACGGCAACCTCCTCACGCTGATCGAGGAACGCAAGATCGACCTCAACGAACGTTGAGCCATCGCGCTGCTCGCGGGCGCTGCCCGTACACGGATGGTCATCGAATGCCGCGGTGCCTCCACGCCACACGCCACGGTGGCGCACAGCTCTAACGTGGACCGGATGTCCCCGGCGCTCTCTAGGATCGACGGGGTCGGACGACCGACGGGATTCTGGGGGGGGAACGCATCGTGAAGATTCGTGGCGCGCTGGGTGCGTGCATTGTGGGCACAGCACTTGTCCTGAGCGGCTGCTCGGGCGGCGGCGAGGACCCGGCGGGCAGTACCTCTGCGTCGCCTGCCGCGATCGAGGTCGAAGAACAGCTGGTGACTGTCGACGTGCGGATCGCCAGGTCGCTTTTGGATCAGAGCGGCGCGCTCACTGACGAGCAGATCGTGGCCGGCGCGAGCGAGAACGGGATCGCCGCGGTCGTCGATGGTGACTCCGTGGTCTACACGATGACGAAGCCGCAACGAGACGAGATGCTCGCGAGTATGCGCTCATCCGCTCAGGATGCCGCCGATGAGGTCATTGCCGACGAATCGAACTCAGTCACCGGGGTCGAGTTCAACGACTCGATGACCTCCTTCCGGGTCTCCGTCGACGCCGCCCGGTATGGCGCGCTGGAGAGCTTGCTCGCCCTCGGCTTCTACATCCAGGGCGCCCTGTACCAACAGTTCAGCAGTGTTGCTCCGGACGACATCGACGTCATCGTCGAGTTCGTCGACAACGTGAGCGGCGAGGTGCTCGATACGGGGTCCTACCAGGACATGCGGGACAACCTGGGCCAATAGAACCCGCGAGGCGGGGTTGTTCGGCGCGTACGAACCGGCTCTGCCTGCGTGCATCGCCTATTCGGCCCTCGCCGCGCGGAGCGTCGGTACGCTGACGGCACGGGTCGCCCGACCCCACCGAACCCGAACGAGCGGAGAACGCCGTGGACCCGACCGCACCCGCCTCGCCCTCGCCCGACCCGGAGCTCGTCGCCCCCGTCACAGCGGTCGCGACCGTCGTCGTGTCGGATGCCGTGACCAAGGTCGACGCCCTCCAGACCCTGTCGGTGCTCACCGACGCCCGGATCGTGGGGGAGCGGACCGCCTCCCCCCGCGTGCCGCTCGCCGACGGGGCGTGGGCGGAGATCGAGATCCCCAAGTTCGGCGAGGCCCCGCCGCTCGCGATCGACGTTCACGCCGCCGACGAGTCCGTCGCCCGCGCGCAGGCGCGAGCCGTCATCGCCCTGCTCCGCGACGGCGCGGGCTGGTCGGTGCACGGGATGTTCCCCGACGCCTGACCCGCGGCGCCCGAGCCCCGCGACGACCCCGCGACGCGCCCGGGATGCGTTACCGGTTTGCCAGCCGCGAGAGTGGTTTAGGTTAGCCTTACCTTCATGAACGTCCGCCTTTCTTCCCGCCCTCGTCTGCTCCTCCCCGCCGCGTCGCTCGCCGCCCTCGCGCTCGTCGTCACCGGATGCGCCTCGCCGTCCGCCGACGCCGCCCCCGAGGCATCCGCCGACGTCGCCACGATCGTCGTGGAGGACGCCCGCCCCACGCTCATGCAGCTCGAGGAAGGCGGCGAGACGTACTTCGAAGAGGACACCGAGATCCCCCGCGAAGCGGTGGAGGTCGCCGCGTCCCCCGACGCGGTCGTGACCTTCGACATCGCGACGCTGGACACCCTCGACGCCATCGGCGCGGGCGACGCCGTCGTCGGCATCCCCGACATCGCCCTGCCGGACTACCTCTCGGAGTACGCCGACCTGCCGAAGGTGGGGACGCTCTTCGAGCCGGACTTCGAAGCCGTTGCGGGGCTGGAGCCGGACCTCATCGTCACCGCGGCCCGCAGCACGGGTCAGTACGACGCGCTCGCCGAGATCGCCACCACGATCGACCTCACCGGCACCTACGGGGGCACCTTCGACCCCGCCGCGGGCCTGCGCCGTGCCGCGCAGCTCGGCGAGATCTTCGGCGCCGAGGAGGCCGTCGAGGCGGCGACCGCGCGGATCGAAGAGCTCGAAGCGGCGATCGAGGGCCGGGTCGATGCGACCGCGCTCGTCCTGTCGGTCTCGGGCGGCGAGTACGGCGCCTTCGGCGAGGGCTCGCGCTTCGGCTACTTCTTCGACACCCTCGGCTTCACCCCCGCCGTCCCCGCCCTCGAGCTCCCGGGCGCCGAAGCCTCGCCGCACGGCGACACCGTCACCAACGAATTCCTCCTCGAGGCGAACCCCGACTGGATCATCGCGTTCGATCGCGGCGCGGCCACCGGTGAAGGCTCCAGCGCGGCCGAGACGCTCGACAACGAGCTCGTCCAGCGCACCACCGCGGGCGCCGAGGACCACCTCATCCTCCTGCCGGCGAGCGAGCTCTACATCGTCATCAACGGCCTCACCGCCATCGAGAACGTCCTGACGACGATCGACGACGCGCTCGCCGCGTGATCCGCGGGAGCGCCGAGCCCTGAAACGCGTCTCTCCCACCGCGCTCATCGTCGCGGGGGTGGTGATCGTCACCGCCCTCGCGACGATGTCGCTGTTCATCGGGGTGGCCCGCCTCGACGGCTTCGTCCTCTTCGCCAGTCGCCTCCCGCGCACCGTCGCGCTGATCCTCGCCGGTGCCGCGTTCGCGATCACCGGGCTGATCATGCAGCTGCTGACCCGGAACCGCTTCGTCGAGCCCGGAACGACGGGAGCGACGGATGCCGCGAGCCTCGCCCTCCTGATCGTCCTCCTGACGACCCCCGGCCTGCCGCTGTGGCTCAAGGCGATCGCGGCGACCCTCGGCGCCCTCGCGGGCGTCTTCGGCTTCCTCGCGCTCGTCCGCCGCATCCCGTCGCGCTCGAGTGTCCTCGTGCCGATCGTCGGCATCCTCTACGGCGGGGTGATCGGGGCGGTCACGACGTTCTTCGCCTATCGCACGGATGCCCTGCAGGAGCTGCTGAGCTGGGGGATCGGCGACTTCTCCGGCATCCTCCGCGGGCGCTACGAGATGCTCTACCTCGCCGCGGCGGCGGCGCTGGTGGCGTGGATCGCCGCCGATCGGTTCACCGTCGCCGGCCTCGGCGATGACGCCGCGCGTGGACTCGGGCTCGACACCCGGGGTGTCCGCACGCTCGGGGTGGGCATCATCGCGGTCGTCACGGGCGTGATGATGGTCGTCACCGGCGCGATCCCCTTCCTCGGCCTCATCGCCCCGAACGTCGTCAGCCGCCTCATCGGCGACAACATGCGTCGCGCCGTGCCGCTCGTCGCGCTCCTCGGCGCCGCGCTCGTGCTCCTCAGCGACATCATCGGTCGCCTCGTGCGCTTCCCCTTCGAGCTTCCGATCTCGGTCGTGATGGGCGTGATCGGCGGGGTGGTCTTCCTCTGGATCCTCCTGCGCACCGCCCGTCCCACCGACGCCGTCCGCCGGCCGACCGCGCGGCAGCGCAGAGCGCGGGTGGACGCATGACCGCTCTCGTCCCACGCGCGCGCGTCCTCGCGCCGCTGCGCTCGCCGCGGCTCCGTCTGACCCTCCTCGCGCTCCTCGCGCTGACCGCGGTGGCCCTGTACCTCCTCGTCGATCTGCCGGCGGCGTGGGAGTACGTCGTGGGTCTCCGCTCCCGCACGGTGATCGGCATGATCCTCGCCGCGGCGGCCGTCGGGGTCTCGACCGTGCTGTTCCAGACGATCACCGCCAACCGCATCCTCACCCCGGGGATCATGGGCTTCGACGCGGTCTACATGGCCATCCAGGTCGTGACCGCGTTCGCGATCGGGCCGGCGCTGCTCGTCGCGGCCCCGCCGCTGGCGTCCTGGAGCGTCCAGCTCGTGCTCATGGCGGGGGCGGTGACCGCCCTCTACCTGTGGCTGTTCGTCCGCCTCCGGCTCGACCTGCACGTGATCGTGCTCGCGGGCCTCGTCCTCGGCGTCCTCTTCCGGTCGGTCACGGCCTTCCTCCAGCGGCTACTCGACCCCGACACGTTCGCCATCGTCCAGAACCTGCTCTTCGCGAGTTTCACCTCGATCGACCGCGAGCTCCTGCTTCCCGCCGGCATCGTCATCGCCGTCGCGATCGCGTCGCTCTGGCCGATCCGCCGAGCCCTCGACGTGATGTCGCTCGGAGAATCCCGGGCGATCTCCCTCGGCGTCGATCACCGGGCGACTTCGGTGCACGTGATCCTCGTGGTCTCCGCGCTGGTCGCCGCCTCCACGGCACTCGTCGGCCCCGTCGCCTTTCTCGGACTTCTCGTGGCGAACCTCGCCTACAGCCTCGTCGGGCACCGGCACGTCCTCAGCATCCCCGCCGCCGTCCTGATCGGAGTGCTCACCCTCGTCGGAGGGCAGCTGCTGCTCCAGCACGTCCTCGGCTTCGCCACCGAGCTCCCCGTGGTGATCGAGTTCGCCGGCGGACTCTTCTTCCTCCTCCTCGTCCTCACCGGAAGGGCCCGCTGACATGATCACGATCGATGCCGTCACCAAGACCCACGGCGCGCTCGTCGCCGTCGACGACGTCACCCTCGACATCCGTCCGGGGGTGACGGCCATCATCGGCCCGAACGGTGCCGGGAAATCGACCCTCCTCGCCGCCATCGGACGCCTAGTGGGAACGGATGCCGGGGCGATCACCGTCGACGGGCGCGATATCGCCCGCACCCGGACCCGCGAGATCGCCCGGCTCCTGGCGATCCTCCGCCAGGACAACCACCTGGCGATCCGCCTCAGCGTCGAGGACCTCGTCGCCTACGGTCGCTTCCCTCACGGTGGCTCGGGACGCACCGCCGAGGACCGCGCGCACGTCGAGCGGGCGATCGCGCTCCTCGACCTGGAGGCGGTGCGCACGCGATTCCTCGACGAGCTGTCCGGCGGACAGCGTCAGCGCGCGTTCGTGGCGATGGCGATCGCGCAGGACACCCCCCACCTGCTCCTGGACGAACCGCTGAACAACCTCGATCCCCGGCACGCCGTCGGCCTCCTCCGCCTCGTGCGGGAGCTCGCCGCGGAGCGGGGGCTCACCGTCGTGGTCGTGCTCCACGACATCAATGTCGCGGCTCAGTTCGCCGATGACATCATCGCGATGCGCGACGGGCGGGTCGTGCACCACGGCCCCGTCGCGGAGGTGGTGACGGGGGAGAAGCTCTCCGCGCTCTACGAGACGCCCGCGCGCGTGATCGACGTCGAGGGACGCCGCGTGGTCCTCTGGGAGTGACTCACGCGCGGTCAGTGCGCCCTCATGAACGGCATGTGACCGGTACCTGAAAGAGGCCTGGGAGAGACGGGCATCGCCAAACCGGTTCCGGGGGTCGCCCCGAACCTTGCCCGTGACCATCGCCGCATCCCCCCGTCTGCAGCACCTCGGCCACGCCCTCCGCGGGGCGGGCGCGCGGGTGCGTGCACTCCTTCCCGAGGTGAGCGTCTTCGGCCTCGTCGGCCTCCTCGCCTTCGTCGTGGACGTCGGCGGCTACAACCTGCTGCGGGCCACCGTCCTCCCCGACGGCGTGATCGCCGCGAAGGTCGTGTCGGTCTCGGTCGCCACGATGGTCGCCTGGATAGGTCACCGCACCCTCACCTTCCGTGCCCGCGGCGGCCGCGCGCCGCTGAGCGAGCTCATCCTCTTCGTCGTCGCCAACGCCGGCGGCCTGGCGATCGCGGCCGTGTGCCTGTTCGTCTCCCACGAGGTGCTGGGGTTCACCTCCACGCTCGCCGACAACATCGCCGGCAACGTCGTCGGCCTCGCCCTCGGCACGGCGTTCCGCTACGCCGCGTACCGCCTCATCGTCTTCCGTCCGTCCGTGTCCGCCTCGAAGGAGTAAACCCGTGTCTTCCTTCCCGCTCGCCCTCTCCGGGCCGCTGCCCGCCGATCCCCTCCTCCCGCCCGCACCCGACGAGGCCCCCGCGCTCCCGTCGCCGAACCGCGGCACGCCCGTGGATATCGCCCCCGCCGACACCGCGGCCGCCGTCGACTGGCTCGCCGTGGTGGGATGGTCGACGCTCCTGGCCCTCGCCGTCGGGCTCACGGTCGTCGCCGTGACGACGCTGTGGTGGATGCTCTACGCCTGGCGTACGACCGGCACCCTCCGGGGCACCGGCTTCTCGGACGATCCGCTTCCGCCGGCGCACACCTTCACCCTCCTCGTCCCCGGACGTCACGAGGAGGAGGTGATGGGGCAGACCCTCGACCGCCTCGCCGAGCAGACCCATCCGCATGTGCAGATTATCGCGATCGTCGGGCACGACGACCCCGGCACGGAGGCGGTCGTCCGCGCCGCCGCCGATCGGCATCCGCACCGCATCGAGGTCGTCGTCGACGACAGTGTGCCGAAGAACAAGCCGAAGGCCCTCAACCGCGCACTGCCGTTCGCGACGGGCGACATCGTCGGCGTCTTCGACGCCGAGGACGAGGTGCACCCCGAGCTCCTCCGTCACATCGATTCGCGCTTCAGCGAGACCGGCGCCGAGGTCGTGCAGGGCGGCGTGCAGCTGATGAACTTCCAGACCTCCTGGTGGTCGCTGCGCAACGTCCTGGAGTACTACTTCTGGTTCCGGTCGCGCCTGCACTTCCACGCCGAATCCCGCTTCATCCCGCTCGGCGGCAACACCGTCTTCGTGCGTCGAGACGCGCTGCTGCGCAACGACGGCTGGGATGCCGAGTGCCTCGCCGAGGACTGCGAGCTGGGGGTGCGCCTTTCCAGCCAGGGCGCCAAGGTCGTCGTGGCCTACAGCCCCGAGTACGTCACCCGCGAGGAGACCCCGGGGTCGCTCGGGTCGCTCTACAAGCAGCGGACCCGCTGGAACCAGGGCTTCCTCCAGGTGCTGAAGAAGGGCGAGTGGCGGAAGCTCCCCACCGCCCGTCAGCGGATGTTCGCACGGTACCTGCTGGCGATGCCGTTCCTGCAGGCGGCCACCGGACTCCTCATCCCGCTCTCGGTGCTCCTCATCCTCTTCGCCAAGGTCCCGACCGTCGTGGCGCTCCTCACCTTCATCCCGCTCGCGCCGACCCTCGTGACGGTGGCGGTCGAGATCGCCGGCCTCAACGAGTTCGGTCGGGCCTATGGGCAGAAGGTCCGCGTCCGCGACTACACGCGTCTGATCCTCGGCACCATCCCGTTCCAGGTCTTCCTGGCGCTCGCCGCGATGCGCGCGGTCGTGCGCGAGCTGCGCGGCGACAACAGCTGGGAGAAGACCGCCCACACCGGCGCGCACCGAGACGACAGCGGCGACTCGACTGCGACGTCCACCGTCGCCGCACCCGCCGAAAGCGAGCTCGTCGGAGCGGGGGTCGACCGATGACCGTCATCGCCCCCCGTCGCTTCGGTGTTCCGGCAATCGCCGACGGCGTGCGCTCGTCCGCGGATGCCGTCTCGCTGTGGCTCGTCCGGCACCGTGCCGACATCGCCTGGCTGACCCCCGTCCTCCTCATCGCCGCGGCGGTGTCCTTCATCAACATCGGCGGCGCTCCCCAGCGCATCGACGATGAGGGCACCTACACCGCGCAGGCATGGGCCGTGCTGAACTTCGGCGAGCTCGCCCACTACACCTACTGGTACGACCACCCGCCGCTCGGCTGGTTGCAGATCGCCGGGTACGCCCAGCTCACCGGCGCGTTCGCGCGGTGGGACATCGCGGTGCTCGCCGGTCGCGAGGCCGTCATCGTCGCTTCGCTGATCGCCGCGCTGCTCCTCTGGCTCCTCGCGCGCCGGGTGGGACTCTCCCGTGCCGCCGCGTCGATGGCCGCCGTCGTGTTCTCGCTGTCACCGCTGGCTCTCCAGTTCCACCGCACGGTGTACCTCGACAACATCGCGGTGCCGTGGCTGCTGCTGGCGTTCCTGCTCGCCAGCGAGCGTCGCGCGCAGCTCGCGGCCTTCGCCGGTGCCGCGGTCGCCTTCGGCGTCGCCGTGCTGACGAAGGAGACCTTCCTCCTCGCGCTGCCGTTCCTCGCCTGGGTGATGCTGCGCACGTCGCACCGCAGCACCCGCCGCTACACCGTCTCGGTGGCCGCCAGCATCCTGGTCCTCATCGGCGGGAGCTACCTGCTGCTCGCAGCGATCAAGGGCGAGCTCTTCTCGTCACCGGAGCGCGTGAGCCTCATGGACGGCGTGCTCTTCCAGCTCGTGAACCGCGACGCCAGCGGATCCCTCTTCGACGCCGGGTCGCTGTCGGCGCGGACCCTCGGGATGTGGTGGCAGCTGGACCCGGTGTTCATCGTCACCGCGCTGGTGGCCGCGGCCCTCGCGCTCACTCAGCGGCGCCTGCGGCCCTATGCGGTCCTCGTGCTCGCCCTCACCGCTTTCATGCTCCGCCCGGGCGGCTACCTCCCGGTTCCCTACGTGATCATGCTGATCCCCTTCGGCGCGCTGCTGATCGCCGGCGTCGTCGAGCGGGCCGTGCGCACCCTGTCGAGGAAGACCCGCGACCGGATGCCGCGGGGTCGCCGGATCTTGGCCGGAGCGGTCGTCGCCGCGTCCGCCGCCGCCGCGATCGCCGCGGGACCGCTGTGGTTCGCCCAGCTGCGCGGTTTCGTCCTGTCCGACCTCGACGAGCCGATGCGGGACGCGCAGACGTGGCTCGGCGAGAACGTCGCGCGGGAGGACCGTCTGATCGTCGACGACGCCATGTGGGTCGATCTCGTACAGGCCGGGTGGGAGCGCGAGAACGTCGTCTGGTACTACAAGCTCGACACCGACCCGGCCGTGGCGGCGCAGTCGCCCAACGGGTGGCGCGACGCCGACTACATCATCACCACCGACTCGATGCGGACGTTCCCCTCGAGCTTCCCGCAGGTGAAGCAGGCGATCGACAACTCCGTCGTCGTCGCGGCGTTCGGCTCCGGCCCGCAGGCGGTCGAGGTGCGGCGCGTCGTCCTGGATGGACCGGAGGCGGCGACCGCCTCCGTCGACGCCGCCGCGCAGACCAACACCGCGCTGGGTGCGCAGGTCGCCGAGAACCCCCGGGTCGCGCTCTCCGACGCCGATCGCGATCTCCTCCGCTCCGGTGCGGTCGACGCCCGCATCTCGGCGCTCCTCGGCTCGCTCGCGGGCGGGGGAGAGGTGGCTGTCGCGGGTCTTCCCGCCGTCGACGGCGAGGGGGAAGACGCCGTGGGCACCGGCATCCGTCAGGTCGCCCTGTCCGCGGTCGCAGGCTCCGCCGCCGTCGTCGACGGGCGCCCGAGCGCGGAGGCGCAGCTGCTCCTCGACGGTCTCGAGGGGCGTTTCGCCCCGACCGAGGTCGAGGTCGCCGGTGACGCGCTGGTGCTCCGGTTCCCGTTCGCCCTTGTACCGCTGATCGCCTGACCCCGTCGAATCGAATCCCCCACCCGTACACCGATGTCCCTCCACCCGAAGAAGGAGAATCCCATGACGAAGTCCCGTTCCCCCCGCCGCTCCGCGCGCGTGATCGCCCTGTCCGCCGCAGCCGCCGTCGTCGCCTCACTCGCCCTCGCCGCACCCGCCCAGGCGGTGACCGCCGAGGCGGACGGCGCCGGATGGCTGCGGCTCGGTCACCTGTCGCCCGACACGAAGTCGGTCGACGTGCGCGTGTCGGCGCTCGCCGGCGGGTCGACGGAGTTCGAGCTCGAATCCGTCGGGTACGGCGACGTCTCCGACTACACCGAGCTTCCGGCCGGCTCGTACGCGGTGAGCATGGTCCCCGCCGGCGCCGACGAGACCACGGTTCCGGTCCTGTCGTCGACCGTGACCGTCTCGGACGGCGAGGCCGCCACGGTCGCGGCCTACGGTCCGTCCGACGATCTGCAGATCAAGGCCTTCGCCGACGACCTCTCCACCCCCGCCGCGGGCAACGCCCGGATCCGGCTGATCCAGGCGTCGACCCTGACGCCGACCGTCGACGTGGAGACCACCACGGGTGAGCCGATCGCGCGCGACGCGCGGACGGGGACGGCCACCGGCTACGCCGAGATCCCCGCGGGTGCGTGGGAGCTGACCCTCGACGGCGCCGAGGCCTCGGGCATGGCCGACGTGGAGGTCGGAGCGGGGAGCGTCACGACGCTGTTCGTCCTCGACACCGCCGACGGAGGCCTGACCCTCATGCCGGTCCTCGACTCGTCCGCGGTCGGTGACATCCCCGTCGGCGGGGTGCAGACCGGTGGTGGTGGACTCGCCGCGCTGTTCTCGGCACCCGCCCCGGCGTTCGCGCTCGGCGCAGGCTTCCCCGTGGCGAAGGCCGTCTGATGCGCCGGGCCACCCTCGCCGTCGTCGCCGTGTCGGCGGTGGCGGTCGTCGCCACGATCGCCGTGCTCGCCGTCGGCAGCGGCGGTGGCCTCCGCGGTGCCGTGACGGCCTCGCCGGAGCCCCCCTCGTCCTCCGCTCCCGTCAGCCCGGAGGAGACCTCTGCGGTGTCGGGGACGGATGCCGTCGCCCACGCGGAGGCGTTCCTCGCCGACTGGGTCGACGACGGGCGTGTGGTCCGCCGCGACCAGGGTGGCGACACCGTGAGCGAAGGCCAGGCCTACGGGCTGCTCGCCGCCGTCGTCGCGCGGGACGAGACGACCTTCGACGAGATCTGGGACTGGACGCGCGCCGAGCTCGTCCGCCCGGACGCGCTGCTCGCGTGGCGCTGGGACGACGGGGCGGTCGTCGACGACGAGCCGGCTTCCGACGCCGACCTCGACACCGCGCGGGCCCTCGTCCAGGCGGGAACCCTCTTCGGCCGCGAAGACCTCACCGCCGACGGTGTGGAGCTGGCCACGGCGCTCCTCGACGAGCTCACCGCCGACACCGCTTTCGGCACGGTGCTGCTGCCGGGCCTGTGGGCCACGGATCGCGATCCGGTGCCCTACAACCCCAGCTACGCATCACCGGCGGCCTACCCGATCCTCGCCGAGGCGACGGGGGATGCTCGGTGGCAGGAGCTCGCCGACGGCAGTGCGGCGGTCACCACCGCGGTGCTCGAGACGGCACCCCTTCCCGCCGACTGGGTGCAGCTGACCGCGGACGGCGCCGTCGAGCCCATGCCGGGCCCCTTCGGCGGGGGCGCGGGTGTGGAGTACGGGTACGACGCCGCGCGCTTCGCGCTCCGCTACGCCGAGTCGTGCACGGAGTCCGATCTCGCGCTGGCCGGGCAGATCCTGCCGACGTTGTCGTACGAGGAGACCCCGGCCGCCCGCATGGACCTCGGCGGCGGCGCACTGACGGAGGAGACGTCCCCGCTCGCGCTCGCCGCTCGCGCCGCCTCTGCTGCGGCCACCGGCGATGCGTCCGCCGCGCGGACCGATCTCGCCGCCGCCGCGGAGTTCGCCGACCAGCATCCCACCTACTACGGCCGCGCGTGGGCCATGCTCGCGGCGGCGATGCTCGGCGACACGCCCATCGGCGGATGCGGCTCCGAGCGGGGTGTGTCGTGAGCGCCGTGCTGACGCGAGGGCGGATCGTCTGGGCGGTCGTCGCCGTGGCGATCATCGCCGTCATCGCCGGCACCGTCGCGATCGTGTCGGCGACCTCTGCCGGCCGCGCGGACGCGGCGCCGACCGCCGTCGCCTCCGAGGAGGAGAATCCGTTCGCCGCGGGTGGCCTTCAGGATCCCGCCGCGGCGACACCGGACGCCGATCGCGGCATCCCCGTCCGCATCACGATCCCCTCGATCGGCGTCTCGTCCTCTCTCGAGGACCTCGTCCTGGGCGCCGGCGGCGAACTCACCGACCCCGAGGACTACGACCTCGCGGGCTGGTACACCGATGGTGTCGTCCCGGGGGAGGTGGGACCGGCCATCATCGCCGGGCACATCGACTCGCCGACCGGTCCTGCCGTCTTCACGGATCTCCCGACCGTCGCCGACGGCGCCGAGGTCGTCGTGGAGATGTCGGACGGCTCCGAGGTGCGCTTCGTCGTCACCGGGCGGATGCAGTCCGAGAAGGCCACGTTCCCCACGGACGCGGTGTACCGGAACGTCCCGACCCCGCAGCTGCGACTGATCACCTGCGCCGGGTCGTTCGACCCCGCCACCGGCCACTACACCGACAACCTCATCCTCTTCGCCTCGCTCGCCCCCTGATCACCCGGCCTCACCCGAAGGAGCCCGAACCGTGCTGAACACCCTGGTCGTGATACCGACCTACAACGAGATCGACAACCTCGAGCCGATCGTCGCGCGCGTCCTCGCCGCGAACGCCCACACCGACGTCCTCATCGTCGACGACTCCTCGCCGGACGGCACGGGAGAGCTCGCCGACGCGCTCGCCGAGCGGCATCCGGAGGTCCACGTCCTCCACCGGACCGTCAAGGACGGACTCGGCGGCGCGTACCTCGCGGGCTTCGCGTGGGGACTCGCCCGCGGCTACTGGGCACTGGTGGAGATGGACGCCGACGGCTCGCACCGCCCCGAGGACCTGCCGCGCATGGTCGATCAGCTCGTCGAGCATGACCTGGTGCTCGGCTCGCGCTGGGTCCCGGGCGGTCGCGTGGTGAACTGGCCCCGCCGGCGCGAGCTGCTCAGTCGGGGTGGAAACGCGTACGCGCGCACGGTCCTCGCGATCGACGTGCGCGACGCCACGGGCGGCTATCGGGTGTTCCGCGCCGACGCGCTCCGGCGACTCGATCTCGCCGATGTGGCGTCCCAGGGCTACTGCTTCCAGGTCGACCTCGTGTGGCGCGCGCTGCAGCGGGGGCTGCGGGTCGTGGAGGTTCCGATCGTCTTCGTCGAGCGCGAGCACGGCGAGTCCAAGATGAGCGGGGCGATCGTGGGCGAGTCCCTCATCCGTGTGACGGTGTGGGGACTGCGCCGCGCGATGCAGAACGCCGTGCGCGTCGTCCGCGGCCGGGGCGCACTGCCCTCGGTGCGCGCGGTGTCGCACCGCGTGCTGCCGCGCTGAGCGCGTCCGGCGGGATGCGCGAACGAGGGTCGGGGCTCCGCGCCCCGACCCTCACACGCGTTCGGCGAAGACGACGCGGTTGTCGGTGTAGGACGCCGCGGCGGTGTCGAAGAGGCCGCCGCATGTGATGAGCCGCAGGGTGTCGGTCGCGGTGGCGCCGAAGACCTCGGCCGTGGGGAACGCGTTCTTCGCGACATCCCGCACCTCGGTCACGACATAGTCGTGGGGCGTGCCGTCGGCGGCGGTCACGGTGACGGTGTCGCCCGGGACGAGTTCCTTCAGGCGGAGGAAGACGGCGGGGCCGGTCGGGGAGTCCACATGCCCGGCGATGACGACGGGCCCGCGCCCGCCCGGGCGACCGCCGGGGGTGTACCAGCCGACGTCGTCGAAGTCGACGGGCACCTCCATCGACCCGTCCGCCTGCAGACCCAGGTCGATGAGCGGCTCGTCCAGCTCGATCGCGGGGATCGTCACCTGCGTCGGCGGAGGCTGCTCGGCACTCGGGGACGGCGCGGGCGCCGGGGTGGCCGGCGGCGACGGGGCGGGGGAGGCGGAAGCCGTCGCGGGCGGCGCGGACGCGGCATCCGTCGTCTCGCCGGTCGCGCACGACGTCAGCGTGATCGACAGGAGCACCGCCGCGGTGATCGCCGCGCCACGCGCACGACCGCGCCGGGGCGCCCCGCGCATGTGCGCGGAACGCCCCGGCGCTGAGGGCGATGCGGTCACGAGGTGGCCGTGCGGCGACGCCACACGACGAGACCGGCGGCAGCGGCGAGGGCGAGGCCACCCACCGCGGCTCCGGCGACGATGCCCGTCGACGACGAGGTCGCGGCGGTGCCGCCCGCGCCGGTGTCGACGCCGCCGACCGGGATCTCGGTCAGCTGGCCGCGCACGACGCCCGCGACGAAGTCGACGGTGTGCGAGTCGGCGGAGAAGCCGGCGGGGTTGGCCTCGATCTCGGCGAGCGAGAAGCCGTCGCCGGTGTCGACGCCGTCGTTCTCGATTCCCGTGGTGAAGGGGCCCTGCATGCAGCCGGACGACGTGCGCGGGCCGTCACCGACCGGCTCGGGGTTCGGGAACGCGATCCGCGGCGGCCCGGACTGACCGGCGTCGGCCTGGTGGATGTGGGTGGCGGTGCGCGCCGGGCTCTCGTAGTCGCCCGAGACGCCTTCCAACCGGATGTCGTAGCAGATGATCTCCTCGTCGGAGTTGATGCGGAACGTGAACGTCCCGCTCGCCCCCTCCTCGCCCGGGGCGGCTTCGCCGTCGCTGTTGACGACGTTGTCGGGGGTGGCCATCACGGTGAAGGCGCTCGTGAACGACGAGGGCTCGTCGACCTCGGTGTCGGCGTGCGCGGCGGGACCGGTGAGGAGCAGGCCGGCGGCGGCAGCGACTCCGATCGTGACGGCCAGCGGCGATGTCTTCTTCAGCATGTCCTGAACCTTTCGACGGGATGCCGGATGCATCCGTTGCGGGGACATACGCCGGGCATGCGGCATCCGTTCATCGTGTGCCTACGAATTTCTCGATGAACGCTTCGCCGGCAACGGACGTATCCCCCGGGGAGCGGATCGAGAGGAGCACCGCATGCACGCTGCGCGACGACGGACGCCGCCGACCCGCGCGGTCGACGATGCGGATGCCGGCGGTCCCGGGCACACGCGCACCGACGCCTCGTTCGACACCACCGCTGCCTTCGACGCGCATGCCGGCGCCCTCCTCGGGTTCGCGGTGAACGCCGTCCGCGACCGCAGCGTCGCGGAGGACTGCGTGCAGGAGGTGTTCCTGCGCGCCTGGCGGGCGCGCGAGAGATTCGACGCCGATCGGGCCACGGAACGCACCTGGCTCTTCGCCATCGCGCGCAACGTCATCGCCGACGCCCTGCGCCAGCGTGCCCGCATGCCGCGGATCGGCTCGGATGCCGAGCTCGAGGAGATCACCGCGGGCGAGGCCGATCCGCTGGAGCGGCTGGCGCTCGTCGAGGCGCTGGCGCGCCTGTCGGACGCGCACCGGGAAGCGGTCGTCGCCGTGCACCTCCACGGGCGGACCTACCGCGAACTGGCCGAGGCGACCGGCGTTCCGGTCGCGACGTGGCGGACCCGCGCGTACCATGCGCTGCGGGCGCTCAGAGGACACCTGGAGCAGACGGAGGACGACGATGCGCGCGCGTGACGAACGGATCGAAGAACTGATCGCGGCCGCCGTGGCGGGTGATCTCACCCCCATCGAGCGGGTCGAGCTCGACGAGCTGCGGACGGTGCACTCGTGGATCGACGAGGAGATCGCTTCGCTGCGGAGCGTCGCCGAGCGCGTGTCGATCGAGGGAGACGGCTGGCGGGAGCTGCCGGTGAGCGCCGCCCTCCGCGAACGCGTTCTCGGGGCGACCGGCGTCGCGTCCTCCGTCGGCTCCGCCGCCCCGGCCCCCGCGCGACGCGGA
Source organism: Microbacterium sp. NPDC077184 (assembly GCF_040687055.1). Taxonomy (NCBI): domain Bacteria; kingdom Bacillati; phylum Actinomycetota; class Actinomycetes; order Micrococcales; family Microbacteriaceae; genus Microbacterium; species Microbacterium sp. NPDC077184. Next base: position 518,553 of record NZ_JBFBMM010000001.1, read on the forward strand.
TTCGCGCCGCTCCTCGCCGCCGCCTGCCTCGTGGTCGGCGTCGTCACCGGGGTGGGGATCGCCTCGCTCGCGCCATCCGATCCCGGGCCGACGATCGCCGAGCCTGCGCCGACCGGCCCCGCGGGGACGCTCGGGGCGATCGAGCCCGTCACCATGCGCGCCGACCCGGGCATCGATGTCGACGCCGACGTGATCGCCCACACGTGGGGCACGGAGGCGCTCCTCGAGATCCAGGGTCTCGCCGTGGGAGAGACGTACGCCGTGGTCTTCGTGGGCGCGGACGGCGCCGAATACTCGGCGGGGGAGATGCTCGGGTCGGAGGTGCCGATCGTCTGCCGGCTGAACGCCGCGCTCCTCCGCGAGGACGCGGTGCGCCTGGAGATCCGCGATGCGGGCTCCGACGTCGTCGCCGGGGCGGAGCTGCCCGACGCCTGAGCCGGGCGCGGGTTCGGGCAGGCCCGGCGCGACCCCTCGCCCGGGGGAGCGATCTCCGACGCGCGGGGGAGGTGGGAGCCCCCGCGGCGCGGCAGGCTGGAGGCATGTCCACTCCCCGGCATCCGTCTCCCCGTCCTGTCCGCGTCGTCATCGGGGCCGCGCTCGCCGCGGCCGCCCTCGCGCTCGGAGCCTGCGCACCGGGGGGAGGGGGCGCCGATTCCACCCCGACGCCGGTGGCGATCCCGGACACCCCCGTCGGTGCGCAGGCGCAGTGGGTGCTCGACGAGATCAACGCGGGCGAGCCGAGCAGCGCCGGCGAGATCGAAGCCCGCTTCGACGAGACGGCGCTCGCAGAGCTGTCGGCCGACGACCTGCTGGCGGTGTTCGCCGAGCTCCGGACGCTCGGGCCGTGGACGGTGACCTCCTACGAGGGCGATGACGCGCAGGCCGTGGCGGGCATCGCGGCCGGGTCGACGGCGTTCGACATGTCGGTCGCCGTCAGCGCCGCCGGGCGGATGACCGGACTCCTCTTCGCCGAGCCCGCCCCCGACCGCACCCCGGCGGCGGACCTCGATGCGCTGAGCGCGGAGGTGGAGGAGACAGGCGTCGTCTCGCTCACGGTGACCGAGCTCGGAGCCGACGAACCCGTGCTCGAAATCGGACCGGGAGGCGCGCATCCGATCGGATCGGTGTTCAAGCTGTGGGTGCTCCTCGCGGTGGTCGACGCCGTCGGGGCCGGCACGCTCGCGTGGGACGACACCGTCACGATCGACCCCGAGGTGCGGAGCCTCCCGAGCGGAGAGTTGCAGAACCTCCCTGACGGTGCCGAGGTCACCGTGCAGGAGGCGGCGGAGAAGATGATCGCCATCAGCGACAACACCGCCACGGATGCCCTCATGCGCGCGGTCGGCACGGATGCCGTCACCGCCGCCCTCGCCGAGACCGGGTACTCGCGGCTCGACATCGACGTGCCCTTCCCATCCACGCGTGCGCTCTTCTGGCTCGGATGGGGAGATGACGCCCTCGCGGAGCGCTGGAGCGCGGCATCCGGTCCGGCGGAACGGGAAGCGGTGCTGGCGGACCTCCCCGCCGGGGTGCCTCCGGTGTCGGCGATCGACGCGGGGCAGGCGGCCTGGACCGACGGTGCCGACTGGTTCGCGACGCACGCCGACGTGGTGGCCGTCCACGCGGCGTTGCAGGCCGCGACCGAGACCGAGGCGGGGGCGCCGGTGCGCGGCATCCTGTCGGCGAATCCCGGGGTCGCGTTCGACGAGGCCTGGGACGTCGCCGCCTACAAGGGCGGGAGCTCGGTCGGCGTGCTCGCGGGGTCATGGCTGCTCGAGGCGCCCGGGCGACCGGCGACGGTCGTGGTCGTCACGGCCGCCACGGAGAATCCCGCCGACATGCCGGCGCTCACGACGGTGTTCGGTTTCGCGCAAGACGCCGCCGCCCTCCTCGCTGAGGACGGCGACGGATAGCGCCCGCCTCAGTCCTTCGCGGCGATCTTCCGCAGGCCCGCGCGCTGGTGGGCGGCCTTCTTGCCGGACTTCTCCGACTCGACGATGTACGCCGGTTCCTTCTCGGTGGCGATGAAGTCCTGGTCGGCGAAGGTGAAGTCGGACGTGCGCCGCTCGACGATGCGTCCCTGCGTCCGCCCCTGCGGCGTGTTCCAGCTCACCCGGTCGCCCTTCTGAAGGGGCTTCGGGGCGCTCACGGCTGGACCCCCTCGACGTCGTCGCCCTCGTCGACCATGGCGGGGGCGTCTTCGGGGTCGAGGTCGTCGTCGACGTGCACCGACTGCGCGGCGGTGGAGGTGTCCGGTTCGGGACCGGGGGTGCGAGGCGGGATCGAAGCGTCGGTCATGGCGGTAGTCCACCAAATCCGAGCGTCCGGCCGAAGGGGGTTGACGCGCGGCCCCCGCGCTCGGTAGGCCCGATCCGGTTTCCGGGTCGGCGTCAGCGCCGACGCAGGAGCAGGATCCCGTCGCGGAGGGTCACCGTCTCGCCGTCGGGTGAGGTCGCGGCGCGGTCGCGAAGTTCTTCGATCTCGACGCTCCACTCTGTCGGGTCGAGGGCGAGCGCCGCGCGATCCTCGCTGGGCGTGGACATCGGCGCGTGCCGGCCGTGGTGGCGCGCCCACGGCGGCGGCTCGGCGTGACCGATGACGAGCAGGCGGCCCCCGGGGACGACGGCGGCCGCGGCGCGACGGAGGATCTCCGTGCGAGGGAGGTCGACCGTGGAGTGCAGGAAACTGGCTAGAACCAGGTCGGCGGGCTCGAACGCGGAGATCTCGGCGAGGTCGGTCGCGACGAACCGCGTCCTCTCGCCCACCCCCGCATCGTCGGCGGCGCGACGGGCACGCTCGACTGCCGTCGGTGAGATGTCGAGCCCCGTGACCTGCCATCCGGCGCGGCCCAGCCACACCGCGTCTCCGCCTTCCCCGCACCCGAGGTCGAGCGCGCGACCCGGGGGAAGGGCGGCGACCACGTCGGCGAGGGCGGCGTTGACCCGGCCCGACCAGATCGCGGGCCGCTCGGCGTAGCGCGCCTCCCAGTGGGCCGCCGGATCGGCCGGGGGTGCGGCATCCGTCGCCAGGGCTGCCCGGATCTCGTCCTCCACGAGGGTCATGTTCGCGCCCGCGCCCGCCATCGACCCCTGGCCGAGCGACAGGGGGACGTTGGCGAATGCGCTGACGACGTTGCCCGCGACCCACACCCGCGGGTGCGCGGTGCGGCCCATCGGGTCGGTCGCGATCGGGCGACCCGGAGCCTCGTCGTCGCGGGGGAGGTCGAGCGCGTCGAGGTACGCGTCACGCGGGCGCGGGATCGCCGCGACGAACAGGGCGTCGAGGGGCACGGACGTGCCGTCGGCGAGGGTCGCGCCGGTGAGGGCGCCGTCCGCGCTCGTGAGCGCCGTCACGGGCGACGGGACGATGCGGGAGCCGCGTGCCTCGAGGCGATGCCGTGCCTCGTCGTCGAGGGCGAGACCCTGGGTGAACACGGTCAGGTCGGCGCTCCACTGCCGCACGAGGTCGGCCTGATGGACGCCGAGCGGCGAGGTGAGCAGCACGCCGAGCCTGCGGTCCCGCACCTCCCAGCCGTGGCAGTACGGGCAGTGGAGCACATGCGTCCCCCAGTGCTCGGCGAGGCCCGGGATCGCCGGGAGCTCGTCGGCGATGCCGCTCGCGGCGATCACGACGCGCGCCGTCAGGGTGTCGCCGCCGGTGATCGTCACGCGGAGCCCGGCATCCCGCGCCGGTGTCGTGTCGGCGACGCTCGTGACGCGGGCGCTCCGGAACTCGACCCCGTAACGGGCGGCCTCCGCGCGGCCCCGGGCGGCGAGCTCCGTCGGCGCGATGCCGTCGAACCCGACGACCGCGTGCATATGCCCGGCGAAGCGGTTGCGTGGCAGGTCGTCGTCCACGACCAGCACGCGGCGGCGCGCGCGGCCGAGCATGAGTGCTGCGGCCAGGCCCGCGGGTCCGGATCCGACGATGAGGGCATCCCAGGTGTGCATGTGCCCATCGTGCGAGCAGGAGTGCAATGATGGCAAGCTGATATGCGGAATCAGCAAGAGGAGGATGCCGTGAGCGAACTCGACCGACTCGGACCGCGCCTGCGCGAAGCCCGGCGCGCCCGCGAGTGGACCCTCGACGACCTGTCGCGCGCAGCCGGGATCTCGCCCAGCACCCTGTCGCGGCTGGAGTCCGGGAAACGCCAGGCGAGCCTCGAGCTCCTGCTCCCGGTGACGCGGGCCCTCGGCATCCGTATCGACGATCTCCTCGTCGAGCCCGCGCGGGATCCACGGGTGCGCCGCCCCGCACGCCGCGCGGAGGGGATGATCATCGCGCCGCTCACCGCCGAGCAATCACCCGTGCAGGCCTTCAAGATCGTCTACGAGCCGCGGAGCGAGGCTCCCGAGCCGCGCATACACGACGGCTGGGAGTGGCTCTACGTCCTCTCGGGGCGTCTGCGGCTGCGTCTCGGCGACGAGGAGCTCGATCTCGGACGCGGGGAGGCGGCGCAGTTCGACACCCGCGAGCCGCACGCTATGTGGGCGCCCGGGCCGCGTCGCGCCGAGGTGCTGAGCATCTTCAACGCCGAGGGGGAGCGGCTGCACACCCGGACGTCGGACGGCTGACGCCGGGCGTCCGCCGTTCAGGGCGCGCGCGTTCAGGCGATCGGGGCGCGGAGCTCGCGGCCGATCTCGACCCACGCGCGCAGGAACGCCGGCTCATCGAGGCGTCGGCGCCGCATCCACCCGGTCACCTCCGCGTTGCACTTCGACGCGTTGCACGAGCGGCATGCCGGGACGACGTTCTCGAGCGTGTAGCGGCCCCCGCGCGAGATGGGCAGAACGCAGTCCCGCTGCAGGGCGACGCCGTCGGCGCCGCAGTAGGCGCAGCGACGCCACGCGTCGAGGATCCGCTGCCACTCGGCATCCGTCAGATCGCTCCCGGATGCCGCGACCCGGCGTGTGCGTCGACGCGCCGCCCGCGCGCGACGGGATCCGGGGGCGGCCATGCGGCCCACACTACGTTCGGCTCCCGCCCGCAGACGGAAACGGCGCCGGGAAACGCCGACTCGCGGCGTCCCCCGGCGCCGTTCACGGTGCGCGGAGAGTGTGCGGGATCAGTACCATCCGACCGACTGCGAGTGCTGCCACGCGCCGCACGGCGAGCCGTAGCGACCGGCGATGTAGCCGAGGCCCCACGAGATCTGGGTGGCCGCGTTGGTCTCCCAGTCGGCGCCGGCCGAAGCCATCTTGCTGCCGGGGAGGGCCTGCGGGATGCCGTACGCGCCGCTGGAGGCGTTGTAGGCCTGCGAGTTCCAGCCGGACTCCTTGTTCCACAGCTCCACGAGGCAGCCGAACTGGTCGTCGCCCCAGCCATAGCCGCCGAGCATGCCGTAGGCGATCGACTGTGCGTCGCCGGCCGGCGTGTAGACGCCCGCGGGGCGGGAGGGGGCGGCGGATGCCGAGGACGAACCGGTCGAGGCCGCAGCCTCGGCGGCCTCTGCCTCGGCGGCGGCGGCAGCGGCGGCCGCCTCCTCGGCGATGCGCTGGGCCTCCGCCTCGGCGGCGAGGCGCTCGGCCTCGGCCTTCTGCGCCGCTTCGAGGTCGGTCCGCACCGCATCCACGCGCTTCTCGACAGCCGAGACGGCGTCGGCGACCTGCTCGGCGATGCCGGGGAGGAGCGGGGCGGGAAGGTCGAGCGACGCGGTGAGGCGGTCGGCGGCATCCTCCAGCGCATCGGTGTCGATGTCGGTCTCGGCGTCGCCGAGGTCGAGACCCGAGGCCTCCACCTGCGAAGACACCTCGACGGATGCCTCGAGTGCGGCATCCGCATCGGCGAGGGCCGTCCGCACCGCGGTGGAGATCTCATCGGTGCCGGAGAGGCTCACCACGGGGGTCGGCTCGACGGTGGTGGAGAAGGAGGCGAGGGTGAAGTCGCCGAAGGACGAGGTCGAGGCCTCGGCCTCAGACGTCGGGAGAGCCGTCACGCCGGCGACGGCGATGAGGCTGAACGCCGCGGCGGCGGCGACGATTCCGGCGCGGCGCTGAGCGCGGCGGTGGGCCCGGCGGGAGCGGCGAGTGAGGGCATCTGCAGACGTGGAGCGCATAGAAAACAACCGAATCCGTGGGAATGTCCGCGCCGCGAAATCCGGCGCACGGTGCCCTCGGGCGGGCACAAGTCCCCGAGTCTGCCCACCCCGTCTGGGCGCTTCCCGTGTGTTTGCTGGACGCGACACTCAGAAAGGGGGACCCTAGGATGGCGCTCGTGCACCGGATCTTCAGTGACAGCGTCGCCTCCGTGTATCCCCTCTACGTCGCCAAACTCGCGCGCAAGGGGCGAACGCAGGCCGAGCTCGACGCCGTCATCACGTGGCTCACCGGGTACGACTCCGACGAGCTCGCGCGCATCCTCGACGAGGGCGTGACCTTCCGGGACTTCTTCGCCGACGCCCGGATCAACCCGAACTCCTCGCTGATCACCGGGGTGGTGTGCGGCATCCGTGTGGAGGAGATCGACGACCCCCTGATGCAGCAGATCCGCTACCTCGACAAGCTCGTCGACGAGCTCGCGCGCGGCAAGACCCTGGAGAAGGTGCTGCGCCGGTGACCACGATCGCGTCGTTCCCCTACCTCGGCATCGGGTTCGCGCTGCTGTCCGCGGCGCTGCTCACCGTCGGGAATCACCTGCAGTCCCTCGGGGTGGCGGCGCGGGTGCGTGCGGATCCGGGTGCGGGTGCGGCGGCGCTGTGGACCCTCGCCCGGCAGCCGTCGTGGCTGATCGGCTCGATGCTCTTCGGACTCGCCATCCTCGCGCAGCTCGCCGCGCTCGCCTTCGCACCCCTCATGGTCGTGCAGCCGGTGGGTGTCGCGGCGCTCGTGTTCTCCTCCCTCCTGACGGCGGTGATCACCCGCACGCCGCCCCGGCTCGGTGAGATCGGTGCGATCGCGCTGAGCGTCGTGAGCCTCGGCGTGTTCGTGTCGGTCGCGGCGGCGGTGAGCACGCAGGCGACGATCACCGATGCGCAGCTGATCGCCGTGCTCGCGGTGCTCGGCGTCGTGCTCGCCGCGACCGGCGCGGCGTTCGCCGTGCGCCGCGGGCGGGGGCTGCGGGCGGGCGGGTACGTGATCCTCGGAGGGCTGTTCTCCGGGTTCGTCGCCACGCTCGGGAAGACGGTGATCCTCCGCGTGCAGACGGCGGTCGTCGGCGCCGACTACCGGCTGGACGAGAACAACCTCCTGACCCTCGCGTGCCTCCTGGCCATCGTGGTCGCCGGCGCCCTCTCGATAACGTTCGTGCAGATCGCGCACACGGTCGCCTCGCCGCAGCTGGTCGTGGCGGGGCTGACGGTGGTCGACCCGTTCGTCGCGGTCGTCATGGGCATCACCGTGCTCGGCGAGGCCGCCGGCGCGCCCGCCTGGAGCTTCGTGGTCTTCGTTCTCGCGGGGGCGGGGGCCCTCGCGGGCGTGTGGCTCCTTGCCCGCGCGGGCGGCGCGACCGACGCCGCCGTCGACGCCGCATCCGCCCGCGTGACCTGACCCGGCCGGGCCGTACCGAACTCCTCAGAATCGGGGCCTTCGGGCCCGCCCGGCGTCGGTTGCGGGCCTCCGGCGCCGGATTGGAGGAGTTGGGTACAGGGCGGGGCGCCCGGGGGCGGGTGCGGGGCTGGGGCGGGCCGAACTCCTCAAGGACGGACCTGCGGGCCGCGTGTGGGGCTGGTTTGAGGGCGCCGGGCCGCGGATCGGAGGAGTTGGGTACAGGGCGGGCGGGGAGGCCCGGGGCGGCGGGGATGGCCCGGGGCGGGTGCGGGGCCGGGCGGGCCGAACTCCTCAAGAACGGGGCCCGGGGGCCGCACGGGTTTGATTTCGGGACGGTGAGCGCCGGATCGGAGGAGTTCGGTACGCGATCGGCCGGTGCGCGGGCGCGGTGTGCCGGCGCCGGGGCGGGGTCAGAAGGTGGTGCCGGTGACGGCCTCGAAGGCGCGGCGCGGGCCGGGCGCGCGGCGCTGACCCTCCGTGATCGCGGCGAGGGATGCTCGCCCGGGGAAGTCGTCGGCGCACAATGTCTCGAGGGCTGCGCGGAGCTCATCGGGACCCGCGGCGTTCGGGTCGGCGGCGATGCCCGTTCCGGTCCGCTCGAGGGCGGCGGCTCCGGCGAACTGATCCGTCGACATGGGGAGCACCAGGAGTGGTACCCCCTGTCCCACGGCCTCGGTCACGGAGTTGTTCCCGCCGTGCGTCACGGCCGCGCGGGCGTGCGAGAGCAGGCGCACCTGCGGGAGGTACTCGCGGACGAGCCAGCCCTCCGGAATCGGTCCGAGCCGCTCGATCGGCGTGCTCCCCGACGCGATGGCGGCGCGTATGCCGGTCGCGGAATGCAGTGCGCGCAACGCCTCGGCCAGGCGGGCGAGCACATCGTCGCGCACGGAGAGGAAGCTGCCGAGACTGACATAGACGAACGGCTCCTTCACGGCCAGCCACGACTCCACTTCGTCGTCGCGGGGCTCGACGCGCTGTGCCGATCCGAGGAAGACGTGCGGCGGCAGGACCCGCTCATCGCCCTCCGCGAGCTCGGCGGGATAGTTGTAGAGCACGGTCTCGCCGTGCAGGCGGAACGCGTCCGCCACGGGCGTCGCGCCGGGGTCGAGTTCGGCGGCCGCGGTGTTCCATTGCGCGGTGAAGCGCGACGACACCTCGTCGCAGATCGCGCGGAGCGCCTCGAGGCTTCCGGCGTCGGCGGAGAGGGCGGAAGGCCACGACGGCGCATATCCGTAGACCTCGTCTCCCACGGGCAGGGCGGTGGGGTGACCGAGCACCACATCGGCGTAGGGGATGCCGGCCGTGTGCAGCGCGAGGCGCGCACCGAAGGCGAGGTGGTCGACGAGGATCGCGCTCGGCGCGACCTGCTCCACCACCCGCCGGGTCGCCTGCGCCCGGCCCACCGGGTCCCACATGAGGTCGGTGAGACGCTCGCGCGCCTGATAGGTCAGGGTCTCGACCATGCCGCGCCGCGTGGCGGCGAAGAACCCGGCGAGCGAGTCGGCCTCCTCGGCGACCTGGTCCTCGGCGCGGATGACGCCCGCGTTCGCCCCGCGCCCGAGCGGGAGATCGACCCGCCGGAAGCCGAAGCGATGGACCAGCGGTTCGGTGGCGGGTCCGGTGGCGACCACGACGTTCTCGGCGGCATCCGTCCACGCCGTGGCGAGCGTCGCCAGGGGGAGGAGATGGGAGGCGTAATCCGGGCTGATGACCAGCAGGGTCATGCGGGGATCCCGGTCGCGGCGCGCACGATCTCCTCTTCCGCCGCCGCGACGCCGCGGTAGACGGGGGCGAGGGCTCGCGCCATCGCCTGGATGGTGAAGCGGTCGGCGACGATCCGGCGGGCGCGTCGGGCGAGGTCGCCGTCGGCGTCCGCCGCGGCGTCCGCGGCGCGATCGAGCGCCGCGGACGCCGCCTCCGCCAAGCGCGCGGAATCCCACGTCGCAGTGAGGAAGCCGGTGTCGCCGTCGAGCACGTAGGTGGCGGGTCCGCCGCCGTCGGGTGCGACCACGACGAGTCCGGCTGCCATCGCCTCCAGGAGTGCGAGGCCGAACTCCTCCTTCATGCTCGCGCAGACGTACGCGCCCCCCGGCGCAGCGCGTCCCGGCATGCCGAGACGCGTTGCGGCGAGCCAGCGGGCGGTGACGTCATTCGGGCGGTGCCCGGCGATGAGCAGGCCGCGCGTCGACCACTCCTCCTCGGGCACGGCCTGCGCGATGAGGTCCAGCTGCTCGCGCTCATCGGGGGAGGGGCTGTCGAGATCGCCGCCGACGATGAGCAGATTGGCCCGCTCCGAGAGCGCGGATCCCGCCCACGTCGCCACCAGCGTCGCCATCCCCTTGACTTTGTGGAGCCGCCCGACGGACAGGAGCAGCGGCAGGCGCCGGCGCTCGGCCGGGAGGGCGTCCAGCATCTCGGCGAGATCGGGGCTCGCTCCCGGGTACGCCGCCGCGGCGACGGCCCGGTCGATCACCTCGAGGTCGACGCCCTCGGCGACGACGGTGCGCCGATCCGGGTGCTCGTCGAGGTCGATGCCGACGAGCTCGCGCATGTCGCGGGCGAGTTCGGGACGGGGGAAGAACACGGTGTGGGATGCCGATGCGGCCAGTCCCTGCACCAGCCGCGTGCGGAACCAGAAGTGCTCGCGCTGGTCCACCGCGCCGAATCCGGAGCGGGTCAGCGCGCCCGAGCGGTCCATCGAGGCGATGACGCTGTGCGGGTCGGGAGCGACGGTGAAGACGGTGGGGATGCCGAGCTCGCGCGCGACGTCGGCGGCCGCGAGCGACCCGACGTCGGCCATGCGCAGGTGCAGGACGTCCACGCGCCCCGCCGCACGCAGGAGCCGACGGATGCCGCGGCGCGCGGCCACGCGCAACGGCCACGCCGCGGCCGATCCCGTCGAGGCGGTGCCGAGCGGCACGCGGCCGTAGACGTGGCCGGAGGCGGTCCCCGCGACGGCGAGGAGGTCGCCGCCGGCCGCCTGCACGGAGCCGCGCGAGAGGGTGAGGACCCGGGTGACCCCGGCGCCGTCGAGACCGTCGAGGCCGGCGGGGGCGCCGTCGGCCGACAGCAGGGCGTTGCCCAGGCGCACGAGGAGGGTCGCGATTCCGCCGTTGTCGCCCGCGCCGGCGGACGACAGGCTGGGGTCGATGTCGGCGTGGAGGAACAGCTGCGCCACGGTGAGGCCCTCGCGCGGGGCGGCGGCGGGCGGCGGATCGAGGTCGATCAGGGCGAGTCGCGCCACGTCACCGAGGCGCCCCCCGGCGTCGACGAGGGTGTCGAGCTGTCGTTCGAGCTCGCTCTGCCCGTGGGCGTCGGCGCGCTGGCCGAGGGCGGCGATCGCGGCTTCGCGGACCCCGTCGCTCTCGGCGGTGTCGAAGGCGAACCGCCGCAGGGGCGCGTCGGCGGACGGATGCCGCACCAGGCCCAGCGTCTCCACGAGCCGTGTGCGCGCGCCATCGTCCCAGTCGCCGAGGAGCGCCGACTCGAGCGCGATGACGAGGGTCTCGCCGGCCGGGGCCGACCACTTCTCCAGGGTCTGCTGGGCGAGCATCCCGGTGAACCCGCCGTCGGAGACGAGGCGGGCCAGCGCGGCGATCGCGTGCATCTGCGGCATCGACTGGCCGAGCGCCCAGGCGGCGTGCTCGCGCACCCACGGGCGCGGGTCGCGCAGCAGCTCGCAGAGGAGCGCCCCGGCATCCGCGTCCTGCATCTCGGCGAGGGCGTGGACCGCTGCGAGCACGATGATGTCGTCGTCGCCCCCGAGGGCTGCGGTGAGAAGACGACGTGTGCGCACGCCCGGGTCGCGGCCGGCCTCCACCGCGAGCTCCTCCGCGGCGCGCAGAGCCGAGACGATGGTCGGCGCCTGGGCGATGCGATCGATCGCCATCTGGGTTCCCATGGCGCGAGCGTATCCACTGCCGGAGGGGGTGAGGGTCGCTTGACAACAATGCGTCCCCGTGCTCGCCGCGGGTGTCAGGATGGCCTGGTGAAGGCGGCACTGATCCTCGGAACGCAGCAGTTCGACGCCCATCCCGCCTTCGACGACGACGACATCGACGTCTTCTTCTTCGTGGAGTCGCCGGCGGTGTTCGAGCGGCGTCCGCATCACGCGCACAAGATGGTGCTGATCCTCTCGGCGATGCGCCACACCGCCGCGGCCCTCGAGGCGGCGGGACGCCGGGTCGAGCGGATGCCGCTGGCGGAGGGTCGGGCGTTCGCCGACGGTGTGCGGCAGCTCGTCCGCGCCCACGACATCGACGGCCTCGCCTGGATGAGCGCCACCGACCGCGGGGTCGACGCGCGCCTGCGACGCCTCTGCGAGGAGGAGGGCCTCCGCTCGCGGGTGTACCCCGACGCGCTCTTCCTCACCCCCGCCGCCGAGCTCGACGACTGGTTCGCGGGGCATCAGAGCGCGCGCATGGAGGACTTCTACCGCTGGCAGCGCCGGCGCACCGGCATCCTCATGGACGGGGCGAAGCCCGCCGCCGGACGCTGGAACTTCGACGCCGAGAATCGCGAGCCGCTGCCGAAGGGCGGGCTCGACATCCCGCCGCTCCCGCCGCTGGAGCACGACGACATCACGCGGGGGGCGATCGCCGAGATCGCCGAGCGGTTCCCGGATCACCCGGGCGATCCCGCGCGGTTCTGGCTTCCCGTGACGCCGGAGGAGGCGCGCGGCTGGCTCGCCGACTTCGTGGCGCGCCGCCTCGCGCAGTTCGGCCCGTACGAGGACGCGATGGCCGCGGACGAGCCGTTCCTCTTCCACTCGATCCTCAGCCCCGCCCTGAACATCGGGCTGCTGACGGTCGACGAGGTGATCGAGGCGGCGACGGATGCCGAGGGCGTGCCGCTGAACTCCCTCGAGGGTTTCGTGCGGCAGGTGATCGGCTGGCGCGAGTACACGCGCGGCGCGTACCGCGCGTGGCCGCATCTGCGGGATGCCAACCACTTCGCGCTGCGCCGGGAGCTCGAGCCGTGGTGGTACGACGGCGAGGGCATCCCGGACGACCTGCCGGTGCCCGTGCGCACCGTGTTGGAACGGGTGCTCGAGACCGGGTACGCCCACCACATCGAGCGCCTCATGGTCCTCGGCAACTGGTTCCTGCTGCAGGGCTACGCCCCGCGCGCGGTGTTCGAGTGGTTCAGCGCCCTCTTCGTCGACGCCTACGAGTGGGTCATGGTCCCCAACGTCCAGGGGATGAGCCAGTACGCCGACGGCGGGGGAGTGGCCACGAAGCCGTACATCTCCGGCGGCGCCTACCTGCAGCGGATGGGCTCGTGGTGGCCCACGCAGAAGGCGGCGCGCGAGTCGACCTTCACCACCGCGTACTGGGACTTCCTCGAAGAGCACGAGGAGCGCCTACGGGAGAACCACCGCATGGCCGTGCCGCTCGCGCAGATGCGCAAGCGGCACGGGGAGTGAGGCCGGAAGGTCTCAGCGCTTCGGCGAGCGGTTCTCCGCGCTGACCATCCAGGACAGCTGCTCGAGGCGGCCGAGGATCTCGTGCAGGAGATCGGCGCTCGTGGGGTCTTCCTCGTCGATGCCGTCGTGCACCTCGCGGCACGTCGTGCAGACGGCGTCCAGGCGCTCGGTGATGAGGTCCACGACTTCGGTCGTGTCGATCTCGCCCTGCGGGAACTCCGGCAGCGTCGTGGTCTCGGCGACGACGTCGCTGCGGCCGTCCGGAAGGGCGTGGAGCGAGCGCATGCGCTCGGCGATGGTGTCGGCGAACTCGCGCGCGGCGTCGATGATCTCATCGAGCTGGAGGTGCGTGTCGCGGAAATTGCGGCCGACGACGTTCCAGTGGGCCTGCTTGCCCTGCAGCGACAGCTCGATGAGGTCCACGAGGACCTTCTGCATGCTTTCGCTCAGCTGCTCGGAGGCCTGGAACCCCTGCTCGGCGTTCTGCTCGGCGGTCAGTTCGGCGCCCCGACGCGCGGGGCGGCGCTTGTTGGTCTTCGTCGTGTTCGTGGTCACGAGGTCGACGGTAGACCTGAACCCGGGGGCCGTGTCGGGGATTGTGGGAGCACCGACGACGTGCTAGCCGACGGTCGATCGGCGCCGCTTCACGGGGTGAGGCGGTAGAGCACCTCGGGTCGCCCGCGCGCGCCGAAGCGGTGCGACACGGTGGCGCCGCCGGTCGAGGCGAGGTGATCGAGGTAGCGGCGGACGGTCGCGCGGGAGGCGCCGAGGTCGTCGGCGAGGCTTCGCGCGCTCACCGGCACGGTGGTGTCGAGCGCCGCGACGACGCGGGCGAGCGTCGACGCCGACAGTCCTTTGGGGAGGGGCAGCGACAGGGGATCGGATGCCGCGGCGGCGGGCACCGCGCCCGGCGGCGCCACGAGCCCGTCGATCTGCCCCTGTCCGAGGCCCACGGCCGTCTCGCTCGGGCGGGCGGGCCGTCGATCGGCGTACTCGCTCAGCCGCGCCGCGAACGCCTCCTTCGTGAAGGGCTTCACGAGGTACCCCGCCACGTGCGCGGCGAGTGCCTGGCGGACGGTGAAGGTGTCGCGCGCGGAGCTGATGACGAGCACGTCGACATCCCATTCCCGGACGAGGCGGAGCCGGTGCAGCACCTCGATGCCGCTGAAATCGGGGAGGTTCATGTCCAGCAGCACGAGGTCGACGGCGCGGTCAGCGGCGAGCCGGGCGGCGGCGGCGCCCGTCCGCGCCGTGCCGATGAGGCGGAAGCGCGGCAACTCGGCGAGGTACGCGGTGTGCAGACGCACCACCGCGGGGTCGTCGTCGACGATGAGGGTGCGGATCGGCGGCGCTCCGGTCGCCGGCCCCCCGCCCGTCGGGCTCCCCGCGCTCACCGCCGGACCTCCGCCGGGGCGGCGGGCATGTCGACGGTGAAGCGGGCGCCGCCCCACGCGGACCGCCCGACCTCGATCGTCCCGGCGCGGGCCGCGATCTCGCGGCGGACGATGTCGAGGCCCACACCGCGGTCCGGCGCGGCCGCCGTGCCCTCGGGCGTCTTCGTCGTCACGCCGCGCTCGAAGATGCGCAGGCGCCCGGCATCCGGGATGCCGGGGCCGTCGTCGTCGACGACGATGTGCACGGCGTGCGCGTCCGCGACGACCAGGAGCCGCACGCGCCCCGCGCCGGCGGGACGCGTGCTCGCGGCTTCGATCGCGTTGCGGCAGAGGTTCGCGATGACGACGAGATCGGCATCCGTCATCACCGCGGGCGTCACGGTCGTGAGCGGATCGAGCTCGAGCGCCGCACCGGCGCCGACGGCGTCGTCGGCGAGGCCCGAGACGAGCGCGCGGAGGGCGGGGTCGGCGACGTCCGGCGCGTCCCGGCCCGGGGTCGAGACCGGGGCGATCCCGTCGACGTACTGGAGCGCCGCATCGGCGTCCCCCTCGGCGACGAGTCCGCGGATGACGTGCAGGCGCGTGCGGAACTCATGCGTCGCGTCCCGGAGGGCGCCCGCGATGCGCCGCTGCGTCTCGGCCTCCCGTGCGCGGTCCTCAAGGCGGCGAACCCGTCCGCGCAGCGCGACCACGAGCGCCGCGCTGATCGCGCAGCCGGCCACGACCGATCCGAGCACCCACGGCAGCAGGGCGGCGATCGCCTGATCGAAATCGGCCGCGATCTCGCTCTCCAGGATGCCGACCGACGCCGTCCCGACGACCACGCCGTCCGCGGTCACGGGCACCTTCGCGCGGAGCGTCGGTCCGAGCGTCCCCGTCTCGGTGCCGACGAACGTCTCACCGGCGAGGACGTCGGCGGGGTCGGTCGAGACCTCGAGACCCCTTTGGGAGGGCGTGGGGTGCGTCAGGCGGATGCCCTCGGCATCCGTGATGACGACGTAGTCGACGCCGGCGGCTTGTTCGATGAGATCGGCGAGGGGTTGCAGCTCCGCCATCGCAGCGGTGCGGTCGTCGGTCACCGCCGTCCGCACCTGGTCGAGCGCGGCGAGGCTCCGGGAGACGTCGAGCACCCGTTCGGTCGTGACCTGACGGAGTGTCCGTTCCTGCACGGAGGTCGCGACGAGGGTCGTGATCGCCACACACGCCAGGACCACCAGGCACTGCACCACGAGCATCGGCAGCAGACGCAGGCGACGGATGCCGGTCGAGGTCGTCATCGGCTCCTCCGTCGCGTGCTGCCCGCGCCGTCCCGGACGTCGTCGCCGTGAGCATCAATGAGCGAAAGTCGTCTCGCCTGCCCGCCGGAAGGCGCGCGGTGCGAGTCTACCTCCCACATTCGCGGCCACGACGGCGTCCGCGAGGGAGGCGAAGAGGCGAAGATGCGTCGGAGAATCACCGGAACGATCGTGGGAGTGCTCGCCGGAGCGCTCTTCCTCACCGCGGCGGTCCACGCCGCCGGAACCGGGGGTGCGGCCAGTCCCCGCACGAAGGTGACCCTCGTGGCCCCCGCGGCCCCGGGCGGTGGATGGGATGCGTTCGCCCGCGAGGCGCAGCAGGTCATGCGCGCCGACAACATCGCCCAGGGCGTGCAGGTCGTGAACGTCCCCGGCGCATCCGGCACGATCGGACTCGCGCAGGTCGCCGAGATGGGCGACAGGCACGACCTCATGATGGTCACGGGCGGTGTCATGGTCGGCGGCATCCTCATCAACGATTCGCAGGTGACCCTCGAGGACGTCGTCCCGGTGGCACGCCTCGCGGACGACTTCAACGTCCTCGTCGTCCCCGCCGACTCGCCGTACGAGACGCTCGCCGACTTCGCCGCGGACCTCGCCGCGAACCCCGGCGGCACGGCGATCGCCGGCGGCTCCCTCGGCGGCATCGACCACCTCCTCGCCGGGATGCTCGCGAAGGAGGCCGGGGCCGATCCCGCCGCGGTCAACTACCTCGCCTACCCGGGCGGCGGTGAGGTGGTGACCTCGCTCCTGTCGAACACCGCCAAGGCGGGTCTCTCGGGCTACAACGAGTTCCGCGACCAGATCGCCTCCGGCAACCTCCGCGCCCTCGGGATGTCGGCGGCGGAGCCGGTGCCCGGCATCGACGTCCCCACTTTCCGCGAAGAGGGGATCGATGTGGCCATGTCGAACTGGCGCGGCTACGTCGCCCCTCCCGGGGTCTCCGACGAGGTCCGCGACGAGCTGGTGGCGATGCTCACCGAGCTCCGCGAGACCGAGGCGTGGGCCGAGGTGCTCGGGCGCAACGGCTGGGTGGACAGCTTCATGGCGGGCGAGGAGTTCGCCGCCTTCATCTCGGAGGAAAGCCGCCGCACGGCGCAGATCATCGAGGAGCTCGGACTGTGAGCGCAGGAATCGACCTCGGGCCGGGGAACGACCCGGCCCCGCCCACCACGGGAACCCTTCGGGTGCAGCGGATGCCGCGCTGGTACACCGGTCGGAGCGAGCTGATCGTCGTCGCCGGCGTGATCGCGCTGGCGGTGGCGCTCACCGCCGGCATCGTCACGATGGAGATCCCGGAGGGCACCGCGTTCCCCGGCCCCACCTTCTTCCCGATCATCGTCGCGGTGTTCCTCTACGTCGTCGGGGTCGCCCTCGCCATCGACATCCTCCGCGCACCCCAGCGTCCGCACGTCGCCGATGACCCCGTGGAGATCTCGGACGAGATGCTGCGCGGCCTCGGCGGGATCGATGCGACGAGCGAGATCCGCGTGGTCTCGCCCGAAGACTCCGGCGGCGGTGCGGGCTCCGGCGCCGCGACCCGCGGCTCCCTCGACGTGAAGACCGTCGCGATCACGATCGGCGCGCTCGCCGGCTTCATCCTCGTCCTGCCGTTCGTCGGCTGGCTGCTGTCGGCGGCGGCGCTGTTCTGGATGATCGCGTGGGCCTTCGGCAGTCGCCGCCCGCTCATGGACATCGCCATCGGCGTGATCATGTCGGCCTCCGTGCAGTTGGCGTTCGGCGCCGGACTCGGGCTGTCGCTGCCCGCCGGCTTCCTGGAAGGAATCCTCTGATGGATCAGCTCGGCAACCTCATGGAGGGGTTCGCGGTCGCCTTCACCCCGCAGAACCTCCTCTTCCTCGTCATCGGCGCGATCCTCGGCACCGCCGTCGGCGTGCTCCCCGGCCTCGGCTCGGCGATGGCCGTCGCGCTCCTGCTGCCGGTCACGTTCAGCCTCGATCCGACCGGCGCGTTCATCATGTTCGCCAGCATCTACTTCGGCGGGCTCTTCGGCGATTCCACCTCCGGCATCCTGCTGAACACACCCGGCAACTCCTCCGCGATCGCCACCACCTTCGAGGGTCATCGCATGGCGAAGGACGGCAGGGCGGCGAAGGCGCTGGGGACCTCGGCGATCGGCGCCTTCATCGGCGGCACGATCGCGTGCGTCCTCGTCGTCTTCTTCTCCCCGTACATCGTGCAGCTCGCCACCGTCTTCGGTCCCGCCGAGTACTTCGCCCTCGCGGTGTTCGCCTTCGTGGCGATCTCCGCGGTGGTCGCCGACTCGATCGTGCGCGGCCTCGTCGCCCTCGGGCTCGGCTTCGCCCTCGCTCTGGTCGGCATCGACGGCATGAGCGGCACCGAGCGCTTCACGCTCGGAAGCCCCGTCCTCTTCGACGGCATCTCGATCATCGTGGTCACCGTCGGACTCCTCGCCCTCGGGGAGGTGATCCACGTCGCCTCCCACATCCGTCGCGGTCACGGCCCGGCGCGCCTGGTGAAGCCGACCGGCTCGCCCCTGCTGTCGTGGCGCGAGTGGAAGGCGACGCTCCCGGCGTTCCTCCGCGGCACCGCGTACGGCATCCCGTTCGGCGCGATCCCCGTCGGCGGATCCGAGGTGCCGACCTTCCTCGCCTACGGCACGGAGAAGCGGCTCGCCCGCCGCCGCGGCGACACCGACTTCGGCACGCGCGGGGCGATCCAGGGCGTCGCCGCTCCGGAAGCCGCCGGCAACGCCACCGCCGGCTCGGCGATGGGCGCGCTCCTCGGGCTGGGGCTGCCGACCTCGGCCACCGCGGCGATGATGATCGCGGCCTTCCAGCAGTACGGCATGCAGCCCGGACCCCTCCTGTTCGAGCGGAGCGGCGACCTGGTGTGGCCGCTGCTTGCGAGCCTCTTCCTCGGCCTCATCATCCTGCTGATCATCAACCTCCCGTTCGCGGCGGTGTGGGCCAAGCTCCTCCTGATTCCCCGTCACTACCTCTACGCCGGGATCACGGTCGTGGCGATGCTCGGCGTCTACGCCATCGCCTCGCGGCCGGTCGACCTGTGGATGGCGCTCGGCATCGGCATCGTCGGATTCGCCATGCGGCACTTCTCGATCCCGCTGGCCCCAGTGCTGATCGCCGCCATCCTCGGACCCCTCGCCGAGACGCAGCTGCGCCGGGCGCTGGCGGTGTCCGAGGGCGACCCGGCGGTCCTCGTCTCCTCGCCGATCACGATCGTGCTCTACGCCCTCCTCGTGGTGACGGTGGCCCTCAGCGTGATCCAGCACTCCCGCCACGCCTCGCGCGCGCGGGCGACGGCGAAGGCGGAGAGGATCCCGGTCAGTCGGTGAAGCCGAGGAGCCCTTCGACGTGGAGGGCTCCGAGGCCGAGCGCGGCGGCGGCCACCACGACGAACAGCGCCAGCCACAGCCCACGGACCGCGGCGGCGGTGCGCACCTGCCGGCGGAGCGCGGCGAAGGCGACGACGTCGGGTGGGCGGGTGAGGTCGGTCTCGGTCGTCGCGGCGCCTCGGCCGCTCAGGACGAGAGGAGCGGATGCCGCGGCGGCGAGGCGATCGACGACGATGGCGCGGGCGACCCCCTCCAGAGTCCGGGGACGGCGGCGCAGCCACCGGGTGAGCGCCCGGTCGCGCAGCACGACGACGTCGCGTGGGGGATCGACCAGTTCGACGCGACGCGCCCCGACCACGACGATGAGCGGGGTGACGGCCACCGCCGGAGCCGGCGGGGCCGGGTGCCCGGACCGGGGCAACGGCGGCGGTGCCGACAGCACGGAGCGGACGCGGGCCGCTTCCTCCCGCGCGGCCCGCACGTACGGCATCCGCGTCCCGTCGACGAGGAGGCGGAGGCTCCCGACCCGCACGCGGGCGTCCTGGAGGAACTTCGTGGTCACCGTGTAGACCCCGTTCGGGCCGACGAGGACGAGCTCGACCGGCGGAGCGTGCGCGTCGAGGCCGACGCCCGCGGCGGAGACCCAGTCCGGTCCGAGTCTGTCCAGGCGCGCGGCGACCTGACGTTCCGCCACCGCCCCGACGTACCACGGCAGGGCGTCCTCGCACACGGGGCTCCGCCCGACGAGGCGTGCCCACGCCGACCGGGGGCGGGCGCGCTCCTGCACCGCGAGGCACTGCGCCATCGCGGACGCGCCGGGTTCGCGCAGCGTGTCGGGGGAGCGCGCGGTGTCGGGGGACATGGCCCGACCTTAGCGAGCGCCGCGCCCCGGGGGCAGGGGGAGGAACCCCGGCCTCGCGCGCCGCGCGCCCGGGGTCGCTCGCGGCGCGGCCCAGGGGACGGGCGGCTGTCGTAACACGGCGACGCGGGAAGTTGGGGTGTGCCCGCGGGCGGCCTCAAGATGCTCTGACGGAGCGCGCGGGTGTGTGCGCCGCCCGGGGAGGAGGGAACGATGGGGCACGCGGGATTCACGACGCGGCAGGTGCACGGTGCGCGGGTGCGATCTGCGGAGCCGCGCGCGACACCCATCTATCTGACCGCGGGGTTCCGCTTCGAGGGCTTCGACGATGCCGCCGCGCTCTTCGGCGGTGCGGACGGCTTCGCCTACACCCGGGTCGGGAACCCCACCGTCGACCAGGTCGAATGCACGCTCGCCGACCTCGAGGGCGGAACACGCGCGCTGCTCGTCGCCTCCGGGCAGGCGGCGACCACGATCGCCCTCCTCAGCCTCGTCTCGGCGGGCGGCCACATCCTCGCCTCCACCCACATCTACGAGGGCACGCGGGGACTCCTGCGCGACAACCTCGAGAGGTTCGGCATCGAGGTCGACTTCATCGACGACATCGACGACCCGCGCGCGTGGGAGGCGGGCATCCGTCCGCACACCCGTGCGCTCTTCGCCGAGTCGATCTCCAACGCCGCCGGCCGCGTCCTCGACATCGCCGCAGTCGCCGCCGTGGGGCGTCGCCACGGCATCGCGCTCGTCGTGGACAGCACCTTCGCCACGCCCTATCTCCTCCGCCCGATCGAGCACGGCGCGGATGTCGTCGTGCACTCGGCGAGCAAGTTCCTCGCCGGCCACGGCAGCGTGCTCGGCGGCGTGATCGTCGACAGTGGTCGGTTCGACCCCGTGGCGGCGGCCGGACGCTACCCGCACCTGGTCACGCGCGGCAGGGACGGGCGACCGAGCGCGGTCGACCGTGCCGGCGGCGACGCGCGGATCGCCTACGCCCGCGACGACCTCGCGCCCCGCTTCGGCCCCACCCCGTCGCCGCTGAACGCGTTCCTCATCGGCCAGGGGCTCGAGACCCTCAGCCTGCGCGTCGAGCGACAGAGTGCCACCGCCCTCCGCGTCGCCCGCTGGCTCGCCGCGCAGCCGGGCGTGGAGCGCGTGGATCACCCGGGACTTCCCGGCCATCCCTCGCATCGCCTCGCCGAGCGCTACCTGCCGGGCGGCGGGGGATCCGTCTTCACGGTGACCCTCGCGGGCGACGCGGAGACCGGCCTCGCGGCGGCGCGGCGCTTCATCGAGGCGCTCGCGCTGATCACCCACATGACCCACCTCGGCGACGTGCGCTCGCTCGCGCTGCATCCCGCCTCCACCAGCCATGCCCATCTGTCCGAGGTCGAGCGCGCGGCCGTCGGGGTGCACCCCGGCACCGTGCGTCTGTCGATCGGGATCGAAGACGTCGACGATCTGATCGCCGATCTCGCGGGTGCGCTGTCGGCGGCAGAGACCGGACGGGTCGGTGCCGAGCAGGTGTCTGCGGGGCGGACGGCGGCGGAACCGGTGCCGGCGTGAGTCGCCTGCAGCACTTCGGGTGGTTCCTCGCCCGCGGATTCGGCCCCCACGGCTGGGGCCATCCATACCTGGACTGGGACTGGCGATGGACCGCTCCCGAGCTCTACCGGCAGTCCGCGCGTGAACTCGAACGGGCGGGGTTCGACCTCCTCCTGATCGAGGATGCCCCGTCCCTCGGGTCGGCCGACACGATCGACCTGCGCGTCCGCCACGCGTTCGGCGGGCCCAAGCACGATCCGCTGCTCCTCGCCCCCTACCTCTTCCAGGCGACGCAGCACCTCGGCGTGATCCCGACGGTGAACCCCGCCGCGACGCTCCCGTACACCGCGGCGAGGCAGTTCGCGACGCTCCAGCACCTCAGCGATCACCGCCTGGGTCTCAACGTCGTCACCGACACCGGCAGCGCCCGGCACTTCGGCGACGCCCCGCCGCTCGGGCACGATGCCGCCTACGACCGCGCCGAGGAGTGGCTCGGGGGCCTGCGCGCGCTGTGGCGCAGCTGGCGGGACGGTGCGCTCGTCGCCGACCCGGTCTCGGGCGTCTACGCCGACGGCCGCAAGCTCGACGCCGTCCGCCATCGCGGGGAGTACTACGCCTTCGACGGACCCCTCAACGCGCTGCCCTTCGAGCGTGGTGAGCCGGTCATCGCCTCACCCGGCGGATCCGGGCGCGGCCTGGCGTTCGCGGGCGCGAACTCCGACATCCAGCTCGCGCTCGCCCCGCTCACGGAGGCGAGCGTCCGGGACTACCGGGCGCGCATCCACGCCGCCGCGGCGGAGCGCGGACGGGCGGCATCCGACATCCGCATCCTCTTCGCGATCCAGCCGGTGCTGGTTTCGAGCGCGGAGGAGGCCGACCGGATCGTCGCGGCCTCCGCGCGCCCGGACGATGCGGCGCTCCGCGAGATCGCCCGCCGCCAGTCCAGCGACCTCGAGACCGACCTGACGGCCCTCGACCTCGACGCGCCGCTTCCCGCCGGGATCTTCGGCGAGCACGTGTCGCAGGGCAGCATCCGACGCCTGCTCGGCGACCGCGACATCACTACGGCCCCGCTGCGCGCACACCTGACGGCGCTGTCGACCCTCGGGCGGATGTCGGATCGCTCCGGCTTCGTCGGGACGGCGGACGAGTTCGCCGACCTCATCGAGGAGCTCGGCGAGTGGGGCAACGACGGCGTGCTGCTGTGGGGAGACCTGCACCCGGTCACCGTGCATCGGATGCTGGACGACCTGGTGCCGATCCTCCGGCGCCGCGGCATCCTGCGTCGGGAGTTCGCCCCGGGCGGGCTGCACGCCAACCTCCGGGCGTTCTGAGGCCCGACGCGCGCCGGTCGGGGAGGATGCCGAACGCCCCCGGTGCGCTGCGCGCGGGCCGGGGGCGTTCGGACCGTTCGGTCGGGATCGAAGCTCAGACGAGCCCGTTCTCCGACAGCCACGCGGCGGCGATGTCGGGGGTCGATTCCTGGTCCTCGGTGCTCTGGACGTTCAGGGCGACGAGGCCCTCGGGGGTCAGTGCGGCGCTGACCTCGTTGATGATCTCGGCGGCGCCGTCGGGCAGCTCACCGCTGACGACCGGGACGACGTTCGAGGCGAGGAACAGGCCCTCGGGGTCCTCGAGGACGACGAGGTCGCCGGTCTGGATGCGCGGGTCGGCGGTGTAGATGTTCGCGACCTGGATCGTGTTCGCCTCCAGCGCCTCGAAGGTGGTGTCGGCGGTGGGGGAGAACTCCACCGTCACGCCGTAGACCTCTTCCAGGCCCGCCGGACCGTACGGACGCTCGGCGAGCTCCGGGGGTCCGCCGAGGGTGATCGGACCGGCGGCGTCGGCGAGGTCGCCGATCTCGACGAGGCCGTTCTCCTCCGCGAACGCGGCGGTCACCGTGTAGGAGTCCTGGTCCGTCGCGGTGGACTGGTCGAGGACGCTCAGGCCCTCGGGGAGCGCATCGGGGAGCGCGGCGTAGACCTCGTCCGCGGTGCGCGCCTCGGTCTCGGGGTCGAAGTACTGCAGGAGGTTGCCCGAGTACTCCGGGAACAGGGTGATCTCACCCGCTTCGAGGGCCGGGATGTACGCGTCGCGCTGACCGGAGTTGAAGGCGTCGCGAGACACCTCGAAGCCACCGGCCTCGAGCGCCTGAGCGTAGATCTCGGCGATGATCTCGTTGGAGTAGTAGGCCTGCGAACCGATGACGATCGTCTCGCTGGTCTCGCCGCCCGCGGCGGGCGCGTCGGTCTCGGGGGCCAGCGGGTCGCTCGAGGCGCACCCGGCGGCCACCAGCGACACACCGGTCAGGAGCGCCGCCGCCAGGGCGAGGCGGGACTTCTTTGCTGTGAACATGTGATCTTCCTCTGTTGTGTGATGGTGCGGGGAGGGGGACGTTCAGGCGGTCGCGGCGCGCCGGTTCGAGCGCGCGGGACCGGAGTGGTGGCGAGTGGCCGCACGGATGCCGGCGGGCGTGGCCACGCGCTGCCACAGGGCGAAGAGGCCGTCGAGCGCGAGCGCGAGGGCGGCGACGAGGATCGCGCCGCCGAGCACGATGTCGAAGCGGCGGAGCGGGATGCCGGCGATGATGTACTGCCCGAGGCCGCCGAGGTTGACGTAGGCAGCGATGGTGACGGTGGCCACGACCTGCAGGGTCGCCGCCCGCAGCCCCGCGACGAGGAGCGGGAGGCCGAGCGGCACCTCTACCTTCCACAGCACCTGCCAAGGCGTCATCCCCATCGCGCGGGCGGCGTCGATGACCTTCCGATCGATCGCCTCGAACCCGGCGTAGGCCCCGGCGAGGATCGAGGGGATCGCGAGCAGGACGAACGTGATGACGGCCGCCTCCGCACTGCGCAGCACGCCGAGGAGGAGCACCAGTAGGATCAGCAGGCCGAAGGAGGGCACCGCGCGCGCGGCGCCCGAGATCGCCACGGCGATGTCGCGCCCCTTGCCGGTGTGGCCGATGGCCCACCCCGCCGGGACGGCGATGAGCGCGGCGACGAGAACCGAGACCACGGTGAACCACACGTGTTCGCCGAGGGCGACCGGGATCGGGGCGAGCCCGCGGCCCGGGTCGCCGGAGAAGATCCAGGCGAAGGCCTCCAGGATGAGGTTCACGCGACGCTCACCTCCTGCGGTGCGGCGCTGCCGCGCGCCCGACGCCGTTGGGCGCGGGTCCACGGCATCGCGATGCGTCCGGCGGCGATGAGGAGGGCGTCGATGACGAGGGCGATGAGCACCACCGCGACGATGCCGGCGACGACCTCCGCGATGATGCGGCGCTGCAGGCCGTTCGTGAAGAGGTACCCGAGATTGGTCACTCCGATGAGGGCCCCGACGGTGGCGAGGGCGATCGTGCTCACCGCGGTCACCCGAAGGCCGGCCAGGATGACCGGGCCGGCGAGCGGGAAGTCGACCGCCCAGAACCGGCGCGCGGTGCTATACCCCATCGCGGTGGCGGAGAGGCGGACGGCGGGGTCGACCGAATCGAGGCCGTCGGTCACGGACCGTGTCATGAGGGCGATCGCGTACACCGCCAGCGCGATGATCAGATTCACCTCGTTGAACACCGGCAGTCCGATGAGGGGCGGAATGATCATGAGCAACGCGAGAGACGGGATCGTGTACAGCAGACCCGTGACACTGAGGATGCCGCCGCGGGCGATCCGGAAGCGCCACGCCGCCCACCCGAGCGGTATGGAGAGCAGGAATCCGAGGATGATCGCGATCACCGACTGACGGAGGTGGACCACCGTCAGCTCCCAGATGAGGTCGAGGTTGTTCAGGACCCAGGTCACGGAGCGTCTCCCACGATCGCCCCCTGCGTGCGTCCGGCGCTGTCGACCACCACCGTTCCGCGATCGGTCTTCTTCAGCGTCAGTGCGCGCGAGCCGCGGTCGACGCCGATGAAGTTCGCGACGAAGTCGGTGGCCGGGTTCTCGATGATCTCGCTCGGGGAGCCGACCTGGGCGATCTTCGCGCCCTTTTCGAGGATCACGACCTGATCGCCGAGGAGGAACGCCTCGTCGATGTCGTGGGTGACGAACACGACGGTCTTGCCGAGTTCGCTCTGCAGGCGGATGAGCTCCTGCTGCAGATCGGTCCGCACGATCGGATCCACTGCGCCGAACGGCTCGTCCATGAGGAGGATGTTCGGATCGGCGGCGAGTCCGCGCGCCACACCGACACGCTGCTGCTGCCCGCCGGAGAGCTGGCTCGGGTACCGGTCGGCGAGTGCACGGTCGAGGCCCACGGTGTCCATGAGGTCGAGGGCGCGCTCCCGCGCCTTCTTCCGCGGCGTGCCCTCCAGCACCGGAACGGTCGTGATGTTCTCCACGACGGTGAAGTGCGGCATGAGCCCGGAGTTCTGCATCACGTACCCGATGCCGCGACGAAGCCGCACGGCATCCTTGTCGAGCACACTCTCACCGTCGATGGCGATATCCCCGTCGGAGGGGTCGACCATGCGGTTGATCATCCGCAGGAGGGTCGTCTTGCCGCACCCCGACGACCCGACGAAGACCGTGGTCTTGTGGGCGGGGATGACGAGGTCGAACGCGTCGACCGCGACGGTGCCATCGGGGAATCTCTTCGTGACGGAGCGGAACTCGATCGACATACGGGCCCTTTCCGGAGCGTGGGGACAGCAAACCACACTGCACCGACACCCCGCCCCCCTTGACACAACACGGCGTCATACGCCAGGCCCGATTCGCGCGGATGCGCCGCGGCTAGGCTCGGACCACCCTCGGAAGGAGCCCTCATGTCTCGCGTCCTGCTCATCGGCGGCCACGGAAAGATCGCCCTGCTGCTCGAACCCCTCCTCGTCGACCGCGGCGACACCGTCACCGCCGTCATCCGCAATCCCGATCACGAGAGCGACGTGACCGCGACCGGTGCGACCCCGCTCGTCGCCGACGTGCAGTCCTTCGACCGGGACCAGCTGACCAACCTGGTGAGCGGCAACGACGCGGTCGTCTGGGCCGCCGGCGCCGGTGGCGGCGACCCCGAGCGCACCCGCGCGGTGGACCGTGATGCCGCGATCCGCTCCATCGACGCCGCGGTGGACGCCGGGGTCCGCCGCTACGTGATGGTGTCGTACTTCGGTGCGGGCCCCGACCACGGCGTCCCCGAGGACAACGACTTCTACACCTACGCCGAGGCCAAGGCCGCCGCCGACACCCACCTGCGCGAGAGCGGGCTGGACTACACGATCGTCGCGCCGAGCTCCCTCACCCTCGACGAGCCGACCGGGCGCATCGACGTCCGCGCGGAGGAGTCCGGTTCCGTCGCACGTGCCGACGTCGCCGCGGTGATCGCCGCCGTCCTCGCGGACGAGCGGACGGTCGGCCGCACCATCTCGTTCAACACCGGTGACCAGCCGATCGCGGACGCGATCGCCGACGCCGCGTCGTGACCGGGCGGATCCTCTCGGACGGCGCGATCCTTCGCGCCGCCGCGCCCGCCGACGCCCCCGGCATCCTGGGCTGCATCCAGGCGCTCGCCGTCTACGAACGCGAGCCGGATGCCGTCGAGAACACCGTCGAAGCACTCACCGAGACGCTCTTCGGCGCCGAACCCCGAGCGTTCGCCCACGTGGTGGAGCGCGACGGCGAGGTGAAGGCCATCGCCGTGTGGTTCCTCACCTACTCGACCTGGACGGGCCGTCACGGCATCTGGCTCGAGGACCTCTTCGTCCACGAGTCGGAGCGCGGTCGCGGATACGGCAAGAGCCTCCTGTCGGCCCTCGCGGGCATCTGCGCCGAGCGGGGGTTCCCGCGACTGGAATGGACGGTGCTGGACTGGAATACTCCGGCCGTGGAGTTCTATCGCGCGATCGGCGCCGAGCCGATGAGCGAGTGGACGACGCAGCGGATGACGGGGGACCGGCTCGCCGCCCTCGCGGCGCTGAACGGACCCCGAGACTGAGAGGAAGCGATCGCATGGTGCAGGTCCGCGTGGCGGGGGTGGCTCTCGACGCCGCCCAGCAGCACGTCATCCTCTTGAAGCCCCTCGAGGACCTCCCCGGGGAGGGGCGGATCCTGCCGATCTGGATCGGCGCGCAGGAGGCGACGTCGATCCTCGTTGCCGTCGAGGGCGCGCCCGTCCCGCGTCCTCTCGCGCACGATCTCATGCGCGATATCCTCGACACCCTCGGCGCGACCGTCGACCGGGTGGAGGTGACGCGCATCGACGAGGGCACGTACTACGCCGACGTGGTCCTCGACACCCCTGTCGGGTCTCGCGTGGTCGATGCCCGGCCGTCGGATGCCGTGGCGCTGGCTTCGCGCACCGGAGCGTCGATCTTCGTCGCCGACGAGGTGCTGGCCGAGGCGGGCGTGATCGACACCGTCACCGCGGAGGACGAGGACGGCGTCCCGGTGGATGCGGAGGAGAGCGTGGACGAATTCAAGCGGTTCCTGGAGGACGTCGACCCCGACGACTTCCGCGGCTGAGCCTCACGCGGTGGCCGCCGTCGGGGCGGTCGTCGGATCCGGCGCGGCGACCGGGAAGAGGAGGCGGACCACCATCAGTCCGACGGCCGCGCCGATCAGCTGCGCCCCGATGAACGCCGGGGCGGATGCCGGGGCGATCCCCGCGAAGGTGTCGCTGAACATGCGTCCGATCGTGATGGCGGGGTTGGCGAAGCTCGTCGACGACGTGAAGAAGTACGCGCCGCCGATGTAGGCGCCGACCGCCGGCGCCGCCCACGCCGAGCGTCCGGTGCGGACGAGCGCGAAGATGACGGTGATGAGTCCTGCGGTCGCGACGACCTCCGAGAGCAGGAGGTTCGCCGCCGACCGGTCGGTCGTGCTCCACGCGATCGCGGGGACGTCGAACAGGAGGTTCGCGAGCACCGCGCCGGTGATGCAGCCGACGATCTGGGCGGGAAGGTATCCCGCCGCCGTCGCCCACGACCGGCGGTGCAGCAGGATGTCGACCAGGGTCACGACCGGGTTGAAGTGCGCCCCCGAGACGGGCGCGAAGACGAGGATGAGCACCGTCAGGCCGAAGGCCGTCGCGAGGGCGTTCTCCAGGAGTTGGAGGCCCGTGTCGCCGGGGGAGAGGCTTTGCGCGGCGATTCCGGAGCCGATGACGACGACGGCGAGTCCGGCACTGCCGAGGGACTCGCCGGCCAGGGCGCGCGTGGAGGGGTTCAGGCGAGAGGACCGTTCGGGCACGCATAGACCATAGTCGATGGTTTCCGCGCGGATAGACTGGCGTCTATGGATTCCGTCGAGCAGATGCGCGTTCTCGGCGACCCGACGCGCGTGCGCATCCTCGCGCTGATCCGAACCACGGCCGACGGGCGTGCGCTCGTCGGCGATCTCGCCCGGGCGCTCGACCTCCGGCAGCCGACCGTGAGTCACCATATGAAGGCGCTCGCTCACGCCGGCATCGTCCATCGCGACCCCGACGGACGCCGCGTCTGGTACTCCATCGCCCCCGACGTCGCCGAGCGCGTGGATGCGGTCCTGGGGGCCGGCGATGCGGTCGACGGCCCCGCGCCGGACCTCGATCGCATCGCGTCCGACCTCGACATCCGGTTCCGCGGGGTGTTCGCCCGTGAGACGGTCCGCGCGGTCGTCGGTGAGAGCTACGACCTCCTCGCAGCCGCCGGGCCGCGCCCCCTGCTCGCGAGCAGATCGGCCTCCTTCGCGGCATCCCGACTGGAAGCGCTCGCGCGTGCCGGTGACGCGGAGCGGTCCTCGGATGCTGTGCCCACCGTGTTGTTCGTCTGCGTCCAGAACGCCGGACGCTCGCAGATGGCCGGGGCGATCCTTCGGCGTCTCGCGGGGGATGCCGTTCGCGTCCGGACCGCCGGCTCTCGTCCCGCCGCCGAGGTCCGTTCGGCGATCGCGGCGTCGTTGGACGAGATCGGGGCGGCTCTCGACGGCGAGTTTCCCAAGCCCCTCACGGACGACGCGGTGCGCGCCGCGGATGTCGTCATCACGATGGGCTGCGGCGATGCATGCCCGGTCTACCCGGGGCGCCGGTACCTGGATTGGGATCTCAAAGACCCCGTCGGGGCATCGCCCGAGCGGATCCGCGCGATCCGCGATGACATCGAACGACGGGTGCGCGCGCTTCTGGGTGAACTTCTCTCGGAGCGTTCGCTCGCCGTTCACCCAATCGATAGATAAAGGTCTATGCTTCCCGTGAGAGAAAGCGAGACCCGATGACCTCCACCCCCACCGTCCTGTTCGTCTGCGTCCACAACGCCGGCCGCTCGCAGATGGCCGCCGGCTACCTGCGCGAGCTCGGCCGGGGTGAGATCGAGGTCCTGTCGGCGGGCTCCGCGCCGAAGGATTCGATCAATCCCGTCGCCGTCGAGGCGATGGCCGAAGAGGGCATCGACATCGCGGCGAACACGCCCAAGGTGCTCACGGTCGAGGCCGTCAAGGAGTCCGACGTCGTGATCACGATGGGCTGCGGCGACGCGTGCCCGATCTTCCCCGGCAAGCGCTACGAGGACTGGGAGCTCGACGACCCGGCCGGCCAGGGCCTCGAGGCCGTCCGCCCGATCCGCGACGACATCCGTCGCCGCGTCGAGGCGCTCGTCGCCGACCTCCTCCCGGCCCGGACCGCCTGATGGGCGCCGGGCGCGGGCAGGTCGGGATCGACGTGTCGGAGGAGTTCCCGAAGCCCCTCACCGACGACGTGGTCCGAGCCGCGGACGCGGTCATCACGATGGGCTGCGGAGACGCCTGCCCGATCTACCCGGGCAAGCGCTACCTGGACTGGGAGCTCACCGACCCCGCCGACCTGTCGCTCGCCGAGGTGCGGGTGATCCGGGATGACATCCGCGCGCGGATCGCGGTCCTCCTCGACGAGCTGGGCGCGACCGAAGGGGTCGCCGCGGTCGTCTGAGCGGAGCCGATGTCCGACCGGCTCCGGTAAGATGGCGCGGTGCGATTCCTGCGTGAGACGATGACTCCGGCCCCCGCGCCGGCGTTCTCCGTCCCGCTGCACACCGGCACCAACGGCTACATCTCCCGCTGGGGTGCGAACCTGTCCGGCAGCGCGCCGGCATCCGCTCTTCGGTAAGCGCCGAATCGGGGTCATCGCACGCGTGGCGAGATGACCGCGTCCCGACCGGTGAAGTCATGACGGATGAGGTACGCGGATGCTGTGGGCATCTCTGATTCTTGTCGGCGCCACCTGCGCCGTCGCCGCGCCGGTCGCGCGCGCCGCGGGCCGGGCAGCCGGGTGGTGGCTGGCGATCCCGCTCTCGGTGGCCGCCGCGATGCTCGTGGCGGTCGGTTCCGGATCGGTGTGGGTGCCGTGGATGCCGACCCTCGGGGTCGGCATCGGCCTGCGCCTGGACGGGCTCTCGCTGCTGTTCTCGCTCATCGTGCTGGTGATCGGCGCGCTGGTGCTGATCTACTCGGCCCGGTACCTGCCGAGGGGCCCGAACGCGTCCTTCTTCGTGCTGATGACCGGCTTCGCCGCGGCGATGCTGCTCCTCGTCCTCGCCGACGACCTCGTGCTGATGTTCGTGGCCTGGGAGGCGACGACGCTCTGCTCGTTCTTCCTCATCGCGCGGTCCGGCACGGACGCGCGTGAGCCGGCGATCCGCACCCTCCTCGTCACCGCCGCGGGAGGCCTCAGCCTCCTCGCCGCGGTCGTGGTCATGTGGGTGGGGACCGGGACGACCCGGATCACCGACGTCCTCGTCTCCGACGCGTGGACCCAGCCGGCGTTCACGATCCCCGTGGCCGTTCTGCTCGCGGGAGCGGTGTTCACCAAGTCCGCGCAGTTCCCGTTCCAGGCGTGGCTCCCCGACTCGATGGTCGCCATCACCCCGGTCTCGGCGTACCTGCACGCCGCCGCGATGGTCAAGGCGGGCATCTACCTCGCGCTGCTGTTCTCCCCGGCGCTCGCGGGGGAACTCGTCTGGTCGACCCTGCTGATCACCTCCGGCCTCATCACGGCCGTCTTCGGGGCGGTCACCGCGCTCCGTCAGACCGACCTGAAGGCGCTCCTGGCCTACTCCACGATCAGCCAGCTCGGACTCCTCGTCACGATGATCGGCGTCGGCACCCCCGAGGCCCTCACCGCCGCCGTCGTCCACACCGTCGCGCACGCGCTGTTCAAGGCGGCGCTCTTCATGCTCATCGGGGTCATCGACCACGAAGCCGGCACCCGCGACATCCGTGAGCTCGCGAACCTCCGGATCCGGATGCCGATCACCATCGGCGCGCTCGCGCTCGCCGCGGCGTCCATGGCCGGCATCCCGCCGCTCCTCGGCTTCGTCAGCAAGGAATCGATGTTCGCGGCGTTCATCGAAGCCCCGGGGCCGGTGTGGTTCCCGGTGCTGCTCACGGTCGTCGGCGCACTCAGCGCGGTGTTCACGTTCGCCTATTCCGGACGCATCGTCCTGGGCGCGCTCGGCGGGCGGAGCGCGACGCGGACCATCCCGGAGGCGCCGGCGCTCTTCTGGGGGTCGCCCGGCCTCCTCGCCGCGGCCGGACTCGTCCTGGGAGTCCTGCCCTTCCTGCTCGATGCCCTCGTCGCGGGAGCCGCGACCTCGGCTGTCGGCGCTCCCGTCGACGCGTATCTCGAGCTCTGGCACGGGTTCAACCTCCCGCTGGCGGTGTCGGCGACCGTCATCGCGCTCGGAACGGCGATGGTCGTGGGCCGCGCGCGCGTCGGGCGCGTGACCGATCTGCTGCGTTCGCCCGTCTCGGGACTGGCGGTCGTCGACGCCGCGCGGGCGGGCACCGTGCGTCTCGGCGGGCTGGTCGGACGCGCAGCCGGCACGACGAAGCCCGCGCGACACCTCGCCATCCCCGTTGCCGTGCTCATCGTCATCGCCGCCGTCGGAGTCTTCACCGTCCCGCGGCTGCCCGCGGTGGTCGGTGACCCGACCGAACCGATCGACTGGCTGCTGCTCGCCCTGGTCGCTGCGGGAACGGTCGCCGCCGTCCGCGCCCGCACGCGCATCGCCGCGATCGTCGTGACCGGTGTGGTCGGTGCGAGCATGACGGTGTGGTTCTTCGTCCTCGGGGCCGCCGACGTCGCGATGACCCAGCTCCTCGTCGAGATCCTCACGGTCTGCGTCATGGTGCTGCTTCTGCGTCGCCTGCCGCGGGAGTTCTCGCCGCCGCGGGCGAAGCGCCGCCGCATCCTGCCCGTCGTCCTCGCCCTCGGCGCGGGAGCGGCCACGACCCTCGGCGTCTGGGCGCTCACCGGACGGCGCGGGATGTCGCCGGCGGCGGAGTTCTACCTCAGCGAGGGCGAGACGCTCACCGGCGGGGCGAACATCGTCAACACGATCCTCGTGGACTTCCGCGCCTTCGACACGCTCGGCGAGCTCACCGTCCTCGGCGTCGCGGGGATCGCCATCGCCGCCCTCCTGTACTCCCGCCGCCCGACGCCGGTGCGATCTGCCCGGCTCCTCCGCGGCACCCCCCTGTCGGATGCCGCGGCCAACAGCGTCTTCGTCCGTACCGTCGCGCGGGTGCTCGTGCCCGTCATCGTCGTCCTCTCCGTCATCCTCCTGCTGCGCGGCCATCAGGAGCCGGGTGGCGGCTTCATCGCCGCGCTCATCGGCGGCGCCGGTTTCGCGCTGCTCTACCTCGCCGCGCCGAGCGAGTCGGCGGCGCGCATCCGCTGGCCGTTCCTCGCTCTCATCGGCTCGGGCATCGTCGTCGGCGCGGGGACGGGCCTCCTGGGGTACTTCGGCGGGTCGTTCCTCCGGCCGCTCAGCATCGAGATCCTCGGCACCAAGCTCACCACGGCGCTCGTCTTCGACGTGGGCGTGTACCTCGCCGTCGTGGGCGTCGTGCTGACCGCCCTCAACCTCCTCGGTCGGCAGCACCACACCGAGCGGGAGGAGGGCGGATCCGAGCCGGATCCGAAACCCGACCCGACCCCGGACCGCGCCTCGAGAAAGGTGGCCTCGCGATGACCGTCGCCCTCACCGCCGGCATCCTCGTCGCCGGCGCCGTCTACCTCTTCCTGCAGCGCGAGATGCTGCGGGTGATCCTCGGCTTCATCCTGCTCGGCAACGCCGCGAATCTCGTCCTGCTCGCCGCGGGCGGCACGGCGCGGCGCGGCGAACCGTTCGGCACCCCGGCGGACCCGAGCACGATCGCCGATCCGCTGCCGCAGGCGTTCGTGCTGACCGCGATCGTCATCGCGTTCTCGCTCACGATCTTCATGCTCGTCCTCGCCGTCACCGGCGACAATGACGACGACACCTCCGACGGCACCGAGCCGGATGCGGAGGATGACTCCGAGCCGGAGGACGACGGCGTGCACCCGGATGAGGTCCGCGCGGCCGAGAGGGGGATCATTTCGTGAGCGCCGCCCTCCTTCCCCTCTTCGTGGGCCTGCCGATGATCTTCGCCGGCCTGCTCGCCGTCACCCCGACCCGCCGCCACATCCACGTCATCGTGATGATGGTCACCATCGCCGCGTCGACGGCGGGCGGCATCCTGCTGATCCTCGACTTCCTCGGCGGCGGCGCGATCGCGCACGGCGTCGGGGGATGGGTCGCGGGCATCGCGATCCCCTTCGCCGCGGACATGTTCACCGCCCTCATGCTCACCGTCACCGGCATCCTCACGCTGACGTGCGCATGGTTCGCGGTGGCCTCCGGGCGGGCGCAGTCGCGCTTCTTCGCGCCGATGCTGCTGGTGCTCCTCGCCGGCGTCAACGGTGCGCTGCTGACGGCGGACCTGTTCAATCTCTTCGTCTTCATCGAGGTCATGCTCCTGCCCTCCTACGGGCTGTTCCTCCTCGCCGCTCCCGACCGTGCGCCGATCCGTCGGATCGCCGGCGTGCGCCTCTACGTGACGCTCAACCTGCTCACCTCCACCGTGTTCCTCGTCGGTGTCGGGTTCCTCTACGGCACGGCCGGCACGGTGAACATCGCGGAGCTGTCGGGGATGGCCGCCTCTGACGAGACCGTGGCCATCGCCACCGCAGTGTGTCTGTTCGCGCTGGGGATCAAGGCCGCCGTGGTGCCGGTTCACGGCTGGCTCGCCCGGGCCTACCCGACGACCTCGCCCGCGATCACCGCCCTCTTCTCCGGGCTCCACACCAAGATCGCGATCTTCGCGATCTACCGGATCTACGCCGTCGTCTTCGACGGAGATCCGCGCTTCCTCTGGATCGGGATCGCC
Organism: Microbacterium sp. NPDC077184; assembly: GCF_040687055.1. Classification (NCBI taxonomy): domain Bacteria; kingdom Bacillati; phylum Actinomycetota; class Actinomycetes; order Micrococcales; family Microbacteriaceae; genus Microbacterium; species Microbacterium sp. NPDC077184. Next base: position 553,025 of record NZ_JBFBMM010000001.1, read on the forward strand.
GTGTTCACCGTGACCATGATCGTCGGCGCACTCGGAGCGGCGGGGGAGAACAGCAGTCGATCGATGCTGGCGTTCAACATGGTCAGCGGGATCGGCTACATCCTCCTGGGACTCGCGCTGTTCACTCCGCTCGGGCTGGTCGCGGGCATCTTCTACCTCATCCACCACATGATCGCGAAGGCGTCGCTGTTCCTCTCGACCGGCGCCGTGGAGGTCCGGTACGGCACCGACAAGCTCGGTGCCTTCCGCGGGGTGGGGGTGGCCAAGGCCGAACCCCTGATCGCGGCGGCCTTCTTCGTCGCGGCGCTATCGCTCGCGGGGCTTCCCCCCTTCTCCGGCTTCGTCGCGAAGCTCTCGCTGATCCTCGCGGCGCAGGATGCCGGGGAGATCGTGGCGGTCGTCGTGATGATCCTCGTGAGCCTGGTGACCCTGCTGGCGATGCTGCGGATCTGGTCCGGGATGTTCTGGGGATCGCGGACCTCGGAGGCCGCGCCGTCGCTCGATGCGACGTCGGGGGATGCGGCATCCGTCGCCGACTCCGGAAGCGGGACGGCCGGCGCGACCGCGACCGACACGCTGACGCGCACACGCCCCCGCATCGGCGCGTCGCTCGCCGCTCCGGCGATCGTGCTCGCGGTGATCACCCTGGGCCTCGGCCTCGGAGCTGAACTGCTCCTCGGCCTCGCGCAGATCGCCGCGGACGGCCTGCTCGACACCTCCGCATACGTCGAGGCGGTGCTCGGATCATGACGCAGCTCACCAGTTGGCTCACGTGGCCCTTCCGACTCTTCGGCTTCGCGGCGTGGTTCGCGAAAGAGGTGATCGTCGCGAACTTCTCCGTCCTCCGCGACAACCTCACCCCCGGGCAGGACTCGACGCCCGGGATCGCGCGGGTCCCCACGCGATGCGAGACGGATGTCGAGATCACCGCCCTGGCGGCGCTGGTCACCCTGACCCCGGGCACCCTCACCCTCGGCACGACGGTCGAATCCCGCACGCACGCACGGGTGCTCTTCGTGCACGGCATGTACTCCGACGGGCCGGACGCGCTTCGCGCGGAGGTCGCTCGGATCGAGGATCGCCTGCTCCGCGCCCTGCGCCGAAAGGGGGACGCCCGATGATCGGCCTCGACATCGCCATCGGCATCCTGGCCCTGTCCATGCTCGTGACCACCTACCGGATGCTGAGGGGCCCGGACGACGCCGATCGTGTCGTCTCCGCCGACCTGCTGCTCTTCGGCGCGGTCGGGTTGATCGCGGTCATCGGGGTGCGGGTCGCCGCCACCTTCGCGTTCGACATCGTGCTCGTGGCGACGGTGGTCAGCTTCCTCGCCGCCCTGTCGCTCGCCCGGGCGCTGACGAGGGGGAAGCGATGAGCGACATCTTCGCCGTCATCGGCAACGTCTTCGTCGTCCTCGGGGCGCTCGTGTTCGCCACGGCCGCGCTCGGGGTGATCCGCTTCCCGGATGCCTTCACACGGGTCTCCGCGGTCGGCACCGCCGGAGGACTCGGCATCGCGCTCGTGGTGGGTGGGGCGTTCCTCGTGCAGCCCACGGTGCCCGACCTCGTGAAGGTCGTCCTTGCGATCGCGATGCAGCTCACGACCTCCGCGGTCGGCAGCATCGCCATCGCGCGGGCGGCGTACCTCTCCCGTTCGCCGCGCAAGCGTCTCGGCTACGACGAGCTCACGCCGGACGAGGACACGACCGATGGGAGCGGCGAGCCGGCGTGACGGCCGTGCGCGAGGGTGCACGCGGGTTCGCCCACCGCGCCTGAGCCGTTCGCCGCGGCACGGCGCCCGGGCCGAACTCCTCCCTTTCGCCCTCGGCGGGCCTCCCGAGGCCCCAGGGACCGGTCCCGCACGGCGTTTGTGAGGAGTTCGGCTCGCGCGGTCTCGGGTGAGCTGGGCCGATGCCGCCGCGGCGGGGTGCGGGCGCCGGGCCGTACCGAACTCCTCGGATCCGGGCGTCGGTGGCACCCTCGAGGCCCCGGGACCGGTCCCGCACGGCGTTTCTGAGGAGTTCGGCCCACGTAGCGCGCCCTGAGTCGTGCGACCGGACGGGCGCGGGTGACGGGAAGATAATGGCGGAGGATAGGGGATTCGAACCCCTGAGGGCTTGCACCCAACACGCTTTCCAAGCGTGCGCCATAGGCCACTAGGCGAATCCTCCAGGACCCCGGAGGGCCGTCGTCCATCCTACCGTGCCGCGAGGGGGTCCTTCGACCGCGCGGTGGCGTAGGCGCTTCCCGGGCGCACCACGAGCGAGCGCGGCACGAGCGCCGCGAGCACCCGCCGCGCGGGGGAGGCCCCCGCCCGCACCGCACGTCGGACGTCTTCCGCAGCGGCCAGGGCCACCTCTCCCGATCCGGGATCGAGCGACCCGGGCGGTGCGTAGCTGGCCCGCTCCATCTCGGTAGCGAGCGTCGACGCGGCTCCGCCCGGCGCGCCGTGCCGATCGCTCAGGCGCGTGGCGAACGCCCGCGGGCTCTCGCTCGGCGGGATGCCGATGCCGACGTCGATGGCGGCATCCTGCACCATCGCCCAGGCGGCCGACACGTCTCCGCCCTCGGCGCGGGCGCGCTGCCGGCCGAGCCGCACGCGGTGCACGAGCGCCGGGAGGGCGAGGATGCCGAGCACCAGTAGCACGGCGCCGATCGTGGGAAGCGGGTTCTGTCCGTCGGCCCCGCCGACAGCGCCGGGGGAGAGCGCGTCGGACTCGGCCGGATCGTCGGCGTCGACGGGCGCGCCCGGCGTCGCTTCGGGGGCCTGCGGGTCGGTCTCGGCCTGGTTCTCCGTGACGGATCCGGGGATGCCGGTACCCGAGGAGAAGCCCGTGGGGACGCCGAGGCTCGCGGTCGGCTCGAAGGGGATCCAGCCGATCCCCTCGAAGTGGACCTCGGGCCACGCGTGCAGCTGGTTGCTGGTGACGGAGTACACCGTCTGCGCGTCGATGACGTCGCCGTTCGCCGTGCCCGGGAGATAGCCGATGACGATGCGGCTCGGCATGTCCATCGTCCGCGCCATGAGGGCGAAGGCCGAGGCGAAGTGCACGCAGTACCCTTCGCGCTGCTCGAGGAACTCCGCGACCGCCTCGGCTCCGCTGCCGTCGAACCCTTCCTCCACGGGCGCATCGAGGGAGTACGCGAACTCGCCGCCGCGGAACCAGCGCTGCAGCGAGATGAGTCGGTCGTAGTCGGTAGCGGCCTCGGCGGTGACCTCCTGCGCGAGCGTCGGGATGATCTCCGGGATGTCGGCGGGCAGGGCGCGCAGGTCATCGTCTTCCGTACCGGCTGAGGGGACGGCGCGGGCCTGCTCGAGGGTGGGGCGCGGAACGTCGGCGCGCACCGTGTACTCCTGCCCCTGCGACTCTCCCGACTGCGCGATGACCGTGCGGTTGGCGGGCGCGGCGCCCCAGTCGCCGTCGAGGCCGTCGACGCCGACCGCGGGCCAGGGCACCGGCAGCCAGATCGAGTTGAGGTTCACGACGTCCACGGTGGTCGCGGTGGAGGCGAGCGTGATGTCCTCGGCCACGGACACCGCGCCGAGCGCCCCTTCCTCCTCCAGCGGAACGGTCCGCACCCGGTCCGGCTCCCACTCGTCGCCTTCGAACGTGGAGAGCGTCGTTGCGCGGAGGTACGGCGGCACGGAGGCGTCGCTGCGCACCTGCAGGACTTCGACGTCCGCGGGACGGCGGAGGTCGTCCCCGAGGGCGAGGGTGGCGTCGATACCCGGCCCGAACCCGCTCCCGGTGGCGACGGCCGCCCTCGGCTGCGGGAGAATCGGGGTCACCGCCACGGCGACGACGAGCCCGACCGCGGCGATGCCGAGCGCGGTGGCGGGCACCCCCGCGCGCCGTTCGGCGGCCCGGACGAGGGGCAGCTCGCGCGCACGCGTGTCGGCGCGCAGGAGGAAGAGGATCATTCCGGCGAGCACGACGAACGCCGTGACGTCGACGCGGCCCGGAACGGCGATGGCCGGGATGAGCGAGACGGCGACGATACCGATCGAGGCGAGGAGCGGCATCCGCGCGGTCAGCACGACGTGGTCGGTGATGAGGGCGAGCAGCCCCATCGCGCCGACGATCACGAACGACAGGGCGAAGGTGGCGTCCAGCGGCGCGGAGCCGCGGACGATCTCGTCCATCGCCGCGGGGATCACGAGCGCGGCCGCATCGACGGTCGACGGCGTCGGGATCACCCACAGCAGTGCGGTGTCGCCGAGGAAGACACCGGTCAGGAAGAGCACCCACACCACCGCCCCGACGAGGCTGGCCCACGCGGGGGCGATCCCGGTGCGACGCACGAGGACACCCGCGCCGAGGATGCCGGTGGCGAGCGTCGCGGCGCCGAGGAACCACGCCCCCATCTCCACGACGCGCAAGACCGGGATGAGCGCCGCGACGAGCGTGCCGAGCGCGGCGAGGCCCAGCGTGATCAGGCCCGGGCGTCGCCCCCGTCTCTCCGCGACCCGTTCGCTCCGCGCCTCCGACGCCGTCTCAGTGCGCGACATGCCGCGCCCCTCTCCGCGCGGCGTCCGCCCAGGCCGCGGCGACATCGCCGTCCCGCCCGAGGACCCCGACACGCCAGCCGGCGGATGCCGCGACCTCGACGGCATCGCCGAACGGGTCGGTGCACAGCAGCAGCGGGAGAGCGCTGTGCGGGGCGAGCGGCGCGAGCGCGGCGGCGTCGCCGGTGTCGAAGCGACCCGTGACGACCACCACCGGCCCCGTCGAGGCGTTCGCGAACTGCCGGGTCAGGGCGGCGAGCCCGGTGTCGCGGTGCGCGGTGATCAGGGCGAGGCGGGTGCGGAGCTCCTCCACCTCGGCGCTGTCGCCGCTCTCGATCCGCTCGGCGAGGATGCCGCCCTCCTCGTCGACGACCTCGACGGCGTATCCGTCGCGCACCAGGCGCGCGGTGGCCGAGATGCAGGCCGACACCGCGGCGTCGAACGCGGCATCCTCTCCCGAGAGGTCCTGCGCCTCGACGCTCCACCGCAGGGCACCGCGGTCGAGGACCACGGAGGCTTCCGGCGTCGACTCGCTCTCCTCCTGGCGCACCATGAGCTGGTCGCGATGCGCGGTCGCCCGCCAGTGGATGCGCCGCATCGAGTCGCCCGGCGCGTAGGGCCGCGCGACGAGGTTGTCCGCCCCCTGGCCGAGACGGTCGGTGGTGGCGTGCAGGGTGCCGCCGGACTCGCCCGGGGCGTCGGTGAGGCCGATGAGGTCCACGATTGCGGGCGCGACCGTGACGGCGGTGCGGGACGGGAAGCGCACCCGTCGACGGACGAGTCCGAACGGATCGGTGAGGGTCACCGCGAGCGGTCCGAGCTCGTGGACGCCGCGCCGGCTCCCCGTGACGGTGTAGACGAAGTCGATCGCCCGCTCGTCCGGTGTGCCGCCCCGCAGGCCCGACGCGAAGGCGGGCAGGATGCCGGATGCGGTCCCGTCGAGTCCGCCGCCGAGATCGTCCCGCCACGTTCCGGGCGGGACGGGCAGGACGCTCCGCAGTCCCACGCGCACGCGCACGCGACTCGGCCGCCCGACGGTGACGGTCTCGGGGTCGATGACCCGTCGCGCGGGCTCGGTGCGTCGCACGAGGAGGAGGGAGAGGAAGCCCAGCGCCGGCATCGCGGCGAGGAGGATCCCGAAGTAGAGCAGTTCGACGATGCCGGACTCGTGCGCGAGCACGGCCGAGACGCCGGCGAGGACGACCGCGCCCGTTCCGCGGACGGTCAGCGGCCACGCGCGACGCGCGCGGGCCGGGACGACGGATGCCGCGGGAAGCGTCATCAGACGCGGGCGGCGATCGGCACGCGCACGCTCGCCGCGATCCGGTCGAGGATGGCTGCCACGGCATCGGCCGCGCCGGTGCCGCGTGCCCCTCCCGCCGCGCGGGTGGGGAGGAGTCGGTGGGCGAAGACGGGACCGAGGAGCGCGGTGATGTCGTCCGGGATCACGAAGTCGCGGCCGTCGAGGGCCGCCCAGACCTTCGCGGCGCGCACGAGCTGGAGGGTCGCCCGGGGGCTCGCGCCGAGGCGCAGGTCACCATGGGTGCGCGTGGCCTGCGCCAGGGCGACGGCGTAGTCCTCGAGCGCCGGCGCGACGTGCACCGCGCGGGCCGCGGCGATGAGGTCCTCCACCTGCCGGGAGGTCACCACCGGGATCAGGGCGTCGAGCGGATTGGTCGTCTCGCGCTGGCGGAGCATGAGCGCCTCCGCGCGGGCATCCGGGTATCCCATCGAGATGCGCATCATGAACCGGTCGCGCTGGGCCTCGGGAAGGGCGTAGGTGCCCTCCATCTCGAGCGGATTCTGCGTCGCGACCACGAGGAAGGGGGAGGGGAGGCGGTGCGTGCGTCCGTCGACGGTGACCTGCTGCTCCTCCATGGCCTCGAGGAGAGCCGACTGCGTCTTGGGCGAGGAGCGGTTGATCTCGTCGGCGATGACGATGTTGGCGAAGATCGCGCCGGACTTGAACTCGAACTCCCGCTCGACCGGGTTGAACACGCTCACACCGGTGACGTCGCCGGGGAGGAGGTCGGGGGTGAACTGGATACGTCGGACGCTCGCGTCCACCGACGCCCCGAGTGCCCGGGCGAGCATCGTCTTGCCGACGCCGGGGACGTCTTCGATCAGGAGATGCCCCTCCGCGAGGAGGCACACCAGGGCACTGCGGATCGCGTCGGGCTTGCCGTCGATGACCGCGCCGATGGAGGTCAGGACGGCGGAGGTGAGGGCCGCGAAGTCGCTGGGACCCTCTCCGCGGCGCCGCGTGGGAGCGGGGGCGATGTCGGTCACGGAGGGCCTCCTAGCGCGCCGTTCGGGCGGCGGATCGGGCGGACGCGGGCGTCCTCACCCACTCCTCGATGGTAACAACCGGATCACGGTGCGGGGCCTGGGAGATGCCTGCATCGGCTGCCGGGCTTCGTCGCCGGTTCGGCGCGACGGCGCCAGCGGGGGTAGACTGTCCGAAGCTCTCCGCGAGGCGGCATCCAGGCCAACTCCCCCAGGACGGAAACGTAGCAAGGGTAACCAGGCTCTGCCGGGTTCGCGGAGAGTCTTACTTTTCCCGGCCTTCTCAGGAACCGCTCCCCGTCCGCCCCATAGGCTGGAGCGCGTGGCGCAGAGCATCTACATCACGTCCGCAGAAGGTCATTCCGGCAAGTCCACGGTCGCCCTCGGCGTCCTTGACGCCCTGAGCCGCGCGACCTCCCGTGTCGGTGTGTTCCGCGCGATCGCGCGGTCGACGCGCGAGCGCGACTACGTGCTGGAGATGCTGCTCGACCACGACGGCGTCGACCTGGCGTACGAGGAGTGCGTCGGCGTGACGTACGACGATGTGCGCCAGGATCCGGATGCCGCGCTGTCGACGATCGTGGAGCGGTACAAGGCCGTGGAGGCCCAGTGCGACGCCGTCGTCATCGTCGGCAGCGACTACACCGACGTCGGCAGCCCCGCGGAGCTGGCGTACAACGCCCGCATCGCGGCGAACCTCGGCGCCCCCGTCCTCCTCGTCCTCGGCGGTCGCGCCGCGCAGGGGCAGGCCGAGCAGCTCGGCGCGACGCTCCCGCGCACCCCGGCCGAGATGGGGCAGATCGCCGATCTCGCCCTCGCCGAGCTCGTCCACGGCCGCGCGCAGCTGTTCGCGGTGATCGCCAACCGCGTCGAGGACGACGAACGGGGCGAGGTCATCGCGGCCGTCCGCCGCTCGCTCACGTCCGAGCGGGGTCTGGACGCTGCGCACGTGCCGGTGTGGGCGATCCCCGAGGACCGCTTCCTCGTCGCGCCGTCGATGCGCGGCATCCTGCGTGCCGTCGACGGCGAGCTGATCGCCGGCGATCCGGAGCTGCTCACCCGCGAGGCCCTCGGGGTCGTCGTCGCGGCGATGTCGATGGTCAACGTCCTCCCGCGCCTCCTCGAGGGCGCGGTGGTGGTGATCCCCGCCGACCGGTCCGAGGTGCTTCTGGCCGCCCTCCTGGCGAATGCCTCCGGCACCTTCCCGTCGATCTCCGGCATCGTCCTCAACGGCGGTTTCGATCTGCCCGAGCCGGTCCGCCGCCTCATCGACGGCCTCGGCTCGAACGTCCCGATCATCTCGACCGAGCTCGGCACCTACGATACGGCCGTCCGCGTCATGAACACCCGCGGGCGCCTGGCCGCCGACTCCCAGCGTCGCTACGACACGGCGCTGTCGCTGTTCGAGACGAGCGTGGACACGGAGGAGCTGCTGCGCGCGTTCGGCATGGCGCGGGCCACCGTCGTGACGCCCCTGATGTTCGAGTTCCAGCTGATCGACCGCGCCCGCGCATCGCACAAGCGCATCGTCCTCCCCGAGGGCGATGACGACCGGGTGCTGCGCGCGGCCGGCACCGTGCTCAAGCGCGGCATCGCGGACCTCGTGATCCTCGGGGAGCCCTTCGAGGTGCGCGCGCGGGCCATCGAGCTCGGCATCGACATCCAGAATGCCGAGGTCCTCTCCCCGTTCGACGCGGTCCACGTCAGCCGCTTCGCCGAGGAGTACGCGCGCCTGCGCGCCCACAAGGGCGTCACCGCCGCACAGGCCGCCGACACCGTCACGGACGTGTCGTACTTCGGCACGATGATGGTGCACACGGGCCTCGCCGACGGCATGGTGTCGGGAGCAGCCCACACGACCGCGCACACGATCCGGCCGGCCTTCGAGATCATCAAGACCAAGCCGGGGGTCTCGGTGGTCTCCAGCGTCTTCCTCATGGCGCTCGCCGACCGCGTCCTCGTCTACGGCGACTGCGCGGTGATCCCCGACCCGACGGCCCCCCAGCTCGCCGACATCGCGGTGTCCTCCGCCGCCACCGCCGCGCAGTTCGGCATCGAGCCGCGGGTGGCGATGCTCTCCTATTCGACCGGGGAGTCCGGGTCGGGAGCCGATGTGGAGAAGGTCCGCGAGGCGACGGCGCTGGTGCGCGAACGCGCGCCCGAGCTCCTCGTCGAAGGTCCGATCCAGTACGACGCTGCGGCCGACGTCGCTGTGGCCGCGGCGAAGATGCCCGGTTCGCAGGTCGCGGGACGGGCGACGGTGTTCGTCTTCCCGGACCTCAACACCGGCAACAACACCTACAAGGCCGTGCAGCGCTCGGCGGGTGCGGTGGCGATCGGGCCGGTCCTGCAGGGGCTCAACAAGCCGATCAACGACCTCTCGCGGGGAGCTCTGGTCGAAGACATCGTCAACACCATCGCCATCACCGCGATCCAGGCCCAGGCCGAGGACGCCGACACCGAACAGGGAGAACCCCGATGAGCGTCGTCCTCGTCGTCAACAGCGGATCGTCGTCGTTCAAGTACCAGCTGCTGGATGCGGATGCCGAGCGCGTGCTCGCCGCGGGACTGGTGGAGCGCATCGGCGCCGACGTCGGCCAGGCGCGCCACACCGTCTACGCCGCGCGCACCGACGGCCCCGCCGCGACGATGCAGAGCGCAACGTCCGCGCGCGAACTCCCGATCCCCGACCACACCGCGGGCTTCCAGGTGATGCTCGACGCCTTCGCCGCGGACGGGCCGTCGCTGGCCGAGAACCCCCCGGTCGCGGTGGGTCACCGCGTCGTCCACGGCGGCGCTCGCTTCTTCGCACCCACCCTCGTCACGCCGCAGGTCCGCGCCGACATCGAGGATCTCGCGGTGCTCGCGCCGCTGCACAACCCGGCCAACCTCGCGGGCATCGTCGCTGCCCAGAGCGCCTTCGGCGACGTCCCGCACGTGGCGGTGTTCGACACCGCTTTCCACCAGACGCTGTCTCCGGCTGCCTACACCTACGCCATCGACCGCGACCTCGCCGCGAAGCACCGCATCCGTCGCTACGGATTCCACGGGACCTCGCACAAGTTCGTCTCGGAGGAGGCCGCGCGCTTCCTCGGGCGGCCCCTCGAGGATCTCCGTCAGATCGTCTTCCACCTCGGCAACGGCGCCTCGGTGACCGCGATCGACGGGGGACGCTCCGTGGAGACCTCGATGGGCTTCACCCCCCTCGAGGGCCTCGTCATGGGCACGCGCTCGGGCGACCTCGACCCGGCGGTGCTCTTCCAGCTCGCCCGGCGCGAGGGGATGTCGGTGGATGACCTGGACGACCTCCTGAACAAGCGCAGCGGCATGCTGGGTCTTGCCGGCGCATCCGACCAGCGCGACATCAAGGACGCCATGGAGCGGGGCGACGAGGCGGCGATCCTCGCCTTCGAGGTCTACGTCCATCGCCTCCGCTCCTACGCCGGCGCGTACCTGGCGCAGCTCGGCGGCGCCGACGTCATCTCCTTCACCGCCGGCGTGGGCGAGAACGCGCCACTCGTGCGGGCGCGCGCGCTCGAGACGCTCGGCTTCGCGGGCGTGGAGATCGACCCGGAGCGCAACACCGCACCCGAGCGCGGCATCCGTCGGATATCCACGGATGCCTCGCGGGTGGCCGTTCTCGTCGTGCCCACCGACGAGGAGCTCGAGATCGCGCGCCAGACCCTGTCGGTCGCGCGCGGCTGAGGACACCCGCTGTCGCCGCGGCGGCGGGGGCATTACGCTGAATCGACGGCCTGATGAGGCGCCGCTCGTTGTTGTCCCGTCCCCTCGCCCGAAGGTGTCGCCGTGCCCCCCCACGACCTGCCCGATCTGTTGTCCTACGACGCCGTCCTGTTCGACCTGGACGGTGTGCTGACCCCGACCGCCGAAGTGCACATGCACGCATGGCAGACGATGTTCGAAGAGCTCTTCGCGGCGTGGGACATCAGCCCCGCCTACACCGAGCGGGACTACTTCGACCACCTCGACGGCAAGAAGCGCTACGACGGCGTCGCGGCGCTCCTGCGTTCCCGTGACATCGAAGTGCCGTGGGGCGACCCGTCCGATCCGCCGACCGCCGACACCGTCTGCGGCATCGGCAACCGCAAGAACGCCGTCTTCGAGCGCGTGCTGCGCGCCGAGGGCATCGCGCCCTACCCCGGCTCCCTTCGTCTTCTCGATCAGCTCGTGGCGAAGCGGATGCCGGTGGCCGTGGTCTCCAGCTCGAAGAACGCCGAGGAGGTGCTGGCCGCGGCCGGCATCCGCGACCGGTTCGAGGTGGTGATGGACGGCGTGATCGCCGAGCGCGACCACCTGGCGTCCAAGCCCGCGCCGGACGTCTTCCTCGAAGCCGCCCGGATGCTGGGTGTCGATCCCGCCCGCAGCGCCGCTGTGGAGGACGCCATCAGCGGCGTCCGCTCGGCCGCCGACGGCGGATTCGCGCTCGTGGTGGGCGTGGATCGCGGGGTGGGTGCGGACGACCTGCGCGCGGCCGGTGCGCACGTCGTGGTGACCGATCTCGAGGAGTTCGTCGCATGATCGACCGCGATCGCTTCCCCGTCGACCCCTGGCGTCTGGTCGAGACCTCCTTCCGCCTCGACGACGTCGGGGTCACCGAGACCCTCTTCGCCCTCGGCAACGGCTACCTCGGCATGCGGGGCAACCACCCCGAGGGACGCTTCGCGCAGGAGCACGGGACGTTCATCAACGGCTTCCACGAGACCTTCGCGATCCGCCACGCCGAGCAGGCGTACGGTTTCGCCGAGGTCGGCCAGACGATCATCAACGCCCCCGACGCCAAGGTGCTGCGGGTGTACGTCGACGATGAGCCGCTCTCGCTGGATGTGGCCGACGTCCGCGAGTACGAGCGCGTCCTCGACATGCGCGACGGCATCCTCACGCGCCGCATCCGCTGGATGACGCCGTCGGGCAAGGACGTGCTGATCGACTTCACGCGGCTCATCTCCTTCGACGAGAAGCATCTGGCGCTGATGAGCGTGGAGGTCACGGTCCTCAACGCCGATGCGCCGGTGACGGTGAGCAGCCAGCTCATCAACCGTCAGGACGGCGAGGACGTCTACGGCGGCACGCCGTCGGCGCCGAAGAAGGCCGGATTCGATCCGCGCAAGGCGGAGCGCATCAGCGAACGCGTCCTGCAGCCGCAGGAGTACTGGCAGGACGGCGACCGATCCGCGCTGGCGTACGAGGCGACCGAGTCGGGCATGACGATCTCCGTCGTCGCCGATCACGTCGTGGAGACCGAGAACGAGGTCGAAGCGCGGCACCTCGTCGAACCGGACATCGCCAAGAACGTCTTCCGGGTGTTCGCGAAGGCGGGTGTCCCCACGCGGGTGACGAAGCTCGTGGCGTACCACACGTCCCGCGGCGTGCCGGCGCGCGAGCTCGTCGACCGGGGGCGGCGCACCATCGACCGTGCGCTGCGGGTCGGGATCGACGGCATCGTCGCCGACCAGCGCGCCTGGATGGCGGCGTTCTGGGAGCGTTCGGACGTGCGCATCGGTGGCCATGACGACCTGCAGCAGGCCACGCGCTGGTGTCTGTTCCAGCTCGCGCAGGCCTCCGCGCGCGCGGACGGTCAGGGAGTGCCCGCCAAGGGGATGACCGGGTCCGGGTACTCGGGGCACTACTTCTGGGACACCGAGATCTACGTCCTCCCGTTCCTGGCGTACACGACGCCGCAGTGGGCTCGGAACGCGCTGCGCATGCGCTACCTGATGCTCCCGGCGGCACGGAAGCGCGCGTATCAGCTGAACGAGGCGGGAGCCCTCTTCCCCTGGCGGACCATCAACGGCGAGGAGGCCTCGGCCTATTACGCCGCCGGCACCGCGCAGTACCACATCAACGCCGACGTGAGCTTCGCCCTGGCGAAGTACGTCCGCGCGACCGGCGACGAGGAGTTCCTGCACCGCGAGGGCGTGGACATCGCGGTGGAAACCGCGCGGCTGTGGACGACGCTCGGATTCTGGCGCCGCGACGACACCGGTGAGGAGAGCTTCCACATCCACGGTGTCACCGGACCCGACGAGTACACCACGGTGGTCAACGACAACCTGTTCACGAACGTCATGGCGCGCTTCAACCTCCGCTTCGCCGCGCGCACCGTGCGCGAGATGGCCGAGCGCGACGGCGAGGTCTACCGCGTGATGGTCGATCGTCTCGGACTCGAACCGGGGGAGGAGGACGACTGGGAGCGCGCGGCCGAGGCCATGCACATCCCGTTCAGCCCGGCCCTCGGCATCCACCCGCAGGACCATGTGTTCCTCGAGCGCGAGATCTGGGATCTGGAGAACACGCCGCCCGAGAAGCGTCCGCTCCTGCTGCACTTCCACCCGCTCGTGATCTACCGCTACCAGGTCCTCAAGCAGGCCGACGTGGTGCTCGCGCTGTTCCTCCAGGGCAACCACTTCTCGCCCGAGGACAAGCTGGCCGACTTCGAGTACTACGACCCGCTGACCACGGGGGATTCGACGCTGTCGGCGGTGGTGCAGTCGATCCTCGCCGCCGAGGTCGGATACCAGGACCTCGCGCTGGACTACTTCCGGCAGTCGATCTTCGTCGACCTCGCCGACCTCCACCACAACGCCGCGGACGGGGTGCACGTCGCCTCGGCGGGCGGGGTGTGGACGGCCCTCGTGAGCGGGTTCGGCGGCATGCGCGACCACTTCGGCGAGCTGTCCTTCGATCCGCGTCTGCCCGCCGATTGGCCCGAGCTCGCCTTCACCCTGCACTGGCACGGCACACGACTGGAGGTCACCGTCACGCGTGACGCGCTGCGCCTGCGCGCCGGCGCCGGCGATCCGCTCGCCTTCAGCGTCCGCGGGGTCGGGTACGTCATCGGTCCGAACGACGAGGTCGTGGTGCCGCTCGAGGACCAGGGTCCCGTGATCCCGGGGCGCCCGTCGCTGAAGGAGCTGGCCGACGCGCGGCGCGAGGACGGAAGCATCCTCTCGGCGTCCGTTCCGACGGTGACCAGCACGATCCCGGTCATCGACACGGCGGACGACGTCGGCCTGGGTCTGGACGCCTGATCCCGGTGGCGATGTCGCAGGCACGCCGTAGGCTGTGGGGGTGACCACCGCCCTCTACCGCCGCTACCGCCCCGAAGCGTTCGGCGAGATGATCGGGCAGTCCCAGGTGACCGATCCGCTCATGACGGCGCTGCGCGGCGACCGCGTCGGGCACGCCTATCTCTTCTCGGGTCCGCGCGGATGCGGCAAGACGACGTCGGCGCGCATTCTCGCGCGCTGCCTGAACTGCGCCGAAGGGCCGACCGACACCCCGTGCGGCCGATGCGACAGCTGCGTGGAGCTCGGTCGCGGCGGCGGCGGATCCCTCGACGTCGTCGAGATCGACGCGGCCTCCCACAACGGTGTCGACGACGCGCGCGACCTCCGTGAGCGCGCGGTGTTCGCACCCGCCCGCGACCGGTTCAAGATCTTCATCCTCGACGAGGCGCACATGGTCACCCCGCAGGGATTCAATGCGCTGCTGAAGCTGGTCGAAGAGCCGCCCGATCACGTGAAGTTCATCTTCGCCACGACCGAGCCCGAGAAGGTCATCGGCACGATCCGCTCCCGGACGCACCACTACCCGTTCCGGCTCGTCCCGCCGGCGGCGATGCTCGGCTACGTCGAAGAGCTCTGCGCCCAAGAGGGTGTGCGGGTCGACCCGGGAGTGCTCCCGCTGGTCGTGCGCGCCGGCGGCGGGTCACCGCGCGACACCCTCTCGCTCCTGGACCAGCTGATCGCGGGGTCCGACGCCGAGCACGTCGCCTACGCGCGGGCGGTGGCCCTCCTCGGCTACACCCACGCAGAACTCCTCGACGAGGTGGTCGACGCGTTCGCGGTGCAGGACGCCGCCGCCGCGTTCGCCGCGATCGACCGCGTCGTCCAGACCGGGCAGGACCCGCGACGCTTCGTCGACGACCTCCTCGAGCGTCTGCGCGACCTCATCGTGGTCGCCGCCACGGGCGACGGCGCCGCGGCGGTGCTGCGCGGAGTGTCCGAAGACGACCTGGCCCGCATGACGAAGCAGGCGGGGTCCTTCGGGACGGCCCGCCTCTCGGCGGTCGCCGATCTCGTGATCGCGACGCTCGACGACATGACCGGTGCCACCTCGCCGCGGCTGCAGCTCGAGCTCATGGTCGCCCGCGTCCTCGCCCGCGGCGGCGCGGCCGTCGCGCCCACGGATTCCACGGCCGCGGTTCCGGCATCCGCGTCCGCCGTACCGCGGGCCGAGGCGCCGCGCGCGCCGGCCGCCCCGGCCCCCGTTCCCCCGGCGGTCGAGGCGGTCTCCGCGTCGCCGTCGCCCTCCTCGGCACCGGCGGGCGACTCGTCCGCCACGGTCGCGCCGCCGGCACCCGAGCCCGAGCCCGATCCGCCCGCGGGGCCCGTGACCGAGGAGCGCGTCCGCGCGGCGTGGCCCGACATCCTCGGCCGTCTCGAGACCATCAGCCGTTCGTCCTGGCTGCTCGCCGCGGGTGCGACCGTGCTGGCGTACGCAGATGAGGTGCTCAGCCTGTCGTTCACCAGCGCGGGCGACGTGGCGAAGTTCAAGCAGCTGCAGGCGGGCAAGGGCCCGAGCGAAGACCTCCGGCAGGCCATCCTCGCCGTCCTCGGCGTCCGGGTGAAGTACCTCGCCCGCCACGACGCCGCGACACCCGACATGCCGAAACCCCGACCGGACGGCACGCCGGCGCCCGCGGGCGGCCCGGACGTCCGCCGCGACGCGGACCGCCCGGCGCGCGGAGGAGGGCCGCGGGCGCACACCCCGTCCGCGCCGGCATCGGCCGCGCCGGTGACGGACTGGGCGGTGGCGCCGATCCCGTCCGACGACGACGCTCCGCCTCCGGATCCCGGTCCGAGCGCCTCGATCCCGGCGGCGCAGTTCCCCGTCGACGACGAGCCCGAAGACGTCGCCGCGACCCGCGCTCCGGCCCGCGTGGCCACCCTCGCCCCCGCGGGGTCGGTGCCCGCGGACACCGACCCGGTGGCCTCCGAGACCGCCCGCGAGGAAGAGGACGACCTCGACGCGCCCGCCGACATCGACGTGCCCCCGGTGGTCGTTCCGCCCGCCCCGACCGTGACGCACCGGGCCGCGCCGCGCTCCGACGGCGTCGAGCGGTACGGCGAAGCCGTGGTCCGCCAGGTGCTCGGCGCGACATTCGTGCGCGAAGAGCCCTACGAGCCGCCGACGAGGTTCAGCTGATCATGTACGAGGGCATCGTCCAGGACCTCATCGACGAATTCGGCCGACTTCCCGGGATCGGGCCGAAGTCGGCGCAGCGCATCGCGTTCCACATCCTCCAGACGCCGCAGTTCGACGTCTCCCATCTCGCCCAGCTCCTCGTGGACGTGCGCGAGCGCGTGCGCTTCTGCGACATCTGCGGCAACGTCTCGGAGCAGCCGCGCTGCGCGGTCTGCCGTGACCCTCGTCGCAATCAGACCCTCATCTGCGTGGTCGAGGACGCCAAGGACGTCGCGGCGATCGAACGCACGCGCGAGTTCCGCGGGCTGTACCACGTCCTCGGCGGAGCGATCAGCCCGATCGCGGGCATCGGCCCCGACGATCTGCGCATCGCCCCCCTGATGCAGCGCCTCGCCGACGGGACCGTGCAGGAAGTGATCCTCGCGACCAACCCCAACCTGGAGGGGGAGGCGACGGCGACCTACCTGTCGCGGCTGCTGCACACGCTGGAGATCCGGGTGACCCGGCTGGCCTCCGGTCTTCCCGTCGGCGGCGACCTCGAGTACGCCGACGAAGTCACGCTCGGGCGGGCCTTCGAGGGACGCCGCTCGGTCTAATCCGGCTTGCGCCACCCGCGCACGTGCGCGCGCGCCCGGGCGACGCTCGACAGCGATTCGCGGACGGGCTGGCCGATGTAGATGCCGAGCGAGGCGCCCACGGCCAGGCTGATGCCGACGGTCGCCGCGACGGCGAGCGTGCTGAAGCCCTGGAGCAGCAGCTCGGCCGAGCCGCCGGATTCCACGATGCTGAGCAGACCCCGGAAGACCGCCGCCCCCGGAACCATCGGGAGGATCGCGGCCGTCGTGATCGCGACGGACGGGACGTGCAGACGGTACGCGAGCACGATCCCGACGAAGCTGCCGAGGAATGCGCCGATCCCGCTCGCCGCCGCGACGTCGAGGCCGGTGGAGGAGGCGATCAGATACCCGAACCACGCGACCAGGCTGAGGAAGGCGCTCACGACGATGATGCGCACGCCGGCGCCGTTGTAGACCGCGACCGCGATCGCGATCAGGGCGGCGCCGAAGAACTGCAGGGGGACGGGACCGAAGGGCAGGACGTCATCGGGCGGATCCACGCCCAGCCCCAGCAGGCGTGCGGTCTCGAGACCGGCGAGGATGCCCACCACGACGCCGAGGGTCTGGATGGTGAGCTCCAGTATCCGCCCGGTGGCGGTCAGCGCGAATCCGTCGATCGCGTCCTGGGCGGCGCCCACCACGGTGAGGCCCGCGAGCATGAGCACCACCCCCGAGGCGACGATGACCGAGGGGCGCAGCCCTTCGGCGGCCTCCCATCTGGTCATCTCGAGCAGCGGCGACAGCGCCGCCACCAGGGTGAGGACGAAGGCTCCGGCGATCTGACTGAAGAAGAACGGCACACTCGCTTTCGTCAGCAGGTGCTGGGTGAGGGCGGCCAGCGCGGCGGCGAGGAACGCCAGGGCGATCACGAGCCACGTGACGCCGAACATCACCGCCACGCCCACGGCGAGCAGCGCCTGCGCGGAGATGACGATGAGAGGACGGTAGGCGAACGGGGTGCGGCGGATCTCGCGATACCGCGTCACCGCGGCGTCGAGGTCGAGACCGGTTCGCACCTCGGTCACCAGAGCCTGCAGGCGCTGGAGCTTCTCGTGGTCGGGGACGGCCCCGCGGACGACGCGCAGGATGGTGATGGGTCGGGGCGCTCCGCTGCGGTGATACGCCGCGGTGATCGAGTTGTAGGTGACGTCCACGTGGACGGGGTCGAGCCCGTACGTCTTGCCGACCCGCACGATCGTGAGGGTGACGTCGCTCGCCGTCGCCCCGGTGACGAGCATCGTCTCGCCGATGCGGACGGCGAGGTCGAGGATGCGCACCGCGAGGGCGTCGTCGATGACGGGGATCGTCTCGGTGAGGTCGGACATCGATCCCGTCGATCGCACGAGGTTCCCGAGTGAGGGCAGAGCCCTCCGCCGACGTCGTTCCATCGCCTCCACACTTCCTGCGGCTGCCCCTGCTCGGCGGGCCTCCTCGATGGTAGTCATGCACGCGGGCGGCGACCTGCGGCAGGTGTCACATGCCCGATCGCGCATCCGCGGGGTCCGTAAGATGGAGCGTCGGGCGCGGCATCCGTCTGCGCCCGCCCGTACCCGTGCCGCTTCGCGGCGTTCCCAGGAGTTACACCGTGGCCTTGATCGTGCAGAAGTACGGCGGTTCCTCCGTCGCCGACGCGGAGAGCATCAAGCGGGTCGCCAAGCGCATCGTCGACGCCCGCCGCGCCGGTCACGACGTCGTCGTGGCGGTCAGCGCGATGGGCGACACCACCGACGAGCTGCTCGAACTGGCCGCGGAGGTCGCCCCGATCCCCGCGCCGCGCGAGCTCGACATGCTGCTGTCCAGCGGTGAGCGCATCTCGATGGCGCTCCTGGCGATGGCGATCCACTCCATGGGCTTCGAGGCGCGATCCTTCACCGGCTCGCAGGCCGGCATGATCACGACCGCCGACCACGGGTCCGCACGGATCGTGGACGTCACCCCGATCCGCCTGCGCGAGGCGCTCGACGAGGGCGCCGTCGTCATCGTCGCCGGGTTCCAGGGCTTCAACCGCGACACGCGCGACATCACCACGCTCGGTCGCGGCGGCTCGGACACGACCGCGGTGGCGCTCGCCGCCGCGCTGGACGCGGACGTCTGCGAGATCTACAGCGACGTCGACGGCATCTTCACTGCCGACCCGCGTGTCGTGCCGAAGGCGCGCAAGCTGCCGATCGTCTCGGCGGAGGAGATGCTGGAGCTCGCCGCGAACGGCGCGAAGGTGCTCTACATCCGGGCCGTGGAGTACGCCCGCCGCCATGGCGTGCTCATCCACGCGCGATCGACATTCAGCTCCAGCAGCGGGACCTACGTGCTGGGCGCGGGGATGAGCATCCCCGACGGGGAAGAGGGAGAGAAGATGGAAGAGCCGATCGTCGCCGGGGTCGCCACCGACCTGGGGCAGGCCAAGATCACCGTCATCGGGGTGCCCGACGTCCCCGGCAAGGCCGCGGAGATCTTCAAGGTCGTCGCGCGATCGGGCGCGAACGTCGACATGATCGTCCAGAATGTCTCCGCCGCGGCGACCGGACGCACCGACATCTCCTTCACGCTCCCGAAGTCGGACTCGGCGGCGGCGCTGAAGGCGCTCGACGCGGTCCGGTCCGAGATCGGGTTCGACAGCCTCGTGCACGACGACCAGATCGGCAAGCTCTCGGTCGTGGGCGCCGGCATGCGCACCCACTCCGGGGTCTCGGCGACCCTCTTCGAGGCGCTCAGCGTCTCCGGAGTCAACATCGAGATGATCTCGACATCCGAGATCCGCATCTCCGTCGTCGTGCGCGGCGACGACCTCGCCGAGGCGGCACGCGTCGTGCACACCGCCTACGGCCTGGACGGCGAAGGCGAGGCCACCGTCTACGCCGGCACCGGCCGCTGACCCTTCCGCCGTCACCCGCCGGCAGCCGTCGATAGGCTGTGGGCTTCGCTTCCGAGAACACCCGAGGTACCCGTCATGACCCGCATCGCAGACTCAGGACTCTCCGTCGCCGTCGTCGGCGCCACCGGCCAGGTCGGCACCGTCATGCGCGAGATCCTCGCCGAGCGCGACTTCCCGCTGGGTGAGCTGCGCCTGTTCGCCACCGCCCGCTCCGCCGGCACATCCGTGGACTTCCGCGGTCACACCATCGTGATCGAGGACGTCGCCACCGCGGATCCCGCGGGCATCGACATCGCCCTCTTCTCCGCCGGGGCCACCGGGAGCCGGGCGCACGCGCCGCGGTTCGCGGAGGCGGGCGCGGTCGTCATCGACAACTCCAGCGCCTGGCGCATGGACCCGGACGTCCCCCTCGTGGTCAGCGAGGTCAACCCCCACGCGATCGACGAAGCGCGCAAGGGCATCATCGCCAACCCGAACTGCACCACGATGGCCGCGATGCCGGTGCTGAAGGTCCTCGACGCGGAGGCGGGCCTCGAGCGCCTCGTCGTCTCCACCTACCAGGCGGTGTCCGGCTCCGGTCTCGCCGGGGCGCAGGAGCTCCTCGGGCAGGTCGAGGGTGTGCTGGCCCATGGTGACACGCTGCGCCTGGTCCACGACGGCTCCGCGGTCGACTTCCCGCAGCCGGAGAAGTACGTGGCCCCGATCGCCTTCGACGTCATCCCGCTCGCCGGGTCGATCGTCGACGACGGCTGGGAGGAGACCGACGAGGAGAAGAAGCTCCGCAACGAGAGCCGGAAGATCCTCGAGCGTCCCGAGCTGCGCGTGTCGGGCACCTGCGTGCGCGTTCCGGTCTTCACCGGGCACTCGCTGTCGATCAACGCGGAGTTCTCCCGCGAGATCACGCCCGACCGCGCGCGCGAGCTCCTCGCAGACGCTCCGGGCGTCGCCCTGGCGGACGTCCCCACGCCCCTGCAGGCCGCGGGCAAGGACCCGAGCTTCGTCGGCCGCATCCGCGCCGACCAGGCAGCCCCCGAGGGACGCGGGCTGGCGCTGTTCATCTCCAACGACAACCTCCGCAAGGGCGCCGCTCTCAACGCCGTGCAGATCGCCGAGGTCGTCGCGGCACGGCTCGGCGCGCGCGCCTAGAATCGAACGGTGACCGAAACGCCCTCCGACGCTCTGCCCCACCCCGACGACAGCTCCCTGCCCGCGGGTGCGGTCGATGTCCTGCTGATCGGCGGCGGGATCATGAGCGCGACGCTCGGCACCCTGCTGGCGCGTCTGCAGCCCACGTGGAAGATCGCCGTGTTCGAGCGCCTCCACGACGTCGCCCTGGAGAGCTCCAACGCGTGGAACAACGCCGGCACCGGGCACGCCGCGCTCTGCGAGCTGAACTACATGCCCGAGGGCGCGGACGGATCCATGGACCCCGCCAAGGCGATCTCGATCAACGAGCAGTTCCAGCAGAGCCGTCAGTTCTGGTCCTCCCTCGTCGACGACGGCGTGCTCGACGCACCCTCCACCTTCATCAACGCCACCCCCCACATGACCTTCGTCCGGGGGGAGAAGGATGTTGCGTTCCTCCGCAAGCGCTACGAGGTGCTGAGGAAGGAGCCGTTGTTCGCCGGCATCGAGTACTCCGAGGACTCGCGCGTCATCAACCAGTGGGCGCCGCTGCTGATGCACAAGCGTCGCGCCGGTGAACCGTTCGCGGCGACCCGCGTCCCCGCCGGCACCGATGTCGACTTCGGCGCGCTCACCCGCCAGCTGTTCGCGGCGCTCGCCGAGAACGGCGCCGATGTGCGCACCAACACCGAGGTCCGAAAGCTCAAGCGACTGAAGGACGGCACGTGGCGTGTCGGATACCGCCGTGCGGTCGGGCGCACGCCGGGAGAGATCCGTGCGCGCTTCGTCTTCGTCGGCGCGGGCGGCTGGGCGCTGAAGCTCCTGCAGCGTTCCGGCATCCCCGAGATCTCCGGCTACGGGGTCTTCCCCATCGGCGGACAGTGGCTCAAGACCGACAACCCCGACCTCGTCGCCAAGCACAAGGCGAAGGTCTACTCCCAGGCATCCGTCGGTGCGCCCCCGATGTCGGTGCCGCACCTGGACACCCGCGTGGTCGATGGGAAGGCCTCCCTCCTCTTCGGCCCCTTCGCGACGTTCAGCCCGAAGTTCCTGAAGAACGGCTCGATGCTCGACATCGTCACCCAGGTGCGGGCGGGCAACATCCTCCCCATGCTGAAGGTCGCGGTGGACAACCCCGGTCTCATCAAATACCTCGTCAGCGAGCTTCTGAAGGACCACGGCAAGAAGGTCGACAGCCTTCGCGACTTCATGCCCTCGGCCCGGGACGAGGACTGGGAGCTCCTGGACGCCGGGCAGCGCGCACAGGTGATGAAGAAGGACCCCAAGAAGATCGGTGTCCTCCAGTTCGGCACCGAGGTCGTCACCGGCGCCGACGGGTCGATCGCCGGGCTTCTGGGTGCCTCCCCGGGCGCCTCGACCGCGGTGTCGATCATGCTGGGGCTGTTGAAGACCTGCTTCCCGGATCGGATCGCCGAGTGGGAGCCGCAGCTGCGTGCTCTGATTCCGAGCTATGGCTCGACGCTGAACTCTCGACCGGATGCCGCGGCCGACGTCCTCGAGGAGACCGCGCAGACCCTCGCGCTCCGCGCCTGACGCGCGTCTCGGCTCCGACGTCTTGACGGCGCGGTGACCTCTCTGGCAGAGTTTCATCGCCCGATTGTTTCCGCTAACAGCAGCGGAAGCCCAGACGCCCACGTCGCTGCCGACGTGAGGAAGGAAGTCGCGATGACGCGCACGCGTCGGTTGAAGAGGACATCGATGCTGGCGGCCGCCGGTACGCTCCTCGCCGCGCTCGTGGTGCCGGTCTCCGGTGCTCACGCCGATGTCGGATCAGACCCGATCATCCACTACACCTTCGATGCCGCGAGCGGAGGGGTCGTCTCCGACGTCTCCGGCAACGGCAACGACGCGATGCTCCGCCAGAGCGGCGGCGAGGTGCGTGACGGCATCCTCAGCCTCCCCGGCGGATCGCGCTCGACGTCCGCGTATCTCGAGATCCCGACCGCCGACCTCGTCGGCCAGAAGGACCTCACCATCTCCACCTGGCTCTCACCCCGCTCCGGTCCCGGAAACGTCGCCGCCGCCTTCATCGGGGCCCCGGTCGCCCAGGGGGCGTCGTTCTCCAGCGGCTACTGGCTGCTGAACCCCAGCAACCCCAACGGCTACGTCAAGTCGGTCATCACCAACGCGGTCAACGCCGGGGCGCCCTGGTCGACGGAGATCGGTGCGGGCTCGACCGCCGCTCCCAACTCCGGAGTACGGACCCCGCAGGGCATGAGCCTGTACACCACCGTCATCGACGGCACCTCCGGCCAGCTGCGCAGCTACCTCAACGGTCAGCCCGTCGTCACGAGCGCCATCGCCCGCGACGTGTCCTCCTTCGGCAACCAGGTCGTGGCCTACCTCGCCCGCTCGACCTACAACGACCCGCACTGGGCCGGTGACGTCGACGACTTCGCCGTGTACGGCAGCGCCATGAGCGCCACCGACGTCGCCGCGATGTACCAGTCCGAGGCCGTGGACCGCGCCGTCGCCGCCGTGTCGGTTCCGGAGCGCGCCGAGGCGGACTTCACCGTCCCGACCACCTCCTACGGCATCGCCGTGGCGTGGGCGTCGGATGACGCCGCAGTGGCGATCTCCGGCGGCACGGCGACGGTGACCCGTCCTGCCGCCGGCGCGTCGGACGCCCAGGTGACCCTGACCGCGACCTTCGGGGCCGGACCGGACGCCCTGACCCGCACCTACACGGTGACAGTGCCGGCGGAGCTGTCGGACCAGGAGAAGGTCGACGCCGACCTCGCGGAGCTGTCCATCGCCCAGCCTGACGACATCCGCACCAACTTCTCGGTGTCCACGCGGGGTGCGCTCGGCTCGACGATCGCCTGGACCGTCGCGGAGGGCGACACGTACGCCGCGCTCCGGACCGGAGTGCGCGACACCGCGGCCACTGTCGAGGTCTCACGCCCCGCAGCCGGCTCGGACGCTGCCGAGGTCGTCCTCGTGGCGACCGCGACCTCGGGATCGACATCCTCGACGCGCGAATTCCGCGTCCGCGTGCAGCCGATGCCTGCCGCGGGCGACGCGAACGAGGCGTACGTGTGGGCCTTCTTCACCGGCGAGGGCGCCGGAGCCGAGCAGATCAGCCTCGCGGCCTCGCGCGGCAACGACGCCCTGGCATGGAACACCCTCAACGACGGCGAGCCCCTGTTCTCCTCGACGCTGGGAACGCAGGGCCTGCGCGACCCGTTCATCATCCGCTCGCCCGAGGGCGACCGGTTCTACATGCTCGCCACCGATCTGAAGATCGACGGGCTGCCCGGCGGGTTCCGCACCGCGCAGATCTCCGGGTCCACCCACATCGAGGTGTGGGAGTCCAACGACCTGGTGACCTGGTCCGAGCAGCGTCACGTGAAGGTGTCGTCCGACTTCGCCGGCAACACCTGGGCGCCCGAGGCGTACTGGGACGAGGATCTGGACACCTACGTGGTGTTCTGGGCCTCGAACATGTACCCGACCGCGAACCCCGCCGACCGTTCCGACGTCACCTACAACCAGATGATGTACGCCACGACCGACGACTTCGTGACGTTCTCGGAGGCCAAGCCGTGGATCAACGTCCGCCGCGGCAACGGCCTCGGCATGATCGACTCCACGGTCGCGCAGATCGGTGACACGTACTACCGCTTCACCAAGGACGAGGCGTCCATGACGATCCGCCTGGAGAAGTCGACCAACCTCACGGCATCCGTCTCCGGCAGCCTTCCCGGCACCACGGGAGCGGCGGACCAGTGGACGCTCATCAAGGAGCGGGTGGCCTCGGGCCTGCCGAACGGCGAGCCCGGCGGAACCTACAACCAGGGCGAGGGGCCGAGCATCTTCCCGTCCAACCCGGGAGACGTCAACGGCTTCGACTGGTTCCTCTTCATCGACCAGCCGTCCTACCACGGGGGTCCGAACTACTACATCCCGTTCGGTTCCGACGACCTCGCCGACGGCGACTCCTGGCAGCCGCTGGGGGCGAAGCTGCGGGCGAACCTGCCGCAGAACAGCGATGGAGGCAAGCCCCGCCACGGCACGATCATCCCGGTCACCCGGGCCGAGTATCAGAAGGTCCTCGAGGAGTACGCACCCGACATCGCCGTCGCGTCGGTCGACGCCATCGCGGTCGAGACGGAGGCGGGAACCGCTCCGGTCCTGCCGCAGGCGACGCTGCACAAGGCCGACGGCTCCACCGAGACGGTCGTCGTCGAGTGGGAGGACGTCGACGCGGCCGACTACGCCGAGGCGGGCACGTTCACCGTGCGCGGCGTGGCACAGGACGCCTCGCGGATGCCGGTCGAGGCGACGGTCACCGTCACCGCGTCCGCTCCGATCGAGGTCACCGTCGCGACGCGCTGCCTCGCCGGCAAGGTGCTGGTCAGCGCGACGCTGCGCAACGTCTCCGACGCCGCCGCGACCGCCCAGGTGTCCACGGCCTTCGGGTCGCGGACGGTGACGGTCGCGCCCGGTAAGGCGGCGTCGTACGCCTTCACCGCGCGTCAGGCCGCGATCCCGGCAGGCGACGTCCTCGTCACGGTCGAGGGGAAGACGATTACGACGTCCTACGCCGCGTTCTCCTGCACGGCAGCGCGCTGAGAGACCCATCCGGCCGCAGGCCCCCGTCTCCGCTTCGGCGAGGGCGGGGGCCTGCGACGTGCGGACCATAGACTTCTCCGGTGGCCAAGCTCTACTTCCGCTACGGAGCGATGAACTCCGGCAAGTCGACCGCTCTCCTCCAGGCCGCCTACAACTACGAGGAACGCGGTCAGCACGTGCTCCTCGCGAAGCCGGAGATCGACACGAAGGCTGCCGATCAGATCTCCAGCCGCCTCGGGGTGAGTCGCACGGTGGACTTCCTCATCCGCCCCGGGGACGACCTCCGCGCCCTCTTCCGGGAGCACAGGGCTCGGGTGCGCGCGCGACTCGAGGATGCCCTCATCCCTGAGTCCGCCGCCACCGGCGCCGCTCCCGACGTGGCGTGCCTGCTCATCGACGAGGCGCAGTTCCTCACGCGCGAGCAGGTGGACGACCTCCTCCGCATCGTCGTGGAGGACGGAGTGCCGGCGCTGGCCTACGGCATCCGCACCGACTTCCAGACGCAGGCGTTCCCGGGTTCGCGGCGACTGCTCGAGCTCGCGCACACGCTGGAAGAGCTGAAGACCATCTGCCGCTGCGGCAGCAAGGCGCTCTTCAACGCCCGCCTCGTGGGCGGGCGCTTCGTGTTCGACGGCGACCAGGTCGCGATCGACGAGCTCTCCGCCGACCGTGTCACCTACGAGTCGATGTGCGCCGACTGCTACCTGCGGGAGTCCGGAGGGCACCTGGGCTGAGCGCGCGTCATCGCTAGGCTGGAGGTATGCGTGTTCTCCTCGCCGGCGGAGCCGGCTATGTCGGCGCCCACACCGCGGTCGCCCTTCTCGACGCCGGTCACGACGCCGTCCTCCTGGACGATCTCTCCAACACCTCCGCGCTCGCCGCGGACCGGATCGCGCAGATCACCGGCAAGACGGCTCCGCTCGTGGTCGGCGACGCGTCCGACGACGCGGTCGTGGCGGGCGTGTTCGACACCCACGGACCCTTCGACGCCATCGTGCATCTGGCCGCCTACAAGGCGGTGGGGGAGTCCACGCAGAAGCCGCTGGACTACTATGCCAACAACCTCGATACGACGTTCGCGCTCCTCCGGGTCGGCCTCGAGCGCGGCATCCGCTCGTTCCTCTTCTCCAGCACCGGCACGGTGTACTCCGACCCCGCCGACCTGCCGTTCACCGAGGAATCGACCACGAGCGTCGATCTCTCCAACCCCTACAGCAAGTCCAAGCGCATGAACGAGGTCGTCCTCGAAGACCTCGCCCGCGTGCAGCCGGACCTCGCGGTGACGGTGCTGCGCTACTTCAACCCGGTCGGCGCCCACCCGAGCGGGCTCATCGGGGAGGACCCCGCGGGCATCCCCAACAACCTCATGCCCTACGTCCAGCGGGTGGCCATCGGCGACCTCGAGCGCGTCGGGATCTTCGGCGACGACTACGACACCCCGGACGGCACGGGCCTGCGCGACTACATCCACATCGTCGACCTCGCCGCCGGTCACGTCGCGGCCCTCGAGCAGGCGCAACCGGGCTACGAGGTGTTCAATCTCGGCACCGGCACGCCGGTCAGCGTCTACCAGCTGATCGCGGCGTTCGAGAAGGCCGCCGGTCGCGAGCTTCCCAAGGCGGTGCTCCCGCGTCGCGCGGGGGATGTCGCGGCGACGTACTGCGATCCCGCCAAGGCCCGCACGGTGCTGGGATGGCAGACGCAGTACGGCATCGACGATGCCGCACGCGACGCATGGCGCTGGCAGTCCCAGAACCCGCGGGGCTTCGCCTCCGCCTGATTCGTCGCGCACGGATTCGCCCGCGGGCTTGCTCTGTGGTCTGACCACCTTGTACTGTGGTCCGACCACAACACGGAGGAGCAAGGATGCCGCCTGCGTCACCCGCACGCGCGTGGCAGATCGTTCTCGAGTCGATCGAGGCCGACCTGCTGGAGCAGCGCCTGAAGCCCGGAGACCATCTCCCGCCGGAGCGCGAGCTCGCCTCGAGCCTCGGCGTCGGGCGCTCGAGCGTGCGCGAAGCGCTCCGGGTGCTCGAGGTCATGGGGCTCATCCGGACCGGGACGGGATCCGGACCGAGTTCCGGCGCGATCATCATCGCCACCCCCCGCGGGGGGATGTCGGCACTCCTCCGCCTGCAGGTGGCGGCGCAGGGATTCCCCCTCGACGACGTCGTGACCACCCGTCTGGTGCTCGAGACCGCGGTCGTCACCGCGCTCGCCGCGGCTGGCTCGTCCGACACCTCGGCCGCCCACGCCGTGGCCGCCGCGATGGAGGATCCCGCGTTGAGCGTCGAGGAGTTCCTGGCGCTGGACGCTCAGCTCCACCTCGCGATGGCCGAAGCCTCCGGGAACGTCGTCATCACCGCGATGATGGCGGGCCTGCGCACGGCGATCGAATCCTATGTGCAGGCGGGCGCAACGCGCATCGCCGACTGGGACGCCGCCGCGCGGCGGCTGCGCGCCGAGCACCGAGCCATTCTCACCGCGGTCGACGCCGGCGACGCCGACGCCGCCCGCACCCTGATCCATGACCACATCTCCGGGTACTACGCCCAGGCTGCGCTGTCGCGGCCGTCCGCGTGACCCCACCCGCCCCGACGATCGAAGGAACGACCATGGTCCGCCGCCAACTGCCCCAGCCTGCTGAGCTGCTCGAGCTCATGCAGTTCAAGAAGCCCGAGCTGAACGCCACCAAGCGCCGTCTGGACGCGGCGCTCACCATCGCCGACCTGCGCGTGATCGCCAAGCGACGCACGCCCAAGGCGGCGTTCGACTACACCGACGGCGCCGCCGAAGGGGAGCTCTCGCTCGCCCGAGCCCGGCAGGCGTTCCAGGACGTGGAGTTCCATCCCGACATCCTGCGCCCCGCCGCGGTCGTCGACACCTCGACCGAGATCCTCGGCGGGCGCAGCGCCCTGCCGTTCGGCATCGCCCCGACCGGATTCACCCGCCTGATGCAGACGGAGGGCGAGTCCGCCGGTGCGGGGGCGGCGGGAGCCGCCGGCATCCCCTTCACGCTGTCGACGCTCGGGACGACCTCGATCGAGGATGTGAAACGTGCCAATCCCCACGGGCGCAACTGGTTCCAGCTCTACGTCATGCGCGACCGCGAGGTCTCCTACGGGCTCGTCCGCCGCGCCGCGGAGGCGGGGTTCGACACGCTGCAGTTCACCGTGGACACCCCCATCGCGGGCGCGCGCCTGCGCGACAAGCGGAACGGCTTCTCGATCCCGCCGCAGCTGACGGTCGGAACGATCCTCAATGCCCTCCCGCGCCCCTGGTGGTGGATCGACTTCCTCACCACGCCGAAGCTCGAGTTCGCCTCGCTGTCGACGACGGGCGGCACCGTCGGCGAACTCCTCAATGCGGCCATGGACCCGACGATCAGCTACGACGACCTCGACGTGATCCGCGAGATGTGGCCGGGGAAGATCGTCGTCAAGGGCGTGCAGAACGTCGAGGATTCCCGACGGCTCATCGATCGCGGTGTGGACGGCATCGTCCTGTCCAACCATGGCGGCCGCCAGCTCGACCGCGCGCCGATCCCGTTCCACCTGCTCCCGGAGGTCGTCCGCGAGGTCGGACGGGATGCGACGGTCATGGTCGACACCGGGATCATGAACGGCGCCGACATCGTCGCCTCGATCGCCCTCGGGGCAAAGTTCACCCTGATCGGGCGCGCGTATCTCTACGGCCTGATGGCCGGCGGGCGTGCGGGGGTGGACCGCACGATCGAGATCCTGCGCACCGAGATCGAGCGGACGATGACACTCCTCGGGGTGTCCTCGCTCGAGGAGCTGGAGCCGCGCCACGTGACGCAGCTCACCCGTCTCGTGCCGCGTGGGACGACGGCGCCGGTGGAGGCCTGAGGCCTCCGCTCAGCGGACGGGCAGCGTCGGGATGAGCTGCTCGAGATAGGCCGCGGTGTCCTGCCACCCTTCCACGGCGTGGCAGGACACGCCCATCGCGAGGACCGGATAGTCGTTGCCGTCCGGATCGAGGCGGTCGCCGATGAAGAGCATGTCCTCGAGCGGGATGCCGGTCTGCTCGGACAGGCGCGTCATGCCGTACGACTTGTCGATGCCCCGCTCGGTGATGTCGACGGAGGTCGAGCCGCCGGAACGGACCTCCAGGTCGGGGAGGAGGTCGGCGACGGCGGCGCGCAGGGCGTTCTTCTTCTCACCCGTCGGGTCCCAGGCGGCCTTCGCGTCGACGGGGGCCTTCTGGCCGAGCGCCGAGAATGTGATCTGCGAGCCGCGGTCCTCGAGGATGTCGCCCCAGGTCTCGCTCTCCCACAGTCCGAGGCGGCGTGCCTGCTCCTCGACGGCGCGGAGCGCGCGCTCCTTCTGGTCGTCGGTGAGGGTGCGCGCGTACACCGTCGCCACCTCGCCGTCCTTCAGTCGGTAGTACTGCGTGCCGCAGGTGGGGAGCAGATGCAGGCGGGTCAGGACGTCGTCCGCGGCCGCGGGGAGACGGTCCACGACCTGTGCGGTGAACTGGGCGAGCTGGCCGCCGGAGATGATCGCGACCTCCACCCGCTCGGCGAGGGCGACCAGAAGGTCGCCGATCCGCGGGTCGATGGCGCTCTTGCTGGGAGCGAGGGTGTCGTCGAGGTCGAACGCGACGAGGCGGGGCGCGAGGGTCATGAGGCTTCCGTCCGGTACGTGATACGCAGTGAGGCTCCGACCTCTTCCGTGTGGGGAAGGAGTCGGAGCCTCACTGCTGTCGAAGACAGTGTATGTCGGGGTGACAGGATTTGAACCTGCGGCCTCGTCGTCCCGAACGACGCGCGCTACCAAGCTGCGCCACACCCCGTGGCAACCCCCCTAGCTTACCTGATCGAAACGGCATCTCCGAACCGGCGACGGCGCACCAGGGCGGCTGCGGTGAGGCCGGCGGTCAGGAGGATCACCGAGATCCCCGCGATTCCGCGGAGGCCGCGGGGGTCGCTCCCGGTTTCCGCGAGCTGTGCGGTCGCCGGCGGCACGATCGGTTCGACGGGCGTGTCGGGAATGGCGGGTTCCTCCGTCTCGATCGGCGGCGGGGGACTCTCCACGTGGGTGATCTGCGTCGGCGAGGCGAACGCCTCCGTGTAGACGGCATCGGCGGCGAGGTGCGCCGCGACCTCCGCCGACTGCGCCTGCCGGGTGATGCTCCACACCGCGACGTACCACCCGGGCGTGTCCATCGTCCAGCTCGAAACCACGCGCGCCGGTCCCTCCCCTCGGGTCTCGAGGCTCAGCTCTCCCGCGAGGACCGCGCCCTCCGGGACATCGGGTGATGGCTCGCCGGGTTCCTCGTCCAGGAGGTAGACCGACGCGTGCGCCCGGACGGGTAGTCGATCGCCCTCCGCGGTGCGCGGCCAGTGGACGAGGTCGCCCTCGACGGTCACATCGTCGACGAAGCTCTCGCCGGGGAGCGCGGAGGCGGCGGCAATCGTGGAGATCGTCGGGAAGAACAGCGGATGCCGCGTCGTGTCGTGTCCGGACACCTCGAACTCGACCGGCGCGGCGGGTCCCGCGGTGTCCTGACCGCCCGGGGTAGTGAAGTGGCGGACCGCCGCGACGGTGTCGACGCGGAACCGCCCGTGGGCCGACACGTCGAGGGGTCGACCGGGCGTGGTTTCGGCCGCCGGGGCGACGGTGATCGCGTACTCCTCGCCGGGGACGACGTCGTGGCGTTCGGTGGCGCCGTCGTCGGCGAAGACCGCGCCGGTGAGGGTCAGGGTGCCGCGGGCGTCCGGGGTCGAGGCGTCGACACGGACGGCGCCACCGAGGGGGTCGGTGTCGTCACGGAGGAACATCACCGATCCCGAGGCATCCGTGACGCCGGCCGTGACAGAGCTGCCTTCCGCGTAGTACGCGAGCGCGAGCTCCTGCACGCGGGAATTGTGGGCCGGTGCGAGGCGCGAGAAGGTCCAGTCGATCGCCCCGGCGAGCGAGTCTCCGCGGTAGCCGAACGTGCGAAGGGTTGTCTCCCAGTCGGCGATCGCCTTGACCGCCCAGCCGACCGCCGCCGCCTGCACCGGGTCTTCGGTCTGGCCGTAGCGGGTGACGAGCAGATTGATGCCGGTGAGCTGCTGCGGGCTGAGGCCAGCGGCCTCGGTGCGCACGCCGTGGTCGCTCGTGGTGCCGGTGGGAAGCGGGATCCCGGGCAGGATGCAGTAGGTGTGCACGTCGCCGACGCGCATCGACCCGTGCCAGCCGTGGGTCGAGGTCGGCTGCCAGGCGCCGAATCCGGCGCCCTGGGTCGCGGCGGTGGCCGCCGGGGCGGCGGCGAGGACGAGGGCGGCAGCGGCGAGGACGGCGGCGATGCTCAGGGCGAGCATGCGGCGCGCACGCCGGAGCGGAGAGGCGGACATGGGCGGGGCCTTTCGATCGGTTCGTGCTCCGATCGTGGGCTCCGCGGACGTGCGCCGATCGCTCCGAGAGCGTCGCGGGGGATAACCGCGCGCTGCGGCGCCGGTCGCCGTGGGTGGGGAGGAGGGGTGCTCAGCCGCGCGCGGTGAGGACGAGGAGGCTCGCCTCGGGCCGGCACGCGAACCGCACGGGGGCGTAGATCG
Source organism: Microbacterium sp. NPDC077184 (assembly GCF_040687055.1). Lineage (NCBI taxonomy): Bacteria > Bacillati > Actinomycetota > Actinomycetes > Micrococcales > Microbacteriaceae > Microbacterium > Microbacterium sp. NPDC077184. The sequence goes on from NZ_JBFBMM010000001.1 coordinate 584,817, forward strand.
AGTGTCCGAGTCCGGCGCTCACGTTCAGCGGCGCGGCCCGCCCGCCGTGCTCCCAGGCGCTGAGACCGCGTGCCTGGCGGAGCGGGATGTCGCAGTTCGCCACGAGGGCCCCGTAGCCCGGAACGCGCACCTGCCCGCCGTGCGTGTGACCGGCGAAGATCGCGTCCGCGCCGAGGTCGATGAAGCGGTCCAGCACGCGCCGGTACGGCGCATGCGTCACGCCGACGTGGAGCGCGGCATCCGTGCTCTCCGTCGCGGCGATCGCTGCGGGCAGGGAGTCCAATCGGTCCCATCGCCGGTGCGCGTCGCTGACGCCGAAGCCCGCCACCCGGATGCCGGCGGCCTCCACGACACCCGCGGCGTTGTTGAGGTCGGTCCAGCCGAGGTCGTCGACGAGGAACGCGTCGAGGGCGTCGGCGTCGATGGACTCCGCCTTAGGCTGGTGCCGCGACGGGCCGGTGAAGTACTTCAGGGGGTTCCGGGGGGACGGTGCGACGTGGTCGTTCGACCCGTGGACGAAGAAGCCGGGGATCCCCCGGAGCGGAGCGAACGCCCGACGGATGCCGACGAGACCCTCGGCGTGGCCGAGGTTGTCGCCGGTGTTGATCACCAGGTCCGGGTGCAGCTCGACCAGCGCGGCCATCCACTGCTGCTTCCGGTGCTGCCACGGCGCCATATGGGCGTCCGAGACGTGCAGGATCCGCAGGTCGCGGGAGCCGGCGGGAAGGAGGGGCAGAGTGTGCTCACGGACGGTGAAGAGATAGCGCTCGACGGCGACGCCCCAGACGGCCGTGGCGACGCCGACGGCCCCCACCGCCCCGAAGGCGGTGAGGGCCGTCCGCGTGACGGTGTGCGTCACTTATCCGTCGCTGTCGGAGTCGGGCGCGGGGCTCTCGCCGCCGCCGCCGCAGTTGCGGCTGACGTAGTCGACGCTGATCGCGGTGTTCCGGTTCACGAGGGTGCCCGCGGCCGGGTTCGTGCCCGTCGCCTGCTCGCCGCCGCCGGCGTTCTCGTCCTGCTGGCAGCTGCCGGGGCTGACGTTGCCGAAGCCGGCGTTGCGCAGCGCCGAGATGGCCGCGCTCAGCGATCCCGACACGGCGGGCACCGAGATGCCCTGACCGTTGGACGGGTTGATCGTCACCGACGTGCCGCCGGCGACGCGACCGGCGCCGGGGCTCTGCGCCGCGACGATGCCCTCGGGCTCGGACGAGTCCACCGCTTCGCCCACGGTCACGCTGAAGCCGGCGTTGCGGAGCGTCGCGGTCGCCTGGTCGATGGACTGACCGACGACGTTGGGAAGGTCGCGGAGGACCTGGCGCGTCAGGTTGCTGTCCGGCGCGGGGAACGGGTTTCCGCCGAAGAGCGAGTTCGCCGCTCCCTGGACATCCCGCGCGATGAAGTAGCGCAGATTGGAGAGCTGGATGCCGTTGTGCCAGTTGCGGAACATGTCTCCGCCGCCCTCGATGTTGCCCGCCCACACGGCGGTGGAGACGTTCGTCGAGGACTCCACGAGCCACGTCTGCAGCTCCTCGTGCGTACCGGTCTTGCCGATGAGCGGCGTGCCGTCGAAGGGGTTGCCCTGCGCACCGGTGCCGCCGCCGTTCATGACGCCCTCGAGGGCGAACGCCGCGGTCGCGGCGACCCCCGGCTCGAGCACCTGCTCGCACGTGCGCTCGGGGAGCGGGATGTCGTTGCCGTCGGAGTCGGTGACGCTCTCGATGACGCGCGGCTGGCAGTAGATGCCGTTGTTGGCGACGGTGCCGTAGGCGCCGGCCATCGCGATCGGGGAGATGTTGTCGTCGCCGATGACCTTGTTGGCCACGCCCATCGTGATGGGCTCGCCGTCACCGGTGGTGACGCCCATCTTCGTCGCGACGTTGGCGATGTCGCACAGGTCGAGCTCGGCCGCCATCGCGAGGTAGCCCGAGTTCAGCGACGCCGCGGTGAACTGCAGCGGCGTGCCGATGTAACCGGGCACGCGGCCGAAGTTGCCGATGGTGGTGTTCTCGGTGTTGACCCAATCTCCCGTGCACGAGTTCGTCATGCGCGGGAACGCGCGGTTGACGCCGTTCAGCACTTCGCGGACGGATCGGCCCTGCTCGAGCCAGTCGACGAGGGTGAAGAGCTTGAACGTCGACCCTGCGGCGAATCCGCGCGAGCCGCCGTAGGTGCGGTCGCCGGCGAACACGATGGAGCTGAAGTTGTTGTCGCCGGTGATCGTCTCGTCGAAGCGCGTGTTCTGCGACATCGCGAGGATCTTCCCCGTCGTGTTGTCGATGCTCACGGCGGTGGAGCCGAACTTCATCCCCTCGACCGAGGTCGGGGCGTAGGTCGACATCGACGCGTTCGCGGCGTTCTGCAGGCGCCAGTCGATCGTGGTGTAGACGTTCAGTCCGCCGCGACGGAGGGCCTCACGGCGCTCGTCGGGGGTCTCGCCGAAGGCGGGATCGTTCTCGATGACGCTGCGGACGTACTGGCAGAAGTACTCGCCACCCGCCGCCGCCGTGCAGCCGGTGCGCGGGGTGGTGATGTTCGGCTCGATCGGGGCGTCGAAGAGCTCGTCGTACTGCTCCTGGGTGATCTTCCCGTCGTCGAGGAGCCGGCTGAGCACGTACTGCTGACGCTGCTTGGTCAGCGCGTAGCCGTTGTCGGCGCCGTTGCGCTCGTTGCCGGGCAGGTCGATGCGGTAGGTGTTCGGGTTCTGCACGATGCCGGCGAGGGTCGCGGCCTGCGCGAGGTTCAGCTCGCCCGCCGACACCCCGAAGTAGCGCTTGGCCGCGGCGTCGATGCCGTAGGTCGTGCCGCCGAAGTTGGCGATGTTGAGATACCCGAGCATGATCTCGTTCTTCGAGTACCGCTGCTCGAGGGCGATGGCGTAGCGCATCTCCTGGAGCTTGCGCTGGATGCCCTCGGTGCCCGCGGCGGTGGTCGCCTCGAACCAGCACGCCTGCTTCTCGTCCTCGGTCTCCGCGGTGGCTTCGCACCGCTGGACGAGGATGTTCTTGACGTACTGCTGGCTGATCGTCGATCCGCCTTGCGTCTCGCCGCCGCCCTGGACGTTCGAGAGCACCGCACGCGTCGTGCCGATGAGGTCGACGCCGCCGTGCTGGTAGTAGCGCGGATCCTCACTGGAGAGCATCGCGTCGTACATGACCGGCGCGATCTCGTCGAACTCGACCGGGGAGCGGTTCTGGTCGTAGAACTGCGTCCACTCCTCCCACTCGCCGGAGTCCTGGTTCTTCGTGTACAGCGTCGTCGGCAGCATGAGCTTGTCGATCTCGAGGACGCTGGGGAGGTTGTCGAACATCGTGATGGCGCTGGAGGCCGCGTAACCCGACACCGCGATCGCGGGGGTCACCGTGGCGGTGATGAGAACGCCGGCGACGGCGCTGAGGCCGACGAGTCCTGCGAGGCCCCCGAGCACACCGGTGGCCGTGCGTTTGGTATCAGGCATAGGCTTGATCGTAAGGGAGATACCTGGGCGATCCCTTGACAGGCATGCCCTGCGCGTGATCCCCGTTCTTCCGCTTCATTCCGCCGAACACGCCAGGAGTCGCGATGACGACGTGGGAGTACCTCACCACGCCCCTGCTGATCCACAACACCGCCGCCATCCTCAACAACTGGGGCAAACAGGGCTGGGAGCTCGTGCAGGTGATCCCCGGCCCCGAGGGCGGGCTCGTCGCCTACTTCAAGCGCCCGGTCGGCGGCGGAGACGCCAACGCCGGACTGGATGCCGCGGCGCAGGCCGCGCGGCAGTTCGAAGGCTGAGCCGGTGAGCGTCTCCGCGCGGCTCGCCGAGCTCGGCATCCGTCTCCCCGGTGTCGTGCCCCCCGTCGCCGCGTACATCCCGGCGACCGTGCACGGCGACCTCGTCTACACCTCCGGCCAGCTGCCGATGCGCGAGGGCGCACTTCCCGCGACGGGCAAGGTCGGCGAGGGCGACGGCCTCGTCGATCCCGCCGCGGCGAAGGACTACGCCCGCACCTGCGCGCTGAACGCGATCGCCGCCGCCGCGGACGTCGCCGGCGGAGTGGACCGCCTCGGCCGCGTAGTGAAGGTGGTCGGATTCGTCTCGTCCGTTCCGGAGTTCACCGGTCAGCCCGGCGTCATCAACGGCGCGAGCGAGGTGCTCGGTGAGATCTTCGGCGACGCGGGACGTCACGCGCGCTCCGCCGTCGGAGTCCCCGTCCTGCCGCTGGACTCGCCCGTCGAGGTCGAGGTCGTCTTCGCGCTCGTCTGACCTGAGGCACGTGAGGGCCGGCATCCGTTCCGCGTGACGGATGCCGGCCCTCACGCATGCGTCACTTCGTGGTGATCTTCGCCTGGATCGTGCTCATCACCATCGTGTCCGCAAGCGTCGTGGTGTCGCCGACCTCGCGACCCTCGGCGACGTCGCGCAGCAGCCGCCGCATGATCTTCCCGGATCGGGTCTTGGGCAGTTCCCCGACGATGTAGATGTCGCGCGGCCGGGCGATCGGACCGATCTGCTCGCCGACCCAGGCGCGGAGCGTGGTGGCCACCCCCTCGGCGGAGTGCCGGTCGAGGTAGCTCTGCTTGAGGATGACGAAGGCCACGACCGCCTGGCCGGTGGTCTCGTCCGAGGCGCCGACGACCGCGGCTTCGGCGGTGGCCTCGTGCGCGACGAGCGAGGACTCGATCTCCGCGGTCGACAGACGGTGGCCGGAGACGTTCATGACGTCGTCGACGCGGCCGAGGAGCCAGATGTCGCCGTCGTCGTCCAGGCGCGCACCGTCGCCCGCGAAGTAGAACCCGCGATCGGCGAATTTCTCCCAATAGGTCTCGACGAACCGTTCCGGGTCTCCCCAGATGCCGCGCAGCATGCTCGGCCAGGGTTCTGTGACCACCAGCAGGCCGCCGTTGCCGGTCCCCACGTGCTCGCCGTCGTCGTCGACGACGTCGATCGCGATGCCGGGGAGGGCGACCTGCGCCGCGCCGGGCTTCGTCTCGGTGACGCCGGGAAGGGCCGAGATCATCATCGCCCCGGTCTCGGTCTGCCACCACGTGTCGACGATGGGCGTGCGCTCGGCCCCGATGATGTCGCGGTACCAGACCCAGGCCTCGGGGTTGATCGGCTCGCCGACCGAGCCCAGCACCCGCAACGACGACAGGTCGAAACCCTGCGGCACCTGTCGGCCGATCTTCATGAACGACCGGATCGCCGTGGGGGCGGTGTAGAACACCGTCACGCCGTACTTCTGGATGATCTCCCACCAGCGCCCCGGGTGGGGGGCATCCGGCGTCCCCTCGTAGAGGACCTGGGTCGCGCCGTTGGCGAGGGGGCCGTACGTGACGTAGGTGTGGCCGGTGATCCATCCGACGTCCGCGGTGCACCAGTACACGTCGGTGTCGGGGTGGATGTCGTGGACGACGCGGTTCGTGAAGGCCGCCTGGGTGAGGTAGCCGCCGGAGGTGTGCAGGATGCCCTTGGGCTTCCCCGTCGTTCCCGAGGTGTACAGGATGAACAGGGGGGTCTCGGCGGGGAACGGGCGCGCCTCATGCGTCGGCGCCGCCGCCGGGACGACGTCGTGCCACCACAGGTCACGGCCCTCGACCCAGTCGACGTCGTTGCCGCCGCGGCGGACGACGATCACGTGCTCGACGCTCTCCTGGACGCCCGAGCCGTTGCGGTCGGCGAGGGCCAGGTCTACGGCCGGCTTGAGGGCCGAGACCTTGCCCTTGCGGTAGCCGCCGTCGGCGGTGATGACCACCTTCGCGCCGGCGTCGTCGATGCGCGAGCGCAGGCTGTCGGCCGAGAACCCGCCGAAGACGACGGAGTGGATGGCGCCGATGCGCGCGACCGCGAGCATCGCGGCGACCGCCTCCGGGATCATCGGCAGGTAGATCGCGACCCGGTCGCCCTCCCCGACGCCGAGGCCCTCCAGCACGTTGGCGAGCCGGGAGACCTCCGTGGTCAGCTCGGCGTAGGTGAGGGCGCGCTCGTCGCCGGGCTCTCCCTCCCACAGGAGCGCGACACGATCACCGTGTCCTGCCTCGACGTGCCGGTCCAGGCAGTTGTAGGCGACGTTGAGCTCGCCGTCGCCGAACCACCGCGCGAAGGGAGGGGTCGACCAGTCGAGCACCTCGGTGAAGGGCGTGTGCCAGTGGAGTTCGCGGGCCTGATCGGCCCAGAACCCCTCGCGATCCTCGGCGGCGCGCGCGTAGAGGTCGGCGGATCCGACGGCCTGCGCGGCGAATCCGTCCGGCGGGCTGAAGCGGCGGGTCTCGTTCAGAAGGTGGTCGATCTGCGTGCTCATCGCGCGCTCCTTTGCGGCCTGAGGTCGGATGCCGGCATCCGGCGAGTCTGTCTCGAAGGCTAGCGAGGCCTCCGGTGCGCGCACTACCTCCGATAGTGGGGAGCCGGATACCGGCGGGGTATCGGTGAGAGGTCGGTGAGAATCATCGAAGGGGCGTTTGGTCGCCTCCGGCGCGTCGCATAGGCTGTCACTCGGCCGAACATCGATTCTGGCATCGGCGACACCCGACCCGCCCCCCGAAGTGTGGTGTCGCCCGAGGCGGCATCCCATTCCCCCCATGGGATGCCGCCCCTCTTTTTTTGCGCGGGTTCCCCTCCTCCCCAGCGGTGCGACCGGACCGGTTCTCCACCGAAGAGGCGCGCGTCCCCCGTCCCGTGCGCCCGTGTTCCTAGCGTCGTCGTCATGACCGAACGCTTCGTGCCCCGCAGGCAGGATCCCGTCCGCGACCCGGTGGCCTGGCTGGACGCGTCGGCGCCGCCGGCGACGTGGTGGCAGATGCCCGCGCCGACGCCGATCGACCCTGTCCTTCCGGAGGAGGGCGACGGAACCCGGGCGGGTCCTCAGACGAGCGGGGCGTGGCCGGACGTGATCCCGCGGATGCCGGACTTCTCCCGACCGGTCGCAAAGGAGCCCGCGCCGAGCGACGACGACACCCCGCTCCCCGTCGTGCGCCACGCCGCCTGGGAGGAGCTGGCGTGCCATCTCGGCGATGCCGAGGTCACCGACCTGTTCGTCAACGGTGCGCGGGGGCTGTACGTCGACCGGGGCCGCGGTGCCGAGCCGGTTTCCGGGTGGTCCTGGGACGAGGACGACGTGCGCGACCTGGCCGTCGCTCTGATCGGGGCGGGCGGGCGGCACATCGACGACGCCTCGCCCTGCGTGGACGTCCGTGTCGGCGGGCGGCTCCGCGTGCACGCCGTGCTCCCTCCGGTGTCCGGCGGAGGCACCGCGCTGTCCATCCGCGTGGGTCGGCGCACGCGCGCAGACCTCGGCGTGCTGCAGGCGGGTGGGATGTTCGACGCGGCGGGGCGGGAGTGGCTGGAGGAGATCGTGCGTCGCCGTGAGAACGTCCTCGTCTCCGGAGCGGCGGGGGCGGGGAAGACCACTCTTCTCGCGGCGATGCTGAGCGCGGCGTCCGAGCGCGAGCGGATCGTCACGATCGAGGATGTCGCCGAGCTCTCCTTCGTCCACCCGCATCACGTGCGCCTCGAGGCGCGCCAGCCGAATCTCGAGGGGGCCGGCGGCATCGGTCTGGCCCGCCTCGTGCGGGAGGCGCTGCGGATGCGGCCCGATCGGCTGGTGGTCGGCGAGTGCCGGGGCGAGGAGGTGCGCGAGCTGCTGTCCGCGCTGAACACCGGGCACGACGGCGGCGCCGGGACCGTCCACGCGAACGGGCTGGCGGACGTCGCCGCGCGTCTGGAGGCGCTCGGCGCGCTCGCCGGGCTGAGCGACCAGGCGCTCGCGCGGCAGGCGTCCAGCGCCCTGCACTGGATCCTCCATGTGGAGAAGGACGCCGCCGGCATCCGGCGCCTGCGGAGTGTCGGGCGACCTCGCGTCGGCCCCGACGGGCGACTGGAGATCGAGGAGGAGCCGTGGCCGCCGCGGTGACGGTCCGGCCGACCGCCACGGCTGAGATGACCTCGGCGGCGGAGAGTATCCTTCAGCTCGCCGTCCTGCTGCAGGCGGGCATCGCTCCGCACCGCGCGTGGGAGTACCTCGCCGGAACCGGGGACGCCGGAGCCGCCCGCGTCATGGCGGCGGTGTCGGCGGGTCGCCCACTTGCGGACGCGATCGGAGACGCCGGGGTCCCCGCCCGTCCCGCGGGCGGACATCGGAGCCGTCGGCGCGGTCGTCATGACACCGATACGGGGGAGTGGCGCGAGGTGGGGGCCGCCTGGCAGGTGGCGACCGTCGTCGGAGCGCCCCTCGCGGAGAGTCTCCGAGGGCTCGCCGATGCGCTCCGCGATGCGCGTGCCGCGGCCGACGACGTCCGGATCGCGCTGGCGGAACCGGCGGGGACCGCCCGGCTCCTCGCCTGGTTGCCGATCGCCGCCGTGGTTCTCGGAGCCGTCCTCGGCTTCGACACCCTCGGCATCCTGTTCTCCCATCCGCTGGGGATCGTCTGCCTCGTCCTCGGGGGAGTCCTCATCCTTCTCGCGCATCGCTGGAGCCTGCGGCTCGTCCGCGCGGCGAGCGGAGGCGAGGCCGTCCCGGGGCACCGCGCTGAACTCCTCGCCATCGCGCTGAGCGGCGGTGTGTCCATCGACCGCGCGGTCGAGCTCGTCGCGCGGGCGCGTCCCACCCCGCCGGCGGACACCGGGCGCGACGTGAACCCACCGCCGCGCGACGACACCGACGCGGTGCTCGCGCTCTCGCGCACCGCCGGTGTGCCCGCGGTCGATCTGCTGCGGGCGTGGGCCGTGCTGGCCCGTCATCGCGCGCGCGTGGACGGCCGCTTGCGCGCGGCGCGGCTCTCCACCCGCCTGCTGCTGCCGCTGGGGGTGTGCACGCTCCCCGCGTTCCTCCTCCTCGGCGTCGGCCCGATGCTCCTCAGCGTCATCAGCACGATGCCCTTCACCCTCTGACTCCGCCCGTCACCCTCCCTCACCCGAATAAAGGAGAATCCATGTTCCCGTCGACCCGAACGACCCTCCCGCCCCTCACCCGCCGCCGCGCGGAGCGCCTCTACCGTCCCGCGGCGCGCTCGCTCGCCGACGACGACGGCGCCGCCACGGCGGAGTACGCCATCGCCACCATGGCGGCGGTCGCCTTCGCGGGGCTCCTCGTGGTCATCATGCGCAGCGATGAGGTCCGCGGGATCCTGACGGATCTCATCCGCCGCGCGCTGACCGTGGCGTGATGCCCCTCGAGCGGCGGATGCCGCGCGCCCGTCGGTCGCGGGCGACCTCCGGGCGGCCGTGGCGGGGTGACCGTGGATCGGTCGTGGCCGAGTTCGCCGTCGCCCTGCCGGCGATCGTCATCGTGCTGGCGCTCGGGATCGGCGCGCTCGGTGCGACGGCTCGCGGCGTGCGACTTCAGGATGCCGTCAGCGACGCGGCGCGCCTGGCCGCGCGCGGCGAGAGCGCGGACCGTGTCCACGCCGTCGTCGCCGCGGCCGTGGACGACGCGACCGCGACGATCGAGCATCGCGACGACATCGTGTGCGTCACCGCCCGGGCGCCGGTCGCGGTCCTCACCCTCGCCGCGACCGGCTGTGCGCTGGCGGGAGGCGGCTGATGGCGTCGACCGCCGCCGTGATCGGCATCCTCGCCGCCTCCGCCACCCTTGTCGCCGGCCTCTCCGCGGTCGGCGCGGCCGCGATCCACTCCCAGCGCCTCGCCGGCGCGGCGGACACCTCGGCCCTCGCCGCCGCGGACACCGTCACCGGACTCGCGGCCGGGGATCCGTGCGACCGCGCGGCCGAGCTCGCCGCGACGGCGGGGGCGTCGGTCGCTGCGTGCGTCATCGACGGCTTCATCGTCACCGTCACCGTGACTGCGCGCTTCGGCGTCTTCGCGACCTCTGCGACCGCCCGTGCGGGCCCGCCTCCCGGGTGAGCGCCGCGCGGGCCGGGGCGCCGACTCACAGCATCCGCCCCACCCCACCCCGTGTATGGTGTGCGACGAAGAAAGGACGCCCCCCTTGGCACAAGGCAAGAAGCTCGTCATCGTCGAGTCTCCGACGAAGATGAGGTCGATCCAGGGGTATCTCGGTGACGATTACGAGGTACTCAGCTCCGTCGGACACATCCGCGATCTCGCGGACAAGAAGAGCATCCCTGCGGACAAGAAGCAGGCGTACGGCAAGTACTCGATCGACATCGACAACGACTTCGACCCCTATTACGTCGAGAGCGATCGCGGGAAGAAGACCGTCACCGAGCTCAAGCGTGCGCTGAAGGGGGCGGACGAGCTCCTGCTCGCCACCGATGAAGACCGCGAGGGCGAAGCCATCGCGTGGCACCTGCTGGAGACCCTGAAGCCGAAGGTCCCCGTCAAGCGGATGGTCTTCCACGAGATCACGAAGGACGCCATCCGCGCGGCCGTCGAGAACACGCGCGAGCTCGACCTCGCGCTCGTCGACGCGCAGGAGACCCGTCGCATCCTCGACCGCCTGTACGGCTGGGACGTCAGCCCCGTGCTGTGGTTCAAGGTGCAGCAGGGCACGTCGGCCGGTCGCGTGCAGTCCGCCGCCACGCGCCTGGTCGTCGATCGCGAGCGCGAGCGCATGGCGTTCGTCTCGGCCTCCTACTGGGACATCGCGACCCTGGCCGCCGCCGAGGCCGGCGGTTCCTTCTCTGCTCGACTCGCCCGCGTCGACGGTGCGGCCCTCGCGAGGGGAACCGACTTCGACGACACCGGATCGCTCCGGAAGGCCGTCGTCGTCCTCGACGAGCAGGCCGCCCGGGAGCTCGCCGCGGCCATCGAGGCCGCCGGGACGGCATCCGTCGCCTCGGTCGAGGCCAAGCCCGGCACCCGCAGCCCCAAGCCCCCCTTCACCACCTCCACGCTGCAGCAGGAGGCGGGACGCAAGCTCTCGATGAGCGCCAAGCACGCCATGAGTGTCGCCCAGCGTCTGTACGAGAAGGGCTTCATCACCTACATGCGAACCGACTCCACGGCGCTGGGCACCCAGGCCGTGCAGGCCGCGCGGGCCCAGGCGGTGCAGATGTACGGCGACGCCGCGGTGCCCGCCAACCCCCGCACCTATCGGAACAACGCCAAGAACGCCCAGGAGGCCCACGAGGCGATCCGCCCGACCGGCGAGACCTTCCGCACGCCCGCGGAAGTCGGCGGTGAACTCGACCGCGACGAGCAGCGTCTGTACGACCTGATCTGGAAGCGGACGATGGCCAGCCAGATGTCCGACGCCAAGTACGAGACGACGACCGTCACCCTCGCCGTGGACGCCGGTGGTCGACGGGCGGAGTTCACCGCCTCCGGCACCGTCTACACCTTCAAGGGCTTCCTCGAGGCCTACGAGGAAGGCCGCGACGAGAAGCGCAACGAATCCGACGCGCAGGACGATCAGTCGCTTCCGGTACTGTCGGTCGGCGACGTCCTCACGCTCTCCGACGTCGAGCCGAAGGGCCATGCCACCAGCCCCAAGCCGCGCTACACCGAGGCGAGCCTGGTCAAGGCGCTCGAGGAGAAGGGCATCGGCCGGCCCTCGACCTTCGCCAGCATCATCGACGTGATCATCAACCGCGGATACGTCGTCAAGCGCGGACAGGCCCTGATCCCCAGCTGGCTGGCGTTCAGCGTGGTGCGTCTGCTCGAGCAGCACTTCCCCGACCTGGTCGATTACGACTTCACGGCCGCGCTCGAGGACGACCTCGACGCCATCGCGCGCGGCGAGCAGAGCCGCGTCGCATGGCTGAAGGAGTTCTACTTCGGCTCCGACGCCCACGTGGGGCTGCGCAACATCGTCGACAACCTGGGCGAGATCGACGCCCGCGCCCTGAACTCCACGCCCATCGGGGATGTCGCCGTCCTCCGCTTCGGGAAGTACGGCCCGTACCTCGAGGTCGCCGATCCGGAGAACCCGGAGGGCGAGCCCCGGCGCGTCAACATCCCCGAAGACCTGGCCCCCGACGAGCTCACCCCGGCCAAGGCCCAGGAACTCATCGATGCGCCGGTCGCGGGAGACCGGGTGCTCGGCGAGAACCCCGCCAGCGGCAAGCTGATCATCGTCAAGGACGGCCGCTTCGGACCGTACGTGCAGGAGATCGATCCGCCCGCCGAGGAGGAGGTCGACCCCGAGACCGGCGAGGTCCGCGAGGCCGCCGTCGAGACGCCCGCACCGAAGAAGCGCGGGGCGAAGAAGGTCGCCGCGCCCAAGCCGCGGACGGCGTCGCTGTTCAAGTCCATGTCGGTCGACGAGATCGACCTCGACACCGCGCTCCGCCTGCTTGAGCTGCCCCGCGAGGTCGGCATCGACCCCGAGTCCGAGCAGATGATCACCGCCCAGAACGGCCGGTACGGTCCGTACCTGAAGAAGGGGACCGACTCGCGGACCCTCTCCAGCGAGCAGCAGATCTTCGACATCACGCTCGAGGAGGCGCTCGCGGTGTACGCCCAGCCGAAGTACGGCGCCCGCGCGGCATCCAGCGCGCTGAAGGAGTTCGATGCGGACCCCACCAGCGGCAAGCCCATCAAGCTGAAGGACGGCCGCTTCGGTCCCTATGTGACCGACGGTGAGGTCAACGCGACCGTTCCGCGGGGCGAGGACGCGATGGAGATCACCTTCGAGCGCGCCGTGCAGCTGCTCGCCGACAAGCGCGCCAAGGGCCCCGCCCCCAAGCGCACGGCGCGGCGGACGACGACGAAGAAGGCCCCGGCGAAGAAGTGAGCGTTCCCGCGCACGCTGCGGATCGGCCGCACGCGGGACTGTTCGTCACCTTCGAGGGCGGCGACGGGGCGGGCAAGACCACGCAGTCCACCCTTCTTCAGGAGTGGCTGGAACAGTCCGGTCGGACGGTCGTCCGCACCCGTGAGCCCGGCGGGACGGAGGTCGGCGTCCTGGTGCGGGACATCGTCCTGCACCATCGCGGCGACATCGCGCCGCGCGCGGAGGCGCTGCTTTACGCGGCCGACCGCGCGCACCACATCGCCACCGTCGTGCGTCCCGCGCTCGACCGCGGCGACACCGTGATCCAGGACCGGTACCTCGATTCCTCCGTCGCCTACCAGGGTGCCGGGCGCGTCCTCGGGCGCGACGAGGTGCGCGACCTGTCCCTCTGGGCCACCGAAGGTCTCCTCCCGGACCTCACCGTCCTGCTGGACCTCGACCCGAGGGTCGCCCGCGGACGGCTGGATGCCGACGACAAGCCCTTCGACCGCCTCGAAGCCGAGCGTGAGGGCTTCCACATCCGCGTGCGCACGGAGTTCCTCGCGCTGGCCGAGGCTGAGCCCGATCGCTTCCTCGTCCTCGACGCGACGCGCCCGGCGGCGGACCTCGCCGAGGCGGTCCGCTCCCGCGTCGCCGGCATGCTCCCCGACGCCCCCTGAGGCGTCGGAGACCGCGGTTAGGCTGATGCCCATGGATTCCCCGCGCCTCGACACGGCCCCCGCGCCGTGGAGCGAAGTGTGGGGCCAGCCCGAGGCGGTGGCCACCCTCCGCGAGGCCGTCGACGACCCGTCGGCGATGACGCACGCGTGGCTCATCACCGGTCCGCCGGGCTCGGGGCGCTCGACCCTCGCCCACGCCTTCGCGGCCGCGCTGATCGCCGAGCCCGGCGACGAGCACGCACAGCGACAGGTCCTGGCCGGAACGCACCCCGACCTCACGGCGCTGCGCACCGAGGGCGTGATCATCTCCATCAAGGACGCGCGCGCGCTCGTGGAGCGGTCGTACTTCTCCCCGTCGCTCGGCCGGTTCCGCGTCATCATCATGGAAGATGCGGACCGGATGGCCGAGCGCACCTCGAACGTGCTGCTGAAGGCGCTCGAAGAGCCGCCGGAGCGGACCGTGTGGATCCTGTGCGCACCGAGCGATGCCGACCTCCTCCCCACGATCCGCTCGCGCGTGCGCACTCTGCGCCTGCGCGAACCGGACGTCGCCGACGTCGCACGCCTCATCTCCGCGCGCACCGGAACCGACCCCGAGATCGCCGAACGATCGGCGCGTCACGCCCAGCGCCACATCGGCATGGCCCAGCGGCTCGCGACCGACGAGGCCGCGCGCGACCGCCGCGACCGCACGCTCCGGGCGGTGCTCGCCGTGCGCGGGGTCGGCGACGCCGTGGAGGTGGCCGGACGGATCGTCCAGGCGGCGACCGAGGACGCCACCTCCCTCACCGCCGAGCGCGACGAGGCCGAGCGGGCGTCGCTGCTGCGCACGCTCGGCGTGCCCGAGGGCGGCCCGGTGCCGCCGGCGGTGCGCTCGCAGGTGACGGCGCTGCAGGACGAGCAGAAGCGACGCGCCACGCGCAGCCTCCGCGACGGCATCGATCGGGTGCTCACCGATCTCGAATCCATGTTCCGCGACGTCGTCATGCTCCAGTTCGGTCGCGACGACCTCATCAACCGCGAGATGGATGCCGATCTCCGACACCTCGCCGGGACGTGGTCGCCGGAGCGCACCCTGGTCGTCCTGGACGCGATCGGTCGCACGCGTGAGAACCTGGAGATGAACGCCGCCCCCGCCCTCGCCCTCGAGAGCATGCTGATCACCGTCGCCAGCGGAAGGACCCCGTGAACACCACGTCACCCCGTCGTCGAACGGGCCGCCCCCTCGCCATCGTGGCGGGTCTCGCTGCGACGACGCTCGTCCTGAGCGGATGCCTGTACGCGATGATCCCGGAGGAACGACCCGCCGCGACCTCCAGTGCGACACCCGACAGCACCGGCGTCCCCGAAGAGCTGCGCCCGTTCTACGAGCAGACCCTGGAGTGGACGTCGTGCGGTGACGCGATGGAGTGCACCACGGTGCGCGCCCCGCTCGACTACGCCGACCCCGGCGCGGGCGAGATCGACCTCTCCGTCATCCGCAACCGCGCCGAGAGCGGCACGGCCATCGGGTCGCTCCTCACCAACCCGGGCGGCCCCGGCGCGAGCGGTGTCGGTTTCATCCGCGATTCCCTCGGGTTCGCCGTCGGGCAGGCGCTGCGCGACAGCTACGACGTCATCGGCTTCGACCCCCGCGGCGTCGGTGAATCCACCTCCGTCCGATGCTTCGACGCCGCGGACATGGACGCCTACCTCTTCGATGTGCCGCGCAATCCCCGCGGTTCCGCCGAGTGGGAGGCGGAGCTGACCGAGCGGAACGCCGCGTTCGCGCAGGCGTGCGAGGCGAACAGCGACGGCATCCTCCCGTACATCACCACCGAGAACTCCGCGCGCGACATGGACCTCCTCCGAGGGGTGCTCGGCGACGCCGCGCTGAACTACATCGGCTTCTCCTACGGCACCTTCCTCGGGGCCACGTATGCAGAACTGTTCCCGGAGCGCGCCGGTCGGCTCGTCCTGGACGGGGCCATCGACCCATCCGTCCCGGTGACGGAGGTTTCCACGACCCAGGGCGTCGGGTTCGAGTCCGCCCTGCGCGCCTACATGGCCGATTGCCTCACGCAGGATGCGTGCCCGTTCCGCGGCTCGGTCGACGACGCGATGGCCGATCTCGCGACGCTCCTGGCGACGGTGGACGCCGCACCGCTCGAGAACGTCGACGGTCGCGTCCTCGGCGCCGATTCGCTCATGACCGGGATCGTGGCCGCGCTCTACTCGCAGGACAGCTGGGACTTCCTCACGCAGGCCCTGACGGGGGTCCTCGCCGGCGACCCCGAAGTCGCGTTCATCCTGGCGGACTTCTACTACAACCGCGTGGGCGGGGAGTACCTCGACAACTCGACCGAGGCCTTCCGCGCTTACAACTGCATGGACTATCCCGCGGGAGTGACGGAGGCGGAGGAGGAGGCCGCGGCGGCCGAGCTCGCCGAGCGCGCCCCGACGGTCGCCCCGTACTGGTCCGGTCCCGATTCGTGCGCCGATTGGCCCTACCCGCCGACAGGGACGCGCGCAGCCATCGCCGCCGAGGGGGCGCCGCCGATCGTCGTGGTCGGCACCACCAACGACCCGGCGACGCCCTACGAGTGGTCCGAAGCCCTGGCCGCCCAGCTGGCATCGGGGGTCCTCGTGACCCGCGTGGGCGAGGGGCACACGGGGTACAACAAGGGCAACGCGTGCGTGGACGCCGCCGTGGAGGGGTTCCTCCTCGACGGTGTCGTGCCCGAGAACGGCCTCCGCTGCGAGTGAGGCCGGCACGGGGTCGGCGGCGCGTTCGCGGACGCATCGCAGACCCTGTAAGATCGGTGATCGTGCATCGCGCGAGCGACGCGCGCCACCTTAGCTCAGACGGCAGAGCGATTCACTCGTAATGAATAGGTCAAGGGTTCGATTCCCTTAGGTGGCTCCATATGGATCAGACGGTCGAGGCGATCTTCGAGATCTTCTCGTGGGTCGGCATCGGGCTCGGTGCGCTTCTGCTCGGTATCGCCCTGATTCTCTACGTCGCCGACGGGACGTGGCTTCCGGTGCGCGCCGTGATCGACGACACCGACACCGGCCGGGTCGCACGCTGGCACGATGACGAGGTCGGTGGCGTCAACGAAGCCGTTCTCACCGCCGATCAGGATGCCGAGATCGGTGACGCCGACATGGCGGAGGTGTTCTACCGGCGCGGTGTGCGGGGGCGGATCCGGATGGCGCAGGCCTCGCCCGCCGTCCGCGGTGTCGTCCGCTTGGGTGCGGGACTGCTCACCCTCGGCGTCGTCGCGATGGTCGCGTCACTGGTTCTGCTCTTCGCACGCGGCTGAGTGTCGGGGCGCTTCGGCGTACCCTCGGACCATGACCAAGGCGCTGTTCATCGTGGACGTCCAGAACGACTTCACCGAGGGTGGGGCCCTCGCCGTCTTGGGCGGTGACGAGGTCGCCCGCCGGATCACGGCGTACCTGCGCGCCCGTGCGGACGATTACGCCGTCATCGTGGCCTCCCGCGACTGGCACGACGCTGACCACGACAACGGTGGGCATTTCCACCCCGAACCCGATTTCGTCGACTCCTGGCCGGTGCACTGCGTCAGCGGCACCGCCGGGGCGGCGTACGATCCCGAGCTCGACACCGCCGCGATCACGCATCACGTCAAGAAAGGCCAGGGGATTCCCGCCTATTCCCTCTTCGAGGGCACCACCGACGACGGCGAACGTGTGTCGGAGCTGCTGGATCGGCACGGCATCCTCGACATCGATGTCGTCGGTCTCGCCACCGACCACTGCGTGCGCGCCTCGGCGCTGGACGCCCTCGCGCACGGGCGCCGGGTCCGGATCCTCAGCGATCTCGTCGCGGGGGTGGCCGAGGCGTCGAGTTCCGCGGCGCTCGCAGAGCTGCAGCGTGCCGGAGCCGAGGTGGCGGAGTCCACGCCGTGAGCGGCATCCGTCGTCTCCGCCGCGAGGACCGGGACGTGTGGCTGCCGCTCTGGGACGACTACCTCGAGTTCTATCGCGAGACGCTCACCCCGGAGCAGACGGCGCTCACCTTCGATCGACTCGTCGATGCCGGCTCGGGTTTCCACGGCGCACTCGCACAGGATGCCGACGGACAGGCGATCGGATTCGTCCACTGGCTTTCGCACGGGAGCACGTGGAGTCGCGAGGACGTCTGCTACCTCGAGGACCTCTTCGTCCATCCCACCGCGCGCGGGCACGGCAGCGGGCGGGCGCTCATCACGCATGTCGAGGACTGGGCGAGGGAAGCCGGGTGCGCACACGTCTACTGGCTGACGCAAGCGGGCAACGCGGCCGCGCGCGGCCTCTACGACCAGGTCGCCGAGGACAGCGGCTTCGTCCAGTACGTCCTGCGCCCCGACAGCCCGTGACGTCTCGTGCCGCCCGGGGCGGGAACGCCGAAGGGCGCCGCCGCAGCGACGCCCTTCGTTTCTGGTGGGCCCCGTGGGGCTCGAACCCACGACCCGCGGATTAAAAGTCCGATGCTCTACCGACTGAGCTAGAGGCCCGTGGCTTCCAGCCTACTTCGCGTGACGGGGTGCGATGCGCGTCTACGGGCCGTCGACGACGGGCGCGTCCACGAGGACGGGGACGCCGCCGGAGACATCCTCCGTTTCGGAGGCGGGTCCGTCGTCGAGGCCCCATGATCCGGGTTCCGGGAGGGACGCCGCCCACACCACCGTCACGATCGCGATGAGGAGCGCGGCGAGGCCGGCGATCAGGACCGACACCAGCCGGCCGAGCTGTCGCCCGCGGCGCGGTCCGTGCGTCGGGGCGGTTCCTGTGTCGCGAGACGACGGCGCGGTCCCCGCTGCCGCCGCCGCGGCGGCGCCCACGAGCGTCACCGGGATCTGATCGGTGATCGGTCGCGAGGGGACGGGGCCCGCGTCGAGCTCGGCCACATCCACGGGTGCGGTGGATTCGTCGATGAGAGGCGCGGGCTGAGAGGCCTGGGCGTAGCCGGATGCGATGACGGCGACCTCCAGGGCACTCGGACGCTCCTCCGGTCGCAACGACGTCATCCGGCGGAGCAGGCGGCGCCATCCGGCATCGAGGGTGCGGGGGATCTCGGGGGCGGCGGTCATGCGGGCAACGACCGCACCGACACCTTCGACGTCGCCGTAGGGTCGCACCCCGGTGAGGGCTTCGATGAGGAGCAGCCCGAAGGCGTAGATGTCGGCGGGAGGGGCGGGCGGAGCCCCGCGCGCCTGTTCGGGGGCGATGTACGCGGCGGTTCCCATGACCGGACCCGCGGCCGTCTCGCCGGCGTCGAGCAGATGAGCGATGCCGAAGTCGGCGAGCTTCGCGCGCCAGTCGCGGCTCGGCACCGGGGAACGCCAGAGCAGGACGTTCGAGGGCTTGAGGTCGCGGTGGACGATCCCGGCCTCATGGGCGACGTAAAGGGCCTCGGCGAGATCGGTCGCGATCCCGGCCAGGGCGATCGGGGCGACCGGCCCGTCGGCGATGAGGTCGCGGAGGGTGATGCCGGAGACGTACTCCATGACGAGATAGCTGATGCCCTCTTCGTCGATGTGCGCGTCGAACAGCGTGACGAGGCTGTGGTGATTGAGGGAGGCCAAAGAGGTCGTCTCCGCACGGACACGATCCGCGGTCACTGCGTCGTGGACCGGGCCCCGCATGATCTTGATCGCCACCGGACGATCGAGGTAGGTGTCGTGCGCGCGGAAGACCCGGGCCATCCCGCCCTCGCCGATGCGTTCGAGGAGACGATACCGGCGCGCGACGATGTCTCCGGTGACCGGTGTCGTCGACCCGCGCAGATCCGTCATGCCATCCCTCCCCGAACCGGGACCCCCGCGGGGGAGGGGAAGCGAGGGCCCCGGTGGTCTTCAAAATGTAGAACCGGGCACGGATCCCGGTCGGAGGCTTGACGGCGGCCGCGTGCGTATGCAACCGCGCTGGCCTGCAGCCTCGGGAAAGTGCGACGCGGCCGCCGGTACCGTCTCGCACGGTTCCGGCGGCCGCGCCGCCCCATTCACCGGCCAGGCACCGGTGAGATCTCGATCACTCAGCCGGGGGCATCAGAACCGAGTCGATGAGGTACACCGTGGCGTTGGCGGTCTGCACGCCACCACAGATGACGTTGGCTTCGTTGACCATGAACGAGTCACCGGAGCCGGTCACCTCGACTTCGGCGCCCTGCACGGTGGCGTGGGTGCCGGCGATGTCGTCGGGGGAGATCTGGCCGGGGACGACGTGGTACGTCAGGATGCTGGTCAGGGTCTCGGTGTCGGTCTGGAGCGACTCGATGACGGCCGGGTCGATCGCGGCGAACGCGTCGTCCACGGGAGCGAAGACGGTGAACTCGCCGCCGTTGAGCGTGTCGACGAGGTCGACCTCGGGGTTCAGCTGACCCGAGACCGCGGCGGTCAGGGTCGTGAGGAGCGGGTTGTTGGACGCGGCGGTGGCGACCGGGTCGAGCGCCATGCCCTCAACGGAGCCGGCGCCGTCCGGCACGGCCTCAGCGTAGTCGGCGCAGCCGGGGCCGACGAGCATCGCGGCCGGGTCCATCTCCATGGGCTCTTCGGTCTCCATGGGGGCGGTGGTCTCCATCGGCTCCTCGGTGGTGTCGGCAGTGGTGCCGGCTCCCGAGCAGGCCGTCAGTGCGAACGTCGCCGCGACCGCGAGGGCGAAGCCCGACGAGACACGCTTCGTGGTGATGCTGGACATGACTTCCTCCTGTATGTGATCCGTGTGTGGACCGCTGTGTGTGTGATTGCTCAAACCCCTGGGGAGGGGGCCGCCGGTTGGCGTACACAGGGTCTTCGGCACCCCGGGGGAATCGGATGGGAAGTTTTTTCACGATTGGCTCACGGATGCCGTGTGAAGCCCCGCGGATACCAGGTGGAACCGCGTGATGAGGCATGCTTGGACCCATGGTCATCGACGGTGTGGAAGTCCCCGAAGACGGCGCACCCGTCGATCACGTCGGAGAGCTGCTCGTGCGTGTGGCTGCGGGCGACCAGGGCGCCTTCGCGCGCGTGTACGACATGCTCTCCCCGCGCGTGTTCGGTCTCATTCTCCGTGTGCTCGTCGATCGGTCGCAGAGCGAGGAAGTGCTGCAGGAGGTCTTCCTGGAAGTGTGGCAATCCGCCGCGCGGTTCGCTCCGAACAAGGGGCAAGGGAGAACGTGGGTTCTCACGATCGCTCATCGTCGGGCGGTGGATCGCGTGCGAGCGTCGCAGGCGAGCACCGATCGCGATGTGCGGGTGGGGTTCCGCGATCTCGACGTCGCGTACGACGGCGTGGCCGAACAGGCGCAGCTGCGCATCGAAGGCCGCCAGGTCGCCACGGCGTTGAAGACCCTCCCCGACCCGCAGCGCGAGGCCCTCACCCTCGCGTACTACGGGGGATACAGCCAAAGCGAGATCGCGGCGCTGGTGGGAGCGCCGCTGGGGACGATCAAGACCAGAATGCGCGACGGATTGACGCGCCTACGGGCGGAGATGGGGGTGACGGTGTGAACGAGCAGGAGTTCTTCGAGCTCGCGGCGGGCTACGCGCTGAATACGCTGGCACCCGACGACCGCGCGGCGTTCGAGCACGCGCTGCGGCAGCACCCGGAATGGACGGAGCGCGTCGACGCCGACATGGCGGCGGCCGCTTCCCTCGCCGAGACCGTGCGTGAAGAGGTGCCGCCCTTGACGGCGCGTTCGACTCTTCTCGCGCGCATCGCCGCCACACCGCAGATCGGCGCGGACTCGGCATCCGACGCCGATGTCTTCGGGCATCATGCCTTCGCCGCGGCCGTGCCGCCGCGGCCGCCGCTCCCCGACACGGATGCCGCGCCTCCTCGTGCGGACCCGACCCCGTCGACCTCGGTCGTGCAGACGGTGTCGCGGCGCAACTGGACGCGGGGCCTCTTCGCTCTCGCGGCGTCGCTGGTGCTGCTGGTGACCCTGGGATGGGGGGCGGCATCGATCAACGAGTTCGTGAACCGCCCGCCGGCGGTGGCCGCTCTCGCCGAGATCGAGTCGGCTCCGGATGCGCAGTCCATCACCGCGGAGGTGACGGGCGGCGGCATCGCAACGGCGCACTGGTCGGAGTCGCTCGGCAAGGCCGTCCTGGTATCGAGCAATCTTCCGGGCATCTCGACCGACGAGGAGTTCGAGATGTGGGTCGTGGACGCCGACGGTGCGGTGTCGGCCGGGACGTTCGCTCCGCAGGACGCGCAGACCACCGTCCTGCTGGATGCGGCGGTCGCCGAGGGCGATGTCATCGCGCTGACCGTGGAGTCGGCGGGCGGATCTCCGACGGGTCAGCCGACGTCCGACCCGATCGTGGCTATTCCGACCGCCTGAGGAATCGTCCGAGGCCGGGCCGCCGCGGTGGTCCGGGAGTACCCTTGAGCGGATGACTGACGACGCGCGAGGGTTTCACAAGCCCGTCCGGCGACCCGCTGAGCTCTTCGATCGCCTGTTCGCGGCGGACGACCCGGCCGAGGTCTCCCGTGTCGCGCACTCGACGGCCCGGGCGCTGGTCGCGCGTGTCCGCGAGGAGCCCGACGCGGCCGTCGTGGAGCGGCTCGTCGCCTTCACCGACCGCAACGGCATCGATGACATCGCCGAACTCTGGTCGCGGTCCCCGGCGAAGTCGCTCCCCGGAACGCTGTGGCGCCTGTATCTGCTGCAGCTCATGGTGCATGACGACCCGCAGACGGCCGCGATGACGTACGAGCGCGGTCGGATCGAGCTCCGCTCCGCGGACCCGGTCGTGGCCGGGGCGCCGACACCCGCGGGTCCTGAGGAACTGGTCGGATTGGTCGACATGATCCTCCGAGGCCTGTTCGTCGGGGACTTCGCGGTGGCGCTGGAGCGGGCCGCGGCGTTCTGTCGGGTCCAGGCGTCCGGAGCAAGCCACCTCGCGGACGACTACGAGGGCACGGAGTCGGATCGTGCGTCGGCGTTCACGACGCGCGCGCTGCGGCTCTCCGACTACGCCGGCGACCTCACGGCCTCAGCGACGCTCTGGCGCCGCGACGCGCTCGTCTGACGCCGTCCGGACAGAGAAAGTGCCGGGCCGCAGAACGCCTCTCGGCGCGAGGCCGCTCGCAGCGGCAGAAGATGGAGCCCGGGGTTACTGCGGCCCGGCTGTTCCAGTGTAACGCCAGGCCCACCCCCCGGCATTCCCCGCCGCCGGGGTCGGCGTCGTACGCTCGAGGGATGGCACTGCGTCACGCCCTCGCGCTCGACCCGATCCCCGTCGATGATCCGCGCTCGGACGTCGCCGACACCATCCGGTCCTTCGACCCGGCGGATCCGAGCGTGCGGATCGGCGATCTGAGCGCGCAACGGGGAGACGGTGTCTTCGAGTCCCTGGGAATGGTCGGACGGCACGCCCAGGAGGTGTCGGCCCATCTCGAGCGCCTTGCGCGCTCGGCGGCGCTGTGCGACCTCCCGGAGCCGAACCCGGCGCAGTGGCGCGCGGCCATCGCGCGCATCGTCGCTCACGCGCCGGCGGCGGGGGAGAGCGTGCTGAAGCTCATCCTCAGCCGCGGGATCGACGGGGAGGAGACCCCGACGGCCTGGCTCACGCTCGCCGATGCGCCGGATAACACCGCCGCCCGCCGTGACGGCATCCGGGTGGTGACGCTCGACCGCGGGTTCGCGGCGGACGTGCCGAGCCGCGCACCCTGGCTCCTCCTCGGTGCCAAGACGCTGTCCTACGCCGTCAACATGGCGGCGATCCGCGAGGCCCGGCGTCGCGGTGCCGACGACGCGGTGTTCGTCTCCTCTGACGGGTACGTCCTGGAAGGTCCCACCGCGTCGGTGATCCTGCGACAGGGCGGGCGCTATCTCACGCCCGAGCCGGCGGCCGGGATCCTCCACGGCACCACCCAGCGGAGCATCTTCCACCACCTGCGCTCGACGGGCTACGAGGTCGCGTACGCCTCGATCACGCGGGACGAGCTGCTCGCGGCTGAGGCGGCGTGGGTCGTCTCGAGCATCCGCCTCGCGGCGCCGATCGTCGCGATCGACGGCGAGGAGAAGGAGAGGGATGCCGCGGTGACGGCATCCCTCAACCACTACCTCCTCAGCCCGCGGGACTGAGTCCGGCGCTCATCCGAAGCGGCCCGAGACGTAGTCCTCGGTCGCCTGCACGGAGGGCGTCGTGAAGATCGTCGTCGTGTCGTCGTACTCGATGAGCTTGCCGGGCTTTCCGGTGCCGGCGATGTTGAAGAACGCCGTCTTGTCGCTCACGCGGGAGGCCTGCTGCATGTTGTGCGTGACGATGACGACGGTGTAGTCGTTCTTCAGCTCGCCGATGAGCTCCTCGATCGCGTAGGTCGAGATCGGGTCGAGGGCCGAGCACGGCTCGTCCATCAGGATGACCTCGGGCGACACCGCGATGGCGCGCGCGATGCACAGACGCTGCTGCTGGCCGCCGGAGAGGCCGGAGCCGGGCTTGTCGAGGCGGTCCTTCACCTCGTTCCAGAGGTTCGCCCCCTGCAGGGACTTCTCCACGAGGGCGTCGGCGTCGGACTTGGAGAGCTTCTTGTTGTTGAGCTTCACGCCCGCCAGGACGTTCTCCTTGATCGACATCGTGGGGAAGGGGTTGGGGCGCTGGAAGACCATGCCCACCTGACGGCGGACGAGCACCGGGTCGACGGAAGGACCGTAGAGGTTCATGCCGTCGAGCATGACCTCGCCCTCGACGCGGGCGCCGGGGATGACCTCGTGCATGCGGTTGAGGGTCCGCAGGAAGGTGGACTTGCCGCAGCCGGACGGACCGATGAAGGCGGTGACGCTGCGCGGCTCGATGTCGAGCGTGACGCCCTCGACGGCCAGGAAGTCGCCGTAGTAGACGTTCAGGTCGTTGACTTCGATGCTCTTGGACACGTTGTTCCTCTGGATTCGGGTATTCGGGCCGCGCGGACTCAGCGGCCGAGCTTGGGGGCGAAGATGCGCGCGACGAGCCGCGCGATGAGGTTGAGCGCCATGACGATGACGATGAGCACGAGGGCGGCGCCCCAGGCCCGGTCGATGAAGGCGGAGGCCGGGATCCCCTGGTTCATGTACTGCGAGTACGCGAAGACCGGCAGGGTCGCCATGCGGCCGTCGAAGAGGTTGTAGTTCATCGACGCGGTGATGCCGGCGGTCAGCAGCAGAGGGGCGGTCTCACCGATGACGCGGGCGACGGCCAGCATCACGCCGGTGGTGATGCCGGCGATCGAGGTGGGGATGACGACCTTGACGATCGTGAGCCACTTGGGCACGCCGAGCGCATACGAGGCTTCGCGCAACTCGTTGGGGACGAGGCGCAGCATCTCCTCCGTCGCCCGCACGACGACGGGGATCATCAGGACGGCCAGCGCGACCGAGCCCATGATCCCCATACGGATGCCGGGTCCGAGGAACAGCGCGAACAGGGCGTAGGCGAACAGGCCGGCGACGATCGACGGGATGCCGGTCATGACGTCGACGAGGAAGGTGATGCCGCGTGCCAGGCGATTGCCCGCTCCGTACTCCACGAGGTAGATCGCGGTGAACAGGCCGATCGGAATGGAGATGACCGCTGCCGCCAGAGTGATCAGGAGCGTGCCGACGATGGCGTGCAGGATTCCGCCGCCCTCGCCGACGACGTTGCGCATCGAGTTGGTGAAGAACTCCGCCGACAGCGCCGCCACGCCGTTGACGATGACGGTCGTGGCCACCGACACCAGCGGCAGCATCGCGATGAGGAACGCGATGGTCACCACACCCGTCACGAGCCGGTCGATGCCCTTGCGGCGGCCCTCGACGACGGCGGACACGGTGAAGACGGTCGCGAGGTACAGCAGGGCGCTGACCACGAGCCAGCCGGGGACGTTGAAGTCCCCCGAGGCCAGCGAGACGATGAAGAAGATGAGCGCGGAGGCGCCGGCGGCGAGTCCCAGGAGCGCCCACGGCGCCCAGGTGGGGAGCTTGCCGCTGGTGATGCGGCGGCTGTCCTCGACCGGGGTGGAGCTCGCGGGGTTGGGCGGCGCGATGGTGGTGGCGCTCATGTCAGTTGGCTCCCGAGAACTCTTTGCGCCGGCTGATCACCCAGCGGGCGACGGCGTTGACGGCGAAGGTGACGATGAACAGGATCAGGCCCGTCGCGATCAGGACGTTGATGTTCGCGCCGTAGGCCTCGGGGAAGGTGAGGGCGATGTTCGCCGGGATCGTCGAGGGGTTCTCCGAGGTGAAGAGCTGGAAGGTCACGACCCCGGTGGCGGAGAGGACGAGGGCCACGGCCATCGTCTCGCCGAGCGCACGCCCGAGTCCGAGCATCGAGGCGGAGATGATGCCGCTGCGGCCGAAGGGGAAGACCGCCATGGTGATCATCTCCCAGCGCGTGGCGCCGAGGGCGAGCGCGGCCTCCTCGTGGAGCGTGGGCGTCTGCAGGAAGACCTCACGGCAGATGGCGGTGATGATCGGGACCACCATCACCGCGAGCACGATCGCCGCGGTGAAGATCGTACGGCCCGTCGCCGATGCGGTGCCGCCGAACAGCGGGAACCAGCCCATGTTCGTGGTGAGCCACACGTACAGGGGCTGTACGGCCGGCGCGAGGACGAGGATGCCCCACAGGCCGAAGACGACCGACGGGACGGCGGCGAGGAGGTCGATGATGTAGCCGAGGGTCTGCGCGAGTCGGCGGGGCGCGTAGTGCGAGATGAACAGGGCGATGCCCACCGAGAGGGGAACGGCCATGAGGAGGGCGAGGAACGACGCCCAGACCGTTCCGAAGACGAGCGGCCAGACGTAGCCCCAGAAGTCCGTCCGAAGCAGCGACGCCGACTCCGGTGTGGCCGTGAGGCCCGGAATCGACTGGATGATGAGGAAGATCGCGACGGCGGCGAGGGTGACGAGGATCATCGATCCCGCGGCCAGCGCGGTGCCCGAGAACCAGCGGTCACCGGGCCGCTGTTTGGCCTTGATGGCCGGGGCTGTCGTGGTCATGGCTTCCTGTTCTCGGGTGGGTGTTCGTAGGAATGGCCGGCCCGTCGCGGTGCGACGGGCCGGCCACACGGTATCAGTCGACGACGATCAGGTCGATCGCGGCGTTGACCTGCTCGCGCAGGGTGTCCGAGATCGGGGCGCTACCGGCGGCGGCGGCGGCCTCGTCCTGGCCCTCGGGGCTGGCGACGTACTGCAGGTAGCCCTTCACCAGCGGCGCGGCGGCGGTGTCGGCGTACTCCTGGCACGCGATCATGTAGCTGATCAGGACGATCGGGTACACGCCCTCCGAGGTCGAGGTGCGGTCGAGCGCGATCGCGAGGTCGCCCTCGCCACGGCCTTCTTCGAACGGCGAGGCGTCGACGATCGCGGCGGCAGCCTCGGGCGAGTACTCCACGAAGGCGTCGCCGACCTGAACGGCGGCAGTGGAGAGACCCTCTTCCGCGGCGCGCGAGGCGTCAGCGTAGCCGATGGTGCCGTTGCCGCCGGCCACCGCCGAGACGACGCCCGACGTGCCCTGGGCGGCCTCGCCGCTGTTGAACGGCCAGACGCCGTCGGGCTCCTCGGTCCAGACCGAGGGGGCCGCCTCGAACAGGTAGGCGGTGAAGTTCTCGGTGGTGCCCGAGTCGTCGGCGCGGTGGACAGGGGTCACGGCGAGGTCGGGGAGCTCGACGCCCTCGTTCAGCTCGGCGATGGCCGGGTCGTTCCAGTTCGTGATCGTCCCGGCGAAGAGGCCCGCGATGACGTCGGCCGAGAGGTTCAACGAGTCGACGCCGTCGAGGTTGAAGATGACGGCGATCGGGGAGATGTAGGTCGGCAGCTCGATGATGCCGGAGCCCTCGACGCAGCCGTCGAAGGGGCCCTCGGCGATCTCGTCCATGGTGAACGCGCGGTCGGAGCCCGCGAACTGGAAGGCGCCGGCCTGGAACGACTCGCGGCCCGCGCCGGAGCCGGCGGGGTCGTAGTTCACGGTGACGTCGGCGTTGGCGGTCTGGAAGCCGGCGGTCCAGGTCTGGACGGCGACCTCCTGCGAGGAGGCGCCACCGCCCGACAGCGTGCCGGAGAGGCTCGAGCCGGTGTCGGTGCCGGTGCCGGCGTCGGTCGAGCCGCCACCCTCGTTCGCGGCGCAGCCGGCGAGGGTGAGAGAGGCGACGGCGGCGAGGGCGCCGACCTGGGCGAAGCGGGAGATCTTCACTGTGTGAATCCTTCACGTGTCAGAGAAACGAAACCCGATCGGGTTTCGGGTTGAGGCCCGGTGCAGGGCACGACCTGACGGTAAGCACGGACTCTTAAGAGCGTGCGCTGTGCGGGTGAACGGAAGGTGAACGGCCGGCCGCGATCCGTTCCGCGCCGTCGCGGCGCGCGCGATCACACCTTCGGCGCGTGCGTCTCGATCGCCACGATGCCCGAGCCGGGGTTCTGGACCGACAGATGCACGACCGAGAACGCACCCGGTTCCAGCGCCGACGCACTG
The DNA here is from genome assembly GCF_040687055.1 of Microbacterium sp. NPDC077184. Classification (NCBI taxonomy): domain Bacteria; kingdom Bacillati; phylum Actinomycetota; class Actinomycetes; order Micrococcales; family Microbacteriaceae; genus Microbacterium; species Microbacterium sp. NPDC077184. The sequence continues at coordinate 612,513 of NZ_JBFBMM010000001.1, forward strand.
CCGAGATACGACCCGCGGAGGGTCCCCGTCGCCAGCGCGAGCTCGGCGAGGATGTCGGGGAGCACCGGACCGTGCGAGCAGAGGATCGCGGGCTTGCGGGCCCGCACGCGTGCGCCGATGACCGAGCGCGCGTCGGAGCGCCCCTCTTCCCACGCGTCCTGGCTGATCAGCGGTGTGGTCTCGATCTTCTTGCCCGTCGCCGCCGCCAGCGGAACGACGGTCTTGTGACAGCGCACAGCGGGGGACGAGATGATCTTCCGTGCGCCGAAGGCCAGGAGCGGGCCGACGATGGACTGCGACTGCTTCTTCCCCCGCGGAGCGAGGGGTCGCGCCGCGTCATTCCCCTCCCACTCTTCCCGCGGGAGCGCCTTGGCGTGGCGGAGGGCGATGATCGGGAAGGTCTGCAGGACGCCCTCATCGACGAGACGCGCGAAGTTCTCCAGGATCTCCACGTCGACGGGGTAGCTGAGGCGAGCGCGGGCCTTCTTCAGGCTCACCCACTCGAGAGCTGCGATTTCCTTGTTCGGAACGAACGACGACGCGCGGATGGCGGGTTCGGTCGCCTCGGCCGACCAGTAGTGCACGATCTTCGTTCGCTTGCTCGGCAGACGGTAGCGGGAAACGCCGACCGGCACTCCGAGATTCACACGGATGCCGGTCTCCTCCTGAATCTCGCGGGCAGCGGTCTCGGCGAGCATCTCGCCGGGATCCACCTTCCCCTTGGGGAGCGTCACGTCGCGGTACTTCGTCCGGTGGATCAGCAGCACGCGGAGCTTGCCGTCCACGATCCGCCACACGACGCCGCCGGCCGCGTAGATCGCGGTCTCCGTCATCGCACCGCCCGGGCACGGCGGCGGCGCTGCACCGCCGACATCGACCGATCCTGCATGTCGACGAGCAGCTTCCCTTCGGCATCCGTGCTGTGGCGGATCCACTCGCCGTCGGCACCGAGATGCCACGAGCTCGTCTTGTCGCTCATGGCGAGATCGAACAGGGAGGAGAGCTCCTTCACGTGTGCGGGATCCACGACGCGCACGAGAGCCTCGACCCGGCGGTCGAGGTTCCGGTGCATCATGTCGGCGCTGCCGATGAACACCTGCGGGTCGCCGTCGTTGTCGAACGCGAAGATGCGGGAGTGCTCGAGATAGCGTCCGAGGATGCTCCGGACCGTGATGTGCTCGCTCATCCCCGGGACGCCGGGCTTGAGCGAGCAGATGCCGCGCACCCACACCTCGACGGTGACGCCGGCCTGGCTCGCGCGATACAGCGCATCGATGATCTGCTCGTCGACCATGGAGTTGACCTTGATGCGCACGCGCGCGGGCTTGCCCTCCTGGGCGTTGTGCCGTTCTTTGTCGATGTGTCTCAGGAGCCCCTTCCGCAGGTGGAGGGGAGCGACCAGCAGGCGCTTGAACTTCTTCTCGATGGCGTACCCGGACAGCTCGTTGAACAGGCGCGTGAGATCCCGCCCGACCTGATCGTCGACGGTGAAAAGGCCGAAGTCCTCATAGATCCGGCTCGTCTTCGGATTGTAGTTGCCCGTGCCCACGTGGCTGTAGCTGCGGAGCACCCCGTTCTCCTCGCGGATGACCAGGGCGAGCTTGCAGTGCGTCTTCAGGCCGACGAGGCCGTACACGACGTGCACACCGGCCTTCTCGAGCTTGCGGGCCCACAGGATGTTGTTCGCCTCGTCGAAACGCGCCTTGATCTCCACCAGCGCCAGGACCTGCTTGCCCGCCTCGGCGGCGTCGATGAGGGCCTGCACGATCGGGCTGTCGCCGGACGTGCGATAGAGCGTCTGCTTGATGGCGAGGACGTGGGGGTCCTTGGCCGCCTGCTCGAGGAAGGCCTGCACGCTCGTCGCGAACGACTCGTACGGGTGGTGGACCAGGACGTCGCCCTTGCGGATGGAGGCGAAGATGTCGGCCCGCTCGTTGTTGTCACCCGGTTGGAAGGCCACCGGGGTCGTCGGCAGGTGCGGCTTGTAGTGCAGATCCGGCCGATCGATGCGCGCGAGGTCGAACAGCCCGCGGAGATCCAGCGGCCCGGGGAGGCGGTAGACCTCCTGCGCGGTGATGTCGAGTTCCTTCAGCAGCAGATCGAGCGTGAGCTCGTCCATGTCGTCCGTGATCTCGAGGCGGATCGGCGGGCCGAAGCGACGGCGGAGGAGTTCCGCCTCGAGAGCCTGGATGAGGTTCTCGGTCTCGTCCTCCTCGATCACGACGTCCTCGTTGCGGGTGAGGCGGAAGGCGTGGTGGTCGAGCACCTCCATCCCCGGGAAGAGGTCGTCCAGGTGGTTGGAGATGAGGTCTTCCAGCGGGAGGTACCGGACGACGCCGTCCTGCGGGACGAGCTCGACGAAGCGCGGGAGCATCGGGGGGACCTTCAGGCGTGCGAACTCCTGCCGGCCGGTGCGGGCGTTGCGGATGCGGATGGCGAGGTTCAGCGAGAGTCCCGAGATGTACGGGAACGGGTGCGCCGGGTCGACGGCGAGCGGCATCAGGACGGGGAAGACCTGCGAGTGGAAGTAGTCGTACATCCGCTCCCGGTCGTCTTCTCCCAGCGCGTCCCACGCCACCACCTGGATGCCGGCGTCCGCGAGGGCGGGCTTGACCGCCGAGGTCCACGCCTCGGCGTGGCGGAGCTGCAGTCGGTGCGCTTCGGCGGAGATGTCGGAGAGGACATCCGCCGCGGAGCGTCCGACATTGGTGGGAACGGCGAGACCGGTGACGATGCGGCGCTTGAGACCGGCGACGCGGACCATGAAGAACTCGTCGAGGTTGCTGGCGAAGATGGCCAGGAAGTTCGCCCGCTCGAGGACGGGGAGGTTCGGATCCTCGGCCAGCTCGAGCACACGCTGATTGAACGCGAGCCAACTCACCTCGCGGTCGAGGTAGCGATGCTCGGGGAGGAGCGCGTCGGCCTCTTCGGAGACGTCGAAATCGTCGTCATCCGCGTCGATTCCGGGGTCGAGAACCTCTTGTTCGATCACCCCCACATCATGTCAGGGTCGGGTGACGAATGTGTGAACGGATGCCGCCTCAGGCGCCGGTGGTCTCGCGCGGTGCCGGGAGCTGATCCTCTTCGTAGACGTTGAAGCGGTAGCCGACGTTGCGGACGGTGCCGATGAGCTGCTCCAGGTCGCCGAGCTTGGCCCGCAGGCGTCGGACGTGGACGTCGACGGTGCGCGTGCCTCCGAAGTAGTCGTAGCCCCACACCTCGCTCAGCAGCTGCTCGCGCGTGAAGACCCGCGACGGGTGCGTGGCGAAGAAGTGGAGGAGCTGGAACTCCTTGTACGTCAGGTCCAGCGGCTTGCCGTGCACCTTGGCGGAGTAGGAGGACTCGTCGATGGTGATGCCCGAGGTCTGGATGCGGGTCGACACCTGCTCGGCGTTCTGACGTCCCACGGCCAGTCGGACGCGGGCATCCACTTCTGCGGGGCCGGCGGTGACGAGGATGACGTCGTCCACGCCCCAGTCGGGGGAGACGGCGGTGAGGCCGCCCTCGGTGACGATGAGGATGAGCGGTGCGTCCAGGCCCGTGGTGTTGAGGATCTTGCACAGCGACTTCGCGCCGACGAGATCCACGCGTGCGTCGACGAAGATGATGTCGGCGCTGGGTGCGTTCACCAGCTGCGCCGGCTCGGCGGGGATCTGGCGCACCCGGTGACTGAGCAGCTCGAGCGCAGGCAGGGCGGGGCCGCCGCCGTGTGCGGAGCTGAGGACGAGCAGCTGGGCCAAAAGTCGCCTTCCGGGCTCTTCGGGGAATGCGTCGTGTGCGATCAGTCTAGGACGTTCGCGCGAACGGTCCGGCGCGGGCGCCCTCCCGGGGGGTGCGCGCGAGAAGCGTCGTGGGAGACAATAGCGAGATGACCGTGACCGAGATCATTCCGCGTCGTTCGCGCGCCGGCATCCTCTCCGTGTGGGTCGCCGCCGCGGTGGCGGGACTCGCGATCGGCCTCTTCGTCCCGTCGGACCTGCGCGCGGCGTGGATGGCGGTCGCCCTCGGCGCGTGCCTCCTGCTCGCGTTCGCGGTCCAGCTCGCCGGTGGGCGCTCGCACGGATTCACGGTGCGGGTCGCTGCGAGCGTCGTCGGCGCCCTCGCCGTGCTCGGGATCGTCAGCCTCGGATTCGGGCTGGCGGCGGTCGTGCCGGGCTAAAGTAGCGACATGGACCTTCTCGCGCTCGAAATCTTCTTCCTGGGGCTTCTGGGCCTGGCATCGGTGGGGATCGTGTTCGTCTCCGGTGTGGTGGTGAAGAACCTCTACCGCGGCCAGCGCTGAGCAGGCCGTCGTGATCGAGCTTCCGACCGACCTGCCCGCCGACCTCGTCCCCCTCTCCTGGCTCATCGGCGTGTGGGAGGGGAGCGGTGTCATCGACTACGCCGGGGCCGGAATGTCGGGGGAGTTCACGCACCGCGTGAGCTTCAGCCATGACGGCGGCGACTACCTGAACTACGCGGCGTCCGCGTGGATCGACCGTGAGGACGGCGGCCGGACGCCCCTGGTGTCCGAGGTCGGATACTGGCGTCTGTCGCGGACCGCCGGTGACGCGGATGCGGGTCCCGCTCTGCTCCCGCCGTCGGCGACCGCGGATCCGCGGACCGTCGAGGACGTCGAGCGGTTGCGCAACGACGCCGACGGGTTCGACATCGAGGCCGCGATCGTGCACTCCGACGGGATCAGCGAGCTCTATCTCGGACAGATCCGCGGCCCGCGGATCGACCTGGCCACCGACGCCGTCGTCCGTCCCGCGACGGCCAAGGCCTATGCGGCCGCGACGCGCATGTACGGGCTGGTCGACGGGCACCTGCTGTGGGCGTGGGATGTCGCCGCTCTGGGCCACGAACTCGCCTCCCACGCGTCCGCCCGTCTGGCGAAGGTCGCCTGATGGCCCACGCCGCCGCCTTCTCCGCCGTTCCCGGCGCCGTGATCGTCGACGACGTCCTTCAGCACGTCGGGAATCCGATGGCCGAGCAGCGCGCCCTCGCGCGCGGCACCGCGCTGGCGCCGCTGGGTGATCGCGCGGTGATCGCCGTGGACGGCGAGGACCGGCTCACCTGGCTCGACTCCCTGACCTCGCAGGCTCTCGCACGGCTCGCGCCGGGAGAGTCCACCGAGCTCCTCGTGCTCGATCCGCAGGGACGTATCGAGCACGTCGCCGCCGTGGTGGACGACGGAGCGACCGCGTGGCTCATCGTCGATCGCGCCGACGCCGAGGGTCTCCTCGTCTGGCTCACCCGGATGCGCTTCCGGCTGCGGGTCCAGCCCCGGTCGGCGGATGCCGAGGTCGCCGTCGTCGGAGGGGACCCCGAGGCCCTCGCCCGGCTCACGCCCGCGTCGCCGGCGGGGGTTCCCCTCGTCTGGCGCGACCCGTGGCCTGCGATCGGCGCGGGCGGACACGGATACGCCGCCGTCGAACCGCACCCCGGCGCCGAACGGAGCTGGGCCGAAGCCCTGGTCCCGGTCGAGGAGCTCGGGCGGTTCGCCCGGGAGGCGGCATCGGGCGCCGTCGACATCGCCGGCGTCCTCGCGGCCGACGCCCTGCGGGTCGCCGCGTGGCGTCCGCGCTGGTCCGGCGAGGTCGACGAGCGCGCGATCCCGCACGAGTCCGACTGGATGCGCACCGCCGTCCATCTGTCGAAGGGGTGCTACCGCGGTCAGGAGACCGTGGCCAAGGTGCACAACCTCGGCCATCCGCCCCGCCGGATGGTCGCGCTGCAGCTCGACGGCAGCGACTCGGGCCTCCCCGTGCGCGGTGCCGCCGTGCGCCGCGAGGGCGACGAGGTCGGCGTCGTCACCTCGGCGGCCCGGCACTTCGAGGAAGGGCCGATCGCGCTGGCGGTGCTGCGTCGCGGCGTCCCCGTCGACGCGGCCTTGACCGTCGACGTCGAGGATGCGCGGATCGCCGCCGCGCAGGAGGTCATCGTGCCGCCGGATGCCGGTGCGACGGCGAACGTGCCGCGGATCACCCGGCTCTCGCGTCGCGCACGGGCGACGTGAGTCCGCGGCGCGGCTCGCGAGACGGAACCGGCGCCCGGGGCGCCGATCCGCAGGGCCCCGCACCTGTGACCGTGCCGATCCGCACGGGCTGGCAGGCACGCCTCGACCCGACACCGGCGCTCCGCCGCGTGCGGGACTCCGCGATCCCCATCGTCCAGATCGTCGTGGCCGCCACCGCCGCGTACGCCGTCGCCGCGTACGTCTTCGGGCATCCCGCCCCGCTCCTGGCGGCGACCGTGACCGTGTCGAGTCTCGGCCTCGTCCGCGACGCGCGACCGCGTCGCGTCCTCGAGACCGTGATCGGGATGCTCGTGGGCATCATCGTCGCCGAGCTCCTTCTTCTGGTGGCGGGGTCGGGGTGGTGGCAGCTCGCCCTCGCCCTCGGAGTGACCCTCGTCGTCGCCCGCTTCCTCTCCGCGCAGGCCGCATTCGCGATCGCGGCGGCGATCCAATCTCTGATCGTCATGATCGTCCCCGCCAACGCCCCCTTCCTCCGGCTCGTGGACGGCCTCATCGGAGGTGTCGCGGCGCTGCTCGCGACCGCCCTCATCCCGCGCGACACGGTGCGCATCGAAGTGCGCGACGCGCGGGCCGTGCTGGGGGCGATCGAGGGGGCCGGAACCGCGCTCGTCCAGGCCCTGCGCCGCGGCGACCGGCGTCGCGCCGAACGCGGTCTCGAGAAGGCCCGGGCGATCCAGCCGATCGCCGACGGGTGGCGGGCGTCGGTCGAGTCGGGCCTCGCGATCGCGCGGATCTCGCCGTTCCTGCGTCGCCAGCGCTCGGAGCTCGCGCGCCACGAGCGCGTACGGGAGTCGGTGGAGTTGGCGGGGAGGAATCTGCGCGTCATCGCCCGGCGCGTGGTCTACCTCTGCGACGACGGCATTCCGCGGCCCGTGGCCGCCGACATCCTCGCCGAGACGCTCCGCGCCGTCCGGGTGCTCACCGACGCCCTCGACGACATCTCGCTCGAGCCGGTCGCGCGGTCGCAGCTCGCCGCGGTCGCCGCGCACCTCGACCCGGCCGAGGTGACACCCGGCGCGTCGCTCGGGGACCAGAACCTCATCGCCGCCATCCGGCCCTTCGTGGTCGACCTCCTGGTCGCCACCGGGATGCCGCCGGATGAGGCCCGCGCCGCCGTTCCGCGCATCTGAATCGCGGAGCCGGCCGTCACCGCGGAGCGACGGCCTCCCACGCCACCGTGATCTCTCCGAGACGGGCCCGACGACCTTCGCGGAGCGGCCATCCGCGCGCGGCGACGGCGGCCACCGCGGCGACCCAGCGCTGCGTCGGTCCGAAGGCGCCGAGCCCGGCGGCGCGCTCCCATTCGGCGTCCAGGTCGGCGAGGAAGCCGTGCACTCCTTCGCCGGGGACGTTGCGATGGATCAGTGCTTTGGGCAGCCGCTCGGCGGCCACCAGCGGTGTCTCGAGATCGGTGAGGCGCAGGGACAGCGTCAGGGTGCGGGGGAGGGCCGCGGCGTCCATTGCGATCCAGGCGCACACCCGTCCCCGCTCATCGCACGTGCCCTCGAGGAGCAGACCGCCGGGTGCGAGGCGTCCGGCCATCTGCGCCCACGCCGCCGCGACATCCGACTCGTCGTACTGCCGGAGCACGTTCATGGCGCGGATGATCCCGGCCGGTCGGCCGCCGGGGAGAGGCACCTCGAATCCTCCGCGGGAGAAGTCCACGCGGGCATCCGCGGCGAACGCCGTCCGCCCCGCCCGGACCTCGGCGAGCTGCGTCCGCGCGCGCTCCACCCGCTCGGGGTCGATCTCGAGCCCTCTGACCTCGACGTCCGGCCGCGCCCGGGCCAGGCGGGCGTGCAGCTCCAGCGCGGTCACGCCGCTCGCGCCGTAGCCGAGGTCGACCACCAGGGGGTCCTCGAGTCGGCGCAGCTCGGGACGCGTGGTGATCCAGCGATCGATGCGGCGGAGCCGATTGGTGTGGGTCGTCCCGCGCGTGATGCGGCCCACGGGACCGCGAGCAGACGCCATCCCCCCATCATGACAGCGCGCCGGTCGGGCCGCCGCCGGACGCCGGGACGCGGCGCAGGCGCCCGATATCATGGGGCGCATGACTGCGCCTCACACGCTGATCCTCCTCCGCCACGGCCAGAGCGAGTGGAACGAGCTCAACCTCTTCACCGGTTGGGTCGATGTCCGCTTGACCGAGCAGGGCAAGGCCGAGGCCGCTCGCGGCGGCTCGCTGCTCGCCGAGGCGGGTCTCCTCCCCGACATCCTGCACACCTCGCTGCTCAGCCGTGCGATCCAGACCGCCAACATCGCCCTGGACGCCGCCGACCGCCTCTGGATCCCCGTGACCCGCTCGTGGCGCCTCAACGAGCGTCACTACGGCGCCCTGCAGGGCAAGGACAAGGCGCAGACGCTCGAGGAGTTCGGTCCCGAGCAGTTCATGCTCTGGCGTCGTTCGTTCGACGTGCCGCCGCCCGAGCTCGCCGACGACAGCGAGTGGAGCCAGGTGGGCGACCCCCGCTACGTCGGCATCGACGGGGACGTGCCCCGCACCGAGTCGCTCAAGCTCGTCATCGACCGCCTGCTGCCGTACTGGGACGAGGCGATCGCGCCGGACCTGCGCTCGGGAAAGACGGTTCTCGTCACCGCACACGGCAACTCGCTGCGCGGGCTCGTGAAGCACCTCGAGGGCATCAGTGACGCCGACATCGCCGAGCTGAACATCCCGACCGGCATCCCGCTGGTCTACCGCCTCGACGAGAACCTCGTCCCGCTCGGTCCGGGTGAGTACCTCGACCCCGAGGCTGCAGCGGCGGGAGCCGCAGCGGTGGCCAACCAGGGCAAGAACTGACCTGACGGAACGACGGAGCCGGATGCCTCTTCGCGAGGCATCCGGCTCCGTCGTTCCGTCAGGGTGTCAGGCGAGGCCCGTGACGGTTTCCGTCGAGACGTCCAGCGCGCCGGTGGGGGCGGTCCAATCGCCCGTCGAGAGGTAGGCGACCTTCTTGGCGACCGACACGGCGTGGTCGGCGAAACGCTCGTGGTAGCGGCTCGCGAGGGTGGCATCCACGGTGGCTGCCGCCTCTCCCTGCCAGCTGTCGCTGAGGACCTTCTCGAAGACGGCGACGTGCAGGTCGTCGAGATCGTCGTCCGCGTTGCGGATCTCCTCGACGAGCGCGAGCTCCTGCGTGCGCAGCAGCTCGGTCAGGCGGCGCGCCACCTCGACGTCGAGCTCGCCCATCTTGAGGAACGTCGACTTCAGTCCCTTGGGGATGGCCCGCTCCGGGAAGCGCATGCGGGTGAGCTGGGCGATGTGCTCGGCGATGTCGCCCATGCGCTCGAGCGACGCCGACATCCGCAGCGCGCTGACGACGATCCGGAGGTCGCGGGCGACCGGTTGCTGGCGGGCGAGGATCTCGATGGCCATCTCGTCGAGCGCGAGCGCCTTCTCGTCGATGACGGCGTCGGCGTCGATGACCTCTTCGGCCAGGGCGACGTCGCTCGTGCCGAACGCGCGGGTGGCCTTGTCGATGGCGATGGTGACGAGCTCGGAGATCTCGACGAGGCGGTTCTGCACGTCCTCGAGGGACTGGTGGAAGACTTCGCGCATCCGTGGCACCTTTCTGGATTCCGGGCAGGCGTGCGCCTGGCGACGCTGGCGATCATCACCGGCGAAGGTTAACGGGCGGTGCCTGCCCGGTGAATAGTACCCGCACCCCCGGACGGTGCCCGGGAGACCGTCCGCGCGGAGCGCGCCGGCACCCTTACGCTGTGACCATGGATTCGCTGCAGCTCGCGCTGCTCGCCCTCCTCGCCGGCATCGTCATCGGGGGCTCCCTCGCCGCACTCGTGGTGACATCGCTCCGGGTCAGGGATCGGGCGCGGGCCGAGACGTCACGCGAGATCCCCGAGGGGGTGCGAGAGGTCCTCCAGGGGATGGATGACGCCGCCCTCGTCGTGGACGCCTCCTTCACGGTGCTCGCCCTCTCGCCGTCCGCCGCCTCGTTCCACTTCGCCCGCGGCGGATCCCTCGCCAGCGAAGAGCTCCGGGACGCGATCCGGGTGATCCGCGGGGGCGAGTCCTCCTGGTCCGGGTCGCTGCGTCTCCAGCGCGGCGCGCCGCCTGCCGAGCCTCGGCTCGTCGCCGCGCGGGCGACCCGCATCTCCCCGCGGCTCACCCTGCTCGTGCTGCACGACATCACCGAGCGGGAGCGCGTCGAGCAGATGCGCCGGGACTTCGTGGCGAACACCAGCCACGAGCTGAAGACGCCCGTGGGCGCGGTGAGCCTTCTCGCCGAGGCGATCGAGTCCGCGGCGGACGATCCGCCCCAGGTGCGGATCTTCGCCGGCAGGCTCTCGGCGGAGGCGTCGCGCCTGTCGCAGCTGACTTCGCGCATCCTGAACCTGTCGCGCCTGCAGGCCTCGGACGAGCTCACCGACGAACGCGATGTCGCCATCGACGAGGTCGTCGCCTCCGCGGTCGACGCCACCGCGATCCTCGCGGATTCTGCGGGGGTCAGCGTCGTGCGCGGAGGCGAGCGCGGACTGTACGTGCGCGGTGACGCCCAGGTCCTCGGCGAGGCGGTGAGCAACCTCATCGCGAACGCCATCGCCTATTCGCCGCGCGGATCGAAGGTCGGCGTCGGGATCACTCTCGTCGACGCCGTCGTGGAGATCGCGGTCACCGACCGCGGGATCGGCATCGCCGAGGGCGAGCAGGAACGCGTCTTCGAGAGGTTCTACCGTGCCGATCCGGCTCGTGCCCGGCGTACCGGGGGGACGGGGCTCGGGCTCGCCATCGTCAAGCACGCGGTCCAGCGCCACGGCGGCGAGGTCCGGCTGTGGTCGCGCCCCGGCCGTGGCTCGACCTTCACCATCCGACTGCCGGCTGTCGACGCCCCCGTCGACGACCGCCCCGAGCGACCGGACCGCCGCCCCAAGCGCGCGCGCAAGGTCGCCACGACCGTGCCGGCGGCTTCGCCGTCGGGCATCGAGAACGGAGACACCGCATGACCGCCGTCCTGATCGTGGAGGACGAGCCCGACCTCGCCGACCCGCTCGCCTATCTCCTGCGGCGCGAGGGCTACGACGTGGAGATCGCCGAGGACGGACCCGCCGCGCTCGCCGCCTTCCGCGAGCGCGGGGCCGACATCGTGCTGTTGGATCTCATGCTGCCCGGGATGCCGGGGACGGAGGTCTGCCGCCAGATCCGCTCCAGCGCGACCGTTCCGATCGTGATGCTCACCGCCAAGGACTCCGAGGTGGACATCGTGGTCGGTCTGGAGCTCGGAGCCGACGACTACGTCACCAAGCCGTACTCGTCGCGAGAGCTCCTCGCGCGGATGCGTGCCGTCCTGCGGCGCTTCTCCCAGCGGGAGGCCGAGCTCGACGAACGCGTCCTGGAGGGCGGGCGCGTCGTCCTCGACATCGACCGGCACACGGTGGCCGTCGACGGACGCGAGATCAACATGCCGCTCAAGGAGTTCGAGCTCCTCGAGGTTCTCATGCGAAACGCCGGCCGGGTCCTGACCCGCGGTCAGCTGATCGACCGCGTGTGGGGGAGCGACTACTTCGGCGACACCAAGACGCTGGACGTCCACATCAAGCGGATCCGCTCGCGGATCGAGGAGAACCCCGGCTCGCCGACGATGCTGGTCACCGTGCGCGGCCTCGGCTACCGCTTTGAGGGCTGACCCGGACCGCGACGACGAAGGGGCCGGCATCCGTGTGGATGCCGGCCCCTTCGTGTGGATGTCAGTCGCGGGGGACGAGGGGCGCGAGGTACTCGAGTTCGCCGTCGAGGACCGGGACGGCCAGCAGCATTCCCTCGGCATCGCCGGACTGGAAGTATCCCGGGATGTTCGCACCCGGAGGAGTGTCGAGCCCTTCGACCAGAAGAGGCTCTTCGCCGTCGGCCCCGAGGCTGATGGTCGTGCGGGCCGGGACACGCAGCTCGAGGTCGATGGTCGATCCCTCGCCCAGCTCGACGACGAGGGTGTGCGCGGTGTCGGTCGGGTTCACGACGGCGGCGACGAAGTTGCCGACCGCGCCGGTCTCGTCGGCGACGATGAACGCGTTGCGCACCTCCAGCGGCCCGGAGTCGAAGACGTTGACGCCTTCGGCGGCCGAGTACTGGATGGTTGTGGACTGCGGGGTGAGGAAGGTGCACCCCGTGGCGCCGAGGACCACGGCGGCGCCGAGCGCCACCGACGCGATCAGGCGCGGGCTCCTGGCGGGGCGTCCTTCGCCGATGCGGCGGCGTGTCGAGATCACGGATCCTCCTGATGTGGGGGTGACGGCTTCCCCATGCATTCTAGGGGCTGGATCCGCGCGGCCGCGTGGCACGCCCGGGCGGTGGGGCGGAGAACCTTAGCGTATAAACGCTGTGGTAGTCTGGAGTTTGCCGAAAGGACATAACTCCATGCTTTTTGAGGTTGGCGAGACCGTTGTCTACCCGCACCACGGGGCGGCGACGATCATCGAGGTCAAAGACCGGATCATCCGGGGCGAGACCAAGAAGTACCTGAAGCTCAACGTCACCCAGGGAGACCTCGTCATCGAGGTCCCTGCCGAGAACGTCGACCTGGTCGGCGTCCGCGACGTCATCGGCAAGGAGGGTCTGGACCGCGTCTTCGAGGTCCTGCGTGCCCCCTTCACCGAGGAGCCGACCAACTGGTCGCGTCGGTACAAGGCGAACCTCGAGAAGCTCGCCTCCGGCGACGTGATCAAGGTCAGCGAGGTCGTCCGCGACCTGTGGCGTCGCGACCAGGACCGCGGCCTGTCCGCGGGGGAGAAGCGGATGCTCGCGAAGGCGAAGCAGATCCTGATCTCGGAGCTCGCCCTGGCCGAGAAGACCGACGAGGAGCGCGCGAGCGTCATCCTCGACGAGGTCCTCGCGTCCTGACCGCCACGGTCGCCACGCCCCGGTAGCGTGACAGGTGTGAGCATCGCACCCGTTCCGCGTCTGGCCGTCATCGTCGTCGCCGCCGGTTCCGGCGCCCGCCTCGCCGCGGGCGGACCGAAGGCCTTCGTCGGTATCGACGACCGGTCGATCCTCCACCACGCCCTGCGCGGAGTGTTCGACGCTCCGGAGGCGCAGGTGGTGGTCGTGGTACCGGAGGGGCGCGAAGGTGACACGCTCACCGAGGTCGCAGCGACCGCCGGCGACCGTCGAGACCGCGTCACCGTGGTCGTCGGCGGCCAGACACGTCAGGCATCCGTCGCCGCGGGCCTCGGTGCGCTCTGGGCCGACGTCGAGGTCGTCCTCGTCCACGATGCCGCGCGGGCGCTGACACCGCCCGAGGTCTTCGCGCGGGTCGTCGCGGCCATCGAGGCGGGGGCCACCGCCGCTGTTCCCGCCCTGCCCGTCGTCGACACCGTCAAGCGCGTCGCCGACGGGCGCGTCGTCGCCTCGATCGACCGCTCCGACCTCGTCGCCGCCCAGACGCCCCAGGGGTTCCGGCGCGACATCCTCGCATCCGCCTACGCCGCCGCGGAGGCGGAGTTCACCGACGACGCCGCGCTCGTCGCCGACCGCGGCGAGACGGTCGTCGTGGTCGCCGGCGACGATCGCGCCTTCAAGATCACCACCCCCGCCGATCTGCTGCGCGCCCGCGCGCTCATCGAGGACGCGCCGCTCCCACGCGGCACCGCGCCGATCGCGCCGTCGCCGACCGACATCCCGCGGGTCGGATTCGGCAGCGACGTGCACGCGTTCGGGGGTGCCGGCGACCTCTGGCTCGCCGGTCTGCACTGGCCGGGGGAGTCCGCGCTGTCGGGACACTCCGACGGCGACGCCATCGCGCACGCGATCGTCGATGCGCTGCTCTCCGCGGCGGGCCTCGGTGACATCGGGACGCACTTCGGGACCGACAAGCCGGAGTACGCGGGAGCCCATGCCGACGCCTTCCTCGGTCGCACCCGCGCCCTGCTGGCGGAGGCGGGATGGCGGATCGGGAACGTCTCGGTCCAGGTCCAGGCGCGTCGCCCCCGCTTCGCAACACGACGCGAGGAGGCCGAGCGGGTTCTATCGACCGCGCTCGGGGGCGCCCCCGTGTCGGTGTCGGCCACGACGACGGACGGTCTCGGCTTCACCGGTCGTGGCGACGGGGTCTCGGCGTTCGCCGTGGCCCTGGTGCTGCCGGCCTGACCCGCCTCAGACGGTGACGTGACCGTCCTCGAGGCGGCGGGTGAAGTAGGCCGAGAGCGGGTCGGCGACGTAGTCGTCGAACGGCGCGCACGCGGTGAAGCCCTCGCTCACGTAGAGCGACCGCGCGGCGATGAAGTCCGCACCCGACCCCGTCTCGAGCCACAGGCTCTGCAGGCCGCGGCCGCGCGCCTGCGACACGATGTGCCGGAGGAGTGCGCGTCCGACGCCCCGACCGAGGAACCTCTCCTCCACCCGCATCGACTTCACTTCCCCGCGAGCGGCGTCGAGCATCTTCAGCGCGCCGACGCCGGCGAGCTCCCCTTCGAGGTACGCGGCCCAGACCGTGATGGAGGGATCCCGCAGAGCCTCGACGTCCAGGACGTGGCAGCTGTCCTCCGGAGTCTGCGCGCGCATCGCCGCCTGATGGCGGGCGAGGAGGTCGCGAGTCTCGCGCGAGCTGAGGTCGTCGACGACGATCGTCGGTGTCGGCATCCGTTCAGCGTCCCACAGCACTGTTTCGCCCGCGTGACGGGCGGGCGATCCTGACGCGACCGATCCGTCAGCCTTCGACGGCGAAGGGGGCGGGGTCCCTCGGGGCGCGGGATCCCCAGGCGAGGAGGGCGAGGCCGGCGCCGAGCACCGCGAGACCGACGATCGCCAGGATCGACAGCCGCTCGTCGAGGACGACGATGCCGAGGACCGCCGCGGTCAGCGGCTCCCCAAGGGTCAGCGTGGCTGCTGTCGCCGCCGTGAGCCCGCTGAGGCCCCACGTGAACAGCACGTATGCGACCGAGATCGTCGCAAAGCCCAGCCACAGCGCCATCAAGAGTCCGGCGGGCGTCTGCATCCATGCCAGATCCACGAACGGCACGGCGAGGGCGCTCACCGCCGCCGAGCTCGCCCCCATCGCGCCGACGACGGTGAAGGGGTCCCACCCGGCGTCCAGCAGTCGACGCTGGGCGTTCGCGATGACCGCGAAGGACGCCCCGGCCCCGATCGAGCCGAGGAGGCCGAGACCGTCGGTGCCGCCCGCCCCTCCCGCCGACCCGCCGAAGCCGAGCAGGACGACGCCGGCGGTGGCGAGCGCGGTCGCGGCCATCCACGTCGTGGTCGGCATCCGTCGGGTCAGCGCCCACTCGAGGAGCCCCGCGAGGATCGGCGCCGACCCGAGGGCGACGACGGTGCCGACGGCGACGCCGTTGCGCTCTGTGCCGAGGAAGAACAGCGGCTGGTACAGGGCCAGGCAGAGGCCCGTGAGGACCATGAGCGAGAGCGGACGGATGCCGAGGGGCGGGCGAGGCGCCGAGGAGCGGCGCGCGTGCCGGGCGGCGAGGAGAAACGCCAGGAGCGCGAGCCCGGTGCCGCCGATCACCATCCGCATGACGCCGATCGACAGCGGGGTGGTCCCGGACGGCCCGAGCGCCTGGGAGGTTCCGGTGGTTCCGAAGAGCATCGCGGCGGCGAGGATGGCGATGACATGCACCGCTCCTTTCTACTGCCCCCACGGCATCGGCACCGCCGCCGGTAGAGTGGTTCGGTGAACGTCCGACTCCACGACAGCAGCACGCAGAGCGTGCGCGCCTTCGTTCCGGCCGATCCGCGACACGTGACGATGTACGTGTGCGGACCGACCGTGCAGTCCGGACCCCACATCGGGCACCTCCGCGGTGCCCTCGCGTTCGACCTCCTGCGCCGCTGGCTGTCCCAGCGTTTCGGCCGGGTGACGTACGTGCGCAACGTCACCGACATCGATGACAAGGTCCTCCAGAACGCCACCGCCGACGAGCCCTGGTGGGCGCTGGCGTACCGGATCGAGCGGGAGTTCACCGCCGCCTACGAGGCCATCGGCATCCTTCCGCCGACGTACGAACCGCGCGCCACCGCGTCGATCCCGCAGATGATCGAGCTCATCGAGCGACTCGTCGCGCGAGGCCACGCCTACCCCGCCGAGGGCAGCGTGTACTTCGACGTGCGCTCGTGGTCCGAGTACGGTGTGCTCACCAATCAGCGTCCCGACGCGATGGACTCCTCACCCGACACCGATGCGGGCAAACGCGACCCGCTCGACTTCGCGCTGTGGAAGGCTGCGAAGCCCGGCGAGCCCGACGACGCCCGCTGGGATTCGCCGTGGGGAGCGGGCCGACCGGGCTGGCACATCGAGTGCTCGGCGATGTCGCGCCGCTACCTCGGGCCCGAGTTCGATCTGCACGGCGGCGGGCTGGACCTGCGCTTCCCGCACCACGAGAACGAGCGGGCGCAGTCGACGGCGGCCGGCGACGGCTTCGCCCGCCACTGGGTGCACAACGGTCTGGTGACCGTCGAGGGGCAGAAGATGTCGAAGTCCATCGGCAACGTCATCCTCGCCGCCGACCTCCTCGCCGAGCGCGACCCGCTGGTCGTGCGCTACGCCCTTGCGGCCGCGCACTACCGGTCGAACCTCGACGTCTCCGCGAAGGGGCTCGACGAGGCGGAGGCCGCGCTCGGGCGCATCCGCGGGTTCGTCGAGCGCGCATCGCGGCTCGCCACCGGACGGGATGCGGATGCCGCACACCCGCTGCCGGAAGCCTTCGTCGCCGCGCTGGATGACGACCTCGGTGTTCCGCAGGCGCTCGCCGTCGTCCACGACACCGTCCGCGCCGGCAACGCGGCCGTCGATGCGGACGAGACGGATGCCGCCGTCGCGGCGCTCGGGCAGGTGAGCGCGATGACGGCGATCCTCGGGCTCGATCCCCGCGACCCGCAGTGGCGGACCGCCGACACCTCCGTCGAGCAGGAGGCGCTCGACGCGCTCGTGCAGACGATGATCGACCAGCGCGCCCGTGCGCGCGCGGACAAGGACTGGGCGAGTGCCGATCGGATCCGCGATGCCATCGCGGCCGCCGGCATCACCCTCGAAGACGGTCCCGCCGGGACCCATTGGAGTGTAGGACATGGCTAAGCCAGGGCGCCCCGGCGCGAGCAAGGGCAAGAAGAAGGGCCCCACGAAGGGCACCGGCGGTCTCGGCCGCAAGTCCCTCGAGGGCAAGGGGCCGACGCCGAAGGCCGAAGACCGCGCCTGGCACGTCGCCGGCAAGCGGAAGGCCGCCGCCGAGCGTTATGCCGCGGCGGGCGGGAAGGGCAAGCCCGGCGGGAAGCCGAGCG
Organism: Microbacterium sp. NPDC077184; assembly: GCF_040687055.1. Classification (NCBI taxonomy): domain Bacteria; kingdom Bacillati; phylum Actinomycetota; class Actinomycetes; order Micrococcales; family Microbacteriaceae; genus Microbacterium; species Microbacterium sp. NPDC077184. Next base: position 629,774 of record NZ_JBFBMM010000001.1, read on the forward strand.
GGCAGGGCGTGCGCGGGCAGAAGGCGAAGAGCGGCGACGACACCGAGACGGTGACCGGCCGCAACTCGGTGCTCGAGGCGCTCCGCGCCAAGATCCCGGCGACCGCGTTCTACATCGCCCAGCGCGTGGAGATGGACGACCGCGTCAAGGAGATGCTTTCGATCGCGACCCATCGCGGCATCCCGGTGCTCGAGGTCACACGGCCCGAGCTCGACCGGATGGCGGGCTTCGACGGCGTGCACCAGGGCGTCGCCCTGAAGGTGCCGCCCTACGAGTACGCCCACCCGCAGGATCTGCTCGAGAAGGTCATCCACTCGAACCGTACGCCGCTGTTCGTCGCCCTCGACGGCGTGACGGACCCGCGGAACCTCGGGGCGATCATCCGCTCGACCGGCGCGTTCGGCGGACACGGCATCATCCTGCCGCAGCGCCGCTCCGCGAGCGTGAACAGCGCGGCGTGGAAGACCAGCGCCGGCGCCGCCGCCCGCATCCCCGTCGCGCTGGCGGCCAACCTCACCGCGACGCTGAAGGACTTCAAGAAGCAGGGTGTCTTCGTCCTCGGTCTCGCCGGAGACGGCGACGTCTCCCTCCCCGCGTTGGAGCTCGCCGACCGCCCGGTGGTCATCGTCGTCGGCTCCGAGGGCAAGGGGCTCTCGCGGCTCGTCGCCGAGACGTGCGATCAGATCGTCTCGATCCCGATCGACGCGGCGACAGAGTCGCTCAACGCCGGGATCGCGGCATCCGTGGCTCTGTACCAGGTGTCGACGCTGCGGGCGGCGCCGCGCGAGAGCTGACGCCGCCCGCGCTGCGTCACTCGGCCTTCTTGTACTGGTAGGGGTTGTAGAGCACCTCTGCCTCGGGGATCTCGGGGTGCTGCCCCGCGATCCAGTCGTCGCCGACCTCGCGCTCGAGGTAGGACACCGTGTCTTCGAGCTTCGCCTTCACCCCGGCGAGGTCTCCGGCGACGAGGCGCCCCTCGCTCTTGACGACCTCGCCGCCCACCAGGACGGTGTGCACGTCGCCGCGCTGGGCCTGGTAGATGATCTGCCCCCACGGGTTGATCAGCGGCGCCCACGTGGCGGAGTGCTCGTTCTTCAGGAGCACGACGTCGCCGAGCTTGCCCTTCTCCAGCGACCCGATGAGGTGGTCCTTGCCGATCGCCTTGGCGCCGCCGCGCGTGGCCATCTCCACGACCTCTTCCGCGCGGAGCTTCACGTGCGTGACGGTCTCGGCGGGCTCCTTGAGGTGGGCGAGGTAGTGCTCGAGCGCGCGATCGGCGTTGACGGTCGCCCGCATCGCCGAGAACAGATCGGCGCTGAACCAGACGCTCGTGTCCACCGAGAGGGACGCGGGGATGCCGTACCGACGCAGCTGATGGATGGGAGGGTAGCCCTGCCCGCACGTGTCCTCCGACTCGGTCGCGAGCGAGACGTTGCCGCCGGTCGCCGCGATCTTCTGGTAGGACTCGGCGGTGAGGGATGCGGCGTGGACGTACGTGTACCCCTCCTTCATCACTCCGGCGTCGTAGGCGTTCTTGATCCCCCAGTCGTTGGTCGCGCCCCACACCCCGGCGTGGGTGGTGACGGGGAGTCCGAGCTCTTCGGCGACGCGGTAGGCGGCGAGTTCGGGGAACTGATCGTCCTGATTCGGCACGTCGAAGGCGATCTGCGTGCCGAACATGCGCGAATCGTCCCGGGACCGGATGAGAAGGTCCTGGATGGCCGGGTCCGCCGTCCACTCCCACGGGCTCTGCGCGAGATTCCCGTAGGCGAGGACGAAGCGGCCGGGTGAGGTGGCCAGGGCCTCGTACGCGGCTTCCCCGTGGTCGAGGGTACGCAGCCCGTGCGACCAGTCGACGCTGGTCGTCACGCCGGACTCGACCGCGTCGAGCGCCGAGATGAGGTTGCCCGCGGCGACGTCCTCGGGGCGGAACTTCGCGCCGTGCTGCAGGTAGTACCAGACGAAGTACTGGGTGAGGGTCCAGTCGGCACCGTAGGCGCGCATGGCGGTCTGCCACATGTGCCGGTGCGTGTCGACCATGCCGGGCATGATGATGCCGCCCGTGGCGTCGATCTCGAACGTGCCGTCGGGCACGGAGAGGTCGACACCGACGTCGGCGATGGCGCCGTCGACGACCAGGACGTCACCGCGCGGCAGGACGGTGTGCGCATCGTCCATCGTCAGGACGATGCCGCCGCGCAGGACGACGGGCTGACCTCGGGCAGGCAGCGGGGTTTCGGACATGTTCGCTCATCCTCCTTGATTCGCGATGGGTGGGGTGTGGGGGTCAGGAATGCTCCGGGGCGAGGGGAAGGTCGCGGCGCGTGACCTCCGCGATGGCCGACCAGTCGAGGTCGGCCAGCTCCGGATCGGCCAGCGCGGTGTCGAAGACCCGCATCAGGACGGGAAGCGTCGCCGGGTGCAGGCCGCCTGTGGCCGCGACGGCTGCGGCGAGTTCGAGGTCCTTCCGCCCGAGGGCGATGTGGAAACCCGGCGGGTCGTAGGCGCCGGTGGCGATGATGGACCCGTACCCGGCGTAGACCACGCCTCCGAACAGGGTCTGCGACAGCAGGGTGGTGAACAGCTGCGGATCCACCCCCCAGCGCTCGGTCATGGCGACGGACTCGCCGATGGCCTGCATCGCATGGATGATGTTGTAGTTCACGGCGGCCTTGACCGCGTGTGCGACGGCGGCCCGCTCCGAGAGACGCCAGACGCGCACTCCCAGGATGTCGAGGATCGGGACGACCGCGTCGACGGCGGGGGCCGGTCCCGCGGTCATGATGTTCAGCTTCCCGTCGGCGGCGGCGGTGGGACGCCCGAGTACGGGAGCGGCGACGTAGGTCCCCCCGGCCTCGGCGACGCGCCGGGCGAGCGCGTCGCTCAGATCGGGGGAGATGGACGCGGTCAGGACGAGGGTCCGGCCGCGCGTCGCCCCGAGGGTCGCGTCGTCGAGGACGGCATCCACCGCGCGGTCGTCGGCGAGCATGCAGATCGCGACATCCGCGGAGAGCGCCTCGGCGGCGTTGCCGGCCGCGCGTCCGCCGCGGGCGACGAGCGGCTCGACGGCGGACGCGGATCGGTTCCACAGGATGACGTCGCGACCGGCGTCGATGAGGCGCCCGGCCATCGCCGAGCCCATCGCGCCGAGCCCCAGGAAGCCGACGGTGCTCACGCTTCGCCCCGACCCCAGGTGGTGTTGCGGTGCGACTGCGCGTCACGGTTGACGTCGAGAGGGCCGTCCACGGTGTAGTAGCGGCGCCCGGCGACGATGAGCTCCTCCGCGGGGAACTTGGTGATGACCTCGCATCCGTCGGCGGTCACGACGACCTCCTCCTCGATGCGCGCCGCACCCCAGCCGTCGGAGGAGGGCCAGTAGGTCTCGAGGGCGAACACCATCCCCTCTTCGAGCACCTCGGGGTGATCGAAGGAGGTCAGGCGGGAGAAGATGGGCTTCTCCCAGATCGACAGCCCCACGCCGTGGCCGTACTGCAGCGCGAACGCGGCCATCTCGTCCGGGAAGCCGAACTCCTCGGCGCGCGGCCACACCGCGGCGATGTCGGCCGTGGTCGCTCCGGGACGGACGAGCGCGATCGCCCGGTCCATGTACTCGCGGGCGCGGGTGTAGGCATCCCGTTGCGCCGTGCTCGCCGATCCGACCGCGAAGGTCCGGTAATAGCACGTGCGGTAGCCGTTGAAGCTGTGCAGGATGTCGAAGAACGCCGGGTCTCCGGGGCGGATGAGGCGGTCACTGAAGACGTGCGGATGCGGCGAGCAGCGTTCGCCGGAGATCGCGTTGACCCCCTCGACGTATTCGGATCCGAGGTCGTAAAGGGTCTTGGCGACGACGCCGACCGCCTCGTTCTCGCGGACGCCGGGACGCAGGAACCGGTGGAGCTCCTCATAGGCGGCGTCGACCATGCTCGCCGCCTGGGTGAGCAGCCGGATCTCGTCGCCGGTCTTGATCCGGCGCGCCTCCATGAACACCTGCTGGCCGTCGACGACCTCGATGCCCTCCCGCTGCAGGGCGATCAGCACCGGCATCTCCACCACGTCCACCCCGAGGGGCTCGCCGGCGAGGCCGAACTTCTCGAGTTCGCGTTTGATCTTCCGGGCGACGTCGGCGGCGAGGTCGGCGTCGGGCGGGAAGGCGCCGCGGAGGGTGGAGATCCCCGCGCGCGCGCCGCTCTCCAGGCGCGGACGCTTGGCGCCCTCATGGGGGGAGTGCGGGTCGGCGTCGGCTTCGGCGGTGGTGACGTCGAGCCAGGGGTTGTAGAGCGCGTGGTGCTTGGCGGCCGAGCCGAAGTCCCAGACGATCGGGTCGGTCTTACGCGTGAGGAGGGCGAAACGGATCAGCTTGTCCATCGCCCACGTGCCGATGTGCGTGCCGCTCATGTAGCGGATGTTGGAGAAGTCGAAGGCGAGCACGGCACCCAGGTGGGACCGGTCGAGCTCCGCGTGCAACCGCGCCAGACGCTCGTCGCGGAGGCGCTCGAAGTCGACGCGCGCTTCCCAATCGACCGCGGTGGTCCCCGTGGTTCCGGTGTTCTTCATCGAATCCTCCTCACGCTCCGGGGGCTTGACGTGTCAGCCCCCGTCGGGTTGACTCCAGTAAAGCTGTACTGGACATTTCTGTCCAGCCCTACTTGTTTCTCGAGGAGGAGAAGTGAGCGCACGCACCATCGTCATCGTCGGCGGGACCTCGGGTATCGGCCTGGAACTCGCGCGGGACTGCATCGCCCGTGGGGAGCGGGTCGTGCTCACCGGTCGGGATGCCGAACGCGCCCGCGCGATCGCGGCGGAGCTGGGCGACGCCGCGACCGGCATCGCTCTGGACATCTCCGAACCGCACGGCGTCGCCGCGAGCCTTGCGGAGGTCGGGCCCGTGCACGGGCTGGTCCTCGCAGCCATCGAGCGGGACGCGAACACGGTGCGCGACTATGACATCGATCGCGCGGTGCGGCTCGTCACCCTGAAGCTCGTCGGGTACACCGCGGTCATCCGCGCCCTCCTGGACCGGATGGAGGACTCCGTCGACACCGGCATCGTGCTCTTCGGAGGTCGGGCGAAGGATCTGCCCTACCCGGGGTCGACGACGGTGTCCACGATCAACGGCGGCGTGACCGGATTGGTCAACACGCTCGCGCTGGAGCTGGCTCCCATCCGCGTGAACGCCGTGCACCCGGGCATCATCGGCGACAGCCCGTTCTGGGCGACCAAGCCGGCGGGCGTCCTCGAGCAGTACGAGCGGCACACTCCCGGCGGGAAGCTGGCGACGATGGCGGATGTCGTCGGCGCGACGCAGTTCCTCCTGCGCAACCGCGGCGTCTCGGCGGTGAATCTCCCGGTCGACCGCGGGACCGCGCTGCTGTAGGCGCCGCGCCTTCCGGGAGAGCGTGAAGTGCTGCTCTACAATGACGGGATCCGCGCCGACCGGCTGCGGCGAGAAGGCGAGGCATCGTGAGCGACAGTCTCGGAGCGCGCCTGCGCGAGGTGCGGACGGCGCGCGGGCTGAGCCTGCGTTCGGTGGCGCAAGCGCTCGGGGTGTCCGCATCGCTCCTGTCCCAGGTCGAGATCGGGCGCACGCAGCCTTCTGTCTCCACGCTGTTCGCCCTCGCGGCGCACCTCGGCGTCTCCCTCGACGACCTCGTCGGCCAGGGGGGAGCAGCCGTCGCCGCGTCGGATGCTGCGCCCGCGCCGCCCGCGTCCCCGCGCCCGGCCGCGACCACCGTGCAGCGCTCGCACGACTACCCCGTCATCGAGATGGAGAACGGCGTGCGGTGGGAGAAGCTCGCCGCGACGGCCGATGGACCGGCGGACGCGCTCCTGGTGACCTATCAGCCGGGCGCGAGCAGTTCGATCGAGGGCAAGCTCATGCGCCACGCCGGTGTGGAGTACGCCTACCTCCTCGAGGGCGAGCTCACCCTGCAGCTGGAGTTCGACACGTTCACCCTCGGTGCCGGCGACTCGCTCAGCTTCGACTCGATGCGCCCGCACATGTTCTCCAACGTCTCCGACCGCCCGGCGAAGGGCGTGTGGTTCGTCTTCGGGCGGCGCGCGCACAACCTCGCAGCGCCGACGGCACCCGGAGTCCTCGTGGAGCCCGCCGTCCCCGCGTCGGCCGTCGACGTCCTCCGGGCGATGGAGCGGATGGACTGACGCGCGGGCACCGCCGCCGGGTCAGTCCATCGCGGAGCGCGCATCGGCATCCGTCCCGGGGCCGTGCTCCGCGGGACGACGGACGGCCGCCCACGGGTCGATGAGGGTCTTGATCTGCGCGCGGCCGCCCTCGAGCAGCGGCCGGAGCGCCCCGTCGACGAGGTCGTCGAGCGGCAGGACGGTCGCGGCGACGTCCTGCCAGTCCTCGCGCGCGGCGAGCAGTCGCACCGCCTCGGGGATGTCGGTGCCGTAGACGTGGGCGACCGTGCCGACGATCGTGTACTCGCGGAGCGTCCAGGAGCCGAGCGGGAGCGCCGGCTCTCCGCGTTGGATGCCGACCGGGACGATCGTCGATCCGGGGGTGGCGGCATCGAGGATCGACGCGAGGCCGGTGGCCGAGCCGGAGACCTCGAAGAACACCTCCGGGTCGAATCCCCGCTCGGCGAGGACGTCCGCGAGGGAAGCGGATCCGGCCACCATCGCCTCGGCGGCACCGAGCGCGAGGGCGAGTTCGAGCCGGGCGGGGGTCGTGTCGACGACGAGTACCCGCGCACCGGTCGCCGCCGCCGCGTGCGCGATGAACGCACCGATGCCGCCGATGCCCACCACAACGGCATCCTGTCCCGCACGCAGTCCGCTGCGGCGCACGGCGTGCACCGCGATCGCCATGGGCTGCGCGAGGCCGAGAGTGTCGGCGGAGAGCGCGGTCGCGCCGACGTCGAAGACGATGGATGCGGGGGCGACGACGAACTCGGCGAGACCGCCGTCGAGGCCGAAGCCGAGGGTGAGGTACGACCGGCAGAGGTTCGTCCGTCCGGTCCGGCAGGGGCGGCACGTTCCGCACGACACCCCGGCGCCGCAGACGACCGGCGTCCCGGGGGCCAGCCCGGAGACGCCCGGCCCGACCTCTTCGACGGTGCCCGAGAACTCGTGCCCGAGGATCACCGGCGGGCGCGCGAGAACCCGTCCGCGTCCGAACTCGGTCGCATCCGAACCGCAGACCCCGCACACGCCGACCCGGATGAGCACCTCGCCCCTGGACGGCGTCGGTCGGGGAACCTCCTCGATGCGGAGGTCTCCGACACCGTGGAGGACCGCGGCCCTCATGGTGCTCACCGGAGTGTGCCGTCGGTGAGCGGAAGCTGCGCGGCGGCGCGCTCGGTGATCATGTCCGACAGGTGCGCGGAGTACACCGCGAGGTGGGCGGGGTGGTCGAGGTATATGTCGAGGTCCTCCGGGCGGGCGACGATCGCGGTGACCGCGTAGTCCATGCCGCCGGGGCGCAGGTGAAGATTCGGACCGGCGACGTAAGACAGCAGTACGGGGATGCCGGCGGCCATCTCGTGCAGAGCCGCGGTGAGACGCTCGACGTCCGCGTCGGTCACGCCCTCGCGGAAGCGGAATGAGACGAGATGGAGGATCATGGCGGGCCTGCTCTCTTCGTCGCCATCGACGAAAGTGTCCAGTCACGGTTTACATGCGTCAGCGTAGCTCGCGCGTTGTCGCGGAATCAAGCGACGCGTGTACATCCTTGCTGTATCGTGCAGGGAGTCGCACACGTTCACCTCGAGGAAGAGGGAGCTCATGTCCCCCCGCATCGCGATCCTCGGCGCCGGAGCGAACGGCGCGTCGCTCGGCGCGGACCTCATCGCCGCCGGACTCGACGTCACCCTCATCGAGCAGTGGCCGGCGCACGTGGAGGCCATGCGTGCGGACGGCTTGCGCGTCGTCTCGCCCGACGGCGACCTGCACGTCCGCCCTCATGTCCTCCACCTGTGCGAGGTCGCCGAGCTCCGCCGGCCGTTCGACGTGGTCCTGATGCTGATGAAGGCGTACGACACGCCCTGGGCGGCGCGCCTGATCGAGCCGTACCTCGCCGGCACCGGCATCCTCGTCGGCGTCCAGAACGGGATGACCGCGCCCGAGATCGCCGATGTCGTGGGCGACGAGCGCACCCTGGGGTGCGTCATCGAATGCTCGGCGACGATGACCGAGCCCGGCGTCATCCATCGGCACACCGGGGTGAGCCGCTCCTGGTTCGCGCTCGGGGCACTCCGCGACGGCCCCGTCGAGCGGGTGGAGGAGGTACGGCGGATCCTCGCCCACGCCGGCACCGTGGCGGTGACGACGAAGATCGCCGCGGCGAAGTGGATGAAGCTGGTGAGCAACTGCACCCTTCTCGTGCCGTCCGCGCTCCTCGGGCTCCCGATGCTCGATGCCCTCCACGTGCCCGGCTTCCGGCGCGTGATGGTGGCGGCGGGGGAGGAGGCGCTCGCCGTCGGAGAGGCGCTCGGACACGAGACGCTGCCGATCTTCGGTCTCGACGAGGACGACCTGCGCGACCCGCGCGGTGTCGTGGAGGTCATGACGGATCGCCTGTTCTCGGGCTTCGTCGTTCCGGGGGCGACGACGACCGTGCTGCAGGACTGGACGAAGGGGCGGCACAGCGAGGTCGACGACCTCAACGGCGAGGTGGTCACCCACGGGGTGCTGTGCGGTATCCCGACTCCCGTCAACGCCGCCGTCGTGCGCCTCGCCCTGGACGTGGAGCAGGGGCGGCGGATGCCCGCGCCCGAACTCGTCGACGAGATGCTCGCCGCGGTCGATCAAGGCGTGCGCTGATCGACCGCGGCGTCGAAGATCTCGGGAGTCCGCGCGAGGTGGCGCCGCGTGCGGCGGATGTGCCCGGCGAGGATCCGCTCCGCCTCGGCGGTGTCGCCGTCGCGCAGTGAGGCGATCATGAGGTGGTGCTCCTCGTGGGCGATGCGACGCGCATCCGCCGACCAGGACGACACGTACGCCCGCCGGTACGGAGCGGTGGAATTCCACAGGCGCCCGACGAGATCTCCCAGCTGCGCGGTGTGCGCGCCGGCGTAGCTCGCGAGGTGGAATGCGGTGTCCAGGGTGAGGAAGGCGTCGGTGTCGTCGCCGGTCGCCGTGATCTGCTCGGCGAGGTCGTGGAGCTCGTCGATGTCCTCCGGTGCGAGCAGCGGAGCCGAGTACCGCAGGAGGAGGGGCTCGAGCCGCTCGCGCATGCGGTAGATCTCCTCGCACTCGGCGAGGGTGAGGCGGACGACCCAGGCCCCGGCGTTCGGGACCACGGTGACGAGCCCCTCGTACTCCAGCTGCCGGATCGCCTCGCGGACGGGCACCCGGCTCGCCCCATACTGCGCGGCGAGGTCCTCCTGGCGGATGCGGGTGCCGGGAGGATGGATGCCGGAGATGATGCCGGCGCGCACGCCGTCGGCGATCCGGATGCCGGCGTCGCCGTCGCGCGTGCGTGCCGCTGTGTCCCTCATTCGGCGGGCCGAGCGGGATGCCAGAGCAGGGGGCCGCCGTCGCGTTCGTACGCCTTGCCCTCGGGGAAGCTGACGAGCTCGAACTGCATGCCCCAGGGGCTGCGGAAGTAGATCCATCGCTGCCCCGCCGACGCGCCGGCGCTCGCAACCGGCGTGCCCATGATCTCGACGTCGTGCGCCCGCAGGTGCGCCACCGCGGCATCCATGTCGTCGACGTAGAGGGCGAGGTGATGTCCGCCGATGTCGCTGTTGCGTGGCGGCGGCGCTTGGCCGTCAGCACTGTCGTAGGCGAACAGCTCGATGTTCGTCCCGTGGCCGAGGCGGAAGAAGCGGATCTCCCGGATCTCCGTGCGCGGATGGACGCCGAGTTGCACGCGCATCCAGTCGTCCTCGGCGCGTTTGGGGCCGAGAGTGTAGATCCGCTCCGCGCCGAGGACCTCCACGAAGAACGCCTCGGCGTCGTCCAGGTCGGGGACCGTGAATCCGATGTGGTCCGCACCCCGCATCCCGGGAATGCCCATCGTCACCTCCGTGTGCTCGACGACTGAATAGTATCCAGAATCGTGCCGAAAGCGCCATCGCTCGGGCATCCGACGCGAGAATGCTTGCGATTGGATGCAATCAGGCGTACCGTTCGATCACATCACTCGCATGCGCATCGATGGAGACGACATGCCCGAGCACCACTCCCTGCACACCGGCGTCCCCTGGACGGAGCTGCGCACCACGCCCGAGGACTGGGCGGCCGCCGACCCCGCGCTGCTGGCGACCATGCTCGGTCAGCTGCACCTCATCCGGGCGTTCGAGGAGTCGGTGCTCGACCTCGCCGGGCAGGGGCTCGTCCACGGACCGGCGCACTCGAGCATCGGTCAGGAGGGCGGCGCGGTCGGATCCATCGTGGGCCTTCGCTCGACGGATGCCGTCAATGGCTCGCACCGCGGCCACCACCAGTTCCTCGCCAAGGCCATCGCCCACGTTTCGGGCGGCGCACTGTCGCTCGACGGGCTCGTCACACCCGACCTGCAGGCGCTCCTGCAGCGCACGCTCGCCGAGATCCTCGGGCTCGCGCAGGGCTTCTCGGGCGGACGCGGCGGGTCGATGCACCTGCAGTGGCTCGAGGCGGGGGCGCTCGGCACCAACGCCATCGTCGGCGGCGGTGCCCCGATCGCGACGGGGAACGCCTGGGCGCAGAAGCACGCGGGCACCACCGACGTGTCGATCAACTACTTCGGCGACGGCGCCGCGCAGATCGGGTCGATCCTGGAATCGATGAACCTCGCCGCGGTGTGGAAACTGCCGGTGATGTATTTCATCGAGAACAACCTGTACGCGGTGTCGACGCACGCCGACGAGGCGAGCGCCGATCCGCGCTTCTCCGTCCGCGGTCAGGGCTTCGCGATCCCGTCGTGGCGCGTGGACGGGATGGACCCCCTCGCGGTGCACCTGGCCTCGGAGGAGGCGTTCCAGCGGATGCGCGGAGGCGACGGCCCCGCGGTGGTCGAGGCGGAGGTGTACCGCTTCTTCCACCAGAACGGCCCGTACCCCGGCAGCGCCTTCGGCTACCGGACCAAGCAGGAGGAGGCGACGTGGCGCGCCCGCGATCCGCTGGAACGCGTCGCGTCCGAGATGGCGCGGCTCGGCCTCCTCTCCGATGACGAGGTCCGCACGGTTCGCGACCAGGCCGTCGCCGCGATGGCGGATGCCGTGGCCGCTCTCGTCGAGGACGACCCGGACAACGCGGGGCGCAACCGCATCCGGCCCGAGCTCTGGCCCGACCCGGCCGGGGTCGACGCCGGCATCCGCGGCGACGCGTCGGAGCTCGCCGCCCTCGCGGTGCTCGACCCGGCGTCGCACTCCGGCGCGTGGCGCGACACGAAGTTCGTGGACGCGGTCGCGGGGGTCATGGATCGCAGGATGTCGACCGACGAGCGCATCATCGTCCTCGGGGAAGACGTGCACCGCCTGAACGGCGGCACGAACGGCGCGACGAAAGGCCTCGCCAAGGCGTACGGTCCCGATCGCGTCATCGGCACTCCGATCAGCGAGAACGGCTTCTTCGGCCTCGCCGGCGGCATCGCCCTCGACGGCCGGTTCCGTCCCGTCGTGGAGTTCATGTACCCCGACTTCATGTGGGTCGCCGCCGACCAGGTGTTCAACCAGGTCGGGAAGGCCAGGCACATGTTCGGTGACAACAACACCATGCCGCTGGTCCTGCGCACCAAGGTCGCGATGGGCTCCGGCTACGGCTCGCAGCACCTCATGGACCCGGCGGGCATCTTCGCGACCAGCCCGGGGTGGCGGATCGTCGCGGCGTCGACGGCTGCCGACTACGTGGGCCTCATGAACGCCGCGCTCGCCCTGGAGGACCCCGTGCTCGTCATCGAGCACGTCGACCTCTACGGTGCGGCCGACCGGCTGCCGGACGTCGACCTCGACTATGTGATCCCGCCCGGGTCCGCCGCCGTGCGGAGGGAGGGGTCCGAGGTCACCGTCCTGACCTACCTCTCGATGGTCGGTCACGCCCTCGAAGCTGTCGAGCAGACGGGCGTCGACGCGGAGGTGGTCGACCTGCGCTGGCTCGACCGGGCGTCGCTCGACTGGGACACGATCGGCGACAGCATCCGCAAGACCAACAACGTGCTCATCGTGGAGCAGGGAGCCCGCGGCACGTCGTACGGCGCGTGGCTCTCCGACGAGATCCAGCGCCGGTTCTTCGACTGGCTCGACCAACCGATCGAGAGGGTCACCGGAGGCGAGGCGAGTCCGAGCATCTCGAAGGTGCTCGAGCGCGCCGCCATCGCCCGCACCGAGGAGGTCGTGGCCGGGCTCGAACGCGTCCGCGACGGATGGGGAGGGCGATCGTGAGCATCACCGTGCGGATGCCGGCGCTCGCCGCGGGCGCCACCGAGGCCGCCGTGCAGACCTGGCTCGTCGCCGTGGGCGAGACCGTCGACGCCGGGCAGCCGATCGTGGAGATCGAGACGGAGAAGGCGATCGTCGAGTACGAGGCCGAGGAGGCGGGCACCGTCGCCGCCCTCCTGGTCGAGCCCGGGGCATCCGTCGCCGTGGGCGAGCCGATCGCGGTCCTCGCAGGCAGGGGGGAGTCCGTGGAGGCGGCGGCTCCGGCCCCTGCCTCGACCACGCCGGTCGATTCCGCGACGCCGATGCCGACGCCGGCGCGTCTGTTCGCGAGCCCGCTCGTGCGGCGTCTCGCGCGGGAGCGCGGTGTCGATCTCACGTCGGTCCGCGGATCGGGTCCGAACGGGCGGATCGTCCGGCGCGACCTCGATGCCTTCGGCGTGGCGGAGCCGGTGCGGTCCTCGCACGACGCCCCGGAGTCGCCGACGCCGGAGGCGGAGCCCGTGCGGGCGTCGATATCCGTGTCGGCGTCGGCGTCCGTGCCGGGTGCGGGCTTCCGGGACGAGGCGCACACGCCGATGCGCCGGGCCATCGCGCGGAGGCTGGCGGAGAGCGTCACCACCGTGCCCCACTTCTTCCTCACCGCGGACTGCCGGGTCGACGAGTTGATCGATCTCCGTCGGCGCATCAACACCCGCACCGCGGTGAAGGTGTCGGTCAACGACATCGTGCTGAAGGCGGTGGCGGCGGCGATGACGGATGTCGGCGAGGCCAACGCGATCTGGACCACCGACGCGATCCGGCGCTTCGACGCCGTCGACATCGGCGTGGCGGTTTCGATTCCGGGCGGACTGGTCACGCCCGTGCTCCGCGACGTGCAGGCCAAACCGCTCGGTGCGATCGCCGCCGAGGTCCGAGACCTCGCGGATCGCGCCCGCGCGGGGCGCCTGAAGCAGCACGAGCTCGAGGGCGGGTCGTTCGCGGTGTCGAACCTCGGGATGTACGGCACGAAGGAGTTCTCGGCGATCATCAACCCCCCGCACGCCGGCATCCTGGCCGTCGGCGCGGCATCCGCGCGTCCGATCGTGTCGGCGGAGGGGGACCTGGGGGTCGCCACCGTGATGACGGTCACCCTGTCGGCCGACCACCGGGTGATGGACGGCGCCCTCGCCGCGCAGTGGCTCGCGGCCTTCGTCGTGCACGTGGAGAACCCGCTCGGCCTGCTCGTGTGAGGGAATGCCGACCCGCGCGCGGCGGTTTCACGACGCGATCCCTCTGACGATCCTCGAGGAAAGGACCTCTCCCATGGCACGCATCGCCGTCATCGGTGGCACCGGATACGCCGGGAGCCACATCGTGGCCGAAGCCGTCTCGCGCGGACACACCGTCGTCTCCGTGGCACGTTCCGTCCCGGCCGAGCGCATCGAAGGGGCCACATACGTCGAGGGCACCATCCTCGACGTGCCGAGCCTCGTGACGGAGCTGGAAGGCGTCGACGTCGTGGTGTCGACCGTCGCCGCGCGCGGCGACATGCTCGGCAACGTCCGACAGAACATCGCCGCCCTGGTCGACCGGCTCCCCGGCACCGTCCGGGTCGGCGTGATCGGCGGCGCCGGCGGCAGTCTCATCGCCCCCGGCGGCGAGCGGCTCATCGATCAGCCGGCCTTCACCGAGGAGTACAAGCCCGAGGCGCTCGAGGCCATCGGCATCCTCGAGGACCTGCAGGCGGACGACCGCGGCCACGACTGGTTCTACGTCCACCCCGCGGGCGGATTCGGCGCCTGGAACCCGGGCGAGCGCACCGGGAGCTACCGCGACGGCGGTGACGTCCTGGTGACGGATGCCGACGGCGAGTCCTTCATCTCCGGTGCCGACCTCGCCGTGGCCGTCGTCGACGAGATCGAGAACCCGCGCCACTCCCGGGAGCGGTTCACGGTCGGCTACTGACCCGCGTCAGCGCCGTCGCGGAGGTCAGACGAGGTCCCGCCAGTCGACGTCGTCGTCCTCGTCGACCACCGGGACGGCGGAGGTGACGACGGGGAGCGACATCGTCTCGGTCGAGGGGCCCATGAGGGTCGCCTCGTCGCGACGGTGGCGCAGCACGTCGTCGATGTAGCTCGTCAGCACCTCGGCGAGGGGGACGGAGCGCCCGCGGGTCTGCGACATGTACCAGCGGTGCTCGAGCACCTGGTGGAAGACCTCGGCGGGCTCGAGCTTGGCGCGCAGATCGAACGGGATCGCCAGCACGACGGGCTCGAACACGCGGGTCAGCCACTCGTGCGCGGCCATCTCCTCGTCGTCTCCGAGGCGGGAGATGCGCGCGCGGAACTCGTCCAGGTCGTTCAGCAGGCGCCGCGCCTGGTTCTCCTCGACGTCGAGACCCGTCAGGCGCAGCAGGCGCCGCTGGTGGTGTCCGGCATCGACGACCTTGGGCTGGATCGACACCCGTGTGCCGTCCGGCGTGGTCGTGATCGACATCTCGCCGATGTCGAAGCCGATGGAGTTGAGCTTCTGGACGCGCTCGGTGAGGCGCCACGCCTCGTCCGACCCGAAGGTCTCGGTGTCGGTGAGGGCTGCCCACAGCGAGTGGTACGACGACATGATGCCGTCGGCGATCGCCACGGCGTCGACGCCGCCCTCCAGGCGCCCGCCCGCCTCGAGGTCCATGATCTCGCCGGCGATGTTCGTGCGCGCGACGTCGAGGTCGTGCGCACGCTGCCCGTCGGTGAGGCCGGTCTCGTGGAGTTCGCCGGTCTCGGCGTCGACGAGGTAGGCCGCGAACGCGCCCGCGTCACGGCGGAAGAGGGTGTTGGACAGGGAGACGTCACCCCAGAAGAACCCGACGTTGTGCAGGCGGACGAGGAGGACGGCGAGGGCGTCCACGAGGCGCGTCGCGGTGTCGGGGCGCAGGATCTGGGTGAACAGGGCGCGATAGGGGAGTGAGAACTTCAAGTGCGCCGTGACGAGCGCCGCCGGGAGCGGGGTGCCGTCGGCATCCGTCCGCCCGGCGATCACGGCGACGCGTTCCACGCACGGAGCGTCGAGCCGGGAGAGGTTCCCGAGCATGTCGTACTCGCGGCGGGCCATCTCCTCGGTCGTCTCCTTGATCGCCACGACGCGACCGGAGAGATTGGCGAAGCGCACCAGGTGACGCGAGAGTCCCTTGGGGAGGAACACGATGTGATGCGAGGGCCAGTCCGCGAGCGGCGTCGCCCAAGGGAGGGAGAGCAGACCCGGATCCACGGAGCTCGCAGTGATGCGCAGTGCGTCGGACATCGGACTCCCGGGTGGCGAGGCGGGCGGAAACGGCTGCGGCGCGGAGGGCCGGTGAGACCCTCCGCGCCGCAGTGACGATGTTAGTTGCCCGAGGTCACCGGAGCGTCGTTGAGGCGCTCGCCGGTCTCCATGTCGAACGCGTGGACGTGACCGGCGGTCGCCGCGAGGGTGACCGTGTCGCCGGCGTTCGGGTGACGACGGCCGTCGACGCGCGCGACGATGTCGGTGCGCTTGCCGTTGATGTCGGTGTGGCCGTAGAGGTAGCCGTCCGCGCCGAGCTCCTCGACGAGGTCGACGGTGACCGAGAGGCCCTTGCCGTCGGCGGGGCCGACGACGATGTCCTCGGGGCGGACGCCGACGGTGACCTCGCTGCCGTGGGCACGGCCCACGGTGTCGCGGTCGAGCGGCACGACCTCGGTTCCGAACTGCACGCCGCCCTCGGCGAGGCTCGACGGGAACAGGTTCATCGCGGGCGAGCCGATGAAGCCGGCCACGAAGACGTTGTTCGGACGCTCGTACAGGTCGCGCGGGCTGCCGACCTGCTGCAGGATGCCGTCCTTGAGCACCGCGATGCGGTCGCCCATGGTGAGGGCCTCGGTCTGGTCGTGCGTGACGTACACGGTGGTGACACCCAGGCGGCGCTGGAGCGAGGCGATCTGCGTACGCGTCTGGACGCGGAGCTTGGCGTCGAGGTTCGACAGCGGCTCGTCCATGAGGAACACCTGGGGCTGACGCACGATCGCGCGACCCATCGCCACGCGCTGACGCTGACCACCCGAGAGGGCCTTGGGCTTGCGGGTGAGGTACTGCTCGAGGTCGAGGAGCTTGGCGGCCTCGAGGACGCGGGAGGCGCGCTCCTCCTTGCCGACACCGGCGATCTTCAGGGCGAAGCCCATGTTCTCGGCCACGGTCATGTGCGGGTACAGCGCGTAGTTCTGGAAGACCATCGCGATGTCGCGGTCCTTCGGGGGCACGTCGGTGACGTCGCGGTCGCCGATGAGGATGCGGCCCGAGTTGACCTCTTCGAGGCCGGCGAGCATGCGCAGCGACGTGGACTTGCCGCAGCCGGAGGGGCCGACGAGGACGAGGAACTCGCCGTCGCCCACCTCGAGGTTGAGCTTGTCGACGGCGGCGCGGGTGCCTCCGGGGTACAGGCGGGTTGCGTTGTCGAATGTGACGGACGCCATTGTTCTCTTCTCCTTCACCGGCAGGTACGTGCCGGACGATCCGTAGTGATGGAATGAGCGGGTGTGACCCGCGCGCCCTTCGTCGGACGCTTCGCTCAGTATGCCACGGACCGCTCCGGGGCGGTACGGCGGACGTGGATGGGGTGTCTGGTCATTTCCCAGACTGGATCGTTAGCATCTTCCTCGGCCGCGAAACGCCCCCGTTCGCCGCCTGCCGGATGCCCGGCCACACGTCTTGCGAGAGGTTCCATGTCGAGCGACGAAACCCCGAACGCTCCTGCGCCCCGCGACCGCCGAGATGCGGTGCGCGAAAAGGCCCAGCAGGTGCGGGTCCGCCAATCCCGTGCGCGCATCGCGCGCTCGGTCGCCTTGGCGTCGGTGGTCGTCGCGGTCGTCGCGGCGGGTGCTGTCGGTGTGACGTACGCGGTGTCCTCGTCGGCATCCAAGCCTCTCCTCAGCCCGGAGAACGTCTCGGGAGACGGCTTCACCGTCTCGGCCGTCGCCGGCGTGAGCATGGTGGCGGAGGATGCCGGTGTCGCCGACGCCCTCGCCGGTGAGGCGACCGCCTCTCCGACCCCGGATGCGGAGGTGACCGCCGAGCCGACGCCGGAACCGACGGCCCGCCCGGCCGTCGACATCCGCGTCTACGTCGACTACCTCTCCACCGGATCGCGTGAGTTCCAGCTCGCCAACGTCCAGCAGCTCTCGCAGTGGGTGGAGGACGGCGCCGCCGAGCTCACCTACTATCCGGTCGCCATGCTCACGGCGAAGTCCAACGGCACCAAGTACTCGCTTCGTGCGGCGGGCGCGGCCGCGTGCGTCGCGACCCACGCGCCCGACGCCCTGTTCGCGTTCAATCATCGGCTGCTCAGCGACCAGCCGAACGTCGACGAGGACGGCTACACCGACACCGAGATCGCCGACATCGCCCAGGCGTCCGGGGTCGAGAGCCCCGCGGTGGTCCGCGAGTGCATCGAGGAGCAGGCGTTCGTCTCGTGGGCCAACTCCGCCACCGAGCGCGCGCTGGAGGGCCTGCCCGACACCGACGGCGTCGCGCTGACCGGAACCCCCACCATCCTCGTCAACGGCACGCCGTACGTCGGCGCGCTCACCGACCCGAAGGAGTTCTCGCAGTTCGTCCTGACGGTCGCGAGCGACACCTACTACCGCGAGGCGGCGACGCCGAGCCCCACCCCGACGCCGACGAGCACGCCGACGCCCTGACACAGACCGCGCCGCCGGCGCCGGTACACTGGGCGTTCTGCCGACGTGGCGCAATTGGTAGCGCACCCGACTTGTAATCGGGCGGTTACGGGTTCAAGTCCCGTCGTCGGCTCGATGACCGCACGGATGCCGGACCCGGCTGTGTCACGGTTCGCCGGCGCCCTCGCCCTCGGTGGCGCCGTGGTCGTGGGCGTTCTCACCGCCCTCCAGGCGCGGGTGAACGGACAGCTCGGCGTCCGGCTCGAAGACGGATTCGTCGCCGCCGCGGTGTCGTTCTCCTCCGGACTCGTCCTCGTCGTCGCGGTGTGCCTGCTTCTCCCCGCCGGCCGCGCGGGGCTCCGCCGCCTCGGCGCCGCGGTGCGGGCGCACGCGGTCCCGTGGTGGATGTTCGCCGGCGGTGCGGCCGGCGCCTTCTCGGTCGCGACGCAGGGGCTCACGGTCGGCATCATCGGGGTGGCTCTGTTCACGGTCGGCTCGGTGGCCGGCGGGACGGTCGCCGGTCTCGTCCTCGACCGCGTCGGCTACGCGCCGGGCGGGGTGATGGCCGTGACGGTGCCGCGTCTGATCGGCGGCGCGCTCGCGGTGACCGCGGTGGCTCTGGCGCTGACCGGACCGGCGTTGCGCGGCATCCCCTGGTGGATGCCGGTGCTGCCGTTCTTCGTCGGTGCGGGGATCGCCTGGCAGCAGGCGACCAACGGCCGCCTGCGCCAGCGGATCGACTCGGCGGTGGTGGCGACGGTGGTGAACTTCGCCGGGGGCACCCTGCTGCTCCTCGTGGTCGCCGGTGTCCACGTCGCCCTCAGCGGCCCGCCCGCACCGGCGCCGACGGATGTCTGGGTGTACGTCGGTGGCGCGCTCGGGGTCGCCTACATCTTCCTGTCGGCGGCGATCGTCCAGAAGACGGGAGTCCTGCTGCTGGGGCTCGGCGTCGTGGTCGGCCAGCTCGTGTCGTCGATGCTGATCGACCTGGTGTGGCCGGCGCCGGGCACACCGGGAACGGTCGAGGGGGCGCTCATGATCGCGCTCGCCCTCGCCTCGGTGGTGGTGGCGACGGCGCGACCGCGGCGGCGACGCACGCGCTGACGTTCAGTGGGCGCCCGGCATCCGGCCGATGAACGCCGTGGGGTCGATGGTCTTCCGGTGGGACGAGCGTTCCTTCTCGGGCTTTCCGCCCACGTAAAGCCAGCCGAGGAGCACCTCGTTCTTGCGCAACCCGTGGGCCTTGGCCACCTTCTTCGACCGGGTGTGCTCACCGGTGCGCCAGAAGACGCCCCAACCGGCGTCGTCCAGCAGCAGGCTCAGCAGGTGGGCGACGCCGGACGCGACGGCCTCCTGCTCCCACCGCGGCACCTTGCTCTTGCGGTAGCTCGCGACGACCGCGATGACGAGCGGGGCGCGCATCGCCTTGGACGACACGCCCTTCTTCCCGTCGGCCTTGTTCAGCGCGCGCCCCAGGATGGCCCGATCCTCGCCACGCATCTCGATGAGCCGCCACGGCCGGAGGGACGAGTGATCGGCGACCCGTCCCGCGGCGGCGACGAGAGCGAGCAGCTCCGTGGGATCGGGAGCGGCGTCGGTGACCTTGGAGCAGGAGCGCCGCGCGAGCGCCGCCTCACGGACTCCGGTCATGCGGAGGGTTCGGGCGTGAAGTTCAGCGAGATCGAGTTCATGCAGTAGCGGTCACCGGTCGGCGTCCCGAAGCCGTCGGGGAAGACGTGGCCGAGGTGCGATCCGCACGCGGCGCAGCGGACCTCGGTGCGCACCATCCCGTGGCTCTTGTCCTCGATGAGCTCGACCGCCTCGGGGCGGATCGACTCGTAGAAGCTCGGCCACCCGCAGTGCGAGTCGAACTTGGTGCCGCTCTTGAACAGCTCGGCGTTGCACGCGGCACACGTGTAGAGCCCGGCGCGGCTCTCATCGAGGAGCTCTCCGGTCCACGGACGTTCGGTGCCCGCTTCGCGCAGCACGGCGTACTGCTCGGGGGTCAGTTCGGCGCGCCACTGGTCGTCGTTCTTGTCTACGGCGTAGCTCATGGATCCTCCGTGCCTTCATCGCGGCGCAGGGCGCGGCCGCGATCGTTCCTATTCAACCGTGCCCCGGGGGCGCGTGTTCCCGTGTGACTGGACGTCCGCCGGGAGAATGGGCGGATGGATGCCGAGCCCGCCGACGCTGCGCCCGCGGAGATCGCCGAGATCGCGGCCGTGCAGGAGCGATACGGGCGGTTCGCCCGCGACGAGGCGCCCGCGCGATCGGAGCTGTATGCCGCGTGGGCGTCGGGGGTGGCCGAAGACCAGGGCATCGCCGGCATCCTCGCCCGCATCCCCGCTGTCCGCCGGCAGCCGCCCCTCGTGTTCGCGGTCTCCCGGCTTCTCGGTGCTCCGCTCGCAGGCTTCGCCGAGTGGGCGGGGTGGGTCCGTGCTCACCCGGAGGCCCTCGTCGAGGAGACCGGCCGGAGGAGCCTGCAGACCAACGAGCCCCTCCGGTGCGCAGCGATCCTGCCCGCCCTGGCGCTCATCGAGGGTCCCGTGGCTCTCCTCGAGCTCGGCGCGAGCGCGGGTCTGTGCCTGTATCCCGACCGTTACTCCTATCGGTACGACCGGGACGGTGAGACGATCGCCCTCGATCCCGCCGGGGGCGCCTCGCGCGTCGTCCTGCGCTCGGAGCTGGAAGGAGATCCGAGGCTCCGGGTGTCGCGCGTCGGCTGGCGCGGAGGCATCGACCTCGCCCCGCGCGATGCGGCCGACTCGGAGGATCGCCGCTTCCTCGAGACGCTCGTGTGGCCGGGGGAGGAGGGCCGGGCCGCCCGCATCCGCGCGGCGCTGGACATCGCCCGCGACGACCCGCCGACCCTGTTGCGCGGGGACGCGTCGGATCCGGCGGTCCTCGCGCGCGCGGCATCCCTCGTACCCGAAGAGCTGACGCTCGTCGTGACGACACCGGGCGTCCTTCCGCACGTGCCGCGCGCCGGGCGGGAGCGCATCGTCGAGATCCTCGCGCGCGGCGAGATCGCCGGGAGGCCGATGCGGTGGATCACGATCGATCCGCGCGCGCTCCACGACGCGTGGCGGGGGCCGGTGCCGGCCGAAGCGGAGGGATTCGTCCTCGCCCTCGACGGGGAACCGCTCGCGACGGTCGATCCGCTCGGCGCACGCGTGGTGTGGCACCGCGAATCCGGAGCACCCCGGGGTTAGCGTGGGCGGGTGCCCCTCACCGACACCGACCGCGCCCTGCTCGATTTCGAGGCGCAGTGGCAGCGGCACGGCGGCGCCAAGGAGGAGGCGATCCGCGCCGAGCTCGCCCTGACACCGGCGCGGTACTACCAGCTCCTCGGGCGCCTCATTGACACGGCGGACGCGCAGGCCTACGACCCGATGCTCGTCAAGCGTCTGCGGCGGCTCCGCGAGGAGCGGCTGCGCGATCGCGCGGCGCGGGTCCGCCTCGGCTGAACCGGCGCTTCGGGCCTCACGGACCCGGGCCGGTAGCATCGTCTGGTGCCGAAGAACCGATACCCGAAGGATCGCTTCGACGACGTCCCGTCCGCCGGGCGCGTCGGCGCCCACCGCGCCGAGAACCCGCGCATGCGCGCCGGCGCCGTTCTGCTCTGGTCGGCGGTGGCGACGATCATCCTGATCGTCCTCGGCATCTTCGGAAGCCTCCTGCTCTCCGGCCGTATCGAGCTGTTCCCCGCCGAGGCGGAACCCGTGCCGACGGCGACCGCCCCCGCGGTGGAGCCCGTCGTCGACACGGCCTACCAGGTGCTGATCCTCAACGCCACCGATGCCGCGGGCCTGGCGACGCAGACGAAGGATGCCGTCGTCGCGGCCGGGTGGGCGGCGGACGACGTCCTGGCGAGCGAGGCCGGGTCGACCGACTTCCCCGAGACCACCGTCTACTACGTCGCCCCCGAGGACGAGGCGGCGGCGGCGGGTCTCGCCGACGTCATCGGCGGCGCGCGCACCGAGCAGAGCGACGCGTATCCGTCGGCGGATCCGGAGCGCTCGCAGCTCACGATCGTCCTGGGTGTGGATCGCACCGATGGCGGGGAACCTGCTCCCGACGCCCCCTGAGCGTGCCCGGTGTTTCGGCCCGGTAAACACTTCGGTTCTGCCGTGTCAACAAGTGCTCTTCGGCCCCGTTCCGCGCCCCTCGACGTGCATACGATGACGCTGTCCCACCAGCAGCAGGAGAGATCAGCATGACCCAGGGCACCGTCAAATGGTTCAACGCCGAGAAGGGTTTCGGCTTCATCACGGTCACGGACGGACAGGACGTCTTCGTCCACTACTCCAACATCGACATGACCGGCTTCCGGGTCCTCGAGGAGGGGCAGACCGTCGAGTTCACGGTCGGTTCCGGCCAGAAGGGCCCGCAGGCGGAGTCCGTGCGCGTCGTCGCCTGACCACGCTCGCCGCTCCGGCCGGTGGCTTGCACTCGAGGGGGTCGAGTGCCAGAATGATTTAGCACTCCGCTTCGTTGAGTGCTAAATCCGTAAGCCACCGTCCTGGGAGGACGAAACCCACATGGCAAAGATCATCGCTTTCGATGAGGAGGCCCGTCGTGGCCTCGAGCGCGGCCTGAACATCCTGGCCGACGCGGTCAAGGTCACCCTGGGCCCCCGCGGCCGCAACGTCGTTCTCGAGAAGAAGTGGGGCGCCCCCACGATCACGAACGACGGCGTCTCGATCGCCAAGGAGATCGAGCTGGACGACCCGTACGAGAAGATCGGCGCGGAGCTCGTCAAGGAGGTCGCGAAGAAGACCGACGACGTCGCCGGTGACGGAACCACCACCGCCACGGTGCTCGCTCAGGCGCTCGTTCGCGAGGGCCTGCGCAACGTCGCCGCCGGCGCCGACCCCATCAGCCTCAAGCGCGGCATCGAGAAGGCCGTCCAGGCCATCACCGCCGAGCTTCTCGACGGCGCCAAGGAGGTCGAGTCGAAGGAGCAGATCGCCGCGACCGCGTCGATCTCCGCCGCAGACCCCGAGATCGGCCAGCTCATCGCCGAGGCGATCGACAAGGTCGGCAAGGAGGGTGTGGTCACCGTCGAGGAGTCCAACACCTTCGGCACCGAGCTCGAGCTCACCGAGGGCATGCGCTTCGACAAGGGCTACCTGAACCCCTACTTCGTCACCGACCCCGAGCGCCAGGAAGCGGTCTTCGAGGACCCGTACATCCTGATCGCCAACCAGAAGATCTCGAACATCAAGGACCTTCTGCCCATCGTCGACAAGGTGATCCAGGACGGCAAGGAGCTCCTGATCATCGCCGAGGACGTCGAGGGCGAGGCGCTGGCGACCCTGGTGCTCAACAAGATCCGCGGCATCTTCAAGTCGGCAGCCGTCAAGGCCCCCGGCTTCGGCGACCGTCGCAAGGCTCAGCTGCAGGACATCGCGATCCTCACCGGCGGCCAGGTCATCACCGAAGAGGTCGGCCTCAAGCTCGAGAACGCGACGCTGGACCTCCTCGGTCGTGCCCGCAAGGTCATCATCACCAAGGACGAGACCACCATCGTCGAAGGCGCCGGCGACGCCGGCCAGATCGAGGGTCGGGTCACCCAGATCCGTCGCGAGATCGACAACACCGACAGCGACTACGACCGCGAGAAGCTCCAGGAGCGTCTCGCGAAGCTCGCCGGCGGCGTCGCCGTCATCAAGGCGGGCGCGGCGACCGAGGTCGAGCTCAAGGAGCGCAAGCACCGCATCGAGGACGCCGTCCGCAACGCGAAGGCGGCCGTCGAGGAGGGCATCGTCCCCGGTGGTGGCGTCGCGCTCATCCAGTCGGGCACCAAGGCGCTGGGCAGCCTCGAGCTGACCGGCGACGAGGCGACCGGTGCGAACATCGTCCGCGTGGCGATCGAGGCCCCGCTCAAGCAGATCGCGCTGAACGCCGGTCTCGAGCCCGGTGTCGTCGCCAACAAGGTCGCCGACCTCCCCGCCGGCCACGGCCTGAACGCCGCCACGGGCGAGTACGGTGACCTGTTCGCACAGGGCATCATCGACCCGGCCAAGGTCACCCGCTCGGCGCTGCAGAACGCCGCGTCGATCGCCGGTCTGTTCCTCACCACCGAGGCCGTCGTCGCCGACAAGCCGGAGAAGGTCGCCGCGCCCGCGGGCGACCCGACCGGTGGGATGGATTTCTGATCCCGAGGATCGGATAGCAGTTCCTTTCTGACAGAAGCGCCCCTCCTTCGGGAGGGGCGCTTCTGCGTGTCAGCGGAAAAGTCCCGCCGTCGCCATCTCGGTCTCGGCGTACTGCCGCCCGGCGGCGCCGAGGGCGGCGCTGATGCCCGCGAGCGCCTCCTCGACGTGGCGCTGGGTGACCCGCCACTGTTCGGCGGCGCCGTGGAAGGCGACCGCGGCGGAGCCGGTCCACGTGGACTGCAGGTTCGTGAGCTGCGCCATCATCGCGGTCGACTCCGCCTGGAGGCGTTCGATCGTGCCGCGCACGGCGGCGGACTGGGCGATGACGGCGTCGCTGTCGACGGCGAAGACGGCCATGGTGTTCTCCTTCTGTCGGGGAAGAGCCTCAGGCTAGGTCCGACGCCCCGGCCCTCGGTGGCGCATCCCGGCGTCTGTGCAGAGGGCCGCCGCATCCGTCGTCTGGGGAGGAGGGGGCGTGGTTCCACCCCCTCCGACGGCGGATACGATCGGCGTCATGGCCTTCGACGGACTGGACCCCGACGCCCCGCGCTTCTACGACGAGCTCGCCGCCGACAACACCCGCGAGTGGTGGCTCGCGAACAAGGCGCGCTATGACGCCGTCGTCCGCGGTCCGTTCGAGGCGCTCGCGGCCGAGCTGGAGCCGGAGTTCGGGCAGCTGAAGATCTTCCGGCCGAACCGCGACGTCCGCTTCAGCGCCGACAAGTCGCCGTATAAGCTCCACATCGGCATGGTCTCGCTCGCGCCGGTCGCCTTCTACGCTCAGCTCTCGGCGACGGGCATGCTCGTGGGCGGTGGCGCGTACGATGTCCCGCCCGCGGCGCTGGCGCGGTTCCGCGAGCTCGTCGACGACGACCGGCGCGGACCGGAGGTGGAGGGCCTCCTCTCGGCGCTCGCCGAGGACGAGCTCGTGCCGATGAGCGAGGACGCCCTGCGCACCGCTCCGCGGGGGTATCCGATCGACCACCCCCGCATCGGCCTGCTGCGGCTGAAGCACCTCGCCGTCGGACGCACGGAGCCGCTGGCGGACTGGATGTGGGGCCCGGAGGTGTTCGACATCGTCAGCGACGCCTGGCGCGGGGTGGGGATGTGGAACGGCTGGCTCGCCCAGAACCTCGGGGACCTGCTGATCCGACCCGACCGTGAGCGCCCCGGCCGGCGCTGACCATCGCTCTCAGAGGAGGTTCGGGATCTTCTGCTCCTCGGCGAGGTTCGCCCGACGGAACCACAGGGTGACGAACGTGGCCACGATCACGATGAACAGCGAGTACAGCGCCGGCACGATGAGGATGAGGCCGATGTCCGCGCTGTTCGCAAAGGTCAGCAGCACGATCGCGATCGCGAGCGGTCCGTTCTGGATGCCGGTCTCGAGGCCGATCGTGCGCGCGTTGCTCGGGTGCAGGCGGATGGCGCGCGCCAGACCGTACGCGATCGCGATGCCGAACAGCCCCAGGCCGATCGCCACGAGGTAGGTCTGCCACGGCGTGGCCGTGAGGAGCGCCCAGTTGCGGGGCACCCACGTGGCCATGAGGAAGACGATGAAGAACAGTCCGAAGAACCCGCCGAGGAGTTCGAGCACCGCGCCGATGTTCGCGCTGAACCGACGGACGAGCATGCCCGCCACCACCGGGATCAGCAGGGTCGCGAGCGTCACGACGATGTTCGTGATCGGGATCTGGAGGTCGGCGCCCTCGGTGAAGATGAACGAGCCGTAGAGAGCGAGCATCAGGGGGGTCAGGATCAGTGCCCACAGCGTCGAGTTCGTCGTCATGATGACGCTGAGGGCGAGATTCCCTTTGGAGAAGTAGGTGAAGATGTTCGACGTCGTCCCGGCCGGGACGCACCCCATCAGCAGAGCACCGATCGCGACGGGGACGGCGTACTCGCGGGGGAGCTGGAAGAGCACCGTGATGACGAGCAGGTAGGCCAGGAGCGGCATGATCCCGAACTGCGTGACGAGGCCGATGATGAGGCCGTAGGGCCGGCGCAGGGCGAGCTTGAAGTCGCGCGGGGTGAGGCCGGCACCGAGACCGAACATGATCACGAAGACGAGTCCGACCAGCAGCACCTGCTCGAAGGGGGTGACGACGTCCTGCTCGTTCACGGCGGGCGGCGTCGTCGAGGCCAGGATCAGCAGGGCGTTCACGACCGGTCCTCCGGCTGAGAGCGGATGGTGGCGGTGACGGAGTCTCGGAGCTCCCGGCGGAGGATCTTCCCGATGGGGCTCTTGGGGAGCTCGTCGACGAAGCGCACCGACTTCGGCACCTTGTAGCCGGCGAGCGTCTGCCGACAGTGGGCGATCACCTCGGCATCCGTCGGCGGGGGATTCTCGGCGACGATGTAGGCGCGGACGGCTTCGCCGGTGGTGTCGTCGAGGATGCCGACGACACCGACCTCGGTGACGCCCGGCATCGCGGCGATGCACTCTTCGATCTCGTTCGGGTACACGTTGAAGCCGCTGACGAGGATCATGTCCTTCTTGCGGTCGACGATGGTGAAGTAGCCCTCCTCGTCCATCTGGGCGATGTCGCCCGTGCGGAGCCATCCGTCGGTGAGGGTCGCGGCCGTCTCGTCGGGCTTCCGCCAGTAGCCGAGCATGATCTGCGGTCCGCGGGCGAGCAGCTCGCCGGGGCTGCCGACGGCCGTCTCGACACCGTTCTCGTCGACGCAGCGGACGTCTGTCGAGGGGACCGGGATGCCGATCGACCCGTCCTTGCCCTGCCCGCCCAGCGGGTTGAACGTCAGGACCGGTGAGGACTCGGTGAGGCCGTAGCCTTCGACGATCGGGGTGCCCGTCGCCTCCCGCCAGCGGACGGCCACCGACTCGTGCAGGGCCATGCCTCCGGCAGCCGAGGCGCGCAGGTGACGGGGTGGGCTGTCGACGAACCAGCGCTCGTTGAGCAGGGCGTTGAAGAGCGTGTTCACGCCGGTCAGCCACGTGATCTTGTAGTTCTCGAAGGCCCGCTTGAGGTTGCTCGGCGGTCGCGGCGAGGGGACGAGGATGTTCCGTGCGCCGAGGTGGTAGAAGCCGAGGAGATTCACCGTGAAGGCGAACACGTGGTACAGCGGCAGGGCGGTGAGGACCACCTCGACGCCGGCGCGCATGTGCGTGCCGCACATCGTCACCATCTGCAGCGTGTTGGCGACGAGGTTGCCGTGCGAGAGCATCGCCCCCTTGGCGACGCCCGTGGTCCCGCCCGTGTACTGGAGCGCCGCGAGGGAGTCGGGGCCGATGCCGGTGAGGTAGTCCGTCGCGGCGGCGTCGCTCTTGCGCTTTCGGCCCTCGGCGAGGGCGGCCTGGAGTTCGGTGTGCGGGACGGTGATCGGCGGGAGCGAGCGGTTCCAGACCTTCTGCACCATGCGGATGACGCCCGCGATGACCGGGGGGAAGAACTCCGCGATCTTCACGGTGACGACCGTGGTGATGTCGGTGGCCGGGAGGACCTCGGGAAGACGATCGGCGAACATGTCGATCACGACGAGGGCCTTCGCGCCCGAGTCGGCGAACTGCTTCGACATCTCGGATGCCGTGTAGAGCGGGTTGGTGTTCACCAGGACGCACCCGGCCTTGAACACCCCGAACGCGACGACCGGGTAGCTGAGGCAGTTCGGCATCTGCACGGCGACCCGGTCGCCCTGGGCGAGGCCGGCCACCTCGCGGAGGTACGCCGCGAAATCGTCGGAGAGGGCGTCGACCTCGCCGTAGCTGAGCGAGCCGTTCATGCCGTTGGGCATGCACTGGGTGAACGCGGTGGTCGTGGCGTACTCGGAGGCGGCGTGTCGGATCATCGCCGGGATGTTCTCGAACGCCAGGGCGCCGAGATCGGCCGCGACGCCCTCCGGGTAGTGCTCCAGCCAGGGACGGGAAGTCATCTCGGATCCTTCGGGCGAGGACGACGGCCGACATCCGTCGACCCGCACACCGACGCTGGTGTGTGCGGATCAGCTTAGTCAGTCGCCCGTGATGGGGGAGGGATCGTCTCGGGCAGCGGGTCGATCGGCTGGGTGTCGCGGTCCAGCTGTTCGGCGGCATCCCGCTTCTGCGACAGCGGGAACCCGACGCGGAACGTCGCACCGCCCCCGGGGGTGTCGCGGACGTCGACGGAACCGTGGAAGGCCTCCACGATCGACGCGACGATGGACAGGCCCAGCCCGCTTCCGCCGGTCTCCCGGGTGCGGGAGGTGTCGGCGCGCCAGAAGCGCTGGAA
Source organism: Microbacterium sp. NPDC077184 (assembly GCF_040687055.1). NCBI lineage: Bacteria > Bacillati > Actinomycetota > Actinomycetes > Micrococcales > Microbacteriaceae > Microbacterium > Microbacterium sp. NPDC077184. Next base: position 658,144 of record NZ_JBFBMM010000001.1, read on the forward strand.
GATCTTGTCCTTGATCTGATCGGGGACGCCCTCGCCGTGGTCGATGATCTCGATCCAGCCGAGATCCCGCTCCGCATCCACGCCGAGGCGGAGCTCGATGGGGGAGGTCTCGGGCGTGAAGCGGCGGGCGTTCCCGAGGAGGTTCGTCACGACCTGACGGATCTTGTTCTCATCGCCCCGCACGACGGGGGCGATCCCGGCCGGCGGGGCCTGGGTGAGCTCTTCCACGGGCGAGGCGGATGCCGCGGCGGTCGGCTTCGGTCGGCGGCGCAGACGCGCGAGAGCGCCGGTGCGGGCTGGGGCGTCCGGTCCGCGTTTGCCGGTCTCGGCGTCCAGCACGGGCCGGGTGATGGGCGCGGTCGGCGGCGCTTCCACCGTGGTGTCCAGCACCGCGATCGGCCGCGACGGGGCGGCGGCGCGGACATCCAGTGCGGCGTCCCGGGCGATGGGGCGGAGGTCGACGTCGGTGATGACGACGTCGCGGCGCTCGTCCAGGCGGGCGAGGGCGAGGAGATCCTCGACGAGGAGTCCCATGCGGATCGCCTCCTTCTCGATCCGCTCCATCGACTGGGCTATGTCGTCGTCTCCGCGGATGGCGCCCATGCGGTACAGCTCCGCGTAGCCGCGGACGGTCACCAGCGGCGTCCGCAGCTCGTGGCTGGCGTCGCCGATGAACCGGCGCATCTGCTGCACCGTCGAGTCGCGCTGCGCCAGGGCGCCGTCCACGCGGCTCAGCATCGCGTTGAGCGCCGCCTTCAGGCGTCCGACCTCGGTCGTGCGCGGTTCGACGTCGGTCATTCGGAGGCTGAGGTCTCCCGCCGCGATCGCGTCGGCGGTCGCCTCGACCTGGCCGAGGCTGCGGAAGGTGATACTCACGAGGGCCCGGGTGAGGACGGCCCCGCCGATGATGATGATGAAGGCGAGGATGCTGTAGATCGCAACGTAATTGGCCACGACCGCATTGGTCGGGGCGAGGGGTTGCACGACCATCTGCGTGTAGCTGTCGCGGACGCCGCTGATCTCGATGAAGCCCACGCCGGCGAGGTAGGACGGGCCGCCGTCGGGGTTCTTCAGCGTGAAGGGCTCGGAGAGGTTCCGGTAGGTGTCATCGAGGGTGAACTCGCTCGGGAAGTCCGGCTCGACCAGGCCTCCGCCGCCGGCGGTGGACTGCAGCACCCCGTCGGCGTCGTAGATCGCCACGAAGTAGGTCGTCGCCGCGGGGGTCGCCGCCCGCCGCGTGAACGTCGGGACGCCGTCCTCCACCGTGATCTGGAACAGCGGGCTGGTGACGTCGGTGGCCGCCAGCTGCGTGAGCTGGGTCTTCACGCTCGTGACGAGGCTCTCCCGGAGGAAGGCCATCGTCCCGATCCCGGCGGCGAAGAGGCCCACGACGAGGAGGGCGACCGTGACGCCGGTGACCTTCGCGCGCAGACTCGTGCCGCGCCACCAGCGGGTGACGGCATCCGGGTGGCTGGACAGGAGGTTCCTTCGAGGTGGTGCGGGCGGCGGGCGCGGCGGCGGGTCAGGCCGTCTTGCCGGCCTTCAGCATGTAGCCGAAGCCGCGCTTGGTCTGGATGAGCGGCTCGGAGGAGTGCGGGTCGATCTTCCGACGCAGGTAGGAGATGTAGCTCTCCACGATGCCGGCGTCGCCGTTGAAGTCGTACTCCCACACGTGGTCGAGGATCTGCGCCTTGCTCAGCACGCGATTGGGGTTGAGCATGAGGTAGCGCAGCAGCTTGAACTCGGTGGGACTCAGGTCGATGCTCACGTCGCCCACCTGCACGTCGTGGGTGTCCTGATCCATCGTGAGCTCGCCCGCGCGGATGACCGACTCCTCGTCGGCCTGCATCGTGCGGCGGAGGATCGCCTGGATGCGCGCGACGATCTCGTCGAGGCTGAAGGGCTTGGTGACGTAGTCGTCGCCGCCGGCGTTGAGCCCGGTGATCTTGTCCTCGGTCTCGTCCTTGGCGGTGAGGAACAGGATCGGGGCGGTGTATCCGGCGCCGCGGAGGCGCTTGGTCACACTGAACCCGTTCATGTCGGGGAGCATGACGTCCAGCACGATGAGGTCGGGTTCCTCTTCCAGGACGGCCGAGATCGTCTGGGCGCCGTTGCTGACGGCCCTGACCTGGTACCCCGCGAAGCGGAGGCTCTGGATGAGCAGGTCGCGGATGTTCGGCTCGTCGTCCACGACGAGGATGCGCGGTGCGGTCATACGGCCCATTATTGTCAGGCTTTCGCCGCGGTGCCTGGATATCGGCCGGTACGGCGCCTCGCGCATAGCGAACACCGATGAACCGTTCAGGTCCGCCGCGGCATCCGTCCGCTGCGCGCGGATGCCGGAGTCACGCCGCGCTGAGGGTCTCGGCGTCGATGATCGTGTACGCGTAGCCCTGCTCGGCGAGGAAGCGCTGACGGTTCTGCGCGTAGTCCTGATCGACCGTGTCGCGGGCGATCAGCGTGTAGAAGCTCGCCGTGTGCCCGGACTGCTTGGGGCGGAGGAGCCGCCCCAAGCGCTGAGCTTCCTCCTGGCGCGACCCGAACGAGCCCGACACCTGGATCGCGACGGATGCCTCGGGGAGATCGATCGAGAAATTGGCGACCTTGCTCACCACGAGCACCGAGATCTCGCCCTCGCGGAACGCCTGGTAGAGCTCGGACCGCTCGTCCACCGGGGTCTGGCCGGTGATCTTCGGCGCGTTCAGCGCGTCGGCGAGGACGTCGATCTGGTCGAGGTACTGGCCGATGATGAGGATGCGCTCGCCGGCGTGACGGTCGACGAGGCTCCGCACCACGTCGATCTTCGCGGGTGCGGTCGCCGCGAGACGATAGCGCTCCTCGTCGGCGGATGCGGCGTATTCGAGCCGGTCGTCGACGGGGAGGTCCACGCGCACCTCATAGCAGACGGCGGGGGAGATGAAGCCCTGCGCCTCGATCTCCTTCCAGGGGGCGTCGAAGCGCTTGGGGCCGATGAGGCTGAACACGTCGCCCTCGCGCCCGTCCTCGCGCACGAGGGTCGCGGTGAGGCCGAGGCGTCGGCGGGCCTGGAGGTCGGCGGTGAGCTTGAACACCGGGGCGGGGAGGAGGTGGACCTCGTCGTACACGATGAGGCCCCAGTCCAGCGCGTCGAGGAGGGCGAGGTGGGCGTACTCGCCCTTTCGCTTCGCCGTGAGGATCTGGTAGGTCGCGATGGTGACCGGCTTGATCTCCTTCGACGCCCCGGAATACTCGCCGATCTCCTCGGGAGTGAGGCTCGTGCGCTTGAGGAGCTCGTCGCGCCACTGTCGGGCGCTGACGGTGTTGGTGACGAGGATGAGGGTCGTCGTCTTCGTCTCGGCCATGGCCCCCGCGCCCACGAGTGTCTTCCCGGCGCCGCAGGGGAGGACCACGACGCCCGACCCGCCCTCGCGGAAGGTGTCCACGGCGTGCCGCTGATACGGCCGCAGCTCCCACCCGGTCTCGGCGAGTTCGATGGGGTGCGGGGTGCCCGGGGTGTAGCCGGCGAGGTCTTCGGCGGGCCAGCCGATCTTCAGCAGCTCCTGCTTGATCTGCCCGCGCGCCCACGCGTCCACGAGGTACGAGTCCGGGGTCGGGCGGCCGATCAGCAGCGGCTGGATGCGCTTGTTCTTCGACACTTCGGCGAGCACGGCGGCATCCGTCGAGCGGAGGACGAGGTCGCCGCCCGAGCCGTCGTCGCCCACGGGGGTGCGCTCGATGACGAGCCGGCCGTAGCGGCCGACGGTCTCGCGGATGTCGATCGACACCGACGGCGGGACGGGGAAGCGCGAGAACCGGTCGAGGGTGGCGAGCATGTCGTCGGCCTCGTGGCCGGCCGCGCGGGCGTTCCACAGGCCCAGGCGCGTGATGCGGTAGGTGTGGATGTGCTCGGGGGCGCGCTCGAGCTCGGCGAAGATCGCGAGTTCGTGCCGTGCCGTCTCGGCGTCGGGGTGCGCCACTTCCAGCAACACGGTGCGATCGCTCTGCACGATGAGGGGTCCGTCAGCCATAACGTGCCAGTCTACCGGCGGTGCGGCGGGCGGATGCCGGTCAGCGGCGGCCGGAGGAGACGGTGTCGGTCGGGACGGCGGCGACGATGCTCGAGATCGGGAGCGTCCGCTCGATGTCGGCGGCGCGGTCGAGGCCGCGCAGGCGCCCCCCGCCGAGACCGGAGGCTTCGAGCGTGAAGGTGCGTTCACTGGCGTCGGGGAGGCGCACGGTGACCAGCAGCGTCGCCTTGGCGCGCACCGCCTGGTCGAGCTCGCGCTCGAGCCATGCCCCTTCGCCCGTGTCGGAATGGCGGGCGCGCAGGGTCGCGATGAGCGGCGCATAGGCGGTGTGCGGTGCGACGGTCACCGCCGAGCGGACGGGAGCGGTGCGGCGGTGAAGTGACTCGGGGGAGCCCTGCGCGTCGACCGCGATCACCGGGTACCGGGCGTCCGCCAGTGCCCAGAACACCACGCTCCGCTCGGCGCGGGAGCGGAGCGCTCCGCTGTCGGCCACGAGCCCGAGGGGGCGGAGGGCCTGATCGATCGCGATCGCGTCGATGAGCGCGGGGTCGACGCTGTCCACGCGGGTGAGGCCGGCGGCATCCGTCGACACGCGCACGAGTCCGTGCCGATCGGCGGTGGACTGCACCAGGTAGTCCAGCGGCTGAGGGATGCCGGTGAGCGACACCTCGGCGAGGAAGTCGTGGATCGACTCCGCGGTCTCGCCCTCGGTGAGGCCGGCGGCGATGCTCTCGGGGGTGAAGCGGTAGGTCGAGGCCTGAGCGCGCGATTCGCGGACCGCGATCCGGCGCAGACGCATGTCGAGCGCCGGGGCCAGCGGACCGGGGGCGATCGCGGTGAGATCGGCCTGGAGGTAGAGGCGGTCGATTTCGGCCGGCAGGTGCGGCGCGATCGCGTCGGTGGGGATCTCGCCGCCGCCGAGGATCGTCGGGGTCCACTCCGGCATGCCGCCGTCGAGGGAGAGGAGCCCCCAGCGGACGGCGATCCGACGGCTCTGCTCGGCGCGCGCCGGCCAGTCCCGATCGAGCGGGTAGGCCCCCGTCCAGTGCGTGGGAGGGAGGATGTCGCCGCCCGCGGAGGCGAGCCCGGCGGGCAGTCGGTCGCGCCAGCCCGCGACGACCGTCGTCCAGCGGGCGAGGGTCGGGAGTTCGAGCCAGCGCTCGCCCGCGCCGGTGATGGTGAACTCGCGCCCGTCGGTGGCGACGAGATCGGCGTGCTCGGCGGCGGCGAGCAGGTCGTCGAGCTCCTCGGCGGAATCGACGATGTCGGCCTCGAGCAGGCGTCGCCGGTCCAGCGCGCTCACGGGACCCGCGCCCGTGCGCGAGATGGGGGCGCGGCGCGCGGTGACGAGGATCTCGGCCAGCGCGCCGGCGGCGGTGAAGGCGCGTTCGGCGGCCTCGGCCTCGCCGCCGGCGGCCACGGGTGCGGCATCCGGAAACGGGGTGAAGGCCTCCGGCGTCGTCTCGGCCAGGACGGCCACGCGGGCGGCGACCGTCGGGAACACGGTGCCGGTGTCGCCGCGGAGCGCGAGCGTGTCGGAGACGGGGGGTGCCTCGGGGCCGCCGGCCGGATCGGCGAGGGCCTGGAGGGCGGCGCGGGGCAGCTTCGTCAGCGCGCGATCGATCGAGATCGGATCGAGCAGCCCGTCGGCGGCGTCGAAGAAGTCGCGCCAGCCGGCGGCGGGGGAGACGCCGCGTGCGGCGAAGATGACGGCGAGATCGTCGTCACTGCGGGCGGCCAGCCACGTTGCCAGGGCCCGTTCGTCGGAGGCCACTCAGTCGCCCTTGTTGGCCCGGGCTCTCCGCACGAAACTCATGATGAGCACGGCGAGAAGGAGGAGGAAGGCGATCGGCAGGCCGAACAGCGGAACGAAGGCGACGGCCGGCCAGACGCCGGACTGCATGTCGGCACCGGAGGACGAGCCGATCATGATCGCGAAGAAGCACACGACCGACAGGATCAGCAGCCCCAACGACATGAAGGACAGCATCCGGTCGATCGGACGGATCGGGACATCGTTCCCGGGTGTGCGCGCGCTCATCGGTTTCACCCTACTCCTGTGGACGCACGGTCCTGTCGCGCGGCGGGCGGTGCCGTAGGCTGAAGGGTGGGGTCTGCCGACCCCGTCTTCACCGTGTTCTCTTCGTGCCCGTCGCTCGGGCACACCGATCCAGCGAGGTCTCGATGCCCACCGGCAAGGTCAGGTTCTACGACGACGAGAAGGGGTTCGGCTTCATCACCACCGATGACGGCCAGGACGTCTTCCTGCACGCCTCGGCCCTTCCCGCCGGTTCCCCGTCACCGAAGCAGGGCACCCGCCTGGAGTTCGGCGTCGCCGACGGCAAGCGCGGACTGCAGGCGCTGTCGGTGCGTGTGCTCGAGGCACCGGTCAGCCTGTCGAAGCGGTCGCGCAAGCCCGCGGACGACATGGCGGTCATCGTCGAGGACCTCGTGAAGCTGCTCGACGGCATCGGCGGTGACCTCCGTCGCGGCCGCTACCCCAGTGGTGCCCACGCCAAGAAGATCGCCGCGGTGCTGCGTAAGGTCGCCGATGACTTCGACGCCTGAGATCCCGTTCGACCCGTCGCTCCTGGACGCCCGGGAGCTGGCGCTGTCGGCGCTCGCTGAGATCACGCCGGAGTCGACGATCGGCGAAGCGGCGGGCTACCGCGCCGAGGGTGACGGTGTCGTCTCGCTGCGCTTCGAGAACCGCCTCGCCGGCTACCCCGGCTGGTTCTGGACGGTCACCATCGCCCGGGTCGAGGATGCCGAGCCCACCGTGCTCGAGGTCGAACTGCTTCCCGGCGACGGGGCGCTCCTCGCGCCGGAGTGGGTGCCGTGGGCCGAGCGTCTGGCCGAATACCAGGCCGCGCAGGAAGCGGCGGCGCAGGCCGCGGCCGAGGCCGGCGACGGCGACGCCTCGGACGATGACGAGGATGACGACGAGCTCGACGACGTCGACGATCTCGATGCGGCCGAGTTCGACGAGCACGGCTCGCGGATCCTCCACGCGGGGGACGTCGACGGCGTCGACATCGACGAACTCGCCGACGATGACTCGGATGACGAGGACGACTCGGACGAGGACGACGACTCGGACGAAGACGACGACGAGGACTGACCCCGACCGTCCGCCGGGTCGGGGCTCAGCCCCGCCCGGTCAGAGACGCTCGATGGTGTAGTCGATGCAGCGGATGAGCTGACGGACGTCGTCGGGCTCGATCGAGACGAACGTCGCCACGCGCAGCTGGTTGCGGCCGAGCTTCCGGTACGGCTCGGTGTCGACGATGCCGTTCTGGCGGAGGCTCGAGGCGATCGCCGCGGCGTCCACGGTCTGGTCGAAGTCGATCGTGACGACCACGGGCGAGCGGTCCGCGGCATCCGTCACGAAAGGGGTCGCGACCGACGAGGCCTCGGCCCACGCGTAGAGAGCCGAGGACGATTCGCGGGTGCGGGCGTCGGCCCACTGCAGGCCGCCGTTGTCGAGGATCCACGACACCTGCTGCTCGAGAAGGAACAGCGTCGTGAGCGCCGGGGTGTTCAGCGTCTGGTTCAGGCGCGAGTTGTCGAGGGCGTTCTTCAGGCTGAGGAACTCGGGGATGTACCGGCCGGATGCCGCGATCCGCTCGATCCGCTCGATGGCGGCGGGCGAGACCACCGCCATCCACAGGCCGCCGTCCGAGCCGAGGTTCTTCTGGGGGGCGAAGTAGTAGACGTCCGCCTCGTGCATCGACAGGTCGATGCCGCCAGCGGCGCTGGTCGCGTCGATGACGGTGAGCGCCCCGCTGTCGCCGTGCACGCGCTCGACCGGAGCGCTGACGCCGGTCGAGGTCTCGTTGTGGGGCCACGCGTAGACGTCCACGCCCTCGACAGCCTCCGGCAGGATGCGGGTGCCCGGGTCGGCCTTGCGCACGTCCGGCGCCTCGAGCCACGGGGTCTTCGCCGCCGCGGCGAACTTGCCGCCGAACTCGCCGAAGACGAGGTTCTGACTGCGCTTGTCGATGAGGCCGAAGGCTGCGGCGTCCCAGAACGCGGTCGAGCCGCCGTTGCCGAGGATCACCTCGTATCCTTCCGGGGCGCGGAAGAGCTCGCGGAGCCCCGAGCGCACGCGGCCGACGAGGTCCTTCACCGGGGCCTGGCGGTGCGAGGTGCCCAGCAGTGCGGCGCCGGGCCCGACGAGGGCCTCCAGCTGCGCACCGCGGATCTTGGCCGGACCGCAACCGAAGCGACCGTCGGTGGGCAGGATCTCTCGGGGAAGCACGACGTGGGGCATGGGTCGATTCTAGGGTGGATAGGCTGTCCTCACCGGCTCGGACGGCGAAGGATGACACACAAATGACCGATCTCATCGACACCACCGAGATGTATCTGCGGACGATCCTCGAACTCGAGGAGGAGAACATCGTTCCGCTGCGGGCGCGCATCTCCGAGCGGCTCGGACACTCCGGTCCCACCGTGTCGCAGACCATCGGTCGTATGGAGCGCGACGGTCTCGTCGTCGTCACCGACACCCGAAGCCTCGAGCTCACCGACGCCGGCCGTCAGAAGGCCGTCGACGTGATGCGCAAGCACCGTCTCGCCGAACGCCTGCTCTCGGACGTCATCGGGCTGGACTGGGCGTTCGTGCACGAAGAGGCCTGCCGTTGGGAGCACGTCATGAGCGAGCAGGTCGAGCGTCGGCTCGTGGAGCTCCTCGGGCACCCGACCGAGTCGCCGTACGGAAACCCCATCCCCGGCCTCGACCAGCTGGGGGACCTTCCGGCCAAGACCTTCGAGCAGGGTGTCATCGGCCTCGTCAAGCGCATGAACGAGGCGGGGGCGCCGATCACCGGCACCGTGCGCCGTCTCGCCGAGCCCGCGCAGGTCGATCCGGAGCTCCTCCAGCAGCTGAAGGGTGCCGGCGTCATGCCCGGTGCCCGCGGGTCCTTCCGCTTCAACGAGGGGTACGTGCTGGTCGAGATGGACGGGACCGACGAGGGGCTGGAGCTGCCCGTCGAGGTCGCTTCCCACATCTTCCTCGTCGCCGAGCCGGCCTGAGGATCTTTCCCGCGACCATTGACATGCAAGTGACTACTTGCCTATTCTGAGGCCGTGGGCGACCTCTACCACGCACTGTCCGATCAGACACGACGGCTCATCCTCGATGAGCTGACCACGCAGGACGGGCAGAGTCTGTTCGAGCTGTGTTCGCGTCTTGCGATGCGGCACGGCATCACCTCGAGTCGTCAGGCGATCTCGCAGCACCTGGGCGTCCTGGAGGACGCCGGACTCGTCAGCTCGGAGCGGGTGGGTCGCACACGAATCCACCACCTGCACACCGCACCCCTGCGCGAGATCATCGAGCGCTGGCCTGCACCCGGAAAGGACTGACGGATGGGCATCCGCATCAATCTCACGAGCGTCTTCGTCGACGACCAGGCGAAGGCGTTGGACTTCTACACCGACAAGCTCGGCTTCGTCGTGAAGAACGACATCCCGCTCGGCCAGCACCGGTGGCTGACCGTCGTCGGCCCGGGAGAGCCGGATGGGCCGGAGCTGCTCCTCGAGCCGGATGAGCACCCCGCGGCCAAGGCATACACGGCCGCCCTCGCGGCCGACGGCATCCCCGCGGCATCCTTCGTGGTCGATGATGTCGCCGCGGCCTACGAGGACCTGTCCGGCCGCGGCGTCACCTTCACGCAGAAGCCGACCGCGATGGGGCCGGTCGTGACCGTCGTCCTCGACGACACCTGCGGCAACCTCATCCAGCTGTCGAGTATGGCCTGAGCTCCCGTGTGCGGGGAGGGTGTCGGAGCCGTGTCCTCTCCCTGGGAATCGTCTCGGTCTGCCGTCTGAGCGTGACTTATTCGTTACCTTCGGGTAGCCTCGGACCGTCCACAGGCGACAAGCCCGCCGTAGGACCCCTCGGAAATTGCCTCCCTGGCTCGTCGTTTCCGAGGCCCCCGACCCGCACACTGTGCCCCGAACACCGAGTGCCGACGAGCCAGCGCCCCCGGCGCAGAGGCGCCGGAGGAACTATTGGCTGAAGAGAATTCCTCGCCCGAGGGCGAGAACCCGACCGAGGCGACGCCCCCCACTCGTCGCTCCCGCAGGAGCGAGACCCCTGCCGCCCGTCGCACCGCCGCCGTCGCGCAGCGGAAGTCCGCCGTCGCACAGCGCAAGGCCGCTGCCGTCGCCGCCCGCAAAGCCGCCACTGCACCCGTCCGGACGACCCCCAAGGCCCCGAGCCGTGTGACCAAGCCGCTGCGCTCGATGGTCATCCTCAGCATGGTGGGCGGCCTCGTCGCGACCGCCGCGATCCCCGCCTTCGCTGCCATGCCGCAGAGCGAGGAGGCGATCACGCAGCACCAGATCGCCGCCGACAACGCCCAGTCGCTGCTCGTCGCCTCCGACGCCAGCGCCTCGCAGATCCAGCGCGAGAGCTACTCCGCCACCACACAGGAGGAGATCGACGAGAAGAAGGCGAAGGAGGCGGCCGAAGCCGCCGCCGTCGCCCGCGCCGAAGCCGCCGCCGCTGCGGCCGCCGCCGCGGCATCCTCGTCGTCGTCTTCCGTGCCGATGAACATCAGCCTCACCTCGCCCGGCACCGGCGAGGTCCGCTGGCCGCTCCTGACCTTCACCAAGGGCCGCGGCCTCGGCGACTCGGGCTACCACCAGGGCGTCGACCTCCTCGCCGACGGCGGGACCCCGATCTACGCCGCCGCCGCAGGCGTCGTCCGCGTCTCCAGTGAGAGCTACTACGGCTACGGCGTCGCCGTCACCATCGACCACGTCGTGGGCGGTCAGCAGGTCAACACCGTCTACGGCCACATGACCTACGGCAGCCGTCAGGTGCAGGCCGGACAGTACGTCGAGGCCGGTCAGCTGATCGGACTCGTCGGCAGCACCGGACGCTCCACCGCCAACCACCTTCACTTCGAGGTGCACATCAACGGCTCGGTCGTCGACCCGTGGGCGTGGCTGCAGGTCAACGCCGGCTGACGGCATCCGTCGTCTCCCCACATTCGTCGACACGCCACGACGCGTTCACCGGCCTCCGCGCCGGCGCGTCGTGGCGTGGGTTACCCTGAAACCCGACGCTCCACGAAGCGGAGGGAAAAGCCGATGGACCGCACACCACGCATCCGCACCATGGATGCGCTCGGACGCCACGTCCTCCGGCATTGCATGATCGGATTCCGCGGCACTGCCGTGGCGCCGAGGCGCTGTCTCTGAGACAGCGCCTTTTTTCATGCCCGTGCGCATCGGGAAACGTCGACAGGTCGAATCACCGGGAAGCCGTCCCGGACGTTCGAGAGGATGACGAATGCGCACACTGGTGCTGAACGCCGGATACGAGCCGCTCGCGGTGGTGTCCTTCAAGAGAGCCCTCGTGCTCGTGATGAACGACAAGGCCACCGTGGTCGAACGCCTGGAAGGGGAGCCGGTCTGGGCGGCGTCGGGGTCGTTCGATCGCCCGGCGGTGATCATCCTCACGCGGTACGTGCGTGTCCCGGGAAGCTCGCAGGTGCCTGTCACCCGTCGCGGGGTGCTGCGACGCGACGCGCAGCGCTGCGGCTACTGCGACAAGAGCGCCACCACGATCGATCACATTTTGCCGCGCTCCCGCGGGGGAGCGGACTCGTGGGAGAACCTCGTCGCCTGTTGCCTGCGCTGCAACAACGTCAAGGGCGACCGGACGCCGCAGGAGATGGGGTGGGAGTTGCGCGTCGCGCCGCGCCCGCCGCGCGGACCGCAGTGGATGGTGCGCGGCACCGACCGCTCGGACCCCCGCTGGGAGCCGTACCTGGCCCTCGCCGCCTGAGGCGTCGCGCGGCATGCGCCGTCGCGGGCGGCATCCGCGCGTTCGTGTGGCACTTCTCGCCCCTTAGCTCGCGTGGAGGCGGCAGCTTCTGCCACCTGACGGGCGTCGGTGACGGATGCCGCGACCTCGGCGTCGTGGATCAGTCGGCGTCGAGAATCCGCAGCCAGCGGGTGAGGATCGGCTCCAGGGTGCGCGCGTCGTCGGCGCCGAGCTCGTCGAGGAGGCGGTGCTCGTTCGCGAGGTGCTGGGTGATCGCATCATCGATGAGCGCGAGGCCCTCGGGGGTCAGTCGCACCATGCGTCGGCGTCCGTCGCCGGGTTCGATGCGACGGTCGACCAGTCCCCGGGCGGCGAGGCGATCCACGCGTTTGGTGAGGCCGCCCGTCGTGACCATCGTGTGCGCGGCGAGTTCGCCCGCGGGGCGTTCGTAGGGGGCTCCGGCGCGGCGGAGGGTGGCGAGCAGATCGAACTCCGGCTCGGTGAGGTCGAACCGCGCATAGACCTCGATCAGGCGATCCGTCAGTGCCAGCGCGACGCGGTGCAGGCGACCGATGACGCCCTGCGGCGACGGGTCGAGGTCGGGGCGCTCTCGGCGCCAGTCGGCCTGGATGGCGGCGACGTGATCTTCTGCGTCCATCCGTTCATATTATCTTCCCGGGAAGCTATTGTATCTTCCATGGAAGAGAAAACATGGCGATGGATCGCGCTGACGGCGATCGCGCCGATCGCGTGGGGGAGCACCTACGTCGTCACCCGCACTCTGCTGCCGGCGGAATCCCCGCTCTGGGGTGGGGTGCTGCGCGCGCTTCCCGCCGGGATCGTCGTGCTTCTGATTGCTCGCACGCTGCCGCGCGGACAGTGGTGGTGGCGGTCGCTGGTGCTCGGCATCCTGAACGTCGGCGGATTCTTCGTGCTCATCTACGTGGCGGGTCAGCGGCTGCCCTCGAGCCTCGCCGCGACGCTGATGTCGACCTCGGCGGCGTGCATGATGCTCTTCGCGTGGCTGCTGCTGAAGCGCCGTCCCGCGCCGGCGGCGGCCCTGGGGGCTCTCGTGGGACTCGTCGGTGTGGCGATCATGCTGGGTGCCGATCCGGGCTCGGCGGATCCGTGGGGCATCACGGCGTCCCTCGGGGCGATGGTGGCCTCCTCGATCGGGTTCGTCCTGACGGTGCGGTGGGGCGGCGACATCCCGGCTCTGCACATGACCGCGTGGCAGCTCGTGGCCGGCTCCGGCGTGCTGCTGCCGGCCGCGATTCTCGTCGAAGGGCCGCCGCCCCCGCTCGACGTGCCCACGGCGCTCGCCTTCGCCTACGTCTCGCTCATCGCGACCGCGCTCGCGTTCACCGCGTGGTTCACGGGGCTCCGGCATCTTCCGCCGGGCACGGTCGGGGTGGTGGGGCTGCTCAATCCGGTCACCGGCGTCGTCCTCGGGGTCGCGCTGGCCGGCGAGGCCTTCGGGATGCCCCAGGCCGTCGGCGTCGCGCTCGTGGTGGGCGGCATCCTGCTGGCCGCGCAGCCGGCGCGGCGGACGCGGGTCGCGCCCGTGAGGCGGGCTGAGTGATCTGCGCGTTCGTGTGGCGCTTATGGCCTCCTCGCGCGCGCTGAGGCGGCGATTTCTGCCACCTGAAGGCCGGCGATGGGCGGGCGCGGGTGCGATGTCGGAGGGCAGAGATACGTTCGAGATCGACGTAGATACACGTAGAACATGCGTTCTACACTGGAGGGATGAGGGCGATCGTGCAGGCTACCGCGATGTCGTCCCGCGACGCAGGATCCGGTGCGCGGGCCGATGTGGCGGCGTTGCGCGCACAGATGGAGCGGATGCAGGGGCGCCGCCTCGACGCTCCCGTGCTGCCGGTGCACCCCGCGCTCGCCTCGCTCCTTCCCGGGGGTGGGCTTCGCCCGGGGGCGGCGTACTCGCTCCCACGGTCGATGTCGCTGCTGATGGCGCTGCTGGCGACCCCGTCGAGTTCGGGATCGTGGTGCGCCGCGGTCGGGATGCCGCGCTTCGGCGCCGAGGCGGCCGAGGCGCTCGGGGTCGATCTGTCGAAACTCGTGCTGATCCCCGAGCCCGGTCCGCGGTGGCTCGCGGTCACCGCGACGATCGCCGACGTGCTCCCCGTGGTGGCGGTGCGGCCGGCGGGACGCGTGCCCGACGGCGAGATCTCGCGCCTGGCCGGGCGACTGCGTGAGCGCGGCGCGGTGCTTCTGGTGCAGGGGCCGTGGCCGCAGGCGGAGGCGGCGATCGAGATCGACCAGCCCGACTGGGAGGGCCTCGGCCGCGGACACGGCTACCTCTCCCGTCGCGAGGTGACGCTCCGATCGACGAGCAGGCGCTGGCCGAATCAGCGCCGCGCGCGGGTGCTTCTGCCCGATCCGCAGGGCGGCATCTCGTCCGCGTCCGAGCCGCTGGCCGCGCTCGAACCGCAGCGCGAGGGGGCGGCATCCGGTGGCGGTCGCAGCGGCGTGACCGGCGACGGGCGCGACGGGCGCGACGAGCGCAGGGCGGCGTCCGTGCCCCCGATGCGGGCGGTCGGCTGATGACCACGCGGGCGCCCGAGCGCAGCATGGTGCTGTGGTTCCCGGACTGGCCGGTCACCGCACTCCTCCGCGACGGCGAGGGGATGCCGCCGGGGGCGGAGGGCCGACCGATCGCCGTCGTCCAGCACAACGCCGTCGTGGCCTGCTCGTCCGACGCCCGCGCCGACGGTGTGCGGCGGGGGCAGCGCCGACGTGACGCGCAGTCGCGGTGCCCGGGGCTCGTGATCGTCCCCGCCGACGCGATCCGCGATCATCGCGCGTTCTCGCCGATCGTCGCGGCCGTCGAGGAGCGCGCGCCCGGCGTGCAGGTGCTCCGGGCGGGGCTGTGCGCACTGCGGGCGAAGGGTCCGGCGCGGTACTACGGCGGCGAGGCGGAGGCGGCGCGCGTGCTGCTCGCCGCCCTCGCCGAGCTCGACCTCGCCGACGTGCGCGCGGGGATCGCCGACGGACCCTTCACCGCCGAGCAGGCGGCGCGCGCGGCGACGACCCGCGCCGAGCCGGTCTTCACGGTCCCCGCCGGCGGCGCGGCGGGCTTCCTCGCGCCGCTGTCGGTGTCGGTGCTCGCCGACGTGACGCCCGGCGAGCCGGCCCGCGCCGCCGACGACCTGCCCGGACTCCTCGCGCGCCTCGGGGTGCAGACCCTCGGTGGGTTCGCGGCGATGACCCCCGACCGGGTGCGCGAGCGGTTCGGCGAGCGCGGCATCCGCCTCCACACCCTCTCGGCGGGGTGGGACTCGCGCCCGGTCGAGCCCCGCATCCCGCCGCCGGAGCTGCACCGCGAGGTCGCGTTCGAGCCGCCGCTCGAGATCGCCGACCAGGTCGCGTTCGGCATGCGCGTGGCGGCGGAGGAGTTCACCACCCGCCTCGGGGCGATCGACCTGGTGTGCACCGAGCTGCGGGTGGAGCTCTTCGGCGACCGCGGCGAGCACAGTCACCGCGTGTGGCTGCATCCGCGGTCCTTCGACGCCGCCGCGATCGTCGACCGGGTGCGCTGGCAGCTCGCGGAGGATCAGGAGGGCCTCCGCAGCGGGGTGACCCGGGTGCGGATCGAGCCGGCGGCGGTGGATGCGGCATCCCACCACGCCCCCGCTCTCTTCGGCGGCGGGCCGGAGGAGCGGGTGCACCACGCCCTCTCGCGCGTGCAGGCGATGCTCGGGCATCGGGGGGTCCTCACCCCCGAGATCGGCGGCGGACGCTGGCTCGCCGAGCGGCAGGTGCTCGTGCCGTGGGGCGACCGGGTCGGCGCGCAGACGGCCGTGCGCGCCCGGCCGTGGCCGGGGAGCCTTCCCGAGCCGCATCCGGCGACGGTGTTCCTCGAGCCGGTGCCCGCCGACGTCCGTGCGCTCGGCGGCGAGGTGATCGACGTCGACGAGCGGGGGAGCGTCTCGGCGGTGCCGGCCTTCCTCGCCGAGAGCGGACGGAGCCGCGAGATCACCGCGTGGGCGGGACCGTGGCCCGTCGTCGAACGCGGGTGGGATGCCGCCCGTGCGCGCCGCGCGCACCGCTTCCAGGTCGTCGACGTCGAGGGGGCGGCGTGGCTGCTGGTGTGCGAGGGCGAGAGCTGGTGGGTCGAGGGGGCGTACGACTGATGGGCTTCAACAACCCCGGCGTCCCGTGGTCCGAGATGGAGCGGGTGCTGAGCGGCCGGCGGCGTCCCGGCACCCGACCGGCGGGGGCCGACGGAGGCGACAGCCCCGCGTGGTCGCACAAGCGCGATTCGTACGTCGCGCAGGGCATCGAGCGACCCGCCGAGACCATCCCGTATGCCGAGCTGCACGCGCACTCGTCGTTCTCGTTCCTCGACGGCGCCTCCTCGCCCGAGGAGCTCGCCGAGGAGGCCGAGCGCCTGGGCCTGCACGCGCTCGCCGTCACCGACCACGACGGCTTCTACGGCATCGTCCGCTTCGCCGAGGCGGCCGAGACCCTGCAGCTGAAGACCGTATTCGGATCCGAGCTGTCGCTCGGACTCCCCGGACCCCAGAACGGGCAGCCCGACCCCACCGGGCGACACCTTCTCGTCCTCGCCCGCGGAGAGGAGGGCTATCACCGGTTGGCCTCGGCGATCACCCACGCGCAACTGCGCGGCGGCGAGAAGGGACGCCCGCAGTACGACCTCGACGAGCTGTCCGCACTCTGCCGGGAGGGCGACGGCGCGCACTTCGCCGTCCTCACCGGATGCCGGAAGGGCACCGTCCGCCACGCGCTCGCCGAGGAGGGGCAGGCAGGCGCCGCCCGCGCCCTCGACGACCTCGTCGCCCTGTTCGGGGGCGACAGCGTCCACGTCGAACTCATCGACCACGGGAACCCCTGCGATTCCCGCGACAACGACGTGCTCGCCGGGCTCGCGCGCGAGCGCGGGCTGCCGCTGCTGGCGACCAACAACGTCCACTACGCCGTACCGCAGCGCCAGCTCCTCGCCGCCGCGGTCGCCGCCGTCCGCGCCAACCGCGGGCTCGACGAGATCGACGGGTGGCTCCCCGCTCACGCCGGCGCGCACCTGCGGTCGGGGCTCGAGATGAGCGAGCGCTTCGTCCGCTATCCCGACGCCGTCGCCCGCACGGTCACCCTCGCCGACGAGCTGGCGTTTCCGCTGCGTCGCGCCAAGCCCGCGCTGCCGAAGCTCCCCGTCCCCGAGGGGCACACCCCCATGTCGTGGCTCCGGCACCTGGTGTGGGAGGCGGTGCCGCGGAAGTACCCCGACCTTCCCGCGGAGGATGCCGCGCGCATCGATCGCGAGCTCGCCGTCATCGAGATGAAGGATTTCCCCGGCTACTTCCTGATCGTCCACGGCATCGTGCAGGAGGCCCGGCGCCGTGGCATCCTCTGCCAGGGGAGAGGATCGGCGGCCAACAGTGCCGTCTGCTACCTGCTCGACATCACCGCCGTCGACGCGATCGCCTACAGACTGCCGTTCGAGCGGTTCCTCTCGAGCCTCCGCGACGAGGAGCCCGACATCGACGTCGACTTCGACTCGGATCGGCGCGAGGAGATCATCCAGTGGGTCTACGCCACCTACGGGCGCGACCGTGCGGCGCAGGTGGCGAACGTCATCCAGTACCGGCCGAAGAACGCCGTGCGCGATATGGCCAAGGCGCTCGGGCACTCGCCCGGCCAGCAGGATGCCTGGTCGAAGCAGGTCGAGCGCTGGGGCGCGTCGCTGGAGTCGACGCAGGGCCACGACATCCCGGATCAGGTGATCGAGTTCGCCGGCGAGCTGCTGAAGGCGCCGCGGCACATGGGCATCCACTCCGGCGGGATGGTGCTCACCGACCGGCCCGTGGGCGAGGTCGTGCCGATCGAGCACGCCCGCATGGAGAACCGCACGGTGATCCAGTGGGACAAGGACGACGCCGCGTGGATGGGGCTGGTGAAGTTCGACCTCCTCGGGCTCGGGATGCTCGCCGCGCTGCAGTACTGCTTCGACATGATCCGCGAATCGACGGGGGAGGTGTGGGAGCTGGCGACCCTGCCGAAGGAGGAGGCGGCGGTGTACGACATGCTCTGCCGTGCCGACTCGATCGGGGTGTTCCAGGTCGAATCGCGCGCGCAGATGGGGCTCTTGCCGCGCCTGCAGCCCCGACAGTTCTACGACCTCGTCATCGAGATCGCGCTCATCCGCCCGGGGCCCATCCAGGGCGGGGCGGTGCACCCGTTCGTCCGGCGGAAGCTCGGGATGGAGGAGGTCACCTACGCGCACGAGAAGCTGAAGCCGGTGCTCGAGCGCACGCTCGGGATCCCGGTGTTCCAGGAGCAGCTGATGCAGATGGGCATGGCCGTCGGCGGGCTCAGCGGAGAGGATGCCGATCTCCTGCGCCGCGCGATGGGATCCAAGCGCGGGGTGGAGCGCATCGAGTCGCTGCGGGAGAAGCTCTACGAGGGGATGGCGTCGCACGGGCTCGTGGGCGATGTGGCCGATGAGATCTACACGAAGATCCAGGCGTTCGCGAACTTCGGGTTCGCCGAATCGCACTCGCTGTCGTTCGGGCTGCTGGTGTACGCGTCGTCGTGGATCAAGCTGCACTACCCGGCGGCGTTTCTCGCCGGGCTCCTGCGCGCGCAGCCGATGGGGTTCTACTCGCCGGCGTCCCTCGTCGCCGATGCCCGGCGGCACGGGGTGGAGGTGCGTCGCCCCGACCTCCACGCCTCCCGGGTGACCGCGGTGCTGGAGCCCGTCGTCGACCCGCCCGCCGTCGCGGTGGCGCCGCCGCCCGCGGTCGCGCCGACCGGCCGGGATTCCTGCACCCACCGCGTGCAGCCGCCGGTGGAGGTGTTCGATCCGACCGCCCCGGTCGAGGACGAGGCGCACCGGCGCGACGGCAACCTCGCCGTCCGCCTGGGTCTTGCCGGGGTCAAGGGCATCGGCGCCGCCGTCGCCGAGCAGATCGTCGCCGCACGCGATGCGGAGGGTCCGTTCCGCGACCTCCGCGACGTGGTCCGCCGCACCGGGATCACCGCCGCCCAGGTCGAGGCGCTCGCCACCGCGGGCGCGTTCGAGTGCCTCGGCATCACGCGGCGCGAGGCGATCTGGATGGCGGGCTCGGCGGCGCAGGATCGCGCCGAGTACCTCCCGGATTCGATGGTGTCGGTGCAGCCGCCGCTGTTCGCCGACCAGTCGAGCTACGACATCCTCGCCGCCGACCTGTGGGCGACCGGCATCTCGACCGACGATCATCCGCTCGCGCACTACCGGTCGGCGCTGGATGCCCGCGGGGTGCTCACCTCCCGCGAGATGCGCACCCACGAGACCGGGCGCCGGGTCGAGGTCGCGGGTCTCGTCACGCACCGGCAGCGTCCGGCGACGGCATCCGGCGTGACGTTCCTGAACCTCGAGGACGAGCACGGCGTGGTCAACGTCATCTGCTCGGTCGGGGTGTGGAACCGGCATCGTCGCGTCGCCCGCGATGCGCCGGCGCTCATCGTGCGCGGGATGCTGGAGCGCTCGCCGGAGGGGGTCACGAACCTCCTCGCCGACCGGTTCGAAGACCTGCGGGTGGGGGTGGTGCACGCGTCGCGCGACTTCCGGTGAGGTCACTTCGGTCCGTCCCGAGCCCGGGCGCCGCGGCTCGGCGAGAATGGCGAGCATGACCGATCCCCGCGTCGAGCCCTTCTCCGTCGACATCGATGGCGCGACCCTGCGCGGCAGCATCTTCCGAGCGGATGCCGCAGCCGGCAGCCCCCGTCCCGTCGCCGTGTTCTTCCATGGATTCGGCGGCACCCGCGTCGAGGCCTCCCGCATGTTCGTCACGCAGGCGCGGCGGCTCACCGCCGAAGGCATCACGGTGGTCACGTACGACCGCGCGGGGCACGGTGAGAGCGACGGGGAGTTCT
The DNA here is from genome assembly GCF_040687055.1 of Microbacterium sp. NPDC077184. Lineage (NCBI taxonomy): Bacteria > Bacillati > Actinomycetota > Actinomycetes > Micrococcales > Microbacteriaceae > Microbacterium > Microbacterium sp. NPDC077184. Next base: position 677,824 of record NZ_JBFBMM010000001.1, read on the forward strand.
TCGACACCACCGCGTCGGGCGACATCCGTACCGCCCATCGGGTGCTCGAGGTCGTTCGCGCCCTGCCCGGTGTCGACGGCGACGACCTCCACCTCCTCGGCATGAGCCTCGGGGCGGTGATCGCCTCGGTCGTCGCGGCCGAGCAGCAGGCGACGCGTCCGGTCCGATCGCTGACGATGTGGTCGACCGCCGCGGTGTTCGTCGACGAGATCCGCTCCGGTCGGATTCAGGGGATGTCGCTTGACACCCTCGACACCATCGGCTGGTTCGACTTCCACGGCATGCGACTGGGGCCTGCGATGCGCGCGGATGCCGCCACCTTCGACCCGTACGGAAGGGCCGCCGCGTACGCCGGACCGGCGCTGCTCCTCCACGGCACCGATGACTTCGTACCGCACTCCTACGCCGAGCGCTACGCCGATCCGGAGGTCTTCGGCGACCGCGCCGAGGTCGTCATCGTCGACGGCGCCGACCATGGGTGGGAGCAGCTGCCGCAGCGCGACGAGCTCCACGACCGCACCACCGCCTTCATCACTCGGCACGCCGGCCGCGCCGACGGCCTCGACATCACCCGGTGAGCTGGGCGACGAGGTCCGCGCGGTCGGTGGTTCCCGCGACCTCGGTGATGCGCCCGTTCTGCACCCGGTAGAAGACGTATTCCGCGACGTTCACGTGACGACGGGTGGCGGCGATCCCGCGGAAGATCCCGGTGTGCGTGCCGGTCCCGCGCAGATGCACGGCGATCCGGTCGTCTTCGATGACGACGAGGATGCGGCGCCACCGCCAATCCGGAAACCCGTGGAACAGATCGGCGAGGTCGTCGATGAACGCGTCCGCGCCGCCCGGGAGGTGCGCGCGCCGCACCCCAGGATCGACGAACGAGCGCACGTCGTCCAGGTCGTGGCGGTTGCAGGTGTCGAGGAAGTCGGCGTACCACTCCCGCAGCTCCCACGATTCCATCGGGCCATTATCCCGGGCGGCGCCGACGGCGCGGGCGCTCCTGCCGTCCCCGGCCGGGCTATCGTGATCCGGTGAGTGCGTTCCTCGGTCATGCGCCCGGGGATCGCGACTACCGGCGCCTGGTGATCGGACTCTTCTTCGCCGGTGTCGCGACGTTCGCGCAGCTGTACTCGCCGCAGGCGGTGCTGCCGCTCATCGCCGCCGAGTTCGCGGTCAGCCCGTCGGTCGCCGCGCTCGCGGTGTCGGTGTCGACTCTGGGGCTCGCGCTCGCGGTACTGCCGTGGTCGATGGCAGCCGACCGATGGGGGCGCGTGCCGGCGATGGCCGTCGGCATCAGCGTCGCCACCGCGATCGGCATCCTCGCGACCTTCGCCCCGACGGTCGAGTTGTTCCTCCTCGCGCGCTTCCTCGAAGGGGTCGGCCTCGGCGCGATGCCCGCGATCGCGCTCACCTACCTCACCGAGGAGGTCAGTGTCGCCCACACGGTCCGCGTGGCGGGGAGCTACATCGCCGGCACGAGCGTGGGCGGCCTGGTCGGCCGGATCGTCGCCGGTCCGGTCGCCGACCTCGACATGTGGCGCACCGGCGTGCTCGCGGTCGCGCTCCTCTGCGCCCTCAGTGCGGTGGCGTTCCTCCGGCTCGCGCCGCCGTCGCGCGGATTCGCCCCCGGTGGGGGAGTAGCCGGCGGCGGAGCGCCCGGGATCCGTGGACTCCGGCGCGGCCTCGCGGTCAACCTCCGCTCCGGACCGCAGTGGGCGCTCTATGCCCAGGCGTTCCTTCTCATGGGCGGTTTCGTCGCGATCTACAACTACCTCGGGTTCCGGCTGATCGCCGAGCCGTTCGCGCTGCCGCCGGCCCAGGGCAGCCTGCTCTTCGTCGCCTACCTCGCCGGCACAGTGGCCTCGCCGCGTGCGGGAGCGCTGGCCGCGCGCATCGGGCGTCTTCGGGTCCTCGTCGGGTCGACGGTCGTGATGGCGGCGGGGGTCGTGCTGACGGCGGGTAGGAGTGTCGTCCTCGTGCTGATCGGTCTCGTGGTGCTGACGGCCGGATTCTTCGCCGCGCACGCGATCGCGTCGGGATGGGCGCCGGTCATCTCACAGCCGGATGCCCGGGCGCAGGCGTCGTCGCTGTACTACCTCGCCTACTACGGTGGGTCGAGCCTGCTCGGGTGGGCCCTCGGGTACGTGCTCAGCGCCTTCGCGTGGTCGGGCGTCGTCGCGGTCGTCGTGGGGATGTGCGCCCTCGCGATCGCCTGGGCGACGCTGGCCCTCCGCGGACGCGAGTCCCGCGTCACTCGGTGATCGCGGCCCGCAGTGCCGCCGCCCGCGTCGCCCGGTCGCCGGTGATCTCGACGACCCGGGCGGTGCGGGGGATCAGCTCCGCCTCGTCGACGAGGTCGAGGAGGGCGGCATCCGTCGCCTCGCGGAGTTCGAGGTCTTCGTCCTCTCCCGCACGGATGCCGTCGCTCGCAGTGAGCGGAAGGATCACCAGGAGATCCACGCGGTGCAGGGCGCGCTCGGTGAGCACCCGGGCGCGGTCGAGAGCGTCGCCGGATGCCGTGCCCCGGCCGAGCTCGTCGAGCGCCGCGAGATACGCGAGGAAGTCGAGCGGTCCGCGTTCGGCGATCAGGTCGGCGGGCGGGTCGTCGAGAAGGCGCTCCGCGGTGAGCCGCAGCTGCTGGAGGAACATCGCCGGGCCCGGCTGGTCGAACCGCTCGTCGAGCAGCTCGAACGGGTCCGGCAGCACCGCGTACGACGGCAGAGCGGCGGCGACGTCGGCGATGAGGGTGCTCTTGCCGCTGGCGTGCGTTCCCGAAACCACGATGCGCATGCGGCACTGTAGCGCGAGATCGCGATACCCGGAGTGCCCCCGAGGCCGCCCGTCAAGACCCCTCCCCGCGGGATCCGTCGGGCGTACCGTCGCAGCATGACCGAGCAGCAGCCGTACACCGTCGTCCGCGAAGAGAAGGAGTGGGAGCTGCGCAGCTACCCGCCGCACGTCATCGCCGAGACCACGGTGACCGGGGTGGCGTTCGAAGACGCCGGCAATCGCGCGTTCGGGCGCCTGGTCGGCTACATCAAGGGTGACAACGTCTCGCGGCAGTCGATCGCGATGACCGCGCCGGTCGTGCAGGGGCGCTCGCCGCAGACGTCCGAGAAGATCGAGATGACGGCGCCCGTCGTGCAGACCGGAGGTGATGACGAGGGCTTCGTCGTCGCGTTCGTCCTCCCCGCCGAGATCAAGGAGGCGGATGCCCCGGTCCCGACCGATTCGCGCGTGACGATCCGCACCGTTCCCGAGCGACTCGTCGCTGCCACCACCTTCTCGGGTCGGTGGACCGAGGAGTCGTACGCCGAGCACCGCGACGCACTCTTCGCGCACGTCCGCGAGGCCGGCTTCGAACCGGTGGGCGAGCCGCAGTTCGCGCGCTTCAACGCGCCCTTCATCCCGTGGTTCCTCCGCCGCAACGAGGTGCTGATCGACGTCGCCCCCGCCGGCTGACCGGGCGGTCTACCTGATCTCGACCGGCTCAAAGCGCACCGGGCCGGGACACAACCCGTTCGACGACCTGCAGAACGGGCCGGTCGGCATCCGTGAGGATCCGGCAGGATGACGGGATGAGCTCCTACGTGCGCCCTTCGATCGAAGCGCCGGTGTTCCTCGATGCCGACGGTGCCGTGATCGACTACGGGAATCGGTAGCACGGCTCACCTCCGGAGGACACCTATTCGGTCGACACGCACCCCGAGCGGTTTGCACCGATCCATGCCGTAGCCGACGCCCTGATCGTGCACCTCCGAGAGACGTATGACGTCGAGGTAGACGACGACGCTGAGACAGCGGGCGATCTTTTGCATCCCGCATTTCACGACGTGGTGCGCGCCGTACGGATACGGCCCCGCGATCCGAAGTGCGCATCCCTGACGTTCGTCTTCACCACCTACCCGGGGATCTACATGCACGCGGGTCTGCTGCACGACTTCCCTTATCCGATCTGCGGTTGCGACGCGTGCGACTCGAATTGGGAAGCCGAAGCGGATGAACTCGAGAAGCAGGTGTTCGCGGTCGTCAGCGGCAACTATCGAGAGACGATCACGCGCGGACTCCGATCCTGGGTCGGCTATGCCTTCACCTACCCCGACGGCACGAGTACCGGGGGACCCTCTCGCTCCCGGGATCTCCCCACCGAGCGGTACACAGACGCCGCACCCATCCTCCGCGACCTTCCGCACGGATGGGCGCCATGCCCGCGTTCGATCTCAGGCTCGTGATCGAGACGCTGACCTCGTCGGAGCGAGGGCGAGCCGAAGGGCTTCCAGCGCTCGCTTGTACGGGCCGCGAGCGGTCGAGGTGGGATGTCGAGCAACGTCGCCGCGAGAGGGTGCGGGGGTGACGTCCCTCGGTTGAGCGGGCCGCCCCACGCCCCTACGGTTGCTCGCTCCTGCTCTCGTACTCGCGGCGCTCGGAAGCGAATCGGCGGAGCGAGAAGATGCTCACCCATCCGAAGAGAAGTCCCGTGACCAGGAAGCTGGCGCCGGCAAGCGTTCCTGCAATGAGAAGAAGGACTCCTGTGATGGCCGCCAAACCGCAGACGATCAGGACGGTGATGAACACCCACGTTGCGTTCCATCGCTTCGCGAACTCGGGTTCGTCCTCAATCATGCTTCGACTTTGACGGCGTTGCCCCGAAGATCTCCACCCGTTGACAGGACCCGCCCGGCGCACTATCCGTCGTCGGACCGGGAGTCGGATCGTAGGCCCGCCGGCTGATCAGTCGCTCACGCCCGGGCGAGCGGCCCCGCCACCCACGCCTGCACCTCGCGCGGAGTGCGCAACCGCACGATCGCGAGGTCGGGCCGTTCGTCCGCGAGCCGCACGGGGAGCGCGTCGTACTTCTTCCGCGTCCGCACCGCCCACCGCACGATGTGGTCGCGTTCGGTGAAGATCGAGCGCAGCGGGGGTTCGACGTTGCCGTTCCAGAGCTCTTCGCGCCGCATCCGTCGCCGAACGGTGCGCCGGACGACGCGGGGGAGCGTCACCCGGAAGAACGGCAGGTCGAGCCAGACGAGGAGGTCGGCGTGCGCACTGAGCGTCGGACGCGCGGCCCGGTACTGCCACTCGGTCACCCACGCGGGGGTCTGAACGAGCGCGCGGACGTCGTCGAGGAACGCCTCGCGTGGAACCCAGTTCGGCCCGTGGTACAGCCCGTCGATCTCGGTGTGCGGCGCGTCGATGACCGACGCGATCTGGCGGGCGAGAGTCGTCTTCCCGGCGCCGGACACTCCCGCGACCAGCACCCGACGGGGCCGGAACGGCAGGGGATCGTCGAAGGCCAGCACGCCCTCGATCCTAGGGATCTCTCGCGTTCCAACTCGATCAGGAATACCTTAGGGGGGTATGCCGGTTGGAGGCAATCGACGTCGCGCACGCGATGCCCACGAGGCCCAGGGAAGTGAATCGATGACCAACCCCCATGCCCACCACGCCACGACGGATGCCGGCCACCACGAGCACGACGACCACGCCGCGCACGGCAGCGGCGACCACGCGTCTCACGGCGGCCACGCGGGCCACGGCGACCACGTCTCGCAGTTCCGGCGCCTGTTCTGGATCAACCTGATCATCGGCATCCCGGTCGTGGTGTTCTCGCCGATGTTCGGGATGCTGCTCGGCTACGACGTGCCCGGGTGGGCGATGTGGATCGCGCCGGCGCTCGGCACCGTGATGTACGTCTGGGGCGGGTGGCCGTTCCTCACCGGCGCTGTCAGTGAACTGCGTTCGCGCGCGCCCGGGATGATGCTGCTGATCGGCCTCGCCATCACGGTCGCGTTCGTCGCGTCGTGGGGCGCGACGCTCGGCATCCTCGATCACGAGCTGGAGTTCTGGTGGGAGTTGGCGCTCCTCATCGTCATCATGCTGCTCGGCCACTGGATCGAGATGCGCTCGCTCGCCCAGACGAGCTCGGCCCTGGACTCCCTCGCCGCGCTGATCCCGGATGAGGCCGAGCGTGTCGAGGGCGACCAGGTCGTCACCGTCGCGCCCGCCGACCTGCGGGTCGGAGATGTCGTCCTGGTTCGCCCCGGCGGCAGCGTGCCCGCCGACGGAACGATCGTCGACGGCAGCGCCGACATGGACGAATCCATGGTCACCGGTGAGTCCCGTCCTGTCGCACGCACGACCGGCGACCCCGTCACCGCCGGCACCGTCGCCACCGACTCCGGGCTCCGCGTCGAGGTCGCGGCCACCGGCGATGAGACCACCCTCGCCGGCATCCAGCGGCTGGTCACCGAGGCGCAGAACTCCTCGTCCCGCGCCCAGCGCATCGCCGATCGTGCGGCGGCGTGGCTGTTCTGGTTCGCCCTGACCGCGGCGGTCATCACCGCCCTCGTCTGGACGCTGATCGGCCTGCCCGACGAAGCTGTCGTCCGCACGATCACCGTGCTGGTCATCGCGTGCCCCCATGCCCTCGGTCTCGCGATCCCGTTGGTCGTCTCGATCGCGACCGAGCGCGCCGCGCGCGGCGGGGTGCTCGTGAAGGACCGTCTCGCGCTCGAGAGCATGCGCACGGTCGACACCGTCCTGTTCGACAAGACCGGCACGCTCACCAAGGGTGAGCCCGTCGTCTCCGCCGTCGACGCGGTCGGGGATCTCGACGCGGATGCCGTGCTCGCGCTCGCCGCAGCCGCCGAAGGTGACAGCGAACACCCGCTGGCGAAGGCGATCGTCCGTGCGGCGGAGGAGAAGGACCTCTCCATCCCGCAGACGACCGGGTTCACCTCGTCGCCCGCGGTCGGCGTCACCGCCACCGTTGACGGAGCCGAGATCCGCGTCGGCGGTCCGCGCCTGCTCGACGAGATCGACGCCGATGAGATCTCCCAGGCCGACGCGTGGCGTCAGGACGGCGCGATCATCCTCCACGTCGTCCGCGACGGCGTCGTGATCGGTGGGCTGAAGCTCGCCGACGAGATCCGCCCCGAGTCGCGCGACGCGGTCGACGCGCTCCACGCCCTCGGCATCCAGGTGGTCATGATCACGGGAGACGCGGATGCCGTGGCCGACGCCGTTGGCTCCGAACTTGGTATCGACCGGGTGTTCGCGCACGTGCGGCCAGAAGACAAGGCCGACAAGGTCGCCGAGCTGCAGAGGGAGGGCCGGAAGGTCGCGATGGTCGGCGACGGCGTGAACGACGCGCCCGCGCTCGCCCAGGCCGATGTCGGCATCGCGATCGGTGCGGGAACGGATGTCGCGATCGCCTCGGCCGGAGTGATCCTCGCGAGCTCCGACCCCCGCTCGGTGCTGTCGGTGATCGAGCTCTCGCGTGCGACGTACCGGAAGATGAAGCAGAACCTGTGGTGGGCGGCCGGCTACAACCTGCTGTCGGTCCCGCTCGCCGCGGGTGTGCTGGCGCCGATCGGGTTCGTCTTGCCGATGTCGATCGGCGCGATCCTCATGTCGCTGTCGACGGTGGTGGTCGCGCTGAACGCGCAGCTGCTCCGCCGCATCGACCTCGCGCCCGAGGCGAGCACGCGCGCGGTGCTGGACCGCCGCGACGCCTGATCGAGCTCATACTCCGGCGTCCCGGCCGCTGTCATCCCAGCCGCGGACGCGGTGGATCGTGGCCGCCTTCGGGTACGTCCCACCGGGGCCGCCGATCTCGAACAGGTCGATGAGCAGGAACATTGGATACTCCGGCGCCTGCGCGATCCGCCGCACGACTTCGCCCTCGCAGCCGATGACGGTCTCGCCGTCGCCCCACATCACGGTCCACGTGTGCGGCAGCGAGGCGTCGATCGGCACTGACACTTCGGCAATGTCGGTGTCGAGCGACGGATCGTGATGGGCCTTGATGCCCGTTCGCGCTCGGCTCGTCGCACCGACCGTGTCCGCGTCGATCTCGAACAGACAGATCTCGCCCGACTCCTCGGGGCGGCGGTGCTCGGTGCCCACCAACCAGGCGGCGACCATGGTGCCGGCATCCGTTCCTGCCGAGAGCGTCACCTCGACGCGTCCGCGCGACGGCGCGAACAGCAGCCGCTCGGGAGTCTCGGTCCGCACGCGCAGACCGTCGCGGTGACGGTGGGTTCCGCGGTCCGAGTCGACGGACCCCGAGAAGGTGCCGGTCTGGATGTTCGATACGCGCAGCGGCGCGTCCTCGGGTCGCCAGTCAGGCTGGTCGGCCTCGATCCGAAGATCCAGGCCCGCGTCGACGAGGCGGTATCGCGCGCGTGCGCGGTCCGGTGTGGTCCACTGCGGCAGGTACGCCGCGACCCATCGGTCGGGGTCGAGGCCGTCGCGGAAGTCGTCGTCGACGTCAGGTGCGCGGGTCGGCGCGGGAAGGCGATCGGGTGCCGTCATGATCGCCGATGCTCGCACCGACCCCCGACACTCCGGGGGAGCGGCACGTCGACCGAGACCCGGTCAGCCGCCCGGCCCGACCGAGTTGTCGGGCGCGCCGTCGCCGTTCTCGGGGAGGTCTCCGCGCTCGACGGGTTCGCCGGTCGGCATCCGCGGGGCGTCCGAGAACAGCACCTCCAGCTCCGACACCGTCGGCACGTGCGCGTTCTGCGCGGCGGCGCGGAGGTCGTCGGTGCTCGCGCCGTTGCCGATCAGCCGGACGAGCGCCCCGTCGCGGACCGCGATGAACTCTACGGCCGCATCCAGCTGCCGGTACCAGATGTCGCCGGGCTCTTCGGTGCAGGTCACGTCGCCGCTCGGACCGTTCCAGAGGGGGAGCGCCGCGCAGCTCTCGGCGTCGAGGTCGCCCGCCTCGGTGCGGAGCTCGACCATCGCGGACGACGTCGCGTTGAACCAGACGGCCGACATCCCAGTCTCGGCGCTTCCGCCGACTGATTGCGGGGCGAGGTCGTAGCCGTCGACATCCGTCGTGTAGACCAGCGTGGGGTCGATGGTCAGCCCGCCCATGCTCGCGGCGATCTGGTCGGCGCTCGCCGTCTCGGCGCCCTCGGCACCACGTCCGTCGCCCACACCACCGGCCCCGGTCGCGCACCCGCTCACCACCACGGCAACGGATGCCGCCGCGATCACCGCCGCGAAACGCCGCACGTGTTCAGCTCTCCGGGTCGTACATGAACGCCCGCACCTCTTGCGGGCACCGGCAGGCGGCGGCGAACTTCGCGGCCCAGCGTGTCGCGTCCTCGGGGGTTGGGAGCTCCAGCACCGCGTATCCGCCTTCGATCTTCGTCGTCTCGGGATACGTGCCTTCGGTCACCGTGCCGTCCGCGTCGACCATGACCGGGGGGATGTTCTCGTCGATGCCGCCGCCGAAGACCCAGACTCCGGCATCCTTCGCCTCTCGCACGACGGCGTGTGCGGCGTCGGATACGGCCGGCAGCTCGGCTTCCGTCACCACCATCGCCGAACTGGGAAACGAGATCAGATAATTCGTCATCGGATGCCTCCTCGATATGCGACGCGCCCCCGTTCATCCTGGTCGGGGAACGGGGGCGCGTCGAGGGGGTGATCAGGCGATGCGCGACCGGTCGTAGGTGTTGCTGGAGTAGCTGAGGATGAAGTAGCCGATGAGGGCGAACAGCCACAGCAGGAAGACCGAGAAGACGGCGCCGTGTCCGAAGCCCTTGCCGAGGCGGAGGGCGACGATGATCGCGAAGACGATGTTCACGATCGGCACGAGGTAGAGCAGGGTCCACCAGGCGGAGAGGCCGGCGGCGCGGACGATGAAGAACGCGGCGACGATGGGGATGAGGGCGGTCCAGCCGGGCTGACCGGCCTTGTTGAGGAACGGCCACACGGCGGCGACGAACAGAACGTAGCCGATGAGGCCACCGATCAGTCCGCCCGCGCCCGCGCCGGAGTTGCCGAGGTTGTCGGAAGTCATCAGGGGAAGAAGTTCGAGAGCAACATGCATGCGCGTGAGCATAGGGCCGAACCTGTGTGCCGCGTGTGAACACTCCGAGAAGATGCCGAGATCCGCGCGTTAATGGGCCTCGCGGGTCGCGAAATTACGCCCCGCGACGCGCTCCGACACGGATGCCGACGAGGAACGCCACCCCGACCAGCCCGACGACGAAGAGGGTGAACCCGACCGCGGTGACCGGCGGCACGGCCAGTCCGGGTGCGCCGGCCACGTAGGCGAAATCGGAGAGGGGCGCGTACGCGGCCCACCCGAACGACGCCACACTGACCGGTGTCGCGATCCCAACCAGGATCAGTACGAACCCCGCGACCAGCGCGACGGCGGAGGCGACCCACCCGATGATCTCGCCGCGACGGCGTGGGGTGCTCATCGTCCGCCTTCCTGCGGGCTCGAGGTTCGCGCGGATCGCTCGCGATGGATCCGCCAGGAACGCCCGCCCCAGATTGCCAGAGGAATCGCCACAAGGATCAGCATTGAGCCGAGCAGACGCCAGCCCGACGAATCCGCAAGAACCAGGAGGCCGGCGCTGGCGAAGAACATGATCGCGGCACTCGCCATCAGCAGCCTCGCAACGCCCGCACCCGCGAGAAACGTCGTTGTCGACTGACTTGATATGTCCTTTGCCCCGCTCATCGTCCGACCCTACCCACCCCTCGCAACCCACCCCCGGTACACACGACGGCGGGCCCCCGCGTCGAAACGCGAAGGCCCGCAGGTCCGGCTGAGCCGGAAGACGTCAGATCACGCCTGGGAGCCGAGGGCGAAGCGGACGGATCCGTCCTGCCCGAGCTCGGCATCCAGCACCCGGTCGTCGAGTGCGGTGGTGGCGGCCTCGTCAAGGAAGACACGTGCGCCGTCGGTGACGACGACGGTGTCCTGGGGCTCCGGTGCGGGAGCCACGCTGAGCTCGAAGCCGTTCTGGGCGCCGGTGTCGCGGATGCGGACCCCTCCGTCGCCGGCCTCGGGGACGCGCGCGATGATCGTCTTGACGGCCTCGGCCGCGGTGTCGGTCATAGTAAGCATTGAGTGCTCCTTTCCTTCCTGCGGTCAACGAGGTGGCCACGATTCCGAGAATCCGCGGCGACCGCAACCCATACCGCCCTATGGGCGTCGACTCACACCGGATACGGAGGTTCGTCCGCCGCGAGCGGATCGACCCGATGCGGAGAGCGGATGCCGAGCAGCGGCCACGTCAGCATCGCCACCGCGCCGACCACGACGAACCCGCCGAACACCGTGAACGTGAGCAGTCCGCCGAACAGCAGCTGGGGTGCTCCGGGGGAGAGGAGGAAGAGTCCGACCCCGAGCCCGACGTACGCGGCGGCGATCGCGCGCCACGCGGCCGCCCAGCGCGATCGCGGGGGGAAGACCCGCAGCAGCAGTCCGTGCACGTACCAGCCGATCGCGGCGAAAACGAGCGGGATCCAGGCGAACAGGAGCACGTCGTCGTCGCGGAGGAACACCGCCCACGCCACCGCGGCGATGGCGAGCAGAATGCCGGTGTTCAGTAGCGCGTGCAGGAACGGGCTCCGGCTGACGACCTCGGTCTCCGAGGTGTCACTCGCCGCATCCTCGGCGCTCATACGCAGACCCCGGTGACGGATGCCGGGGGAGTGCGCACGCCCCCACCCTACGCACGCCCGCGCTCGCCGTCTGGGTCGTCGCGACCGCGATCCTGCCCCGGAACGCTCGGCTAAACTTGCCGGGCCAGCCTCTGTAGCTCAATGGAAGAGCAGTTGCGTCCTAAGCAAACGGTTGGGGGTTCGAGTCCCTCCAGGGGCACTCGATTTTCATCTGGCCAGGGAGCGAGCCGCTCGGGGTAAGGGACCGAGCGCCGCTCGTGCGTCTCGGGCGAGCCGACATGGATCTCGTAGGCGATCACCACCGCGTTCTCCTCGATGACGAAACGTCGACGCAGTCGGTTCCCGTTGCGCACCCGCAGGCCCGTCGCCTCACCTCAGCGCAGGCCCGTATACGCCAGGGTCACGGCCATCGTCGGATGCGCCGAGCACGCCGCCAGCGTCGCCACCTGGTCGTGCGAGAGGTACACGCGGCGCTTGCGCTGACCGCTGCGAGGGAGATTGCGAATATGGCGGGCCGGGTTGCTCGTAAGGCGGCGATCGTCGACGGCGATCGTCGACGGCGACATCGAGGATGCCGGCAAGGACACCGAGAGCGCGAAGAACGATCGTACGCGACTTCCGCGTCGCGAGCTCCGATACCCAATCCTGGACTTCGGATCGCCGGATCGCCGGATCGACCAGATCTCCCTATCTGCCCACATCGGAGCGACGTGATTGCGCCACGACTGCCCGAGTGTCGTGTAGTACGACGGCTTCGACATTGGCGGCTGCTTCGAACGCAGCCAACTATCGGCGAACATCCGGACCGGAACCCGCGACGACGACGGGTCGATGTACTCGCCCTTCGACTTGGACACCGTGACCATGGAGAGGTAGAGCTGCACCTCACGCATCGTCGTGAACCCGCGCTTCTGCGTCTCGGTGTGATCTGGCTTGCGATAGCGCACACGGTAGCGCCGGCCCTTTGCCGTCTCGTACGGGGTGATATAGCCCATCTCGACCTCCGCTCATGCCGGCTTCACGGTCCGTATCCGGCCAGGGTCCGACACCGATCGGCCGTCGTCAACGCGACCGAGGCGAGATGTGGATAAACGAAGCAAGACGTCGCCAACTGGCGTCGGATTGAATGCGGCTCCCCTTCGACGCCGAGAGTGTAGCGATCGCTCGCACCTCCGTTCTCGCCGCTCACTCCTTGCAGGCTCCGCGCTGGCGCGCTCCGCTAGCAGCCGTTCGACGACGAGCACTGCGCCGCGCCCGACCGCCCGGGCCGCTGAATGTCAGAGGAAGGCTGGCCTCGGTCGAGCGCCGCCGTATGCTCCTAGGCTGCGACCGACGTGTCGGCGGGGCTGACGTGGAGACTCTCGTCCGTGGAGCACACGGCGCACCGATCAGGGGTCGAGTCCGGTGCGTGCTTGATGGTATCGGGGCCCGCAGAACACGCCGCGATGTCGGCGCCCGAAGCTACATTCGGGGGAGACACGTAGTCCGACTCTCCGGTGAGAGCAATGCGACCGGGTATGCTGCTAACTAGAGGGCTGGGCTGTGTTCACGCGATGAGTCGCGACTCGACAACCCGCGCCATCTAGTGGATTTGGAGAATGCAATTGGGACTGAACTTCACCATGGGGGAACTCTTCTCTGGACCCGGTGGAATGGCTGCGGGGGCGCATCTGGCCGCCTCGAGCCTCGGGGTGGACCTTCGCCACGGATGGGCCAACGACTACGACGATGCGACGTGCAACACGTACCTCGCCAACATCCCTGGCGCTACAACCGATTCAGTGCGATGCGAAGACGTTCGAAACCTCGATGTCACGGCTCTCCGTCGGATTGACGGTTTCGCATTCGGTTTTCCGTGCAACGACTACAGCGTGGTCGGAGAAAACCTTGGTCTCAACGGAAAGTTCGGTCCGCTATACCGGTACGGGATCGATGTTCTAAACCACCATCAGCCTGAGTGGTTCGTCGCGGAAAACGTCAGCGGGTTGCGAAGCTCAAACGGCGGTCGCGACTTTGAGCAGATTCTTGAAGCGATGTCTTCCTCGGGGCCAGGCTACGTGCTTACGCCTCATCTCTATAAATTCGAGGAGTACGGCGTTCCGCAGCGACGACACCGGATCATCATCGTCGGCGTCCGCGCGAACATTCCTGTCCGTTTTCGCGTGCCTGCTCCGACGCATCCAACGGCGGATATGTGGGAGACCGCCGCTCGTGCGTTGGAGGGGATTCCGGCATGGGCAACGAATCAAGAACGGACACGGCAATCGCAGCGGGTGGTCGACCGGCTGTCATACATCGAGCCAGGACAGAACGCGTTCAACGCCGATATCCCGGCCGATCTGCGTTTGAATGTGAAGGGTGTCACCTTGAGTCATATCTATCGCCGGTTGCACCCGAATGAACCGGCTTACACGATGACCGGATCGGGCGGCGGCGGTACACACGGCTATCACTGGGACGAGCCCCGCGCCCTCACAAACCGAGAGCGTGCCCGGCTCCAAACCTTTCCTGACGATTTCGTCTTCAAGGGGACGAAAGAGAGCGTCCGCAAGCAGGTGGGTATGGCAGTTCCCGTACTCGGAGCCCAGAAGATCTTCGAGGCTCTTTTCAAGACCTTTAGCGGAGAATCGTACGAGAGCATCTCGTCGAACCTGCAGATGCCCGCGCTCGTCTAGCCCCGAGCACCAAGCGAACGCAATAGCAAAACTGTGCGCGACGAAATCCTTGTGCCGGGCGTCGAGCTCCTCGAGTCGATGCGCTCCGTGGGCTATTCCTTTGATGCGGCGGTCGCCGACATCATCGACAACAGCATCGCAGCGAATGCGAAGCACGTCGGTGTGCTCGCAGACTCGGTTGACGCAACCTACATCGCATTTCTCGATGACGGCGAGGGAATGTCCGACGACGAAGCGCGTCACGCGCTACGGCTGGCTGGGACAAGTGGGAGCATACGTGACTCGCGTGATCTCGGGCGATTCGGCTTGGGTCTCAAAACGGCCTCCCTCTCGCAGTGTCGGCGGCTAAGCGTGCTCACGGTACGAGAGGGCGTTATGACTGGACTTCAATGGGATCTGGACCATGTTCTAAGCACAGGCAGCTGGTCCATCCGCGTCCTCGATCAAGACGACATCTCCGAGATTCCGCACGCCGAGCAACTCAAATCTTCAGTGTCCGGCACGCTCGTCGTTTGGCAATCCCTTGACTACCTCCTTGCCGGGGCGCACGATCCGGCCCTCGAGGTCGCGGAGCGACTTGCGAGTCTGCGTCACCACCTCGGGCTCGTGTTTCAGCGTTTCCTGGAGGGCCGGGGCGCTATCAGCATCGACATCAACGGGGTACGCGTCGATGCCATCGACCCCTTTCTCGAAGGCAACTCCAAAACCCAACCCGGCCCCCAGGAGAACATTGTCATCGATGGGCATGTCGTGTCTGTGGAACCGTTCACCCTGCCGCATCCGTCGTCCCTCACCGCACGCGAGCGCGGAAGGCCCGATTTCGGGGCGGCAATGCGGGAGCACCAGGGCTTCTACGTCTACCGAAACCGCCGGCTGATCAGTAGTGGCGGGTGGTTCGGCCTCGCGAAGCTCGACGAGCTGAGCAAACAGTCGCGTGTGAGAGTGGAAATCCCGCCGGAGCTCGATCACCAGTGGCAACTCGATATCAAGAAGTCGCGTGTTGAACCGCCTCAGGCATTCCGCAGCCGCTTTCGCCAGATCATTGAGCATGTGACGGGTGGGAGCAAGCGCATGCATCGTTTTCGCGGCCGCTCGCAGAGCCGCACAGAAACGACTCACTTGTGGCAGGTGATCGAGGAACGGGGCGGATACCGTTACGCCGTCAATATGACGCACCCGATGATCTCGGGACTCGAGGCGCAGTTGCCTCCGGAGAAGCGGCTGTTACTTTTGCAGACCCTGCAGGATCTGGCGACATACTTTCCGGCACCAGACCTCTACCTGCGAATGGCCGACAGTCAGCCACAGGTCGCGACCAAAGTCTCAGACGATGAGTTGCGCGCCAGACTCCGCGCGATCCGTGACGCCGGAGGCGCCCTCGCAGATGCCGACTCGCTCGTGCCGGCTTTGAGGCGAGTCGAGCCCTTCAACGACGTCGACAACTTGCAGGACCTGGTCATGCAGGTCTGGAAGGAGAACGAATGAGTACGCAACTGAGTGACGAGGGAGAGACCCTCTTGATGACCCTCAACGCGATGTTGCGGAAGGACGAGACGCTTGATCTCACGGCGCTCAAGAGCGCGGCATCGGGGGTCAGGCCATTTGTCGCGCCAGGAATCCAGGACGCTGAATTCCAAGCGGTGATCGCTCGGGCCGTTGAGATGAACGCAATCGTCCTGCGCGTCGGCGACTCAATTGTCAATCCGGCAACCTTCGCCCCTTGGCTCGAGGAGCGCAAGCCAGGTGTCGAAACGAGGCGGTCCGGCGCATATCAGGAGCTTCTGCTGTCGCGCTCGTGGGCAGGAAATGTCGTCGACACGCTCGACGAGCAGACCGATCGAATTATGGATCTGGTTGGCGATCCAGAGAAGTCAGCACCATGGAAGCGTCGCGGCTTGGCGATCGGCGAGGTCCAGTCTGGCAAGACCAGCACTTACATCGGTCTGCTCGCGAAGGCGATCGACTACGGGTACAAGATCATCGTGGTGATCGGTGGCCACACCGAAGATCTCAGGCGACAAACGCAGGCGCGGCTCGACTCGGACCTGACCGGCGTGGACTCGGCCTATCTTGCAGACAACATCATCGTCGAAACCGACGTGGCGCGAATCGGCATCGGACGCGTCGATCAGACGCTCGCCTCCAGCATCAATGTGTTGACCACGACACGGTCCGATTTTTCCGCACATAGCAAGCGCGCCGGCAACGTGGCTCTCGGGGGCAACACGCCGACGATCTTCGTCATCAAGAAGAACGCGCGAGTCATGCAGAACCTCGCGACATACCTGCGCGCGCACATTCCCAACTGGGCGAGTCAGCCGCCGCTCATTCTCATCGACGACGAGGCGGACTGGGCTTCGATCAACGTCAACTCACGCGAAGATGTGTCCGCAGTAAATCAAGCTATCCGAGACATCCTCGCGACATCGAACCGGAACAGTTACCTCGGAATCACGGCAACCCCATTTGCCAATGTCTTCATCGACGATGAAGTCGAAGAGGACATTTTCCCGCGTGACTACATCGTCGCGCTGCAGAGTCCTTCGAATTACCAAGGTGTAGGCAAGTACTTCTCCAGTGCGAATCATCCGGCCCTCGTCGGAGATGTGTCCGACTCACTCACCGCCATTCCGTACTCTCACAAGCGAACGCTCGCTGTTCGAGACCTTCCGCCAAGCGTCGAGCGAGCAATCGCTGCGTTCTTCGTGGGGACAGCGATCCGGCGCATTCGCGAGGAGCAACCGCGGCCGGCGTCGATGCTGATAAACGTCAGTCGATTCAATGACGTCCAATCTCAAGTCGCCGCCCTAGTCGAGGACCTTACTCGCGAGCTCGCCGCGACGATCATGAGTGAGTTTGGGATTCCCGAGGCGTCCAGCGGCCGCAGTCGCCGCGGGCAACTGCTGTTCGATGCTTTTGCGAATCATTTCGAAGAAGCGGGCGTCAGCTGGCAGACGGTCCGACAGGAACTCATCCCCATCGCGGGCGAGTTCCGAACGCAGCTGATCAACTCGCAGACAAAGGCTGAGAGAGAGAAGCACACGCGCGAGACGCCTAAAAGCGTGCGTGACGCCGAGGCGCTCCTGCCGACGATCTACGTCGGAGGAGACGTGCTGGCTCGCGGTCTCACCATTGAGGGCCTTCAGGTCAGCTACTACTCGCGCCGCGCCGCTGCCGCCGACACCCTTCTCCAGATGGGCAGGTGGTTCGGCTACCGGCCGGGATATGAAGACCTCGTTCGTTTGTGGATCGACGACGAGACGGCGGAGCTTTTCCGCTGGACCGCGGATATCTCCGCCGAGCTGCGAGAGTCAATTTCTGAGATGAAGGGCCTAGGGCTGACGCCTGCGCAGTTCGGACTGAAGATCAAACGCCATCCCGAAGGCTTTCAGATCGCCGCCGCTCGAAAAATGCGAGACGCGGTCGACCATGACGGCATCATCTCCATTAACGGCCGTGTCTTCGAGTCGACGGCGCTCTCCTTCCGCCCTGACGACCGCGAAGCGAACCTGAGCGCTTTGCGTACCCTCCTCAAAGTCCTCGGCCCGTCGTCCAGGACCCCCGGCAAACGAAGTCCAGGCGACCCGTACTGGCCACAGGTCGACCGCAGGATCGTTGAGGACTTCCTCGGGGCGTTCCGCAGCTACTCAGAGGAACCCAACTTCGGTGGCGGAAGGCCCGGGGGTCTGATCCTCCAGAACATATCGGAGATCAAGAACGGCGACACGTGGGATGTCGCGTACATCTCCGGTTCCGGTCCAGCTGTCACCGCGGTTGGGCTTCCGGCTGAGCATAAGGCGAGCGTCCGCGACCAGCTCCAGGTGGGCACTCCGATCGGCGATGGTGGACCTTTCGTCGAGTTCCCCAATCGTCGCGTCGCCGCAGGCCAAGACCTTCGATCGCTGGTGCCGCTCGCGGCGGAGGGCGAGGGCGAACGACCCACTGCGCTAAAGGGAGACCGGGCTCTGGCACGCGAGATCCTGCAACGCCCGGTGCTCATGCTCTACACGGTTGTTTCCAATCTTGACGGGAAAGAGCTGGCCGACGGGAAGGTGCACGTGCCCTTGGACGCTCCGCTCGTCGCTGCCGTTGTCGCTACACCCAAGCTGTCTGCGGAGGAAGAGTATGAGGAGCTCGTCAACGGCCGAGGCGTCCGATGGAAAGTCAACAGAGTGTACGCGCGCCGACAGCTCGGGATGTCCATGAGCCTTGAGGACGACGCCGACGAGGATGAAGACCTGTGATGGACGCGCGTATCGCGGAGGTCCTCACCAAACAGAACTTTCAAGTTCTCCCAATCGATCATCCAGTTCTCTCGATGTATGCGCAGAACGTTGATGGGAGACCGGCGATCGTCGTCGACGTGCCCTGGGCTATCGAGCGGTACATCGCCGGGACTCAGGGCGTCAAAGTGGTTGTCGAGGCGACTTCCGGAGGACAAAGCTACCTGAGGCTTGAGTCCCTTGTGCCCGGAGCGACTCCTATGTTCGAAGCGCTGATCGACTCGCTCCTCGAGAGCTCAGTGGGGCATCCCGGGATCGACGGCGCCCTCTCCGCACTCATTGACAGCTTCGACGAGTTCAAGTCCATGCTCGCTGCAGACCGAGGACAGCTCAGCGAGGCCGGAGTACGAGGGCTATTCGCAGAGCTGGCGATGCTCACGGCTCTGCGCGGCGCGGGCTACAGTCCCGCCGCAGCCGTCGGGTCCTGGCAGGGCCCATATCGTGCCGCCAAGGACTTCGTTCTCCCGGGGCGGAAGTGTGTCGAGGTCAAGTCTGTGCGGCGTCAAAACCACAGGTTGCAGATCTCCAACGTGGACCAGCTCGACCCAAGGGGGGAGGAACTCAGGCTGGCGGTTCTGGAGCTTGATCGTCGGATCGACGGCATTGGCGTGACGCTGGACGCGATCATGACGGATGTCCAGGCTTGGATGGACGACGACCCCGCCGCTGCCAGCCTGTTCGCTCAAGCGTTGGCAACTATCGGACTGGATCTCACGGATGCGTACTACCGGCAGTGGCGGTTCGATCTCGGCGAGTGGCGTTGGTTCGACGTAACCGATGGCTTCCCGCGGATAAGGCCGGACGACGTCCCTTCGCCAATCACGGGTGTGCGGTATTCGATCGACATCGACCAAGTCACTGACTACGCAACGACCGCGTTCTGGGTCGACGCGCCTGAGGAATAGGAGGGACAGTGGCCGATTTTCATGAGGAGTTCGCGAATTCAGTCACGTTGCGGGCCCATGGCAACTCAGGCTTTCAGCTGACGGCGTTTGGGGAGGAAGTCGCCGAGCGACTCGAGGAGGCGGAGGTCGCACTCGACCTCACGGTCATCGCCCTACAGTGCACTGGAAGAAACCGCCGGAAGCTGCGCCTCTTGGGGTACGCCGAGGACGCGGCGGACAGTTCGCTTGTCGTCCTTTGCGCTGCCTTTTATGGAGAGCCCGGAAGGACGCTCACGAAGACTGAAGCTGAGTCGGTGTTCGCCTCTGCCCGTGGATTCATCGAGCAATCGGCAGATGGATACCTGATCGACGCGCTCGAGATCAGCTCGGCCGAAGCCGAGCACGCTCGCTACTTCCAAGAGTTGCTCTCGCGAGAACATCGCAACTCCCTGGGTCGTGTCGAGCGATTCAAGTTCGTTCTCGCGACTGACGGGACGATGAGCGAGAGGATCAGGTCAATTCCGACGGACGAGCTGTGCGGCCGTCCGGCGTCATATGCGATCTGGGACCTGCGCCGGTTCGAGGACTTGACGATGTCAGAGTCCGGGCAAGATGACTTTGAAGTCGATCTCACCAAGTGGCTACCGGCGGGATTGCCGTGTCTCGTCGGATCGGAGAGCGATTCGCGCGCGAAGTCCTACCTCGCAGTTATACCGGGCAAGCTTCTCGCGGACCTCTACGCGGAGTTTGGAAGTCAGTTGCTCGAATCTAATGTCCGGACCTTCCTCAGCGCGCGCGGCAAGGTGAACCGGGGGATTCAGTCGACGCTGGCCAACCATCCCGACATGTTCTTGGCGTACAACAACGGACTCACGACGACTGCGACAGGAGTGGAGATGATCGAGGGTTCGGGAGGCACCCGAATCCATACGTTGCACAATTGGCAGATCGTGAATGGCGGACAGACAACGGCGTCGCTTGCCCATTTCATCCGCGGCGCGGGGAACCGTGAGGTCGACGATGTGTACGTTGCCATGAAGCTAGTAACGGTGGAGCCCGAGACAGCCTCAGAAATGGTCGCTTCGATATCCCGGTTCGCCAATAGTCAGAATGCCGTGAGCGAAGCCGACCTGTTCTCAAACAGCCCCTTCCACGTCCGCCTCGAGCAGATCAGCCGACGAGTGATGGCTCCGCCGGCTGAGGGCCATCAGTATCAGACGAAGTGGTTCTATGAGCGCGCGAGAGGCCAATGGGAGAACCAGCGAAACGCGGGCACGGCAGCCGAGGCGAAGAGATTCGAACTCGAGTACCCCAAGCGGCAACGGCTGACAAAGACAGACTGGGCAAAGTTCGCGTTCTGCTGGTCTCAACGCCCGCATGAGGTGAGCAAGGGCGCGCAATCGAACTTCATGGCCTACGCCAAAGTCGCTAACGATCTCTGGGAGAAAGACCCTGATCAAATCGGCGACGCATACTTCCGCACGGGCGTCGCCAAGGCAATCATGTTTCACGATGTGCGCGAAACGATTCTCAGCGCAGATTGGTACGCGACTGGCTACCTCGCGAACATCGTTGCCTACGCCGTTTCTCGGTTCGCGTTCGAGCTGTCGCGACAGCACCCCAACCAAAAATACGACTTCGAATCTGTTTGGCGCCGACAGGCGCTATCTCAATCAAGTCGCGAATCACTCCTTCATATCGCGCATCAAATGCAGAAAGTCCTCACCGCCGACGATCGCCCGCAGGCGAACGTGACTCAGTGGGCGAAGCAACCGGCTGCATGGGAAGCAGCGAAGAAGGCGAAAGTGGAGCTCCCACCGTCCATTGCCGACGATTTGCTGGGCGCATCCGAAGAAAGGAGCCGTCTGGCCGACGCCAAGCGGGAGCGCCAGATCGACTCCGGTCTCGAAGCAGCGTCCCGGATATTGAGCGTCGCCGCCGCCACATGGGAGACGGTGGTTGTGGAGGGAACGCGCGCCGGACTTCTCAGCCCCACCGATGTAGCCCTCGTGGAACTCGCAACCAAGAAGTCGATGCCTTCCGATCGCCAGGCGCTCAGACTCGTGAGAGTCCTAGAACGCTGCGTGCAGGAGGGCATCATCCCCTCAGACGCGTTTTGACTCGGTCTGGGGGAAGCGCCCAGGGTCGGGATGTTCGGCCGCTCAGCGAATTGGTCTAGCGTGACTACATGGCTGATTCTTTGGCCTCGAGCTAAGCCGCGCGGCTCACAATGGTCGCCAATCGGCGAAGAGGCACCCATCTCGAGTTGCGCATTCGGCGTCTTTTGCACGCCGCTGGTCTTCGCTATCAAGTTGATGCTCGACCCGAATCGAGGATGCGCGTTCGTGCCGACATCGTGCTCAGCCATCGAAAGCTAGTCGTCTTGTCGACCATCCCGGTCGTTCCTTCGGACCCCGCCGGCGCGGGTCGACGTGATGCCATATATGCTCGTCGACACCGAGCGTGGTGACGCCGTCGAACCGGGACTCGTCCGCAGTGAGCTTTACAAGCTCGGGCTCGACGGCCCGCCACACCGTCGTCCATGATGTTCCGAGTTGCCAGGCGAGTCCGGCGATGGTCGCATGCTCTCGCCGAAGTTGCCCGATCGCCCAGCTGATCGCGCGGATGGCGATCGACCCGCGGCACAGGACCCCGCTCGGAGTCTGCTCGACAAAGGTCATCTTCGCGTAGCTGACGCCACCGCACCGGAACATCCGTTGCCTTCACACGATTCGCAATCTAGTCACCCAGGCGCGTCATGCAGCACCCGACGCCGTCGCCTGCGGCCGACCGCGACAACCCCTACGCCGGGCACCCGGCCGGCGCCGACGGGCCCGAGACCGTCGCGACCAACAACTCATTGCGGAGGTCGACGTCCGCGATATGGACGCCGTCGAGACCGAGCATCAGCTCGCAACGGGCTCACGGACAGTCGGCGGGGCGCGCGTCAGCGCACCCGGCCGTAGGGTGAAGCACTTCGAGGTCCTCGTAGTCGATGAGGGTTAGCGCTTCTGATCCTCGGGGACCTCGTCCCCTACCCGCCAATCACGCCGCCACCCTCACCCCACCGAATGTCCGAAGAGCCCAGATAGTCGTCGACAACTGGAATTGCTGGGGTTGCTGACTATGGACGTACTCGATCGCCAAACGCCGCGACAAAATAGCGCACTAGCTGGGCGGCAGACGCTTTATCGAACTGAACCACTTGGCTCTGCTTCTTGACCGTTTGCCGAGCGTCGGAGCCCCAGGTGCTCACATGCACGAGAGGGCGCCCGTCGTCGTCATGCAGGATCTGCACGTACCCCTCCACCGTTGTCGGATGAGCGTGGACGTTCTGGTGCCCCTGCACCAATGCTCTGACAATCGCCATATCGATTCTCCAATTTCGCGGGTTGCAATCTCACCCGCGGGCCCCTTCTCTGGAACGACCACGGTGGCTCTATCCCGATTGACACTATCCATACATCGTCATTGATCTAGGTACGCGGTCGACCTCGCTTACCCACGAAACTTCGGATGTCGATCGCGTGAGGGCCACGTCAGATGACGGCGACACACAAGAGGCCTCGCGGACGAGGGAACAGACGGGTGATGACCAGATCTGCGTCACGCGTAGGTCGGCACCTTCCTCGGACAGGAGCCGGTGAACCTGGACGGACTGGAGCTGACCCAAGCGTCGCGCGCGTGCGATCGCCTGCCATTCCGTAGTCGGCTTGAGCTGCGGTTCACAGATGATGACGACTGAGCGCGCGGCCGTGACCTCAGTCACACTTGTCGCCTTTAATCACGACGTCTACGAGCGGATGCGGGCCAAGCAGGACGAAGCCACTCCGCGCCGGATCCTCGAAGGCGTTCAGCGACTTTACAAACGCGGCTACGAACAGTTCCGCGTCCTCACGTATATGAGTCCGTCAGGGATACACTGGCGCGTCGAAATCGCAGAGGCAGCAGCCATGGACGACTCCGAAGGCTACGTCGCTTACCGAAACGAGAACGTGGTGCTCAGATACAGCACCGGAGCCGCACCCGAGTTCGCGGACACAATCGTCGACCGATCCTCCAAGCCAGAAGAGGTCGCCGGCCTGATCCTTGCTTCCATGCCGTGGGTACAAGAACACGTGCTCGACCCCGCCTATGCGGACTGGTACGTCCGGCTTATGCGGCTGATCACCGCGCAGGATGCCGTGCCCATCGCCCTCGCGGACTACTACGACACCCGGCAGGGGTGGGAAGTCGGCTGGGGGAGCGGAGCGTTCATCGACGCGTCTCCGCCACTTCCTCGCTGAAGTCAATGCTCCGCGGTTACGGCTGATTGTCCTGCCGAACTCGTCGCGCATCCACGCCCTCGGCCGTCTCTGATGCAAGTCCACCGGGAGGGTCGGAGACGCGCGATAGCCTCAGGGTGTCGGAAGATGGCGAACATCGTTCCGCATGGGGAGAGGCTCAAGGTCGATGGTGGAACAACGGCGACTCGATTTCGGCCGGCTCAAGGATGTTGCTGACGCGGCTGGTCGCAAGGTCGCGGGCGTGGCGAATTCCGGCTGGGAGAAGACCGTAGAGGTCGCAGACGGCGTTGGGCAGGGCGTGAAGAAGTCTGCGGATCAGACAGCCGCTTCGCTCACTGCCTTCGGGCAGGGCGTTGCAGGTCGTCTCCAGGGCAAGCACAAGAATGGCGCGGACCTGTCAGCGCTGAGTACCGAGGCCAAGCTCGCTTACTGCCGCATTCTCGCGGGCCTTACTCTGGCGGACGCCGCGATTGACCCTCGCGAGATTGCGAATCTGTATCTGTTCGCTTCGACGATTCAGCTTGAGCCCGACGCGCGCTCAGTTCTGCGTGGAGAGTTGACGGCGCACAGTCTTGGCAACGAGACCGAAACGCTCGAGGAGTCGGCCGTCGGATACGCGGTTGGCCTGAAGGAGGAACTCGTCGACGAGGACGTCGAAGCCGTGTTCGCTGCGCTCATTAGGGATCTTCTCCGTATCTCTCGCGCCGACAAGCACCAGTCCGAGGAAGAGGACCGGCTAATCGCGAAGATCGCGGAGGTGCAATTCGGCGAGGCTAATGACGATGTGGTCGCGACCACCAGAACCCTGGTCATAGCTGAGGAGGATTACCTTGCGGGGAAGATCTCAACCACTCAGTTAGAGACCGTCACGAAGGATGTGCTCGCCAAGGCTGCGGCGTTTAGCGCGCCGATCGCCGCTGTCAGTTTCGCCGGAAGCGTCAGCGGCCTTGGCGCCGCGGGTATCACGTCGGGGCTCGCGGCACTCGGATTCGGTGGCCTTCTCGGCCTGAACCCGATGACGACCGGCATCGGTGTCGCAGTGCTCCTCGGTGTGGGCGTGTACGCAGGAACCCGTTGGGTGCTCGGCATCAACGAGCGCGAACGAGAGCATCGTCGCGAACACCTGATCCAGCAGGTTCTCAAGAACCACCAGCAGGCAATCGGTGACCTCACTCAAGACATCGCCGGGCTGGCAAGCCGCATGGAGGACTACCTCGCACAAACGACACAGAATGAACACCGACTCGCCGCGTTGCGCGCCGACCTTGCAGCGTTCAAACTCGCACTCGCAAGCCTGCAGGCCAATCGCGACGCGTTTGAGCAGGGTGAGCCTGTCAGTGCCTGACTCACTCGCCGCAGTTTCGACCGTTGCGGCATACCAGGACGTGACATTGACCGAACTCCGTGGCGTCTTCGATCGCGTCGACTTCGACCTGCGTGAGGCACTTGAGCGGGAGGCTCGAGTAAGCGCCTCGGTATCGAGCATTGAGGACGAGATCGGCGCCGTCAGACAGCAGTTGGCGGCGCGAGGCATCCACGTTCCGGACTTCCCACGCGACACAGCGCAGGCGAGCGAGGTGCCCTCGGATGGCGCAGTTCACCAGCCCGGCCATGGATTTCACGTCGCGCCGACAGGACTCAACTTCTCAGACCTCACCGCGCTGGCAGAAGCCCGCCTCGCCATGCTCGACGTTGATCTGAGCCGCGATCCGCTTCTCCAGGTACTGCCGCAGGGGCAGATCAAGGCGAGTCTCCAGCAGTACGACGCTCAGTTTGGAGACGTGAGCTGGACCAAGGCGGACTGGGCTGTCATCCTCGGTGCAGGAGTCGTTGCGACGATCCTCGACGTCGTGCTGGTGCGAATCCCCGCCGACCGGAATTTTTTGGGCAAGAAGTACGAGGGCTCACCGCTGACGGATTGGCTCAACGAAAACAGCAAGTCTCTCCATGAGCGATTCGGCAAGCCGTTCGAAGGTTTCGCCAAGGTTCCCTTCGACGCGCCAACGACGAAGGCCACCAACGATGCCGTGCGAGGCATGTTCCCGAAGGTGCACAGGCTGATGAGTCCGGGACACGACCCGATGCTCGGCTTCCTGGTGGGCATTGCCGACCTCATGCGCGGGACGGGGACATACGTCGACCAGCTCGGCAATCTTGTGCAGGTGACGACCAACATGGCGCCGGTGGACCTTACGACCGCGTTGCTCAAACAGGTAGCTCACCTTCTCTCTGATGCCTTCACGCCGGCCGGCTTGCCCGCTCCGTTGTTCAGCCTGCTCCAACTCGTCAAGACGGAGTCCCCGTTCGCGCTGTGGAAGGACGGGCCAAAGGTGCCGTGGACGGACATCGCCCGCGACATGTACCGAAACGGCTACGACCTCCGACACTTTTTGACGATGGGTATCGTCCCCGCGGCTGTCGAAGCGATCATCCGGGCGTACTGGATGCTCGATGCTCTCTCTACTGGGAAGAGCGCCGACCAGCGAAAACTGGAAGTCGCGAAGCTCCGCTCGATGCTCCTGCTCGGCCACACTGTGGCGTCGTCCGGAACGCTGGTCAAAACGGGTCTCGTCTTCGGGATGAATCCGGCCGCGCTCAACTACCCGCAGTTGCTTGCGATGGCGCCGGCAACGATCGCCTGGCTCAAGGAGTCGATTGCTCGGGAGCAACGCATTGGTAGCGCGCTTGAAGCCGAGTGGATGGCCCTCATCGCCGAAGACAGTAGATCCGAATCACAAGCCGTGTAGTGCTCGGATCGGAAGGAGACCCCAACGTGACCGTCGAGCAGGTTGACCAAGCGATCCAAGACGCGCGGGCAGGGCTTGCGCGCGCCCGAGACAAGCGTTCAGCGCTCACTGATCTCCCGGATTGGGCTCGGTCCGCCTGGGCAGGGCGGAACCTGCTGGACGCAGGAAAGAACGAGGAAGCCCTCCGCGCGCTCTGGACAGAGATCGATATGGGTTGCCCTTGGTATCTGATGCAGGCGAGGTTTCTCGCCGAGGCGCGTCTGGAGGGCTTCCTCGGGCATCCGGAAGCGGCGATCGATCGTCTCTGCATGTCGGCGCAGCCCCCGGCGAATGACCACTGGGACCCGGACCTCTACTTGCAGGCGCTCTTTGAGCTCGCCACGTTCGAAGCCCATGATCCGCAGATCGACGCAGTTCTGAGGCGCGCCGAATGGGCGAACCTCGCATTCGAGCTCGTCGAGAGCGTAACCTGGTGGTCCTTCGTGCCCAGGTGGGATGAGTCGAAACAACAGAGACTCCGCGCGATCATCGACGCTACCGATCCGGCTTCCTCGCTCGTTGACCACAACCCGAAGGCATCGTGGCAGCACTACATCGCAAACCCTGATCACGAGATCCGCAACCTCGCGGATTGGCAGGACGAGCTCATGGGGCTTGAGGAATCGCTCCTCGCGGTTGTCACCATGTCGGAGTTCAACGATTCCGGGCTCGCCCGTCCCTACATGAACGAGATCGCAGCACTGTGGTCCGCGGGCGACCCAGTCCGCACAGCCGCCGACGTGAGCGACATCCTTCTAGACGCCTACCGACCGCAGGAGTTGGACGAGAGCGAACTGCATGGCGGTGACACCGAGAGGCCTTATTGGCGTGATCCGCTTGCTCAGACGGAACTTGAGGCGCTTCTCGCACGTGCACATGCAGTGATGGGAAGACCCGACGCGGCCGATGCCGCGTATGCTCGCGCCTTCGCCGGGTTCAAGGAGGCGTCCGGCTGGGTCCTCCAACTCGACGCGCTCACGGACGGCCGCATTCTCGCAGCGTTAGGCGATGTCGATGGGGCCTTCGACAAGCTCTGGGAATCCGTCCGACGATTCAATTCGTCGCGGGGCGACTTCGATCTGGCGCTCGAGGCGCTCTGCGAGCTCGCCATCCTCGAACGCCCGTCGCCGCGGCATCCCTCACCGCGCGACTGGGCAATCGTTGCGACGGCGATGGCCGCGGCTGAGGGGTCGTGGTCACCGGGCCCGTGGTACAAATCATTCAGCGCCCGGGTGGATCGCCTTGCTCGGTAGCAGTGCCTGCCCGCGATCGCGGAGCCTCGGTCAGGTTCACCAGTGTGATGAGTCGCGACATAGGCGACAGGTGAGTTGCGACATAGGCGACTTGTCATGAAAAGCTCGGCCATCGGCCGGGCTTCATTTGCGTGTTGAGCTGCGTGAGGCGAACGCTATCCTGCTGGGTGCGGCGGTTTTCTTCGCCGGGAACTCGACCCCCGACGCCGCTGATCCTCGCGTTCATCGAGGAGTAGCTATCCAAGGGCCGCTCGGTCGGGTCGATCTGCCAGGTCCTGCGGGACCAGGGCGTGCAGGCCGCCGAGCGCACCTGTCGGGCGTGGAAACGCGCCCAACCCTCCGCGAGGGATCTCGACGACGCGGTCGTGATCGACGCGATCCTCGCCGCCCGCGTCGACGAGCACGTGCAGGCGACACCGGAGTCGATGTATCGGTCGCGGAAGATGACCGCGCTGCTGCGCCGACAGGGTCTGGTCGTGTCGAAGCGGCAGGTCGACCGGCTGATGGGGGACCTCGGCATCAACGGACTGGTGCGCGGCAAGGGAACCAGGACCCAGAGACGCCTTTACGACGGCGGGTCGACAAGAGCAATGCTGAGGCAGTCCAGCGCGAGCGGCGTGGTCATGCTCGTGGCGGAGCGCCAGCCGAGGAAGCAGCAGGGGCGCACAGCGGCGCGAGTGTCAACCCGGGAATGTTCTGAAGTTATATGCGTTTGAATGGAAGCGGTGAGAGGGTCTCAAGAGAACCGATCCCGAACTTTATCTGACCATCGACGGGAGAACCCCATGAATGTCGCACCCTCGGGACTGCACCACGTCACCGCGCTCGCCGGTGACCCGCAGAAGAACATCGACTTCTACGTCCGCGGGCTGGGCCTGCGGCTGGTGAAAAAGACCGTCAACTTCGACGATCCCGGCACGTACCACCTCTACTACGGCGACGAGTCCGGACGGCCCGGAAGCCTCATGACCTTCTTCCCGTGGCGGAACATCGCTCCCGGACGCATCGGCGCCGGACAGTCGACCTCGACCGCGTTCAGCGTACCGGCCGGGTCCCTCGGCTGGTGGCACGAGCACTTCACCTCCTTCGGCGCCGAGCCGCGCATCACCTCGCCCTCCAGCAGCGAGGAGCGCCTGATGGTCGCCGATCCCGACGGGCTCCGCATCGAACTCGTCGCGACGAACACCGACGACCCGCGCGACCCGTGGGACTCGGCGAGCGTGCCGGCGGAGTACGCCGTGCGCGGGCAGCACTCCAGCGTCCTCACCGTGCGCGACCCGGAGGGCACGGTCGGGCTTCTCGTGAACGACCTCGGCATGAGGGTCGTCGAGCAGGCCGGCAACCGCACGCGCCTCGCCGCCGGTGACGGTCTTCCGGGAGCCATCGTCGACGTCGTGGGCTCCGGCCTCGCCCCGACGGGACTCACCGCGGGCGGAACGGTCCACCACATCGCCTTCCGTGTGCCGGACCAGGAGACGCAGCAGCAGTGGCGCGACGAGCTCGTCTCGCGCGGACACCAGGTGACCGAGATCCTCGACCGCCAGTACTTCACGAGCATCTACTTCCGCGAGCCGGGCGGCGTGCTCTTCGAGATCGCCACCGACACCCCCGGCTTCGATATCGACGAGCCCCTCCTCGAACTCGGCCGCGCCCTCAAGCTGCCGCCGTGGCTCGAGCCTTCCCGCGAGGCGATCGAAGCCGCCGTCGTTCCGGTGCAGCTTCCCGCCGAGAACAACCCGGGAGCGGCAGCGTGAGCGCGGTCTCGATCGAGTCCTGGCCCCACGTCTTTACCCCCGGGGAAGCGGATGCCCCGGTTTTGCTCACCCTGCACGGAACCGGCGGGAACGAGCAGGAGATCACCGGGATCGTCTCCCACCTCTGGCCCGGCGCCGGCGTCCTCTCTTCGCGCGGACGCGTGAGCGAGAACGGGATGAACCGCTGGTTTCGTCGCCTCGGAGAGGGCGTCTTCGACGTCGACGACGTGATCCAGCGGGCTGGTCAGCTCGCTGAGTTCATCACCGCCGCGCGCGAGCAGTACCGCCTCGCGAATCGGCGCATCATCGCGGTCGGCTTCTCGAACGGAGCGAATATCGGCCTCGCGACGGCGCTTCTTCACCCCGAGGTGCTCGACCGCGTTGTCGCGTTCAGCGGGATGTTCCCGTTCGCCGACCGTGACCCCGTCGGCGAGGTCTCGACGGTCGAGGTAGTGCTGCTGAACGGCGTCGCCGACCCGATGGCTCCGTCGGCCTCGGTCGACCGGCTGGAGGAGATCGCGGCATCGCACGGTGCGACGGTGACGCGTCACACCCGTCCCGGCGGGCATGGCCTCGCACAGAGCGACATCGACGCCGCGCGGGAGTGGCTCGCGGGGCGCTGAGAGCGGCACCCATGGGGCTGGTCAGACGCTAGCCTCACGGCCCATCTCACAGCCAAGCGCGAAACAATAGAAGGATGCACCCGAACCCGAAGCGTCGATTCGAACCGATCTACTCGATGGCGGTCGGCGCGGGCCGCGTGTTCTTCGGGGGAGCGCTGCAGCTTCGGCCGAAGATCACCGGCGCCGAGGCGATCCCGAAGACCGGACCCGCGGTACTCGCGATCACCCACTTCGGGTACATGGACTTCGCCCTGGTCGAGTGGGTCGCGTGGCTCCGGACCCGTCGCCGGGTGCGGTACATGGTGACCAAGCGCGCCGCCGATAAGCCGGTGGTCGGGTGGCACCTGAACCAGATGCGGCACATCCCGGTCGACATGTCCGCCGGACGCGACGCCTACACGAACGCGGTCGCGGCGCTGAAGCGCGGCGAAGTTCTCGGTGTGTTTCCCGAGGCGGGTGTGAGCGCGTCGTTCACGGTGCGTGAGCTGAAGACGGGTGCCGTGCGGATGGCGGCGGCCGCCGGTGTTCCGGTCATCCCGGTGGTCGTCTGGGGTGGACAGTTCCTTCGCACGAAGAATCACCGCGCGAGCTTCCGCGAGGCGTTCCGGGCTCCGATCCGCGTGTCGATCGGAAAGTCGATGCACGTGAGCGAGTCCGACGACCCGGTCGAGGCCACAGCGGCGCTGCGGACCGAGCTGGAGACCCTGCTCGCGGACGCGCAGGCGTCCTATCCACGATCCGGCGAGGGGCAGTGGTGGCAGCCGGCGCACCTGGGCGGGGCGGCACCGACCCCCGAGGTTGCGGCTGAGATGGAAGCAGAGCGTCAGCGGAGGAGGGCTGCAGAGAAGCAGTAGCGCGGGGGCCAGCGATCGAGGTGGCGAGGCTATGCGAGCTGCTTCCTAAGGTGGAATGCTGCACTATCGGCAATCTCGCCCCTTCTATGCCGCTACTCCGCCGGGAAGACGTACACCCCGTCGTGTTGCGCAGGGTCGTAGACGACGACGCCCGGCGGCAACGTCTCTCCGGGCTCGCCAAAGAACGCGCGATAGTCGTTCGGGCAACCCTCAGTGCCCTGGCAACGAAGGCCATCCGGGTAGACGAACCAGGGGGCGTTGTCCTTCGCCCAGTCAGGCAATTCTGTGAGCGGTCGCTCGGTGGGGATCGCGAACTCACCCTCAGTCTCCGCCTGAACTTCGACGGCCTCCGGCTGTGACCCCGTGACGGGGAGCATGTCGACGACGTTTGGCTCCTCGGGAACAGTCACCGACGTGACCGCGGGGAGTGCGAGGGCGACGAGCCCAGCGACGACGAACGCCGAAGCGGCGAGGGTGATCTTCTGGGTGCGATTCATGCTCGCCAGCCTGTCAGCCGCGGGTTTGATTATCGAACTGGGCCTTCGGGAGTCATCGGCACGCGCCCGCCACCTCGTCCTCGCGGCCACCCCGTCAAGTGGCGCTCCACTTGGGAAGTCAGGAGGGTCCCGGCATCCAAGCTCGAGCCTCTGCCGCCATCGCGGCGCGGGCCGCGCTGAGCCCGGGCGCCGGCGATGGGTTCTCGGCAATGTTGATCGGCGGCGTCCAGTGTCGGATGACCTCGCGCTCGACCGTCGCGAGCGGTACGTCGAGGCTCGCCGGCGCCGGCCACACAGCAATCGTCAGTCGTTCGTGCATCCACGTCGATAGCGCGGCGTCTCCCCCTTCGGCCAGCCCGTAGTTGCTGAAGTGACCAGGATTGTTGGCATTGCGGGGGACGCCACGGAGACCAAGCCGGTTTCGGAGTAGAGCCGCAAAGCTCCTTCGGACCGTAGAGCTCCCGGTCTGCGCTCGGCCTCCGCCGGCGGCGAAATGTCCTCGCAGTTCACGGCGCGCGAGGCTGTCTTCCGCTTTCCCTACGTATAGCGGCGAGTCGAGATTGGGTTCCAAGCCGAGTTCGTCCCACGCTTGGTCGTCGCCGTAGACGGCATAGAGGCCGGGCTTTTCTGGTACGTGCCTGGGCGCATCGGTGATGCTGTATCGGATGCCGCTGAGGCTGGAGATTGCGTCGCTCGCGAAGGCCATGCGGCCGACGGTAGCAGGTGTCCAGTTTGCCTTAAAAGCAGCGTTGACCTCGGTGTTCTTCATTGACCGCTGTGCACCGCGTGTCCGGCCCAATCGGGGTGCCTGGCCGCTCCGGCCTACTCCTCGAGAGCCGCGTCGAGCTCTATGGCGTCGTACTCCTGAGGTTCTCGCACGGTGGCCGAAGAAATGACGCCCGATGCTAGCTTTCGCCGGATTCGGTCGGCCAGAGCGCTTTGTCGGGCCTCAAAGAAGTCGTTGAACGCGAGCGCCTCGCTCGGCAACACGGTCAGTTCGTTGAGCGATAGGTAGTTCGCCATCGCATCACGCGTGGGGAACGCGTGCAGTGCCCACTCATCCGGAGTGGTTGCCGACTTGTCGATGTTCTCTGGGCCTCCCAGCAGCTGGAGGTTCGCAAACCGGTCACGCCGGCCACTGAGCTCTTCGATCTCGTCACGAGAGAAGCCCTGCTCGCGGAGGCGCTTGGGGTCCAGCAATGCCTTCGGGAAGACGTGGTCGACGTGGTGCTGATTTCGCGTGTCTACGTGATCAAACAGCATGGCAAGAACTGCGAACGTGCGTCCGCCGCCGTACGAGAGATTAAGGATGTCGTCAACGAGCTCGTCGGTCACAGCGAGCGATTTTCCGCGCGACGCCATCGTTCGCTCAAGCTCAGCGGATGGGAAGCCCGTATCCCCATGCGCATCAATTGCGGTGCGAAGGTCGCGAAGGAGTGTGTCGAGCCCCGACCCCCAGATGCCGCGTGCAATGAGAGAGCGGAGGACCCAGGAGCGCATCACAGCGCGGTCGGTAGCGTGCGCAACAGCCGTGCGATAACTGTCGTCGAGCCCGCGCTTGTGCACGTAGTAGGCGATGGGGATGACGACGCTCTTGGCAGCGAGGGTCGCGTCCGAGAGGCCGAAATCGCTGAGCAAGGCGACCGCCAGTCTGAGCGAGTCGCCGATACCGTCCCACTGTTGGTCCAACTCAGCCATGTTGCCCGCAGTGAAGTTCTTCACTTTGAATGAGATGTCCGGGATGCCGGCGAGCATGAGGCCAGCCTTGAGCACGACATCCTGCGAGAAGCTGAAGCCGGCGCCAGTTGTATTCAGAGCATCAACCAGGCCATGGATCGCGGTGCGGGCGTCTCGCTCTTTCCACTGCGCGGTGGCTATGGAAAGTAGCAGATCGCTGTACGACAAGACTGTCCCGCCGGAGTTCACACGGATGAATATGTCCAGCACGCGCTCCACGTCCTGATCGGTTTCCTCGTACATATGAAGCGAGGGGTGAGAATGCACCGCGTGATGCAGGTTTCCGAGCACCTCGATCGCAAAGTCGTTGTTGCCGAGGTCGACCTTCGCCAGATCCCGCATCAGCTGAATCGCGGTTGGCGCATCAAACACTTTGGCGACCGGGAACCAGTGGTGCGCGTCGTCGTCTTGCCACTTTTGCAGTTCGTCATCAGTGAGGAGCCGAAAGTCGTAGAGCAATCCGGCATCGTTGGGAGCTGCCTCGCCGAGCACGTTCAAGTAGAGCCGTCGGGTCGGGTAGCCGCGCGCAGTGTTGTGGCGAGCCCACTTTTCTCGCACGGCGTAAGAACCTCGCAGTCCTACGTTCAGTGAAGTGAGACGCTGTTGGCCATCCAGCACCGCAGTCACTGTCCTGCCCGGGAGATCGAGATCTGGATTGTGCCGATTGTCGAACTGCGAGTAATCCTTCATGAAACCGTAGAACTTGAACTTTTCGACCGTTTCCGGCTCGATGCGCCAAGCAAGGAAGCTCCCGATCGGATACCCGCGCAGGATCGAGTCGAACAGTCTCACCACCTGCGATGGCTTCCACACGTATTCACGCTGAATCGCCGGAAGAACAAACTCATAGGACTGAATGCCGCGGAGCGTTTCGGCGATGGTTTTCGGAGGCAGATGACCCATCCTCCAGACGCTACAAGGTGTCGCCGTCATCGCGGGAGGGTTGTGCGACCTCGGCGTCACCTCCGCGGCCACCAAAATCCGCGCCAGCAATTGGCGCTTGGCTCGCTCTCGGACCGGATCGGCACCCCGACCGGCCCAAGCCGCCGACGCGGCTAGCGGGCCGGCATCCTCGCTGAACGTCTCGACTAGCCTCGTGCGGACAACGACCGGACGATGGGAGCGCCGCGCGCAACGTGAGAGCGCCCTTTATCGGGAAGAAGCAAAGCCCCCGTCAGTCGAAGCTCGGCGAGGGCCTCTGGGGCCGTTGTAACGACGGTCCGTGTGGCCCCGACGGGCGTCGATCCCGTGACCTCACGATGTTCAGTCGTGCAATCGCCCGCCGACCCCGGCCCCGGCTGCCACTCCGCCCTAGGGCTGCGCGGCGTCGCCAACGAGGGATTCGTCCGCGATCGTGAGCGCAACGCTCCGGAAGTCGCCAACGGTGGGGATGCAGAGGGCCGGGGCGGCCGAGCGGTGACCATCGAAGGCGCTTAGTCTTGCGGGTGGGGATCCTCGCCTACCCGCCGGTCACAACGCCCGTGCATCTCCCGCTCAGTACTCCTGCTGGATCGCTGCGGCCATCGCGCCGACGTCGTCGTTGGCTTGGAAGACGGCGTCGATGTAGTCCTCGGGGCTCGCGAATGCGTTGTTCATCATCACCGTGAACAGCAGGGTGCGGCCGCTCTCGGCCTCGATCACCCCTCCGAGGGTCTTCGTCACGATGCGGAACCGCGTGTTGAACGCGTCGAACGCCGCGAGCGTCCCGGTCTTCGCGAAGACCTTGCCCGCCGCCTCGCTGTCGGCCTGCACGGTGGCCAGCGACCCGTCGACACCCATGATCGGGAGGGTATCGACCCAGAGATCGGCATCCGGACCCTCCATCATGATGCGCTGCACCTGAGCGGCGTTCTCGGCGGTGATGAAGTTGCCGGGAAGCCCCGATCCGTCGACCAGTGACGCGCCGGTAGTGTCGAGACCCGCGTCCTGCCAGATCTCGCCGGCGACCGCCATGCCGTCGTCGCAGTCCTTCGACCCGCCCGCCACCGCCAGGCGACAGATCAGCGTCTGCGCTCCGCGGTTGTAGCTGATCTTCATCACATACGTGACCTCTTCCGACAGCGGCAGCGACGCGAGCTCGGCGACGGCGGCGAGCTCCGCGACCTCGTCCTCGCTCGGGAGGGCGGCATCCGGATTGGGAGTGATCGGATCGGCGGTGACGGCGACACCCGCGCGCTCGAGGGCCTCGATGAACGCCGTGCGCGCGAACGTCGCGGGGTCATCGAACACGTAGACCTTCAGGGTCGGGTCGGCATCCGCCGCGATCGTCCCGGTGATCGTCAGCTGCCCGTCACCCGCGTCCACCGGGTCGTCGAGCGCGGTCGTGCCGCCGGCCTCGACGGTCTTGACGTCGACCGTGAGCGTCCACGGCGCCACCGCGGGGATCAGCTCACCCGTCGCGGGGTCGCCCTCGGACGCCCCCGGGGTGATGAGCACGTCGATGATGTTCTGGTTGATGTTGATCGGCGTGACCGGCTGCCCCACGAGCTCGCCGGTGAACAGCCGGTCGTCGACGATCACGTCGCCGCTGACGCTGTCGATGCCGGACGCCTTGACCTGCTCGGCCAGGTCGTTGAGGCCCGTGAGCGGATCTTCGGGCGTCAGCGTCGCACCCGGGAGGGGGTTGGCGTCGTTGTGGTCGAGGTCGGTGATGCTGACGGTCCCGTCGGGCTTCGTGCGCCCGCCCATGGTCAGATCGCCCTGACCAACCAGGATCAGATCCCCCTGCAGGGTGCCGTCGACGACCTCCCCGGATGCCTTCACCGGAGTCGTCAGCGTGCTGTCGGCGCCGAACTCCAGCCACGCGGCGCCCGCACTGTACGTCTTCACGAACGAGCCCGGCTCGGCCATCGCGTCGCCGAAGTAGTCGACGAGGACGTCGCCCGACTCCAGGTCCTCGACGTAGATCTGCCACCGCGAGTTCGCGTAACGGTCCTCGTTCATCACCGCGAGCGCGGCATCCGGAATCCCGGCGGAATCCGTCGCTGACGAGGTGTCGTCGTCATCGCCTCCGCCGATCGTGCACGCGGTGAGGGATGCCGCGGCCAGCAGCACGGCGGCAGCAGCCGCGGCCGACCCGCGCCGGTTCATCGCTCGCCCTCGATCACGGCGGCGAGGCGCCGGAAGAGCTGGTCGGCGGGGTGCGCCTTCGGCGTGAAGTCCGACAGATTGAAGAACACCGCGATCGTCGCCCCGGTCTCGGTGTCGTGGAAGGTCGCGGCGGTATAGCCCAGCCCCTCACCGTTGTGACCCCACCACCCGTCGGTCTCACCCATGCCGAGCGCATAGATGTCGTACGGGGGACCGGCATCCAGCGGTGCGCCCTGCTGGCGCTCGGCCTGGGTCGCGGGATCCAGCAGCGTGCCCCCGGCGAGCATCTCGCCCCACACGCGCGCGTCGTCGAGGGTCGTGACCATCGACCCGGCGGGTCCGAGCACCGAGAAGTTCGGGATCCCCTCCTCCCACCCCTCACCGGTCTCGGCGGGGGAGTAGCCGATCGCGTGCGGGGCTGTCCACGTGGAGACATCGGTGATGTAGCGCGTGCCGGTCTGCCCGAGCGGTTCGAGGATGCGCTCGTTCAGGGCCTCGGCGAAGTCCTGTCCGGTCGCGACCTCGACGACCTTCCCGAGGAGGTTGGTGTTGGCGTTCGTGTAGACCTTCTCGGTGCCGGGGGCGAACTGCGCCGGCTGATCGAGGACATAGCTGTTCAGCTCATCGAGGGTGAAAAGCCGCTCGGGGTCGTCGATGAAGAAGTCCTGGATGAACGCGTCGGTGAAGTAGTCGGAGTTGCCGCTGGACATGTCGGCCAGCTGACGCAGGGTGATCGTGTCGCCGTCGGTGATTCCGTCGATGTACTGGTCGATCGTGTCGTCGAGGCTGAGGACGCCCTCGTCGACGAGCTGGAGGATCAGCGTCACTGTGTACGACTTCGTGATGCTGCGGATCGGCCACTGCATGTCGGGCGTCACGGGTTCGTCGGTCTCGACATCCGCGATCCCGGCGATGGCCGTCCACGAGCCCTCGCCCGGAATCCACACGCCGACCGCCCCGCCGGGCACGGAGTACTCGGCCATGGTCTCGTCGAGCGTCTGCTGTAGTTGGGCCACGAGATCCGCGGGGAGGTCGCCCTCGGGGGCCGCGGGTCGCGAGACGGCCGGCGTCGTCTCGGTCGGCGTGATTACGGGCGCGGCGGCCGGTGCGGCGCACGCCGTGAGGGCGACGAATGCCGCGGCGGTGAGGGCGAGGGCGAGTGTCGCTCGGTGCCGGCGCAGCGTGCGCCTTGCGCCGGAGGTGAGGCGGGTGTTGTGAATGCTGTGGGTGCGGCGGGTCATGATCTGCCTCTCGCTGTGTTCGGGTGCCGGCGCCGCACAGCCTCACGATCGGGTACGTGGGCAGAAGAGGATGAAACGAGCTCGCCTCGCGGACATCCCCCAGGGGCGCCTTTTCGAGGCTATCGGGATCGATGGGGCGCCGTCCGGGAGATGACGGGCGGGGCGGGCGCCGGTGATGGCGCTACCCTCGTGCTTCCTGCGGGCGGGAGCTTCGAGCGGAGTGTTACCGTTCGTGACTGCGTTTCGGGCAGATTCGCCCTGGCCCGGCATCCGCTCCGAATAATCGGAGACAGCCGACTCCGCCGCGTGTGAGCGCCGGCGGGACTTCCGAGACAGGAGCCCCCATGACCACTTCGAACTCGATCGCCGCAGAGGTCGCCGACTTCGTCCCCGGTTTCTCGAACGCCGTCGGCCCGGCGCTGACCGCCGTGTTCGACGAGGAGCAGAGCGATCTGCGAGCCGGGGGAGTGCCGGATGGGGCTGTCGCGGTGGGTGACGCCCTGCCTGCGGCGACCGTCGTCGACATCCGCGGTGAGTCGCATGACCTTGCGTCGCTCCTCGGCGAGGGCCCCGCGGTGCTGGTGTTCTACCGCGGTGCGTGGTGTCCCTTCTGCAACATCACCCTCGCGCACTACCAGCGCACGCTCGCCCCCGAGCTCGACGAGCGCGGTGTGCGCCTGATCGCCATCAGCCCCCAGTCACCTGACGGCACGGCATCCGCTGTCGAGAAGGGGGAGCTCGGCTACACCGTCGTCTCCGACCCGGGCAACGCGCTCGCCGGCGCGCTCGGGATCGTCACCGCCCCGAGCGGAGCCGCGCAGGACGCGCACACGCAGCTCGGCTTCGCGGTGAAGGACAGCAACGCCGACGACACCCCGGCGATCCCGTTCCCGTCGGTCATCGTCGTCGACGCCGCGCGGACCGTGGCGTTCGCGGACATCAAGGTCGACTACACCCAGCGCACCGAGACCGCGGAAATCCTCGCGGCGGTGGATGCGCTGTAGGCTGCGGCGCTGCTACTCGGCCCAGGAGGCCGAACCCCAGTCAAGGTAGGTGCCGATCAGGCGTCTGCCTTGACTGCGTGACCGTTGCTGCGCTTCCGAACCTCTCGGAGCACCATCTGCTCAGGGCAGACAGTGGACAGGAAGTCCCCGACGGACAGCGCCAGGCGTTCGCCGACGAGTGAATACAGGATGCGGTTCGCATCACGTCGCTCGGTGACGAGACCTGCTTGCCGCAACACCGAGAGGTGCCTGGAGATCGTCGGGCCGGTGGCATTGAAGCGCGCCGCGATCTCGCCGGCTGCGAGCTCGCCGTCCTTGAGGTCTTGGAGGATCTGCCGCCGCGTGGGATGCGCAAGCGCCGCGAAGATGTCTGACACCGAATCTGTCACTGTTGCAATATAGCACTAAGGCTAATTAGCATTTAGCTCCATTGCTAATAAGCGAAGGAGCATTGTCATGCGAGTAGCTATCACCGGGGGCACGGGTTTTGTCGGCCGTCACCTTGCCGAGAAGCTCGACCCGACCGACACCGTCGTCATCTCTCGACGAACCGGCGTCCGCATCGACGATGTCGACGCCCTGGCGACAGCGTTCGAGGGATGCGAGGCGGTCGCGCACTGCGCCGGGATTAACCGCGAACTGGGGGATCAGACCTTCGCGCGGGTCCACGTTGAGGGCACCCGTTCCGTGGTCGAGGCCGCTCGTCGGGCTGGTGTGAAGCGCATCGTAATGGTGAGCTTTCTGCGAGCTCGACCCGATTGCGATTCGGGCTATCACGAGACCAAATGGGTGGCCGAGGAGCTGATCCGTGCATCGGGCATCGAGTACGCGATCCTCAAGTTCGGAATGATCTACGGCCCCGGAGACCACATGGTCGACCACGTCGCTAAGGCGGTGCGGACGTTCCCCCTCTTCGGCACGGTCGGGTATCGCGACAGGAAGGTGCGCCCTGTGCCCGTCGAAGACGCGGTGAATGTGTTGGTCGCCGCAGTTGGCGGGCGAGTGCCCGATAAGACGTACGCCGTCATGGGGGTTGAGGAGCTGGAGCTGGGTCAGGCAGTCCGACGAATCGCGGGTGTCGCGGGTCGCCAGCCTCTGTACGTGCGACTTCCGGTATGGGTGATTCGCGCGATCGCACAGGTGACGGAGTGGTTGATGGTCACCCCGCTTGTCGCGAAAGCCCAGGCCAGAATGCTGGCCGAAGGGGTCAGTGAAGCCGCTCCGCCGGCACCGGAACTCCCGGCGGATCTTCGTCCTCGCCTGCCGTTCGATGAGGCTCGTATCCGCGCCGCGCTACCGCGCGGACGGTTCACCTCCGACGATCTGCGGGTGGTGCGGTGGATCCGGCGTCGCCGCTCGGGTGTATGACCGGGGCGCTGAGGAATCAGGCAGGACTGCTGAGAATAGAAGCAACCGGCGGCGTCCTACCAGGGGGTTCCACGCAGATCGACGTCGCCTTCCGGCCAGTCTCCGAGCTTGGCGTGTACCGGCCGAATCAATACCGGAGTGTTCGTCGAGATCTCGACAGTCGTCTGATCTTCCCTGGAGATGCAGCGCTCCACGACCTCCACGCGGGACCAGCCGGCGCTCTGGTAGAAGGAGACTACTTCCCCGCGGCAACCGAGGTAGCCGAACCGTGCATCGGTCTCGCCGAGCATGCGTTCATGGCAGGCCTCCATGAGCTGGCGGCCGAGACCGCGTGAACGGTGCTCGGGGTGCACGAGTACGCCGCCCACTCCGGCGATGAGTATGTTCCCCCGCCCGATCCTGATCCAGCGAGTCTGGAACCCGACGTGGCCGATGACGCGCCCTGCGTCGGTCGCGATGACGTGCACGTCGGCGGGTGAGTAACCGTAGGGGCGGTCAGGGTCCCACTCCCCGTGACTCGAGCGGTACTCGCGGTCGAAGAGGTCTCGGAGGGAAGAGAGTTGGGCGCGGGTCAGGTCCCGGTGTCGTACGCTCGCGATGCCCTCGGCCACAAGACGACCGTACCCCTGCCGACGGATGCGCTCCTCAGGTCGATCCGGCCCTCGGCCAGCCTGTGGCGCGAGTGATCCCGCGAGCAACGCTGCGCGTCAGGGACGTGTGATGCTGGGGCGGTGAACCTGGTTCTACCCGACTCCCTCGTCCCAGTCCTTCTGCGGCTGATGCGCGCCAACCACACCTTCGTCACCGCCGAGGGTGCGCGGCGGCGGATCCGGGAGCGGGAGCTGCGGCCGATGCCGTATGGGCCTCCGGGGCGGTTGCGGAGCGGCATCCGTGTGGATGTCGAGCAGGTCGATGGCTGGCCGGTGTACACGATCTCGCCGCCGGAGGTGCGCGGAGCCGTCGTCTACGTGCACGGTGGGGGATGGGTCAACGAGATCTCAGCCGAGCACTGGCATCTCGCGGCGCGCATCGCGGCGGAGGCACCGGTGGCGGTCGTGGTTCCGATCTACCCGCTGGTGCCGTTCGGCACGGCGCAGGAGGCGCGAGACGGCGTCGTCGCTCTCGTGCGGGCGAGCAACGAGAAGTACGGGGCGACGTGTCTCGCGGGGGACTCCGCCGGCGGTCAGATCGCCCTGTCGGCGGCGCTCGCTCTGCGCGACGAGGGCGTGGTGCTGCCGCGGACGATCCTCATTTCACCCGCGCTGGACCTGTCGTGGAGCAACCCGCGCATCCCGATCGTGCAACCGACCGACCCGTGGCTCGGCACTCCGGGAGGGCGGGTGCTCGCCGAGCACTGGCGGGGCGAGCTGGACCTGCTCGACCCGGTGGTGAGTCCGCTGTTCGGGGACCTCGCCGGGCTTGGCCCGATCACCGTGTTCACCGGCACACGAGACGTCCTGAACCCCGACGCGCACGTCCTCGCGGAGAGAGCGCGTGTGGCGGGAGTGTCGTTCGAGCTGCGCGAGGAGGCCGGGCAGGTGCACGTGTATCCGCTCGTGCCGACGCGAGCCGGGCGCGAGGCGCAGGAGCAGATCATCGACGCGGTGCGGGTGGCCGTCGCGGGGTAGGGAGCCTCGGGTGCCGGTGGGTGCGCTCCGACGTCGAGTGAAGAAGCGGGCTGTGGCGACGTTAACCCGCCCGGCGGGATCCCGCGAGGGTCGTCGCGCTCAGGGCGATGCCGGCAACTCCGCCGAGCACGCTGATCGTCGGCCAAAGCGGCACAACGGAGAGTGCTGTTTCACCGGTCGACGGGGCTAGGTACGAGCACCGCGCGCCGAAGGGGAACAAGGAGATCATCTCGCCGGTCGCCGTGATGCCCTCCTGGTGCGTCGCGGTGAAGTCCGCCGGAGGTTGGATGTTGTAGACGCACGCTGACGCGTCTCGCGTCATCAAGGGCGCCATGGCTCCGACGACGCCGGCCAGGATCAGGATGCCGCCGATGACGAGGCTGGGGATAGCGAGGCGAGGCCGTCGTGATGCGGCAAGGGGCTTCGCATCGCTTTCCATCTCAGCAGTATGGCGCTGACTTCGGCGCCCTTCGTCGACCATCAGCGGGAGGTCGGGCACGAGATTCCGAGGCGGATGCCTCAGCGGACGGGGTCTTGCTTGCCGGCGTCGGGGCCGTGCTCGGTCTCGAACGCGATGCGATCACGTCGAGCGGCGAGGACCCAAACGACGCCGAACCGGCAGCGTGCCTCCCTGCGTCCGTTAAGACCAAAACACGACGTGGCCGCGGCATCCGTCCAGGATCGTGCACACGGCAACCGCCGGCGTAGACGACGAAGTACTCCTGGAGACGACGATGACTCCCGCGACCAAGACCCAACCGCCCGCAGCGCCCATCGGGCAGGTGGGCACCAAGAAGACCCGACCACCCGCGAAGATCTGGTTCTTCCGCCTTTTGGGCGTGGTGCTCGCGCTGGTGACGTGGCTTCTGCTCGGCACCACGACCGTGAGCGACGACGCGCGAGTGGTCGGAGCCCTCGCGATCCTCATGGCGGTGTGGTGGACGACCGAAGCGGTGCCGCTCCCGGTCACCTCGCTCCTTCCGATCGTCATCCTCCCGCTGCTGACGGCGCGGACGGTCCCCGAAGCGACCACCCCGTACGCCAATCCGATCGTGTTCCTCTTCGTCGGCGGGTTCCTGATCGCGATCGCGATGCAGAAATGGAACCTCCACCGCCGCATCGCGCTCCTGACTCTTCGCCGTGTCGGCACGCACCCGCGCCGGATCGTGCTCGGCATGATGATCGCCACCGCGTTCCTGTCGATGTGGGTCTCCAACACCGCCACGGCGCTGATGATGCTCCCCATCGGCCTCAGCGTCCTCGCCCTTGTCGTCGAGAACAGCGACCGCATCGGCGGACGCGAGAACGCCGGCTCGATGACCGAGCAGATCCGCAACGGCACCCCGATCAGCGAGGTCATCCGCGTCCCTGACGTGCGGAAGTTCGGCGTCGGCCTCGTGCTCGCCATCGCCTGGTCGGCGACCATCGGCGGCCTCGGCACGCTTCTCGGCAGCCCGCCGAACGCCATCGTCGCCGGCTACATCAGCGACGAACTCGGCCGCAAAATCGGCTTCCTCGAGTGGATGATGCTCGGCGTCCCGATCGTCATCGTCTTCACCTTCCTCGCGTGGCTGCTGATCACGCGGGTGCTGTTCCGCTTCCAGCTCGACGAGGTTCCCGGCGGCAAGCAGCTCATCGACGACGAGATCGCCAAGCTCGGACCCACCAGTCAGGGCGAGAAGACCGTGCTCGCCGTGTTCCTCCTCGCGGCGTTCTTCTGGATCGTTCCGGGTCTGCTCGCGGGCATCGGAGACCTCGAACAGCTGATGCCGTGGCTGGGCATCTTCGACGACACCGTCATCGCCATCGGCGCCGGCGTGCTGCTCTT
Source organism: Microbacterium sp. NPDC077184 (assembly GCF_040687055.1). Taxonomy (NCBI): domain Bacteria; kingdom Bacillati; phylum Actinomycetota; class Actinomycetes; order Micrococcales; family Microbacteriaceae; genus Microbacterium; species Microbacterium sp. NPDC077184. Next base: position 721,054 of record NZ_JBFBMM010000001.1, read on the forward strand.
CCTCCTCCCCGGAGACAAGAAGGGCACCATGACGCTGGAATGGAAGGACGCCGAGAAGGGCCTGCCCTGGGGCGTGCTGCTGCTCTTCGGCGGTGGCCTCTCCCTCGCCGGCGCGGTCGCCGCCACCGGCCTCGACGCCTGGTTCGGCGAACAGGTCACCGGCCTCGGCACGCTGCCCATCGTCCTGCTGATCGCGCTGGTCGTGGTGCTGGTGCTGTTCCTCACCGAGATCACGAGCAACACCGCCACGGCGGCGACGTTCATCCCGATCCTCGGCGGCGTCGCGATCGGTATCGGCATCGACCCGATGACGCTGCTGATCCCGGCGGCGTTGGCCGCGACCTGCGCGTTCATGCTCCCCGTCGGCACCCCGCCGAACGCGATCGTCTTCGCGTCGGGACAGGTGAAGATCACCGAGATGGTCCGCGGCGGACTCGTGCTCAACATCGTCGGCGCGATCCTCATCACCCTCTTCACGGTTCTCATCGGACCGTGGGCGCTGGGGCTGGTGATCTAGGGCGATTCTGCGTGGTGGTGCCCGGTGCGGGATGGTTCGCGCCGGGCACCATTGCGTGTGGGCGGTGTGGGGCGGGGCGCTGCCGGGCGGGTCGGCGGCGGGGGTCGCGTCGGGGGTGCGTGCGAGCATGAACGTATGGCTCTTCACGTACTGACCGGTGCCGGTTCGGGAATCGGCGCAGCGCTCGCGACGCGGCTGCGCGAACGGGGCGACGACCTCGTCCTCATCGCGCGAAGCGCCGAGCGGGCGCGCGAGCTCGAGGAGCGGCATCCGGGATCCGTCGCCGTCGTCGCAGACCTCGCTGTTCCGGGAGCGCTCGCCGACGCGGTGTCTCAGGCCGTGGCGGATGAGCGGATGCCGGACCAGATCGATTCGTTGATCCATGCTGCCGGGGTGGTCGACCTGGGGCCGGTCGGCGAGCTGCCGGTGTCGTCGTGGGAGTGGCAGTTGAACGTCAACCTCACCGGTCCTGCCGAGCTGACGCGTCTGCTGCTGCCGGCGCTGCGTGCGGCGAAGGGGCAGGTCGTGTTCGTGAACTCCGGCGCGGGGCTGCGCGCGTCTCCGGAATGGTCGGCGTACGCGGCGTCCAAGCACGGTCTGAAGGCGCTCGCCGACGCGCTTCGGCAGGAGGAGGCGGCGCACGGTGTCCGGGTGTCGTCGGTGTTCCCCGGCCGCACGGCGACGCCGATGCAGGAGCGCGTGCACGAGCAGGAGGGTGCCGCGTACGATCCGGGAGCGTTCATCGATCCGGAGTCGGTCGTCACCGCGATGCTGACGGTGCTCGACGTGCCGCGTGATGCGCAGATTCCGGAGTTGATGATCCGCCCGGGGGTGTGATTTTCCGGGTGGCGTGACGATGAGCTCTACGGGAAGGGTCTGACAGACTCGGCCTGTGCTCGACTCTGACGCTCCGGTATCGGCCCGCCCGCCGGTGCCGACACGACGTCGACGACGCCAGCCGCGGATCGGACCCGGCATCCGTTGGTCCGGCCTCCGCTACGCGCGCACGTGGGGCGCTCGCCGATCGGCGTGGGCGTTCCCCGGATACGTGGGCGTCGGCGTCGTCGGTCTGGTCTTGGTGGGTGAGACCGCCTCGTCGTCAGGCGGCGCGGGACACTTCGGTGTCGCGGGGCCGGTCGCCGCGGTCTCCGTCGCGTGGATCGTCGCGTTCTGGACGCTCGCGCTTCTGATGTCGGTGGTCACGCACCGTACGTGGACGGCACTCGCCGCAGCGGCCGCGCGTCTGGGTGCGTAGTTCCACCCCCTTCGCGCGCGGGTGGATGCCGGGGGAGGTGCTGGCCTCCCGTGGCTCGCGTGGGCGTGCTCGGTCGATGCTCGTGTTCCCCGACGGATCGCGAATCGGCGAGTGGGAGTACATCCGGACGTACTCGCACCTGCGCGCGAACAGCGCGCACGTGTGGAGTTTCGTGTCGGTTCCGGCGGTGGTGCAGTTCCCGCACATCGTCCTTGACGCGACGGGAAACCGGCGCGGTCATTCTCTTGACGCGGGCGTCTCGCTGAGTCGGGCGCAGCGCGTGAGGCTCGAGGGCGATTTCGATGCGCACTTCCACACGTATGCGCCCGCCGGATACGGCGCTGATGCCCTCTACTTCCTCACCCCCGATGTCATGGCCGACCTCATCGACTCGGCTGCGGACTGGGATGTGGAGCTCATCGACACGGATGCCGTCTTCTTCCGCCCCGGATCCACGATGCCCGCGGGGGGTCGCGCTCTCGAAGAGCGCGTGAGGTTCCTCCGTCAGTGGCGCGCACGGGTCGCACGCTGGACCCACTGGCGCGATGACAGGCTCAACGCCGGCCCCCTCGTCAACACCGACGGGACCCTGCGGGTGCCGCCGGTCGGCGTCCACCGCGACGGACAGCGGCTTAATGACACGCGAGGCAACACGGCGATGCTGGCCTGCATCGTTGCCCTCATCGTGCTGCCTTACGTGGTCGTCGTCGGGCGCATGTTGCTGGAGTAGTGGAGGTGCGCCCGCGGGGGTGGGTGATCGAGCGACGGCTTTCGAGATTCTTTTCCACATCGGGGAGATGTTCGTCTTGAATGTCGGAGGCTGTCGCTAGTCTTCGAACATGAATACGAGCCGGTTGGTCGAGTTCAGCGAAGAAGACCTCGCCGAACTCGACGAGGTCGCGCAGTACGCGGAGACCATGACACCGGCCCTCGGCGCCATGGAAGTCGGCAACGTCCGCAACCAGGCGCGCGCCGGGGCGATCGCGGAGCGGGTGTCGCGGCGTTTGCCGGCGTCCGTGCGGTCGCAGGAAATGGTCTACCGCTCCGTCGCCGCGGAACTTGCCGGGGTGACCTTCACCACCGACCGGTCGATGCAGGCGCAGATCAGCCAGGCGGTGGAATGGGTGGAATGCTACCCGACCACCCTCGCGGCGTGGGAGGCGGGGCGGATCACCCGCGGTCACGCCACCGCCGTACTCCGGTGCGGGACCGTGCTGCCCCGGGATGCGCGGGCGGAGTTCGACGCCCAGGCCGCGGAGATGTGTGTGGGCCAGAGCGTCGGGCGGGTGAAGGACCGTCTGGACCATCTCGCGCAGGAGTTGCATCCCCGCACCCTTGCCGAGCGGCACGCGAAAGCCCGCGAGGAACGGCGGGTGAGCGTCACCCCGCTGCGGGACGGCATGTCGGAACTCGTCGCGACGCTCCCGACACTTCTGGCGGAGGGAATCAGCGACCGCCTCAACGAACAAGCCTCCTCGGTCATCGACGCCCGCAACGCGCCCGCAGGTCCCCGAGCGGATGCCGGGACGGGCACGGGTGGATCGGCTTTCGCGACGGACGCGGATGCTGACGCCGTCGCTGACGAGCCGGATTGTCGGACGCGGGATCAGATCCGCGCCGACATCCTCTGCGACATGCTGCTGAGCGCCTCACCCCTCGCCGATCCCACCATCGACGGAGACGGCAACGGCACCCTCGGGATGATCCGCGCGAAAGTGCAGGTCGTCGTCCCCGCGTTGACGCTCCTCGGGAAAGACGACGACCCGGCGAACGACACCACCACCGCCGACCTCGTCGGTTCGTCGCCGATCGACCCGTCCACCGCCCGCGCACTCGCCGGCGCCATCACCACATGGGAACGCCTCGTGGTGCACCCGGTGTCAGGGCAGGTTCTCTGCACCGACTCGTACCGGCGCACCGCCTCCATGGCGAGGTTGTTGCGGGCACGGGACCGGCACTGCCGATTCCCCGGATGCCGACGCCCGGCGATCCGCTGCGAACTGGACCACACCTTCGACTACGCGCTCGGTGGCCCCACCGACATCCGGAACCTCTGCCACCTGTGTCAACGACACCATTCGATGAAGCAATTCACCTCCTGGGGCGTCCGACAGCTCGGGGGCGGGGTTCTGGAATGGACCTCACCGACGGGGAGGGTCTACATCGACCACCCCCCAGCACCACTCGTGAGATTCATGCCGTCCGGAGGTGGGGCACCACCCCCGGATCAGGGTGGCGGCGCACCGCCGCCCGACCCCGCACCGTTCTAAGCCGGAATCGGCTCCGAATCGCTCCTCCTTCGCACGGCAGGCGTCTTCAGTTTGCCCCCGAGCGCGCGGCTGAACGCGGCACGGGTTCCCCTGCGCGCTCCGTCGATCGCCGCAACGGGGGTTTGACCACGCGTTTAGTCAACAATGGCCGCATGGACGCCTCATCGCTCGCGACGAGCTCGACCTTGAAAGGCTCGGCATCCTCGAGGAACGCCGCGTCCAGGAACGCGGCGCGCTACATTCTCACGAAACCGCTCGCCACGACGAGCGCACGAACAGGGGACGAACAGGGGGACGACGATGACCGACGCACAAGCAGGCTGGTACGACGACGGCACCGGAACGATGCGGTGGTGGGACGGCCGGGCATGGACCGACCAGATCCAGCCGCCGCCCCCACCCGAACCGGGACTCGGCGGCATGATCGCCCGCGCCCAAGCCGACGCCGTCTCCGGCGCACAGCCCCGCCCCGCCGCCACCGGAGCCAGCTACGTCGTGCTACAGGTCGTCCTCAAGGAGAAGTTGTTCGGCTCGGGATCCGGCAACCTCACCGAACTCGAAGGCGTCATCAACCGGCAAGCCGCCCTCGGCTACCGCCTCCACACGATCTCCACCTCCGCGTCCGGGAGCACCGGGTTCGGCGGCGGTGACCGCATCCAGGCCACCATGGTGTTCGAACGCCTCACCTGACGATCTCCGTCGCACGGGGGAGGTGCCGCGCCCCACGGCATCCGTAACGTGGCCGGTGAAGGAGGCAACGACATGGACAACACGCCCGCACCCCCGCCGCCCCCGGACCAGCCGGGACCGCCCCAGCCGCAACCGCCCGCACAACCTCCACAGCAGGTCGCGGTCTGGTACTTCATCGCCGCGACCTTCATCTTCACGCTGCCCAACCTGCTCTACCCGGACATGCCCCTGTGGCTGCGCATCCTGCTCGTCGTCGTCGGCATCCTCATCGTCGCCGCCGGAGGCGCACAGTTCGCCAAAGAAATCCACGGGCGACGACAGAATCCGCCGCCCACGTAGCAGGCGTCAGCGAACGAAAGCAACCCCCAGACGGGTTTCGTTCCCGCGGGGTCATGATGCGGCCGTGCCCCTCTCCTCCGCCCGAACACGGGCAACCTCTCGCCTCCCCGCACCGCTCTTCCCTGGCGACGACGTCGAGTCCTCGATCGTCGACGCCATCGACGCCGCCCGAGAGATCCCGGAATTCGGCACGGCCGTCGCCGCCACCCTCGCGTGGGCGCGTGACGCGACGCGCAAAACGGGGGCGGCCACCGCATCCGTCGACACGGTTTGGCAACTCCTCGCCTCCACCGCCGCACTCGACGTCGCCGCCGGCCGCATCCTCGAACCGCACGTCGACGCGCAACGCATTCTCGCCGAGGCATGGGATGACAGCATCACCCCCGACCTCCGCCCGCTCGACGTCGACCCCACCTCGACCTGGGGTGTGTTCGCCGCCGAAGGACCGGATGTTCGACTCGCCGCCACCCGCACGTCGACCGGATGGACCCTCACCGGAACCAAACCCTGGTGCTCCCTCGCCGCCCACCTCACCCACGCCCTCGTCACAGCCTGGATCGACGACGACAACCGCGGCCTCTTCGCGATCGCACTCCGCAGTCCCGAGGTGCACGTGCACGACGGACCCTGGCACGCCCGCGGCCTCCCGCACATCATCAGCGCACCCATCGACCTCGCCGCCGCCCCGGCCGTCCCCGTCGGCGACCCCGGCTGGTACCTCGCCCGCCCGGGCTTCGCCACCGGCGGCATGGGCGTCGCCGCGGCCTGGTGGGGCGGAGCCACCGGCATCCTCCACGCCCTGACCGACGCCGCCGCCACCGACCGAGCCGACCAGCTCGCCCGCGTCCACCTCGGACGAGCGGATGCCGCCCTCTGGGCCGCCCGCACCACCCTCGTCGACGCGGCCGCGCGCGCCTCAGACGGCGACGCGATCGACCGCGCGATCCTCGCCGCCCGCGTCCGCGCCATCGTCGCCGACGCCGCTGAGACGGTCCTCCACACCGCCGATCATGCGCTTGGCCCGGCACCGCTGGTCGCCGACGACACCCACGCCCGCCGGGTCGCCGACCTGCATCTCTACCTCCGCCAGCACCACGCCGAACGCGACCTCGCGCGCCTCGGTCGCGACCTCGTCCGGCGACGAGCTGAGCACGACGAGACCAGCGAGGGGGAGTCCGGGTGGTGACCTTCGACCACCGCGACCCCGGAACCCCCGAATCCGCGTGGCGCACCGCCCTTGCCGCGCGTGCCCTGCCCGAGGTGTCCCTCGACATCGACGCGCTCCTCGTCATCGCCGCCCACCCCGACGACGAGACCCTCGGTGTCGCCGGACTCCTGCGCACGGTCGCACAGCGCGGCATCCCCATCCGCGTGATCATCGCCACCGACGGGGAGAACTCCCACCCCGAATCACCCACCCACACCCCCGCAGACCTCGCCACGCGCCGGCAGACCGAAGTGCGTGACGCGCTGGCTGTCGTCGCACCCGCCGCGACCCTTCGCCTGCTCCACCTTCCCGACGGCACGATCGGCGATCACCAGGATCCGCTCGCCGCCGCCGTGCGCGACGAGCTCGCCGCCCTGATGCGGCTGACGGATGCCGCATCCCATCGCATCCTCATCGTCGCGCCCTGGACCGGCGACGGCCACCGTGACCACCGCATCGTCGGCGCCCTCGCCGAACGCGTCGCGACCGAGGTCGGTGCGACCGTCCGCGGCTACCCGATCTGGCTCTGGCACTGGGGCACCCCCGCGGACGTCCCCTGGGACCGCGTCGAGTCCGTCGCCCTCGACGCGGATGCGCACGACGCCAAACGCCGCGCCCTGGCCGTCCACGACAGCCAGCTCCGCCCGCTCTCCGGCGCCCCGGGCGACGAAGCGATCGTCCACGCGCGGATGCGGGAGCACTTCGACCGCGCGCACGAGATCCTCCTCCGGCCCGAGGTCGTCCGGCCCGAGCCCCCCACCTCCTCGACGCCGCGATCCCACTTCGAGGAGTTCTTCGCCACCCACGACGACCCGTGGGGTTTCCGCTCGAGCTGGTACGAGCAGCGCAAGCGCGACCTCCTCCTCGCGACCCTCCCGCGAGCGACGTACGACGCCGGACTCGAGCTGGGATGCGCGACCGGCATCCTCACCGCCCGCCTCGCCGAACGGTGCGCGCACCTCGTCGCCGTCGACTTCTCGGCCGAGGCCCTCGCGGCCGCCGCGCGCGAGCTCGCCGGTCACGACAACGTCACCTTGCGGACCGCCGCGCTCCCGCAGCGGTGGCCCGAGGGGCAGTACGACCTCGTCGTGCTCTCCGAGATCGGCTACTTCTGGAACGCGGCCGACCTCGACACCGCCATCGACCGCATCACGCAGAGCCTCGCGCAGTCCGGACACCTGGTCGCATGCCACTGGCGGCATCCGATGCCCGAGAACCCCACCGGTGGAGACGAGGTCCACGATCGCCTGCGCGCGAACAGTCGCTGGCAGAGCGTCGTCGTGCACCTCGAGAAGGACTTCGTGCTCGAGGTCTTCAGCCCGTACCCCGCCTCGTCGGTGGCGCAAGAGACCGGAATGCTCCCATGATCGCGACCTCCGTCTTCGTCGTCGTCCCCGTCCACAACGAGGAGGAGCTCCTGTCGTCGTGCCTGGACGCGATCCAGTGCGCAAGCGCCACCGCGCGGGATCTCGGCGTCGAGGTTCACACCGTCGTCGTCCTCGACGCGTGCACCGATCGTTCGGCGCTCATCGCGCAGCGCTACCCGGTCGAACTCGTCGAGATCGACGCCGGCTGCGTGGGGAGAGCCCGACGAGTGGGAACGGATGCCGCCCTCCGACGCCTCGACGACGAGTCGCGCGCGTGGGTCGCCCACACCGATGCCGACTCGATCGTCCCCGGGAACTGGATCACCCACCAGGTCGCCCTCTCGGCCGGCGGATCCGACCTCATGATCGGTACCGTCCGCCCGGACTTCGCCGACCTGACCCTCCGTCACGTCCAGCACTGGCATGCCACGCACACCCCCGGACGCCCCAACGGGCACGTGCACGGCGCGAACCTCGGCTTCCGCGCCGGGGTATACCGCCGTGTCGGCGGCTTCGCCGACGTGCCCGAGCACGAGGACGTCGGCTTCGTCGCCGCGGCCCGCGCGGCGGGCTTCATCCTCACCGCGTCCGATGTGGCCGAAGTCATGACATCGGGCCGATTCGTCGGTCGCACGCCCGGCGGATACGCCGGCTACCTCGCGGGGCAGGAGGCGATGCTCCAGTCCGGCGTCGCCTGAGGGGGGCGACCCGCGCAGGGTTCAGCGGGCGTCGCGCTCGCCGGATCGATCGACCCGCTCGGGTGCGTACCCGGCTTCGCCGCTGAGGTCCGCGATCGCGTCGTTGTCGTCCTTCGGCCGCTCCGTCTCGGACGGAGGCGATGAGGGCGACGGAGCCGCCGTGGGCGTCGGCGCCTCCCGGTCGCCGCCATCGCGGAGGTTCAACGCCGCGCGCGCATCCTCGTCCTCCAGACCGAAAAGGCTCCGCACGCGCACGTCGCGCTGGGGGAACGGGATCTCGATGCCGTGCCGCTGAAGAGCGGTGTGCAGCGCCCAGTTGTAGGCGGCGGTGACGGCGATCGGCTTCATGGTCGCCTCGGGATTGAGCCACACCACGAGCTCGAAGACGAGGGAGCTGTCGCCGAACTCGCTCAGCCACACCTGCGGGCGCAGGGGTCCGTCGAGGTCGAGGGTGAACGGCACCGCTTCGGCGGCCTCGAGCGCGGCGGTCTTCACCAGCTCCTTGTCGGTGCCGTACGCCACGCCGAAGGGGATGCGCACGCGCCTTCGGACGTCGCGATGCGTCCAGTTGACGACTCGTCCGGCGACGAACTCGGAGTTCGGCACGATCACGTCGATGTTGTCGTTCGTGACGATGGTCGTCGCCCGCATGCGGATGTCGCGCACCTGCCCGGTCGCGCCGGACTCCAGCTCGACGAAATCGCCCACCTTCAGCGACTTGTCCAAGAGCAGAACGATGCCGGCGACGAAGTTCGCCACCAGCGGCTGCAGGCCGAAGCCGAGTCCGACGCCGAGAGCGCCGGCGATGAGGGTGAAGCGGCTGAGCGGCACACCGAGTTCGCCGATGACGAGGAAGAAGCCGATGGTGAGGACGACGTAGGTGGTCAGGCGGGACAGCGTGTACCAGGTGGAGGTGTGCGCGGTGTCGGAGCGCTGAGAGTAGCGGACGATCGCCTGACGCAGCACGAGGGCGACCACGACGGCGACGACCGCGATGACGGCCGCCGCGATCAGATCGGACCACTGCAGCGAGGTTCCGAAGATGCTGATGGCCGTATGAGTCGTGTCACGCATACCCCCAGTGCACCACGGTGCTCCGATTCGCGGGATGGGCTTGCTTCGCCCACGCCTATGCTGTGCTCGTGAGCGACCCCGTCCCCATCCTCGTCTCGTACTCCAGCAAAACCCCGCGGCACGATGCCGCGTTCGCCGAAGAGCTCCGCACCCTCGCCGAAGGTGCAGCGATCGCGATCGCCGAGGCGGGTCTCGAGGCGCGATGGGTCAACGCGGCCGCGCCCCACGCGGATGCGCGCGACCTCGCCGCCACCGCACGCGGCGTGATCGTGCTGGGCGGCGCCGACGTCGACCCGGCCCTGTACGGCGCCACCGCGAACGGCACGTGGATGGACTCCGCGGATGCCGCGGCCGACACGTTCGAGGCCGACCTGATGCGCGCCGCGATCGAGCGGGACCTTCCGCTGTTCACCATCTGCCGCGGCACACAGCTCCTGAACGTCGTGTGCGGCGGCACCCTCATCCAGGATCTCGGCGCGGGCATCCACCGCGAGCCGAACCAGGACATGGTGACCCACCCGGTCGACATCCACGTCGGCACCCGCCTCGCGGCCGTGCTCGGATCCGGCATCCGCGACGTGCGTTCAGGGCACCATCAGGCCGTCGACGCCCTCGGCGTCGGACTCATCGTCAGCGCGACCGCCCCCGACGGCGTCGTCGAGGCGATCGAGAGCGCGGACGACCGGTGGATCCTCGGAGTGCAATGGCACCCCGAGGACGCCGGAAGCGATCCCGTACAGCTGCGACTGCTGCTCGCCGACTTCGCCGCCGCGGCGCGCATCGTCCTCCCGGTCGACGACGATCCGATCACCGCCCCGGCAGCGTAGCGCCCGCACACGAAGCGAATCCCATCCGGGGACCCTCGCGCTCCGAAGAACTCCCGAAGCCACAAGCCGAAGGAGACCCGCATGGGCGCACGCAGAACCGGACCCCGCTTCCTCCTCTGGGCGGCGCTGGCCGGGCTCGTCTCGGGCGCGGTGTTCCTCGCCGCCGCCGAGCTGGTGGCGCTCATCGCCGCGCGCGCGGCGAGCCCGATCCTCGCCGTCGGATCCTTCGTCATCGACATCGTTCCGCAGCCGGTGAAGGAGTTCGCGATCGCGGCGTTCGGGTCCGCCGACAAGATCGTCCTTCTCGGCAGTCTGGGCCTCGCCGTGGCGATCGCCTCGGCCATCGCCGGCATCCTGCAGTACGTCCGTCCGCACCTCGGCGTCGCCGCCCTCGTCCTGGCCGGCCTGCTCTCGGGTGCCGCGATCGTCACGCGCGCGTTGGCGGAGCCGCTATCGTTCCTTCCGCCGCTCGCGGGCACCATCGCCGGCTCCGTCATTTTGATCGTGCTGATCCGCCGCCTCCGCGCGTGGCGGGACGAGGTCTCACCCGCACCGGATGCCGGAGCCTCGGCATCCGTGGGAAAGCCCACCGAGAAGCGGGGCCTCGACCGCCGAGCCTTCTTCCTCACCAGCGCGATCGCCGGCGCCTCCGCCGTCATCGCGGGCGTCGCCGCCCGTGCGGTGAGCGCCGCGACCTCCTCCGTCGACGCGATCCGCGGCGCCCTGCGGATTCCGGAACCGCAGTCGCGCGTGACGATCCCCGAGGGCGCCGAGCTCGACGTGGAAGGCATCTCGCCGCTGTACACGCCGAACGACCAGTTCTACCGCGTCGACACCGCGCTCACCGTCCCGACGATCGACCCCGCGACGTGGCGCCTCGTCGTCGACGGCATGGTCGACCAGCGCATCGAGCTGAGCTTCGACGACCTCATCGGTCGCGGCCTCGACGAGTACTCCATCACCCTCACCTGCGTGTCGAACGAGGTCGGCGGCAACCTCGTCGGCAGCGCACGATGGCTCGGCGTGCCGGTGCGCGACATCCTCGCGCTCGCGGGCGTCCAGTCCGGCGCCGACATGGTGCTCTCCCGCAGCGTCGACGGCTACACCGCCAGCACCCCGCTCGCCTCGCTCACCGACGAGGGCACCGACGCGATCCTCGCCGTGGCCATGAACGGCGAGCCGCTGCCGCTCGAGCACGGGTTCCCCGTCCGCATGGTCGTTCCGGGCCTCTACGGCTACGTCTCGGCGACGAAGTGGCTCACCGAGCTGAAGGTCACCACCTTCGCGCAGGACGAGGCCTATTGGACCCCGCGCGGATACGACGCCGAAGCGCCGATCAAATTCTCCTCCCGCGTCGACACCCCGAAGGCCGGCGCCCCCGTGCCCGCCGGCACCGTCGCCATCGGCGGCGTCGCCTGGGCGCAGACCGTCGGTATCGAGCGCGTCGAGGTGCAGATCGACGACGGCGACTGGCAGGAGGCGACCCTGTCCACCGCCGTCAACGTCGACACCTGGGTGCAGTGGTTCCTCGAGTGGGAGGCCGAGCCCGGCACCCACTACGTCACCGTCCGCGCCGTCAACCGCGACGGCGAGGTGCAGGAGCAGGAGCGCGCCCCGATCGCCCCGAACGGGTCGTCCGGTTGGCAGCGCACCCTCGTCACCGTCACGGGCTGATCGCCCCGCCCCTCAAGCCGGAAGGCGGGCTCCCCGGAATTGGTCCTCCTGGAGCCCGCCTTCTCTCGTCGGGAGGGTCGTGCATCCCGGGCTACCGGGCGCGACGGTCGTCCGTCTCGAAGCCCGGCCGCGCGCGGCGCTCCTCGAGTGACTCGGTCTCCTGGAAGAACGTCACCTGCCACCCCGCGGGGCCCTGCACGCGGGCGTTCACCGTCCGGAACGGCGTGTCCGTGGCATCGGCGATGACCTCGATACCCGCCTCTCGGCTCGCGCGCACCGCAGCCGGGGTGTCGGCCACTTCGAGCGCCAGCCGCAGACTCGGACCCTCGGATGCCGGGACGTTCTCGATGACGTCGATGTTCCGCGCGTGGGTGGGCGTGGCGATCTCGATCGTCGCGTCGCCGACCTCGAGGATCGCGACCCGATCGTCGCCCTCCGTCGCGAACGCGGGACGCTCGGTCAGGCCGAGGACGTCGCGGTAGAACGCCACCGTCCGATCGAAGTCGTCGGTCTCGATGATGAGGCGGAGCTGCGTCGGCGGAGTCGCGAGTGTCATGGGGGCGTCAACCGCGATCGGGCCCACCCTGTTCCAGAACATTCAGCCCTGCTCCGCCAGGGCGTCGGCGACTAGGCGCATCGCCTCGTCGAAGCGCTCCGGCGACGGACCGGCGTAGTTCAGGCGGACGTACGGGCCGGGCGTCTCCGCGGGAAACCACTCGCGCCCGTCGGCGATCAGCACATCGCGCGCGGCGGCCGCAGGGACGAGGGTCGCGACATCTGTGCCGTCCGGCAGGCGCACCCACAGGTTCAACCCACCGGCGGGCACCAGCGCCACGGTGCACTCCGGCAGATGCGCACGGATGCCGCCGAGCAGCGCATCGCGTCGGTCACGCAGCGCCGACCGCTGCGCGCGCAGGTGACGGCGCCACGCCGGCTGCGTCACGACGTCCAGCGCCGCCGCCTGCAGGACGCCGCTGACGTACATCGCATCGGCGGTGCGATCGGCGGCGATCCGCTCGCGCGCCGGCCCGCGGGCGACCACGGCGGCGACGCGCAGGGCGGGGGAGACGCTCTTGGTGAGAGAGCGGATGTAGATGACGTGCCCGTCCTGATCGAGACGGGCGAGCGGGGAGGGATCGGTGTCGATCGCGAGATCGTGCGCCCAATCGTCCTCGATCAGGAACGCGCCGCGCCGGCGGACGACCTCCAGCACCGCCCGGGCCCGCTCGTCGCTCCACTGCGCGCCGTGCGGATTGGCGAACGTCGGCTGGGCGTAGAACGCCCGCGCCCCGGAGGCTGCCAGCGCCCGGTCGACATCGTCCGGATCCGGACCCTCCGGTCCCGACGCCACGGGGACGAGCGTGACGCCGGCCTGAGCGGCGGCGACCATCGCGCCCCAGTACGTCGGCGACTCCACGACCAGCGGACGCCCCTCGCCGACCGCGGCGCGGAAGACCGAGGCGAGCCCGCTCTGGCTTCCCGGCACGATCACCACGTCCCGCGCCGACACCGGCGACACCTCGGGCGCAGCGACGGCGGCGAGCTCGGCGGCGAACCACTCCCGGAGCTCCGCGAGGCCGTCCGCGGGAGCACGCCGGACCGCGGCATCCGATCGCGCCGCGCGCGCGAGCGCCGCCCGCACGAGTCCGCCCGGTAGCAGCTCCGCGGCGGGATATCCCGAGTGCAGCGCGATCGCATCGGGCGCGCCGGGGCGCTGCGTCACGGACAGGTCCGGATGCCGCCCCTGCGGTGCACCGAGCGCCGCCGTCTGCCAGCCGAAGTCCGCGGGCGGGCGCAGGCGGGTGCCGCGCACGAACGTCCCGATCCCGGGCTTGGCGTCGATGAGGCCCTGCGCGGTCAGGCGGTGCAGCGCCTTCTGCACCGTCACCGGACTCGCTCCGTGCTCGGCGCTGATCCTACGGCTCGACGGCAGCTGCGTTCCCGCCGGCGCCGACGCGATCCAGGTGCGCAACGCGGTGACGATCCGGTCGGTGCTATTGTGTGCCATGTCAGAGAACAATAGCGCTACTCTCCCCGCGCCGACAGTGTTATCGCCCCTCGCGGGTGTGTGGTGGGGCCTCGTCGGGGTCGTCGCCTTCTCGTTCACCGTCCCGTTCACCCGCGTCGCCGTCGAGGCGCTCCACCCCGTCTTCATCGGCGCCGGCCGCGCCGTCGTCGCCGCGATCCTCGCCGCGATCCTCCTCGCCGCGACCCGCGCGCGTCTGCCGCGAGGCACCCAGTGGGCGCGGCTCGCCGTCGTCGCGGGCGGGGTCGTCCTCGGGTTTCCGCTCCTCACCTCGTTCGCGATGACCTCGGTGCCCGCGAGCCACGGCGCCGTCGTCATCGGCATCCTCCCCGCGGCGACCGCGGTCGCGGTGGTCCTCCGCACGCGCGAGCGGCCGCCGATGTCGTTCTGGATCTTCGCCGTCCTCGGTGCGGTGGCGGCGGTGGTCTTCGCCGCGCTCTCCTCGGGGGGATTCGGGCACCTGACCTGGGCCGACCTCCTCCTCTTCGGCGCGGTGATCGCCGCCGCCATCGGATATGCGGAGGGCGGGCTCCTCGCCCGTGAACTCGGTGCCTGGCAGACCGTCTCCTGGGCGCTCGTGGTCGCGGCGCCGGTGACGGTGACCGTCAGCGCGGTCTCGGTCGCGACGGCGCCGCCCGCGGCATCCGCCGTCCCTTGGCTCGCCTTCGCCTACCTCGCCGTCGTGAGCATGTACCTCGGCTTCTTCGCCTGGTACCGGGGGCTCGCGATCGGACCGATGGCGCAGGTCAGCCAGATCCAACTCGTGCAGCCCGTTCTGACCCTTCTGTGGGCGACGCTGCTGCTCGGAGAATCTCTCGGATGGGCGACGATTCTCGGCGCCGTCGCGGTCATCGCCTTCGCGGCCCTGTCGGTGCGTACGCGCTTTCGCGCAGCGTTATAGACAGGTCGTCCAATATTCCGGCGGCAAAGAAAAGCGGATTCCCTCGAGGACGAGGGAATCCGCTTCTCGGCGAGGGTCAGTGGGCGGCTTCGTACGCCTCCAGAACGGATGCCGGAACCCGGCCGCGTTCGGAAACCTGGTGGCCGTTCTGCTTGGCCCATTCTCGCACGGCGCTGTAATCCTGCTGACCGCCGCGGCGGCGCTTGCGCGAGGCGGAAGCGCCGGTCGCGGAAGAACGCGATGCGGAGATCGACCGTGCCACGGACACATACGGGTCGAGGGCGGCGCGGAATGCCGCGGCATTCTCGTCGGTCAGATCGATTTCGTACGCGATGCCGTCGAGGGAGAAGAGAACGGTCTCTCCGGAGCCGACTTCGAGGACGGTGCCGTCGAGGTCATCGACGAGCTGATGCACAATTCTGCGGGTCATGCAGGAGACAATACGCGCTTTTCGATTCGTGCAGGACTTTCAGGGGAGAATTCCCGCACGACGCGCCTTTGTGACGGCCGCATGACGCGTCGAGGCGTCGAGTTTTCCCATCGCTGTCTGCAAATAGGATTTCACCGTTCCTTCGCGCACACCGAGTGTCGCCGCGATCTCGGCATTCGTGGATCCGAGCGCGGCGCACGCGAGCACGTCGAGTTCCCGCGGCGACAGGTGGATGTCCAGCGGCTCCGCCGGGTCGGATCCGCCGCCGGTGAGCCCCGCGAGCCGCTCCTCAATCGCCGACAGGCGCGCGCGGAGGCCCGCATCGTCGACGCTCGCCACGATGCTCCGCAGCTCCGCGTAGCTGGCGCGCAGCTCCTCCCGCTGCGCGGCATCCGTCGTCGCTTCGGACGGCGCGGTGACGGCGATCGGTCCCGTCGCGGGTCGGAGGGCCGCCACGCGGCGCTCGACTTCGTCGCGGATCCGGAGTTCCGTGGCGACCTCCTGCGCCACGCGGAACGCCGGCGCGGCCACGACGTCGCCGACGCTCGACTCCGCCCACGCGCCGCCGTACAGCACTCCGCGCACCGCTCCGCCGACGACGATCGGCACGGCGAGCAGCGTGGAGAGACCCTCGCCGAGCACATGCCCGTCGTAGTCGTGCGTGATCTGACGCGACGAGCGGTAGTCCGGCGTCATGCGCGGACGCAGCTCGGTGATCGCCCGCCCGCCGAGGCCGCGCTCGGGCCGGACCACGAGGCCCTCCAGACTGCGCGTGCGGTTGCCGATCACCGTGCTCACGCGGACGCTGCCGTCCTGCACGTAGCCGCCGAAGACGACCGGGAAACGCGTGTGCGCGGCGAGGTCCTTCAGTGCACGCGTCATCAGCTGCCCGTCCGGAGCGCTCCGCGTCACCTGGCCGTCTGAGGATGTCCACTGCATCGTGGTCACGAATCACTCGCTCTCGCCGCCGAATCGTATCGACGACGGTAACACTACGCCGCGAAGACGTGGAGCCCCAGATCACGGCTGAGAATCTCGCTCGCGAGATGCCCGCGTACGCTCGTGCCCTGCTCGTCGAGGGGCGGGCTGACGACGGCCGCCCCGAGCCGCCCCGGCGCCGAGAGGACGATCGCCCCCGACACGCTCGACTTCGCCGGGACGCCGACCGCCCGCATCCAGCGTCCCGACCCGTCGTACACGCCGCACGTCGCCATCACCGCGACCACGTCGCGGGCGACGGATGCCGGCACCACCCGCTCGCCGGTGACGGGGTTCACGCCCCCGAGGGCGAGCGTCGCGCCCATGACCGCGAGCGTCCGGGCATCGACGAGGACCGCGCAGGCACGCACGTACGCCTCGACGGCGTCGTCGGCGCTCACCGACAGGGTCTCCTCGGCGCGCATCAGGTGCGCGAGGGCGTGATTGCGATCGCCGAGCAGGTGCTCGTTGCGAGCCACGGACTCGTCGACGGCGAGGGTCCGCCCTGCGAAAGCGGAGAGGCCACGGTGGGCGCGCGCGACGCGAGCCGCGACGTCGTCCCCGTCCACGAGCGAGGCCGTGAGGAGCGCACCGGCGTTGACCATCGGGTTCGGCGGACGCCCCGTGCCGGATTCGAGCTTGATGGCGTCGAACGCCTCGCCGGTCGGCTCGATCCCGATCCGGTCGAGGGCGTCGCCGTCGGTGTCGACGAGCGCGAGGGCGAAGAGGAACGGCTTCACCGCCGACTGGATGCTGAAGGGAACGTCGCTTCCGGTGCTCCCGCGCACCTCGCCGTCCGGAAGGGCGAGGGCGATGCCGCACAGATCCGGGTCGGCGTCGGCGAGCTCCGGGATGCTGTCGTCGACCTCTCCCTCGGTGTGCGGGAGCACCCGGTCCCGGACCGCGTCGAGGTCGTACGCGCGAGGATCGGACGAGTGGTCGGGGGAGGGCGGCATCCTCCTACCCTGCCAGTGCACCCACCCTCCCAGGGCGGGGGCGGGGTGGCCTACACACCCCGCGCCCGCCGCGGTGTCACGGTCGGGTCCGCGACACCTCGAGGTCGAGCAGCGCCCGCTTGACCTCGGGTCTTACCCCGTACTCGCCGATGGAACCGTCGGCGCGCACCACCCGGTGCACCGGCACGAGGATCGAGAACGGCGTCCGCGCGCACGCCGTCCCCACCGCCCGCGCCGCCCCGGGACTCCCGGCGAGCACCGCCACCTCCCCGTAGCTCGCCGTCTCGCCGTAGGGGATCGTGCAGACCGCCTCGAGCGCCGCGCGGGTGAAGCCGTGCACGCCCGTCCAATCCCACGGCAGGTCGAGCGGATGCCGCGCGCCGGCGCCGCCGTCGTGATCCGCGCCGTCGAAGTACTCCTCCACCGCGTCCGCCGCCCGCTCGGCGATCGCCGACGGCGACCGCTCGGGGTGCGGAGCGGATCCGGTCACCGGCGTCGGGATCATCCCGGTGCGCAGAGCCACCCGCTCGAGGGCGATCGAGAGGGGGGCCTCGATCGGATGCAGCTCCACGATCCCGGTCGCCGCGGCGACGATCAGCACATCGCCGACGGGGGAGGGCTGAAGGAGGAAGCGAGGAGGCTCGTTCGAGGTCATGGCCCGATCCTGCCGCGTCCGACGCCCGCGCTGCGGTCCCGGGCGGAAACGGGGGACAACCCCCGGCGGCGGGGCGCGGCATCCGTCTGGGGAGGAGGGGCGCGTCGGGTCAATACCGCGAAACCGGGCGTGGATGCAACCTCTCCGGCGCGTCGCCGCTTAGGGTGTCACACGTGTGGCGAGCAGAAGGCAACGCCGTGGTCGGCGACAGGGAGAGCATTTCCGGACCCTCGGTGACCCCCGGTGATCTCGGGCTCGCCGAACCCGGTGTGACGGTGGTGCACGTGGCGGAGCCCGAACGCGAGCGCATCCGCCGCCAGTCCGCGCGACTCGGCGGCCGCTCGACGCTGCTGCACTACTCCGATGCGACGGATGCCGCGATCGAGATCACCAAGGCGCACCCCGGGAGTCTCCCGCAGTTCATCACGGGCCGCTCCACCCTGCTCTCGAACCTCTTCCGCGACGAGGTCGCGGTGCGGAACGCCCGTCTCGCCGCCCAGCGCATCACCACGAAGAACGTCGAACTGCGGACCGCGCGCGGCATCGACGCCGTGCACCTCGCCGTGGGCCTGGCCTCCTGGCGCCTCGGCGGCCTCACCTGCACGGCCCCGGTCCTGCTCCGGCCCCTCGCGATCCGCCGCCATCACGGCGACTTCGAGCTCAAGCTCCACGGCGCCTTCCAGGTGAACCCCGAGCTCCTCCGGGCCCTCCGCACCCACTTCGGCATCGAGGTCGACGGCCGCGCCCTGTCGGCGCTCGCCTACGACCAGGGCATCTTCAAGCCGCAGCCGGTCATCGACCACCTGCGCGCCCTCGCCCACCGGTTCGACTCGTTCGCCGTCACGCCGCGTCTGATCGTGTCGACCTTCGCCGACGTCGGCGGCGCTATGTCGCGCGACGGCGGCGACCTCGACCACCCCGTGCTCAACGCCCTCGCCGGCCACCCCGACGACCGCGCCCGTCTCGTCGCGCGCCGCGAGGGGGTCGTCGCCACGAGCCCCGACGAGCGCTCGCCCGCCGCCGACACCCTCCTCCTCGACGCCGACTCCGAGCAGGAGCGGGTCCTCGCCCGCATCCAGGCGGGCCAGTCGATGGTGGTGCACACGCTCCCCGGCACCGGCGGCACGCAGACGATCATCAACGCCCTCGGCGGACTCGTCCGCGACGGCAAGCGCGTCCTCGTCGTCAGCGCCCGCCGCTCCACGCTCGACGGCATCCGTCATCGCCTCGCCGGCATCGCCCTCCCGGGTCTGGCGATCTCGCCCCGTCACCTGCAGCGCGATCTCATCCGCGCGATCGGGCGGAACGAGAAGGCCGAGCAGCCCAAGGTCGCCGAGGTCGACGAAGCGCTCGTGCGCCTGCGCCGCGTACTCCGCGACTACCGCGGCGCGGTCACGACCACGCACGTCGACCTCCGCGTCTCCGTGCTCGAGGTGCTCCGCGAACTCGCGCGCCTCGCCTCGCTCGACCCCGCGCCGTCGACGACCGCGCGTCTCGGCGTCGCCGCCCTCCAGCGCCTCGCCGTCGGCCGCGACGAAGCCGCGCGCGACCTCGCCGCGGCGGCGCGTCTCGGCGAATTCCGCTTCGGCCCGTCCGACTCGCCGTGGTACGGCGTGAGCTTCGCCTCGCCCGAGGCAGCGGCCGCCGCCCACGCCCTCGCGGGGAAGCTCCACCGCCAGGATGTCCCCGCCCTCCTCGAGCGCGGCTACTCCCTCATCTCGCAGACCGGCATGCGGCCGTTCCAGACCATCGCCGACCTCGGCGAGTACCTGACGCTCATGCGCGGCATCCGCGATTCGCTCGACCGCTTCAGTCTCACCGTCTTCGAGCGCCCTCTCGGCGAGCTGATCGAGGCGCACAGCAGCCGACGCGACTCCACCATGAGCTCGGCCAACCGGCGCCGCCTCAAGCGCCTGTCGAAGGAGTACGTCCGACCGGGCGTCCACGTCCCCGACATGCACGAGGCCCTCGTCCGCGTGCAGCAGCAGCGGACCGAATGGCAGCGCCACGTCGACAGCGGCGTCGCCCCGCAGGTGCCGCTCGGACTCGGTGACGTCCATGTCGCGTGGCAGCGCGTCGACGCGGAGCTCTCCGAGCTGGATGCCGTGCTCGGCCGCTCCGGGGCCGACCGCCTCGCCGCACTCCCGGTGAAGACGCTCGTGCGCACCCTCGCCCAGCTCGCGGCGGAGTCCGACGTCTTCGACAACCTGCGCGAGCGCGCCGAGCTCCGCGGGAAGCTCGCCTCCTTCGGTCTCGAGCCCCTTCTCGCCGACCTGTCCGTGCGGCATGTCCCCGAGGGCGAGGTCGCCGCCGAGCTCGAGTACGCGTGGTGGCAGTCGGCCCTCGAACACCTGCTGCGGGTCGACCGCGGGCTCCTCGGCGCCAACACCGCCGTCGTCGACCGGCTCGAGCGCGACTTCCGTCTCGTCGACGAAGCCCACGCCGCGGCATCCGGACCCCTGCTCGCCGCGCACCTGGCCACGCAGTGGCGCATCGGCATCGTCGACCGCGCGGGGGAGGCCCAGCAGCTGCGTCGTGCGCTCAAGGACGGCGGCGCCACCGCCGCGCAGCTCGACGCCGTCGCCCCGCACCTCATGGCGCAGCTCGCGCCGGTGTGGCTGGCGACCCCGTACGACGTCCCCGAGATCCCCGAGTCCACCGCGTTCGACGTCGTGATCATCGCCGACGCGGGTGCGTTGTGCCTGGCCGAGGCGACGCCGGCCCTCCGCCGCGGGGGCCAGGTCGTCGCGTTCGGCGACCCCGTGACGCAGAAGCCCACGCCGTTCGAGGTCGTCTCGCGCGTCTCGCCCGAGCGCGAGGACGACGACGAGGTCGAGCAGGTTTCCTTCGACGGGGTCAGCATCTTCGAGCGGCTCGCCGAGCTCCTCCCCATCGAGACCCTGACCCGCAGCTACCGCGCGGGCGGCGAAGACCTCGCCGAGCTCGTCAACGACGCCTTCTACGGCGGCGAGATCGTGTCCCTCCCGTGGGCGGGGTCGTACCTCGGTCGCGGCAGCCTCAGCGTCGACTACGTCGAGGGCGGGACCGGTGCGCCCGACCCGATCTCGGGGGCGGTGGAGAGCCCGGATGCCGAGGTGCGACGCGTCGTGACCCTCGTCGTCGAGCACGCCGTGAACCGCGGCTCGGAGTCGCTCATGGTCGTCACCGCCAGCGCCAAGCACGCCGAGCGCGTGCGCGCCGCGGTCGAGGCGGCCTTCGCGGGCCGCGCCGACGTCGCCGACTTCCTCTCGCGCGACACCTCCGAGCCCTTCGCGGTGCTCACCCTCGAGGAATCCGTCGCCGAGAGCCGCGACCGCGTCGTCTTCTCGCTCGGGTTCGGCCTCACCCGGCACGGGCGCGTCCTCAGCGACTTCGGCGACCTGTCGACGCCGGACGGCGAGCGACTGCTCACGGTCGGCATGACCCGCGCGCGCCGCTCGATGGTGATCGTGTCGTCGATCCGCCCGTCGGCGTTCGACGAGGGACGTCTCGAGCACGGAGCGGCGACCATCATGTCGATCCTCGGGAGCGTCGCCGACCGCGCCCGCCAGGCACGGCTCGAAGACCTCGCCGACCCCCTCACGCTCCGCCTCGCGCGAGAGCTCCGGCGCCTGGGCCTCTCGGTCGACGTGCACTACCGCGGACTCCTGCCGCTCGTCGCCCAGTACGGCGGCAAGGCCGTCGTCGTCGAGAGCGACCCCGAGACGATCGGCGAGTCCCTGCGCGAGTCGCTGCGCCTCCGGCCCCAGATCCTCCGGCGCCTCGGCTGGCATTACGTGCGCGTGCACTCCTTCGACGTCTACAGCGACGCCCCCGCGGTCGCCCAGCGGATCGCCGCCCTCCTCGGGGTGCCGCCGGAGACCCCGCGCGTCGACAACGACACCGAGCCGTTCGAACCGGAGCCGTTCGATCGCGACCCGTTCCATGGCGGACGCTGAGCGTCAGCGCGTCGAGCGGCTCCCGGGTTCCCGACCCGGGTCCCGCCGCGCGCGTTTGACGCCTGCGCCCGACACCACCGCCGAGCCCGTGCCGGGCGACGAGACGACGGATGCCGCCTCCCTCAGGGAAGCGGCATCCGTGGGTGAATCCGGTCCGAACGACGAGCGCCTGCGGCGCGACGTCCCGCCGCACTACTGACGCGCGTTTCGCCGTTCGCGACGCGCAAGGCTCAGAGCTTCGGCGTCTGCTTCTGCTGCTCGAGCAGGTCGCGGATCTGCATCAGCAGCTCCTGCTCGGTGGGGAGCTTCTCCGCGGCGTTCTCGACGACGCCGAGCTTGGCGGACTGGCGCTCCTTCCAACGGTTCATCGGCATGACGAAGATGAAGTACACCACGATCGCCACGGCCAGGAAGCTGACGATCGCCGTGATGAGGTCGCCGATCGGGAAGGTGACGGTGCCGCCGTAGAGGTCGGGAACCGCGATGCCGGGAACACCGTTGGCGTCGGCCTTCCAGAAGATGGCGATCAGCGGGGTGATGATCGAGGCGACGATGGCGTTGACCACCGCGGTGAACGCGGCGCCGATGACGACAGCGACGGCGAGGTCGATGACGTTGCCGCGCATGATGAATTCTTTGAAGCCCTGGATCACGGCGTCACTTCCTCTGGTCTCGTCGGCTCGCGCCGGTCAGGATCCCGCAGGTGCGGGGGAGCTCTTCTTCGTCTCGGAGGACGATGATGCCGAACTCCCGCTCCCGTCGCCACCGGACGCGCCCGACCCCGACGAACCGGACCCCGACGAACCGGAACCGGAGGCCTTGTTCGCGCCGGCACGGGAGTCGGTGCGGTAGAAGCCGGAGCCGTTGAAGGTGACGCCGATCGATCCGTACTCCTTGCGGAGGGTGCCGCCGCACTCGGGGCACTCGGTCAGTGCGGGGTCGGCGAAGGACTGCACCTGTTCGAAGCGGTGCGCGCACTGCTTGCAGGCATAGGCGTAGGTGGGCATGGTGTCTCCGGCGGGTCAGCGCCCGGTGGGCGCGAGGGTGAGGGTCTGCGTGGGGGTGACGATGCCCGTCACGGGCTGGTCGTGGACGTCGCGGGGGAGGTCGTCGATGATCTCGGAATCGAAGACCACCGCGTACACCGGCGGGCATCCTTCCATCGAGCCGATCGTCTTGTCGTAGTAGCCGCGGCCCCAGCCGAGGCGCGTGCCGTCGGGGCTCACGGCCGCGGCGGGGATCACCAGGACGTCGACGTCGTTCACCGCGATCGGACCGAGGAGCTCGCCGACCGGCTCCGGCAGGCCGAACAGGCCCTCCGCGATCTCGCCGTCGGGGGTGGCCACCGCCCAGTCGAGCAGGCCGTCGGCACGCGTGACGGGGAGGAGGACCCGGATGCCGCGGGCCGCGGCATCCGTCACGAAGGCGTGCGTGTCGGGCTCGGTCGTGGTGGAGAGGAAGCACGCCATGGTCGTGGCGCCGTGCGCGGCGACGAGCGCGTTCAGCTGCGCGTGCAGGCCCGCGGCCGCCGCGACGCGAGCGGCGGGGGACATCGCGTGGCGACGCTCGCGCAGCTCCGCGCGCAGTGCGCGCTTCGCATCGGCGATGGCGTCGGACATGCTCCCGATTGTAGGCGGCGCCTTGAGGTTCGACGCGCTCCCCGGTGACGGGCGTGACATGCGCCGTTCACATGCCTGGGTAGAGTTGCCGCATGACCCAGAAGCCCTTCAAGGCCGTGATCCCCGCGGCCGGACTCGGCACGCGCTTTCTCCCCGCGACCAAGGCCATGCCCAAAGAGATGCTCCCCGTCGTCGACAAGCCGGCGATCCAGTACGTCGTCGAAGAGGCCACCGCGGCCGGTATCGAGGATGTGCTCATCATCATCGGGCGCAACAAGAACAACCTCTCCAACCACTTCGACTCCGTCCCCGAGCTCGAGAGCAACCTGGTGAAGAAGGGCGACCAGGACAAGCTCGCCAAGGTGCAGCGCTCCAGCGACCTCGCCGACATCCACTTCGTCCGTCAGGGTGAGCCCCGCGGTCTCGGGCACGCGGTGCTGCGCGCCCGCGCGCACGTGGGCGACCACCCCTTCGCCGTCCTCCTCGGCGACGACCTCATCGACGAGCGCGACCCGCTGCTGACCACCATGCTCGAGGAGCACCGCAAGACCGGTGCCGCGATCGTGGCGCTCATGGAGGTCGACCCCGACAGCATCCACATGTACGGCGCGGCGGCCGTCGAGGCCACCGACACCGACGGCGTGGTGAAGGTCACCGGCCTCGTCGAGAAGCCGAAGAAGGAGGATGCCCCCTCCAACCTCGCCATCATCGGCCGCTATGTCCTCAGCCCCGACGTGTTCGAGATCCTCGAGCGCACCGAGCCCGGCAAGGGCGGCGAGATCCAGCTCACCGACGCGCTGCAGGAGATGGCCGCCGACACCGAGGGCCCCGGCGTGTTGGGTGTCGTCTTCGGAGGCCGCCGCTACGACACCGGGGATAGGGTGGACTACATCAAGGCCATCGTGCAGCTCGCCGCGGATCGTGACGATCTCGGACCCGAACTGCGTCCCTGGTTCAAGGACTTCGCGGCGACACTCTGACGCCGCTCGACGGAGGGGGTCCGGGTGGATCTGGGAGCTCCCCGCGGTCACGGTCCGGTGTCGATCCGGCTCGTCAAGCAGCGCGACGCGCGCATCCTGCAGCACGAGCTCCTCGAGAACCGCGCCTGGCTCCAGCCGTGGGAGGCCACGAGTCCCGACGGTCCGGTGTCCTTCGACATGCGCCTCGGCGTCCGTCGGCTCCTCCAGCAGTATCGCGACGGCGCCGGCGTCCCCTACGTCATGGAGTACGCGGGTGAAGTCGCCGGTCAGCTGAACGTGTGGGGGATCGCGCGCGGCTCGCTCGCCTCGGCGACCATCGGCTACTGGGTCAGCCGTCGCTTCGCCGGGCGCGGCATCACCCCCACCGCGGTGGCGCTCGCGACCGACGCGTGCTTCACCGAGATGCGCCTGCACCGCATGGAGATCTGCATCCGTCCCGAGAACGACGCGAGCCTCCGGGTCGTGCAGAAGCTCGGCTTCCGGTACGAGGGCCTCCGCCGCCGGTACATCCACATCGACGGCGACTGGCGCGACCACTACGCGTTCGCGCTCGTGCGGGAAGAGGTCCCCGAGGGGGTTCTCGCCCGATGGGTGGCGGGGCGTGCGCCGCAGGACGCCGCAGCGATTCCCCCGGCCGACCGACTGCACGCCTGAGGTGTCCGGGGGTGGCGGCTGCGGCTGAGTATTCGCCGGGGCTGAGTATTCGCCGGCGCTGAGTCTTCGCCCGATCCGGCCACGACACGCCACCGGATGCCGAGGTTCGCGGCATCCGGTCCCTAAAGTTGGTGACCATGGGCGGACAGGTGTGGGGCGGCGGGGTGATCGTCCTCGTGTCGGTGCTTCTGTGGCTGGTCTACCTGCTGCCGTCGTGGCACAGTCGCCGGCAGTTCGACGCCGCCGAGCGCAACGCCGTGCGCCTCAACCAGGCCCTCCGGGTGCTCGCCGAAACGAGTGAGACGCCCGATGAGGTGCGGGTCGAACTGAACACCCGCACCGCCCTCGCGCAGCAGAAGCTCGCCCGTCGTGCGCTCGCCGAGCGCGAATCCGTCGCTCTGGAGCAGGCACGCATCGATCTCGAGCGGGCCCGTGACGCCCGCGCCGCCGCGCGTCGCTCGCCGGAGGCTCGGCAGGCCCGTGCCCGCCGCCGCACCCGTCTCGTCGCCACGATCGTCGCCCTCGCCGGTACCGGCGTGGCGGTGTGGGGCGGGGTGACGGTCGTCCTCACCGGTGCGCAGCTGCTGCTGTGGACCGGCGTGGGCGTGGCCGTCGTGGGACTCCTCGTGCTGCAGCGGATGTCGCGGGTCGGCGCCCGTGCCGCCGCCCGCGCGCAGCGGCTCATCGCGGCGCAGGCCGCCGACGTCGCCCGGGAGGCCGTCGGCGGCGAGGTGCAGGACGTCGAGCTCGTCACCACCGAACGCCGCTGGCAGCCGCGCGATCTGCCGCGTCCGCTGACGGCATCCGCCGGCTCCCGCGCCGCGGCGATGCTGGACGCCGAAGCCGCCCGCGAGGCGCTCCGCCAGGCCGCCCAGGAGGAGGCCCTGCGCGAGCGCGTCGAGGCGGACGCGCCCCCGTCGATCGGCGCGGCCCGCGCCGCCCGGGAGAGCGAATACGCCCGCATGGGGCACGTCGACGACGCCGCGATCGAGGCGCACGTCCGGCGCCTCCTCGAGCGGCGCGCATCGGGTCAGTGAGGCCCCCGCGGTTCGGTCGGCTCCGGCGGGCGTGATAGTCTTTCGGAGGTTCTTGGGCCTGTGGCGCAGTTGGTAGCGCGCTTCGTTCGCAATGAAGAGGTCAGGGGTTCGAATCCCCTCAGGTCCACCAGAAAAGCCCGGCTCGAGCCGGGCTTTTCCCGTTCCCGGGCGGGCGGGGTTAGGCGGGCGCGGCGGACAGGATGCGTTCGACCTCATCGCGACCCCGACGGAGCAGGTGGTCGTCGCCGTCGATGCCACGGTGAGCCATGCCGCCCTCGAGGAGCAGCACGATGACTTCGGCGGTGCGATCGGGATCCGCGATGTCGGGGTGGTCTGCAGTCACCAGGTCGACAAATCGGTCACGCACGGCGGCCTTGTGCGCGCGGATTACGCGCAGAGCCGGGTGATCGACGGGCAGCTCACCGCCGGCGTTCAAGAAGGCGCACCCCCGATCGAAGGGCTCGGCATCCTGGATGTGGGCGTCCCAGAGAGCGAGCACGCGGGCGTCCGGCTGCGCCGCGATGCGCCGCTCCATCCGTGCCCACCAGACCGTGTGGCGCTGCTGCAGATAGGCCTCGATGACGGCATCCTTCGATCCGAACCGGTCGTAGAGGGTGCGTTTGGTGACGCCTGACTCCGCGGAGATCGTGTCGACACCGACGGCATGCAGCCCGCGGCGATAGAAGAGCTCGGACGCGACGTCGAGGATCCGCTGCGCACGCGGCGTCAGCGTCGGGGGTGTGAGGATCGCCTCCTCGGCGGAGTCGGGCAAAGGGGCGCCTCTCTTCGATGGGCGGGCTTGACTTCACAGATCAGTATACCTACCGTCAGAACTTCACCGATCTGTAAGGGACCCCTCGTGAACATCGCCGTGTCCCGTGCCGTCGTCGTCGTCTCCGCAGGAGGGCTGCTGATCGCGGTCACCTACGGACTCGCGCGATACGGTTACGGCTTCTTCGTGCCCACCTTCCGCGCGGAGTTCGGACTGGATGCCGCCTTCATCGGCCTCATCGCCACCGGCTCGTATCTGTCGTACTGCGTCGCGATCGTCGCCGCGACTCTGCTCCTTCCGCGCGTCGGGGCTCGGGCGGTCGCTGCCGTCGCGGCGATCGTCGCAGGAGTCGGGATGGCTGCGCTCGCGGTCGCGCCGAACGCCGGCATCCTTGCCTCCGGTGTCATCTTCGCGGGAGCGAGCACGGGCCTGGCCTCACCTCCGGTCGCGGATGCCGTTGCCCGGACGGTGCGGGAAGGGGTGCGCGACCGGGCGCAGACGGCGGTGAACGCCGCGACCGCCGTCGGTGTCGCCGTCGCGGGCCCGGTGGCGCTCCTCGTCCACGGACAATGGCGCATCGCGTGGGCGGGGTTCGCGGCGGTCGCGGCAATCGCGCTGGTCGGGGTTCTCATGGCCCTGCCGCCCGCGGGGCATCGCGAAGTCGCGACATCGCTGCGACCCCGTCCCGTCCTTCGTCCGGGGGCAGGACGACTGCTGTCGAGCGCCCTCCTCCTTGGCGCGAGCTCCAGTGCGGTATGGACGTTCGGGCGAGACGTGTGGGCTTCCGACGACGCGATCGGCGAGACATCCTCCATGACGGCGTGGATCGTGCTCGGCGTCACCGGCGTGGCGGGAGCCGCGACAGGCGACCTGGTCCATCGCTGGGGGCGGGAATCTGTCTGGGTGGTGTTCATGGCGCTTCTCGGGACCGCGACCGGCGTCGTCGTGATCGCGCCGGCATCCGTCGTCGCCGCACTGACGAGCGCCGCGGCGTTCGGCGCCGGCTTCATGGTGCTCACCGGCGTGCTGCTGGTGTGGGGGACCGAGGTGTATCCGGAGGCGCCCGGCGCGGGCGTGGGTCTCGGCTTCCTCGCCCTGACGATCGGGTCGGCGGTGGGTTCCGTCCTCGTCGGCGTCCTGTCGTCAGCCCTCGGGGTGAGGTTCGCCTTCCTCACCGCCGCTGTGGTCGCGCTCCTCGGCGCGGCGGTGCCATGGCTCGCTCGACGACCCCGTGGTTCAGTGGCGCCTTCGCGTGGGTCGCTGCCCGCGACACCCGCGGGAAGGCGCCACTGAACCGAGGGTGAGCCGGGGGGCTCAGCGGCGGAGGGGCGAGCCGGCGGAGGTGAAGCGGAATCCGCCGAACTCACCGGAGAGCATGGGCCGTGCTGCCGCGATCGCCGCCTGCACCTCGGGGAGCTCCAGCGACGCTCGGTGTGCGGCGGCGTCGTCCCACACCTCGACCACGTACACCGTGCCCGGCTCGTCGTCGGTGATGCCGACCTCGTAGATGCGGCATCCGAT
The DNA here is from genome assembly GCF_040687055.1 of Microbacterium sp. NPDC077184. Taxonomy (NCBI): domain Bacteria; kingdom Bacillati; phylum Actinomycetota; class Actinomycetes; order Micrococcales; family Microbacteriaceae; genus Microbacterium; species Microbacterium sp. NPDC077184. The sequence continues at coordinate 749,439 of NZ_JBFBMM010000001.1, forward strand.
ATCCGTCAGCGCGTCGTTGCGCGCGACGAGGATCTCCACCAGCTCGTCACGTCGGCCCGGTTCGACCCCGAGGGTCCCTGCATTCACGAACACCATGACCCGACCGTACCTTGCTGCTGCCGCGGGCGCCGCTCGGTGGCGCCGTCGTGCGGGTCTCGGGCTGCGGCACCCGCGTGATGGCGCCACTCAACTGGGTTCACTTGTCGCCAGGTGCGGGTGAGGGGCGGGAGGGGCGGGGCGGGCGTACCATCGGGTCATGACGACGACGTCAGGGGTCGACTGGGGCGCCTACGCGCAGGATTTCGCGCAGCGGCTCGTCGAGGCGCGCGAACGCGCGGGACTGACGCAGGATGCCGTGGCCCGCCGCGCCGGCATCGCGACCTTCACGTATCAGAAGCTCGAGAAGGGCGAATCGAACCCCGGCACGCCCGCGAACCCGCGGCTTCAGACGATCGTCGCCCTCGCCCACGCGCTGGAGATCGACGTGTGCGATCTCGTTCCGCGTCAGGCCTGATCCGTCACGGGTTCGCGCGGCGCCGGAGCGGCGGATCGTCGGATGCCGTCGGCACGAAGACCTGGAGGTACTGGCAGAGGGACACCTGACGCGTGCCGCGCCATCCGTCGCGCACCCGCGCCATGCTGAAGCCGCGCTCCATGAGGTCGCTGGCGCTCTCGGGAGTGAGCTTCACCCCGCGCTCAGTGGGCACCCACCCGCCCTCACCGGTGTACAGCGCGAGGATGCGCTTGTGGTGGGCGGCGCGGGACGGGTGGCGTGAGGCGGCCATGCAGACTCCGGGTGTGACTGGGATGGACGATGCCCCAGGTATACCACGCACACATGGCGAACGTGTGTCGTGTGTCGAGACGTCAGGCGGCGGGATCGACCGCCGCGGCGGCCGCGCGCGCGGCGTGCGGGAGGGCCTCCAGGATCTGCGACACCGCACCGTCGTCGTGCGACGCTGAGACGAACCACGCCTCGAACACCGACGGCGGCAACGACACCCCGTGCTCGAGCATCGCACGGAAGAACGGCGGGTAGCGGAACGCCTCCTGCGCCTTCACGGTGTCGTAGTCGTAGGGAGCCTCGGCGGCGAACTGGAAGGAGAAGAGCGAGCCCGCGCGCTGCAGGACGTGCGTGACGCCTTCGGCGCTCAGCGCCGCGGATGCGGCATCCGCGATCGCCGTCGAGGCCCGCTCGATCCGCCCGTACGCGGCGGCGTCGAGGTTCTCCAGGGTCGCGCGCCCGGCGGCGACCGCGACGGGGTTCCCGCTCAGCGTGCCGGCCTGGTAGACCGGCCCGAGGGGGGCGAGGAGGTTCATGAGGTCGGTGGATCCGCCGAGGGCCGCCAGCGGCAGCCCGCCACCGATGACCTTCCCGAAGGTCAGGAGGTCGGCGGAGAACGGCACCGGGTCCTCGCCGTACCAGCCGGCGGGACCCACCCGGAATCCGGTGAGCACCTCGTCGACGATGAGGAGCGCGCCGTGCGCGTGGGCGATCTCGGCCAGGGCGGCGTTGAAGCCGTGCCGCGGCGGCACGATCCCCATGTTCGCGGGGGCGGCCTCGACGATCACCGCGGCGATGTCGGCGCCGTGCACCGCGAAGACCTCGCGGACGGCGTCGAGGTCGTTGTAGGCGATGACGAGCGTCTGCGCGGCGATCGGGGCGGGGACGCCGGCCGATCCGGGCATCGCGAGCGTCGCGACGCCGGATCCGGCCTCGGCGAGCAGGCCGTCGGAGTGGCCGTGGTAGTGCCCGGCGAACTTCACGATCAGGTCGCGTCCGGTCGCGCCGCGCGCGAGACGGATCGCGGTCATGGTCGCCTCGGTGCCGGTGGACACGAGACGGAGCTTCTCGACCGGGCGCACGCCGTCGCGCTCGATGCGCGCCTCGACGTGCTCGGCCAGCGCCGTCTCGCCGGGCGTGGACGCGCCGAACCCGAGCCCGTGGGTGGCCGCTTCCCGGACCGCCTCGACGACGGCGGGGTGGGCGTGCCCGAGGATCGCCGGACCCCAGGATCCGACGAGGTCGACGTACGCGCGCCCCTCGACGTCGGTGACGCGCGGGCCCTTCGCCGAAACGTAGAACCGGGGGGTGGTGCCCACCGACCCGAAGGCGCGGACGGGGGAGTTCACGCCGCCGGGCATGGCGTGGCGGGCGCGCTCGAACTCGCGCGCGTTGGTCGTGGGTGTCATCGTCATCGGATCCATCCTGCGAGCTCGGTCGCCCAATACGTCAGTACCGCGTCGGCGCCGGCGCGACGGATGCCGAGCACCGACTCCTCGATCGCGCGGCGTCGATCGATCCAGCCGTGGGCGGCGGCGGCCTCGATCATCGCGTACTCGCCCGACACCTGGTACGCCCACACCGGCACGGGGCTGGCCGCGGCGGTGTCGGCGAGGACGTCGAGGTAGCTCATCGCGGGCTTGACCATGACGAGGTCGGCGCCCTCGGCGACATCCAGCATCGCCTCGCGGACGCCCTCGCGCCGGTTCGCGGCATCGAGCTGGTAGGTGCGGCGGTCGCCCTGGAGCGAGGATTGCACGGCCTCGCGGAACGGGCCGTAGAACGCCGAGGCGTACTTGCCCGAGTAGGCCAGCAGGGCGACATCCGATCGTCCGGCGGTGTCGAGCGCGTCGCGGATCGCCGCGACCTGGCCGTCCATCATCCCGGACAGGCCCAGCAGGTGCGAGCCCGCCTCGGCCTGGGCGAGCGCCATGTCGCGGTACCGCACGAGGGTCGCGTCGTTGTCGACGGCGCCGGCGGCATCGAGCACGCCGCAGTGGCCGTGGTCGGTGAATTCGTCCAGGCACAGGTCGGTCTGCACTACGAGGGCATCGCCCGCCTCGGCGACCGCGACGCGCGTGGCGAGGTTCAGGATGCCGTCGGGGTCGGTCGCGCCGGATCCCTCGGCGTCCTTGTGCTCGGGCACACCGAAGAGCATGATCCCGCCGATGCCGGCCGCCGCCGCGTCGGCGACCGCGCCCTTCAGCGTCTCGGTGGTGTGCTGGACGACGCCGGGCATCGAGGAGATCGGCACCGGGGCGCCGGCGCCCTCGCGGACGAAGACGGGGAGGACGAGCTCGGCCGGGTGCAGCCGCGTCTCGGCGACGAGGCGGCGCAGCGCCGGGGTGGAGCGCAGGCGCCGCGGGCGGACGGTGGGGAAGCCGCTCACGGGCGTGCTCCCGTCAGGTCGGCGGCCCCGGCGTCCAGCAGCTCGCGGGCGACGCCCTCGGCGACGCGGAGGACGGCATCCTCGTCCGGCCAGTCGATCGCGTGGGCCGAGGAGAGGACGGTCTGACCGTCGAGGCTGTAGACGCGGGCCGAGAGGAGCAGGAGCCCGGCGTCGACGACGGCGTGGGCGCCCACGGGAGCCGAGCAGCCGGCCTCGAGGAGTGCGAGGACGTGACGCTCGGCCTCGACGGCGGCGCGCGTCTCGGGGTGGTTCAGGCGCGCCACGAGCTCTTCGTCACCGCGGCGCACTTCGATCGCCAGCGCCCCTTGACCGGGTGCCGTCGGCCACGGCCCGAGCTCGAGGTGCTCGGTGATGACGCTCGCGCGTCCGAGGCGGTTGAGGCCCGCGGCGGCCAGGACGACGGCATCCAGGTCGCCCTCACGGACCCGGCCGAGGCGGGTGTCGACGTTGCCGCGGATGTCGACCACGTCGAGATCGGGGCGCTTCCGACGCAGCTGCGCCATGCGGCGGGGCGAACCGGTGCCCACGCGCGCCCCCTGCGGGAGCTCGGCGAGGGTGAGGCCGTCGCGCGCGCACAGCGCATCGCGGGGGTCTTCGCGGACGGGGATGGCGGCGACGACGAGGTCGTCGTGCGGTGCGGTGGGGAGGTCCTTCAGCGAGTGCACGACGACGTCGCAGCGATCCTCCTGCAGGGCGTCGCGGAGAGCGCCGGTGAACAGCCCCGTGCCGCCCGCGCGGGAGAGCGGTTCACGCGAACGGTCGCCGTCGGTCGTGATCGTCACGATCTCGGTGGTGACCCCGGTCGCGTCGATGAGGTCGGATTCCACCGTCCCGGTCTGGGTGAGGGCGAGGGCGCTTCCGCGCGTGCCGATGCGGACGTGGGCGGTCACGCCAGCACCTCGTCGATCTCGTCGAGACCGATGCGCCGACCGGTGTAGAACGGAACCTCTTCGCGCACGTGGCGACGGGCCTCGGTCTGACGCAGGTAGCGCATGAGGTCGACGAGGTCGACGAGCTCGGGGGCTTCGAGGGCGAGGATCCACTCGTAGTCGCCGAGCGCGAAGGACGCGACGGTGTTGCTCAGCACCTGGCGGTACTCCGAGCCCTTGCGGCCGTGCTCGGCGAGCATCTGGCGGCGTTCTTCGTCGGGGAGGATGTACCACTCGTACGAGCGGACGAACGGGTAGACCGTGAGCCAGGTCTCGGGTGCCTTGCCGCGCATGAAGGCGGGCATGTGGCTGCGGGTGAACTCCGCGTCGCGGTGGACCCCCATCGCGTTCCACTCCGGCAGGAGCGAGCGCAGCGGTTCGGCGCGACGCAGGGTGCGCAGGGCCGCCTGGAGCACCTCGGGGTCCTCGCCGTGCAACCACAGCATGAGGTCGGCGTCGGCGCGGAGGCCCGAGACGTCGTAGACACCCCGGAGGGTCACCCCGGCATCCTCCACCTCCGCCACGGCCGCGGCGAGGGCGTCGGTTCCGGCGGGGGCGGGCCGGGCCGGGTCACGGCACAGCACCGCCCACAGGGTGTAGCCGAGAACCTCGTTCTGGTCGGGGGTGGGGACCTGGTCGGGGGTGGGGACCGAGGAATCGCTCATGGATTCCATCCTTTCACTCCGGGCGGGGGTGGGGTTCACTTCGTCGCGAGAGCGGATGCCGCTGCCTCCGCGTGCGCGATGATGCCGGCGAGGCCCGACCCCGCCGCGGTCTCGCCGACGACGGTGATCCCCGCCGGGGCGATCGCGGCGGCGGGCCGGAACCACGTGACGTGCGCGGCGCCCTCGGGGGCGGGGACGTCGACCCCGAGGAGGACGGCGGCGTCCGCGCGCGCGGACGCGAACGGGTCGTCCGGCAGGTCGTCGTACGACAGGCGGAGGACGTGGCGCCCGCCGGCGGCGTCGGCGAGCCACGCCCACTTCGCCGTGGCGTGGGTGAGGGCACGCGCGCCGACCGGGGCGCCCGCGGCGACGAGGAGACCGCTGCCGCGGGGGGCGGCATCCAGCTCCGGCTCATCCACGACGAGGGTCACGAGGTCGATGCGGCGGGGCGGGGCGGAGGCCGGGAGCACGTCCGGCGCGGCGACCACGACGGTGCCGGCGCCGGCGAGCCGCTCGAGCGCCGCGACGTCGACCGAGGAGCGCAGACGGATGTCGCCCCCGTGCGCCGCGAGATCGTCGGCGAGGGCCGACACGAGGCGGTGAACGCCGCCGCGGAGGCCCGCGACGACCGATCCCGGGGGAGCGGCGGCGCGGAGGGCGCTCATCGCCCCGGACAGCGATCCCGTCTCGGCGAGGGCGGCACGCAGCCGCGGATGTACGCGCTCGAGCGGCACGTCGTCGGGATGGAGCGAGTGGACGCCGTGCACGACCGGCGCGACGAGCAGGTCGAGGACGGCATCGCCGTGCCGGGCGCGGACGAGGGGGCCGAGCCTCGCGCCGGGGACGAGGAGCGGGTCGTCGGGGGCCATCGGCGCCGCGTCTCTCTCGACCGCCGCTTCGGCGCCCGCGCGACCCACGATCGCCACGACGTCGTCGGCGAGGGGATCGCCCGGGATGCCGAGGAGCGCGGTCGCGGGGAGGGGAGCGGCGTCCCCGCGCGCCGGCTGCAGCCACGCCGACACCGGCTCCGGCCGCACGAGGTCGCCCGCGAGCCCGAGCTCGTCGATCAGGGCGGTGACGGTCCCGCCGCGCGTGGCGAAGCTCTCCGCCCCGGCATCCAGCACGATGCCGGCGATCTCGTGCGCGGCGACGGTGCCCCCGAGGCGATCGGATGCCTCGTGCACGACGACGTCGGCCCCGCCGCGCGCCAGGCGCCGCGCGAGGACGAGGCCGGCGACCCCTCCGCCGACGACGTGGACGTCAGGCATGGGTGTGGACGAACTCCACCAGACGCGTCAGGACGTCGGGATCGGTCGTCGGAGGGACGCCGTGTCCGAGGTTCAGCACGTGCGCGGGCGCGGCCTTCCCCCGGGCGAGGACGTCGCGCACGTGCGCCTCCAGCACCGGCCACGGAGCGGCGAGGAGCGCGGGGTCGACGTTGCCCTGGAGGGGCACGGTGTCACCGAGCCGGCGGGAGGCCTCATCGAGCGGCAGCCGCCAGTCGACGCCCATGACGTCGACGCCGATGCCGTGCATCGCGGCGAGGAGCTCGCCCGTCCCGACGCCGAAGTGCACGAGCGGCACCCCGAGCGCGCGGGCGGGGGCGATCGCGCGCTCGGAGAACGGCGCGACGTGCGCGGTGTAGTCGGCGAGGCTCAGCGATCCCGCCCACGAGTCGAAGAGCTGCCCGGCCGAGGCGCCCGCCTCGATCTGGGCGGCGAGGAACGCTCCGGTGATCTCGGCGCACCACGACAGCAGCGCCGCCCACGCGTCGGGGTCGGAGTGCATCATCGCCCGGGTGAGCATCTGCTCCTTCGACGGGCCGCCCTCCACGAGGTAGGACGCGAGGGTGTACGGCGCACCCGCGAAGCCGATCAGCGGGGTCGCGCCCAGCGCGTCGACGGTGAGTCCCACCGCCTCGCGGATCGGGGCGAGGGCGTCGGGGTCGAGCGGGGGGAGGGCTGCGACATCCGCCGCCGAGCGCACCGGGTTCTCCAGCACCGGGCCGCGACCCGGGACGATGCGGACGTCGACGCCCGCGAGGCGCACCGGGATCACGATGTCGCTGAAGAAGATCGCCGCGTCCACCCCGTGCCGACGCACCGGCTGCAGGGTGATCTCGCTCGCCATTTCCGGGTTCAGGCACGCGTCGAGCATGTCGGTGCCCATGCGCAGCTCGCGGTACTCCGGGAGCGATCGGCCCGCCTGCCGCATGAACCACACGGGGGTGGAATCGCCGCGCTCGCCGCGGTAGGCGCGGACGAGCGCCGACGACGCGTTCCGGTCGATGAACGGCGGACGGGCTCGAGAGGTGCTCACACCGTTAACATTAGATACGTGCTCCTGTGCTTCACCGCGAATCATCGAAACGCCGACCTCGACCTCCTCGAGAAGCTCTCCGTCGGCGCACCCGCGGCCACCCGCACCCTCGTGGACGACGAGCTGTTCGTCGCCGGAGCCGTCGTCCTCGCCACCTGCAACCGGTTCGAGGCCTACCTCGACATCGACGAGCCGCTCACCGGCGGCGAGGCCGTCGCCGTCGAATCGGTCGTCGAGACCATGGCCGACGCCAGCGGCATCCCCGTCGAGCGCCTCCGCGAGAGCGTCGCGGTCCACCGCGGAGAGGATGCCGCGGCGCACCTGTTCGCCGTCACGAGCGGCCTGGAATCGATCGTCGTCGGTGAGGACGAGATCTCGGGCCAGGTCCGCCGTGCCCTCGACACCGCCCGCGTGGAGGGGACGACGAGCCGCGAGCTCGAGCGCCTCTTCCAGAAGGCCGCGCACACCAGCCGCGGCATCCGCAGTCGCACCTCCCTCGGCGGCAGCCACCGCTCGCTCGTCCGCTTCGCCCTCGAGCTCGCCTCCAGCCGCATCCCGGACTGGTCCGATGTCGAGGTCCTCGTCGTGGGGACCGGTCGCTACGCCGCCACCACCGTCACGGCGCTCCGCGCCCGCGGCGCCGCCGACCTCCGTGTGTTCTCCCCGTCGGGCCGCGCCGCCGCGTTCGCCGCGCGCCACGGCCTGGTGGCCGAGCCGTCGTTCGCCGCCGCCGCGGCACGCGCGGACGTGGTCATCACCTGCACCGCGGATGCCGTCGTGCACGAGGACGCCTTCACTCCGGGTCACCGCGTGATCGTCATCGACCTCGGTCTTCCGCGCAACGTCGACCCCGCCGTCGGTGCGGTCGACGGGGTCGAGCTGCTGGACCTGGAGACCATCCGCCTGCACGCGCCCCTGGAGGAGTTCAGCGCCCACGCCGACGCGCGCGCGCTCGTCGGCGACGCCGCGGCGGAGTTCGCGGCCGACCGTGCCGCGGGACCGGCGATCACGAAGCTCCGCGGCGAGGTCCTCGGGCTCGTGGAGGCCGAGGTGTCGCGTGCGCGCGCCCGCGGCGCCGGGCCCGAGGTCGAGGAGGCCCTCCGTCACCTCGCCGGGGTCCTCCTGCACAAGCCGTCCGTCCGCATCCGCGAGCTCGCCGTGGAAGGGCGCCTGGACGAGGCCCATCAGGCGCTGGAGACCCTCCACGGCCTGGCGGTCGAGCCCTCGCTCCCCGTCCTCGCCGGGGATGCGATCGTCGACGCCGCGATCGTCGATGCCGCGATCTGCGGCGACGCCGGCGGCTGCCCCCGGGGCGCGGCGAGCGCCTGACACCCGGCCGTGCGCCCCGGGAGCGCGCGTCTCAGCTCGCCAGCGCGGGCGCTCGGCCCCCGGCGAGACGCTCGGCGGCGAGCCCCTCGGCCGCGGCGAGCGGGGTGACCGCTCGCGTCTCGGCCTCGTCGTAGATGCGCCGGAGCGTGTCGCCGATGGCGCTCACCCGCTCCATGATCTCGGGCCGGGTGCCGAGCTTCTTCGCCTCCAGATCGAGGTAGATGACGCCCCCGGCGTTGACGACGAAATCCGGCGCGTACAGGATGCCGCGTCCCGCGAGCCGCTCGGCCCCGGCGCGGGCGGCGAGGGGGTTGTTGGCCGGCCCGCACACCGCGCGGGCATCGAGCGCGTCGATGACCTCGTCGGTGAGCACGCCGCCGATCCCGGCGGGGACGAAGACGTCGGCGGTGGCGAGGTGCTCCTCGCCCGGCGGGCACCAGCGTGCGCCGAGCTCGGCGGCCAGGTGCTGCTTGGCCGGGTTGACATCGGTGACGGTGAGCTCGGCGCCCTCGGCGGCGAGGCGCACGGCGAGCCGCGAGCCGACCTGGCCGAGACCCGAGATCGTGATGCGCCGACCCGCGACGTCGTCGGAGCCGGTGACGCGCTCCAGCGTCGCGCGCAGCGATTCGTAGACACCGAGGCTCGTGGGGCCCGCCGGTTCTCCGGACCCGCCCACCGCGTCGGGGAGGCCCACGACGTGGTCGGTCCGCTCGCTGACGACGAGCATGTCCTCGGTGGTCGAACCGACGTCCTCCGCCGTCCGGTACAGACCGTGCAGCGACTCGACCGCGTCGCCCAGGTCGAGGAACGCCGCACGTCGACGCTCGGCATCCAGGACAGTGCCCTCCGGTAGCGCGATGACGGACTTGCCGCCGCCGGCGTCGAGGCCCGCGGCGGCGTTCTTCAGCGTCATCGCCGCCGAGAGCCGGAGGGCGTCGCCGAGGGCGTCGCTCCAGTGCGGGTACGACCACAGGCGCGCGCCGCCGAGGGCGGAGCCGAGCACGGAGGAGTGCAGGGCGACCGCGAGGAACAGACCGCTCCGCCGCCCCGTGATCACCTCCACCCGTTCGTGGGTGAAATCGGGAAGGGGCAGGGTGTGCGTCATCGCGTTCCTCTTTCGGCCGGCCTTGTGGGCTCTGCGCTGCGGATGCTGCGGCTGTGCGGCATCCGCTCTCCATTGTGCCCGACGGGGGCTTCGCCGTCATGGGGGTGCGGCGTCGTCGAGAGGTCCTGCTGCGGGTCGCGCCCCGTGAGCGCGCGGAGGGCGTAGAGGATCGTGGCGAGGTCGACGAGCTCCTGCACGAGCGCCCCCGCGACGGCCGGGATGAGGCCGGTCGTCGCCACGAGCATGAGTCCGATGCTGAGGGCGATGCCGATGCCGATCGCGGACAGGGCGACCCGCAGGGTGTCGCGGCCGATCGCCACGGCGTCCACCACGCCGGCGAGGGAGTCCTTCAGGATCACCACGGATGCCGCCTCGCCCGCCGCCGTCGCCCCTTTCGCCCCCATCGCGATCCCGACGTCCGCCGCGGCGAGCACCGGGGCGTCGTTCACCCCGTCACCGACCATGAGGACCGGGCGGGGCTGGAGCCCTGCGGCCAGCTGCACCTTGTCGGCGGGGAGGAGCTCGGCGCGCACCTCGTCCAAGCCGACGGCGTCGGCGATCGCCCGGGCGGTGGGTTCGGCATCCCCGGTGAGCATGACGGCGCGCTCCACGCCGTGTGCGCGGAGCCACGCGATGACGCCGGCCGATTCGGCGCGGGGGTCGTCGGCAAGGATCAGCGCCCCGGCGAACACGCCGTCGACGGCGACGTAGGCGGCGGCCTGGCCGCTCGCGATCTCGACGGTCCGGGTGTCGGGGGCGAGCGAGCGGACGTACCGGGTCTTGCCGACGACGACGCTCCGGCCGTCGATGGCGGCGCGCACGCCGTTGGTCGCCGTCTCCTCCGCCGCCGTCGCCGCCGAGAGGGGGAGGCCGCGATCCTCGGCCGCGCTGCGGATGCCGTCCGCCAGCACGTGCGTGGAGTACTGCTCCGCGGACGCGGCGAGACGCAGGACATCATCGGGTGCCCACCCGTCGGCGGCGCGCACCTCCACCACCGTCGGGCGGCCGCGCGTGAGCGTCCCGGTCTTGTCGAACGCAGCGGTGCGCACCCGCGCGAGCTGCTCGATCACCGCGCCGCCCTTGATGATCACGCCCGCCCGTGCCGCGCGGGAGAGCCCGCCGAGGAACGCGACGGGGGCGGCGATCAGGAGCGGACAGGGCGTGGCGAGCACGAGCACCTCGGCGAACCGCGTCGGGTCGCCCGAGATGCCCCACGCGGCGCCGGCGATCACCAGTGACACCGCGGTGAAGGGGATCGCGAAGCGGTCCGCGAGGCGCACGACCGGCGCCCGCGACTCCTGCGCCTCCCGCACGAGCGCGACGATCTGCTGGTACTGGCTGTCGGCGCTGCGCCGCAGGGCCCGCACACGGATCGCCGCCGAACCGTTGACCGAACCCGACAGCACCTCCTCGCCCGCGGTGCGCGGCACCGGCATGCTCTCGCCGGTGAGCGAGGATTCGTCCATGCTCGCGGCGGGTGAGAGGAGGACCCCGTCGACGGGGACGATCTCGGCCGGGCGGATCAGCAGCACATCGCCGACCGCGACCTCATCGGCGGGGACGTCGGTGACGGCATCCGTGCCGTCCGGTCCGGTGCGGACCCGGTGCGCGGTGCGGGGCGCGCGCTCGAGGAGCGCCGCGAGCTCGCGGTTCGCGCGGCGCCCGGCGATGTCCTCCAGCGCCTGACCGCCCGAGAGCATCAGCACGATGATGAGGGAGGCCGCGTACTCGCCGACGGCGAGGGTGGCCACCATCGCCACGACCGCGAGGATGTCCAGACCCACGTGCCCGCGGAGGACGTCGCGGATCATCCCGACCAGCGTGAACGCGACGAACCCCGAGACGTAGAGGATGCTCACCCACCGGGCGGCATCCGTCTGCTCCGCGAGGGCGAGGACGAGGACGAGGATGCCGACGACGACGGTCGCGGTGATGATCGGATACCGGGTGAGGGGATGCAGGAACCGGGGCACGGGGTCAGTCTCCGCCCGCGGGGGGGCGGGGGTGCCAGGGTCGTTGGGCCCGCGGCATCCGCTCGCCGTGTGTTCGCGCTCCGTCCCGTCGTCACACGGTGGGGCGGCGGTGACGCGGGAGGTTACGGTTTTCTCCATGAGCGTCGTCGACCCCTACACCCACGGGCATCACGGCAGCGTGCTGCGCGTGCACGAATGGCGGACCGCGGAGAATTCCGCCGCCTACCTTCTGCCCGAGCTCCGTCCCGGAATGTCGCTTCTGGACATCGGCGCAGGACCCGGGACGATCACCGCCGACTTCGCCCAGATCGTCGCGCCCGGCGCCGTCCGCGGCCTGGACGTCTCCGCCGAGGTCGTCGCGCGCGCCGCGGAGCTCGCCACCGCCCGAGGGCTGTCGAACCTCACCTTCGCGGTCGGCAACGCCTACGACGTCGACGCCCCGGACGGGAGCGTCGACGTCGTCCACGCCCACCAGGTCCTCCAGCATCTGTCGCGCCCCGTCGATGCGCTCCGCGAGTTCGGGCGCGTGGCGGGGATCGACGGGCTCGTCGCCGCGCGCGACGTCGACTACGAGGGGACGTCGTGGTTCCCTCGGCTCCCGGCGCTCGACGAATGGTTCACCGTGTACCTCGCCGTGCACCGCGCCGTCAGCGGCGCACCGGATGCCGGGCGGCGCCTGAAGGCCTGGGCGCGCGAGGCGGGGTTCACCGACATCCGCTCCTCGGCCGAGCTGTGGCTCTTCGAGTCTCCCGAGGACCGCGCGTGGTGGGGCGGGGCGTGGGCCGAACGGGCCGTGCACTCCGATTTCGCCGACCACGCACGCCGGCTCGGAGCCGCCGACGACGCGGCGCTCCAGCGGATCTCGGACGGGTGGCACGAGTGGAGCACCCACCCGGACGGGTGGCTCCTGATGCCGCACGGGACGCTCCTCGCCCGCGGCGCCGGGTCGGTCGGGATCGTAGGCTGAGCGCCGTGACCGAGAACCTCCACCCGCGCAGTCAGATCGTCGCCGACCGTCTCGCCGAGGCCGGCATCCCCGGGAAGATCGTCGTCCTTCCGGATGCCGCCTCCACCGCCGCCCTCGCCGCCGCCGCCCTCGGGATCGAGGTCGGCGCGATCGCCAACAGCCTCGTGTTCCTCGCCGACGGCGAGCCGCTCCTGGTCATGACGAGCGGCGCCCATCGCGTGGACACCGCCGCCCTCGCCGAGCGGATCGGACGGACGCGGATCACCCGCGCGAGCGTCGACGACGTCCGCGGCGCGACCGGTCAGGCGATCGGCGGGGTCGCCCCCACCGGACACCCCGCGCCACTGGAGACCCTCGTCGACCGGGATCTGGCGGGCTACGACGAGATCTGGGCCGCGGGCGGCACACCCCACACGGTGTTCCCGCTGACCTTCGACCAGCTCGTCGCCCTCACCGGCGGCACGGTCGTCCAGGTCGACTGACCCGCGCGACTCAGGCGCCGAGCGGGAAGCGGAACGTCGCCGCCACCGGCGCGTCGCCCACGAGGTCCTCGCGGCGCACGGCGCGGACGCGCCCACCGGTGCGGAGCACCCGGGCCGCGATCTCGTCGACCAGCGCATACGTCGCCGCCCCGGCATCCGGTGCGGGTGTGATGGTCCCGAACTCGTCGATGTGGCCTTCGGTGGTGTCGTCCATGTCGAACAGCAGCTCGGCGACCGCCGCCGCCGTCGCGGCGCGAGCGACCTCGGCGAGGTCGGAGGAGCCGAGCCCCTCGGCCTGCTGCGTGCCGAGGTGCTCGCGCCACTCGGCGAGCTCCCGCGCGTGCTGGGCGTCGAGGATCTCCCGGACGGCCGCCGACAGCGTCTCGTCGTCGAGCGACTCGGGGTGCGCCGAGATGCCGTCCTCGAGGAGCAGGGGATGGGTGTTCACCGCGCGATAGGCCGGGACGAGGTCGGTCGCCGCCGCGAGGATCACGGGGACGTCATCCGGCACGATCGGACGCACGAGCACCTCGACGGCCCGTGCGTAGCGCTCGCGCTCGATGCGGTCGCCGGTCGCGCCGTCGGCGCGCGGAGTGTCGGCCTGCCCGTCCGTGGCGGTCTTCTCCAGCATCATCGCGTGATCGTCGGGGAGGTCCAGGGCGTGCTCGCGCGGCCGGTGATCGGGTCCGATCTCGACCAGCCGGGCCGACCCCTGCGACAGCAGGACGGTGAAGGCGCGGTTCGGGAAGGCGACCGAACGCAGGAGCGCGCCGGTGTCGAAGCGGTCGCCGACGGCGACGTGATCGGTGACGGTGTTGGCGAGGCGATGCGCCTGCAACCGGCCCGGGCGGCGAGGACGACGAGCGAACGAGACTGCTGCTCCCAGAATTCGGGATCGTCGACCAGGGAGCGCAGCGACGCGATCACCTGGGCGGCCTCGGCGGCCTCCGATCGCGACAGCTCGAGGGTGTCGATCTGTCGCTCGGCCTCGTCGATCGCGTTCCGCAGGCCCAGGGCGATCCGTTCGTGCTCGCTCGGCAGCGGAGAGGACTCGAGCGTCAGGGTCACACTCACGGGGTGACGGTGGTCGATCAGCTCGAGGAGGTCGGCAGGGGTCGGGATGTCGGCGGTGAGCATGCCTCCACGGTAGGCAGGGCGCGGCGGGCTCTGCAGGGGGTTGCCGACCGGCGCCGCATCGACTACCGCGCGCGGCGCGTCGAGAACGCGGGAGATTTGAGCACTCCGGTGGCCCGGCGGTACCCGCCGTGCCCGGATCTCCCGCGTTCTCGACACGGTAGCCCGTCACACCGTGGCGCGCAGCACCTCGATCGCGGTGACGGCGGCCGCGGCCGACCACGCCTGCGGGCGACAGGCGGCGGGATACGGCACCGGGACATCCCCGGCGGTGCCCGCGAAGCCCGCGTGCAGCTCCGGCACCCGGTATCCGAAGCCCTCCGCCGCGGCCAGCAGGTCCAGGGCGACGAGCGCCGCCTCCTCGTTCAGGCCCGCGCGCAGCATCCCGCGGGCGATGATGGCGGTGTCGTGGATCCAGACGCTGCCGCCGTGATAGCTCAGCGGCCAGTACCCGCCGGCGTCGGAAGACATCGTGCGGATGCCGAACCCGGAGCGCATGGTCGGACCCACGAGCAGGTGCGCGACCTCGCGCTCCTCGTCCGGATCGAGGATGCCGGTCCCGAGCAGGTGGCCGATGTTGCTCGTCAGGGTGTCGACCGCGCGGCCGTGCGTGTCCAGCGCGATCGCGGGGTAGTGCCCCTCCGGGGTGGTCACCCAGAACTCCGCGCGGAATCTCGCACGGAGCGCCTCGCCCCACGCGCGGAGATCGGCCGCGCCGGGTTCGCCGAAGGCGTCCAACAGTCGCGCGCCCGCGAGCGCGGCTTCGTACGCATAACCCTGCACCTCGGAGAGCGCGATCGGCCCCTCCGCGAGCGAGCCGTCCCGCCACTGGATCGAGTCTCCCGAGTCCTTCCAGCCCTGATTGGCCAGGCCGTGCCCGGACCGGTCCAGATACGACAGGAACGCCTCGCCGTGGCGGGTCAGCCACCCGAGCGCCTCTCGGAGGGCCGGCAGCAGATCGCGGAGCTCCTCGATCGGGGTTCCGTCCTCGAGCAGGTCGCCGAACAGACATACCCACAGGGCGGTCGCGTCGACGGTGCCGAAGTACGCGGGCGGAAGCGAGACCTGCTCGCCCGGCACGTGGAACGTGTCGGCGCGGAGCTCGTGGAGGATCTTCCCCGGCTCCTCGGCGGAGTCCACGTCGTCGGTCCGTCCCTGGAGGCGTGCGAGCACGCGCAGGGTGCTGACGGCGATCGCGGGATCGGCGGCGCGCGCCAGACGCGCCGCCCACAGCGAGTCGCGACCGAACAGCGTGAAGAACCAGGGGGCGCCCGCGGCGTAGAACTCGTCCTCCGAACCGGGCAGGCGCAGCCGCAGCCGGTCGAGATCGTCGAGGGCGACCCGCGCCCAGCGCTCCGCGCGCGGGTCGAGGCCCGCGGTGTCGGGCGAGCGCAGACGCCGTGCACTCGTCGCCGGTTCGACCACCATCGCCTCGTCCCGAAGCGTCGCGGTCCAGCGCGCCGCCGCCGATCCCCGCGCCGGGACGTCGAGGTCCCACACGAGACGCACGCCCCCGGCATCCGTCGCAAGGGTGCCGTCTCCGGAGACGAGAGCGGATGCCGCGCCCGCGCGCACCGCCACACCGCCGGGCGCATCCGCCGCCTCCCATGCGGCGGCGTCCGGGGCTCCGGCCTTGACCGTGTGCATCGTGGCGAACTCGGGCTCGAGGTCCACGCTCACGCGCACGCGCTGGGGAGCACCGAGGTGCGCGCGCAGCCGGATGACCTCGGTCATCCCCGTCCCGGACACCTCCCGCTCCCGCTCGAGGATGAGCTTCGGGTCGGCGGCGTCGTCGTCGAGGTCGCGGACGAGCGCGGTGAAGCGCACGCGCGCGGCCGCGTCGGCGGACGTCGCGATCGGCTCGGTCCGCGCGCCCTCGACGGAGAGTGAGACGCGGCGGAAGAACCGCGTGTCACCGAGGTACACGCCGTCGATCGCGCCGCCGCCGACGTCGCCGTCGGGGCGCGCCCAGACCTGGGTCGGAGCGTGGATCACCACCGCGGCGTCGTGCAGCAGGGGCTGGCGGGCGGGGGAGGGGGAGGTGTCGTTCACTCTTTGACGGCTCCTTCGCTGGCGTTCATGATGCGCCGCTGGAAGATGAAGAACATCACGGCGACGGGGATCGTCATGATCGCCGCCGCGGCGAGCTTCAGCGGATACTGGGTGCCCTGACTGAGCTGACCGGAGGCGAGGGAGGCCACGCCCTTGGTCAGGGTGGTCAGTTCGGGGGATTGGGTGGCCACGATGAAGTGGGAGAGCTCGTTCCACGATCCCTGGAAGGACAGGATCACGATCGTGATGAGCGCGGGCCGGGCCATCGGGAGGACGACCGACCAGAAGATGCGGAACGTGCCCGCACCGTCGATGCGCGCCTGCTCCTCCACCGAGGCGGGGATGGACTCGAAGAAGTTCTTCATGATGAAGACCCCGGCCGCGTCCACGAGGAGCGGCAGGATCATCCCGGCGTACGAGTCGTACAGGCCGAGCTGGTTCAGCACGAGGAACTTCGGGATGAGCAGCACGACGCTCGGGACGGCCATCACCGCGATGAGGGCGGCGAAGACCACGGTGCGGCCGCGGAACTGCAGTCGCGCCAGGGCATACCCGGCGAGCGAGACGAAGAAGACCCGGCCGAGGGTCACCATCACCGTCACGATGGCGGAGTTGGTGAACCACAGCGGGAAGTCGCTCCGCAGGAACAGCCGCTCGTACGCGGCGAACGACCACACCTGCGGTACGAGCGACATCGGATCGGTCGCCGCTTCGGCATCCGTCTTGAAGGACGTCGACACCTGCACGAGGAACGGGAAGATGTAGATCGTCGCGAGCACGATCAGCAGAACGTACAGCGCGATCTTGCCGAGGCGACGACGCCCGATGCGGGGCACCTGACGCGGGCGCGAGGAGTGGCTGACGGATGCCGGGGCACCGACGACGGGGGTGGTGGTGGTCATCGGGAGCTCCTCTCCGGGGTCGCGGACGTTCCGGTCGCCGTCGACGGGACGGTGGACGGCTGGTACGCGCGCGCCCGCCGCTTCGACACGGGGCGCTCGCGGAGCACCCAGCGCTGCAGGAGCGTGAAGGCGACGATGATGACGAACAGGACGAACGCGATCGCCGCGCCCTCGCCCCACCGCTGCCCGAGGAACGCGGCGTCGTAGGAGAGGTACGCCGGTGTCAGCGTGGTCTTCCCGGGGCCGCCCTGGGTGCCGGTGTAGATCTGGTCGAAGACCTGCCAGCATCCGATGAGTCCCAGGGTGAGGACGGTGAACAGCGCCGTGCGCAGCTGCGGCAGAGTCACCCGCCAGAAGCGCTGCCATGCGTTCGTGCCGTCCATGAGCGCCGCCTCGTAGGTCTCGCCGCCGATGTTCTGCAGCGCGGCGAGGAAGATGAGCATGAAGGTGCCGCTCGTGGTGAACACCGCCATCAGGATGAACGCGCTCATCGCCACCGAGGGTCCGCCGAGCCACTCCCACCAGGTGACGCCGAGCATCGACCCGTCGGCGAGGGCGGGTGGGGGCTGGGTGATCCCCACCGCCGCGAGGGCGTTGTGGACGACGCCGCTCGGATCGTTGAACCAGTTCGGTCCCGACAGCCCCACCCACGACAGGACCGTGTTCACCACACCGGTGGAGGAGAAGAGGAACAGCCACAGAATCGTGATCGCCACCGAGCTGGTGACCGAGGGGAAGTAGAAGGCCGTCCGGAAGAACCCGCGTCCGCGCAGCACCGCGCGATTGACGAGGACGGCGAGGAAGAGCGACAGCGCGGTCTGCAGCGGGACGACCAGCAGCACGTACCAGGCGTTGTTGCGCAGCGCCAGGCCGAAGTCCCGGCGCGGGAGACCCTGCTCGGTGGTGATGGAGGCGTAGTTCTCCAGGCCGACGAAGCTCACGTCGGCGCCGAAGGGGCTGCCGCGTCCGCGCCAATCCGAGAAGCTCACCCACAGCGCCATCACGACCGGGACGAAGAGGAACAGGCCGAGGATGACGAGCATCGGCAGGGTGAAGGTCCACCCGGCCGCCGTCTCGTTCCGACGCAGACCCCGCCCCCGCCGGGCCCCGCCACGAGGCGGGGCGCCGGTCGGGGACGTCGTCCCGTCGACCACGGAGGTTCCGACAGGGGACGCGGTCATGTCAGCCGACGATCGCTTGCAGGTTCGTCTGCACAGAGGAGAGGATGCCGGCGGGGTCGCCGGTCTCGAGCGACTCCAGCTGTGCGTTGAAGTCTCCGATCACCTGCGAGACCCCGGCGTTGGTGGGAAGACCCACGGCGTACGCCGAGCCGTCGAGGAACGCGGCGAGGTCGGGGTTCGCGGCGGTCCAGTCCGCGGCGGCGGATTCGATCGAGGGCATCGGGCCGAACGCTTCGGAAAAGGCCAGCTGCGCGTCGGTGCTGGTCAGCGACTCGACGAGCTGGAGCGCGGCCTCCTGGTTCGGGCTGTCGGCGGCGATACCCCAGCAGTTGGTGAACTGCATCGTGCCCTGTCCCGCGGGGCCGGCGGGAAGCTCCGCGACGAGGTACTCCACGTCGGGGTAGTCGGCGTTCATCGCGCCGGTGATCCAGTTGCCCTCGATCGTCATCGCGGCCAGCTCCCGCCCGAAGGCCTCGCCGCCCCAACCGGCGCCGATGTCGGCGACGTAGGCGAAGGATCCCGCCTGCAGCTGCTCCTGCGCGTAGGTGAGGCCCTCGACGTTCTCGGGGCTGTCGGCGACGGCCTCGGTGCCGTCGTCGGTGACGAGCGCGCCGCCGGCCTGAGCCATGAAGACACCGAGGCGCTGGTACTCCGCGCCGAACGCGAGTCCGACCCGGCCGTCCTGCGTCAGGGTCGCGGCGACGTCGGCGAGCTCCTCCCACGTGGTGGGGACGTCGGCTTCGGTGAGTCCGGCATCCGCCCAGAGTCCCTCGTTGATGATGAGGGCGAGGGTGGAGAAGTCCTTGGGGGCGCAGTAGAACTCGTCCTCGTAGGTGAAGTTCTGCACCAGGCTCGGGTAGAAGTCGTCGGCGTTGCTGAGCTGGTCGCCGTAGGGGAGCAGCGCCCCGCTGTCGGCGTACCCGGCGAGGGCATCGGTGGAGAGGTAGAACACATCCGGCGGGCTGCCCGCGGCGAATCCCTGGGCGAGCTGCTGGTTGAGGTCGTTGGCGACCTGCACCGAGGCGTCGATGCCGGATTCCGCCGACCACGCGGCCACCGCCTCCTCGACGGCGGCGGTCTCGGCTTCACCGCTCGAGCCGATCAGGATCGTCAGGCCGTCCTCGGAGGTGGTGAGTCCGCCGTCACCGCTGTCCGCGGTGTCGTCGAACCCCGAGCCGCATCCGGCCAGAGCCAGGGCGGCGACGGCGACGAGGGCCGGCGCTGCGGTGCGGCGGATCAGGGGGCGCTGTGTCATGGGTCTCTCTCCTTCGATGAGTCCGTCGAGAACGCGGGTTCTAGATCGTTCAAACGTGCTGACGCGATAACTTGATCGTTCAAACTCCCGTGTTCTCACACGTTAGGGACGGCGAGCGGGTCCTGTCAAGATGGGCGGGGGCGCCCTAGGATAACGATTTGAACGTTCCCAGGGTGGAGGGGGTCGCCATGGCGAAAGCACCGACCGTCGAGGACGTCGCGCGGGTCGCGGGGGTGTCCCGTCAGACCGTGTCGAACGTGCTGAACACTCCGGCGATCGTGCGGGACGGCACGCGCGAGCGCGTGGAGCAGGCGATCCGCGACCTCGGCTATCGACCGCACACCGCCGCGCGGGCGCTGCGGACCCGCCGCAGTTCGACGATCGGCATCCACCTCGATCCGTACGCCGGAGGAATCTCGGGGGTCGTGCTGGACCGCTTCGTGCACGCCCTCACCGAGCGGGCGACCGACCGCGGCATGCGCGTGCTGCTGTACGCCGCGCGCACGGCCGATCAGGAGATCGCACGCATGGGCGATCTCGTCGACGGCGGCGAGATCGACGCGGTCGTCATCACCGGCACCTTCCACGGCGACCCGCGCACCCGCTGGCTCACCTCCCGCAACGTCCCGTTCGTCGCCTTCGGTCGCCCGTGGGGTGTCGACGACGTCGAGGATCCCGCCCACCTCTGGGTCGACGTGGATGGGGCGGCGGGAACGGCGGCCGCCACGCGATTCGCGCTCGATGCCGGTGATCGCGTGGCCTTCCTCGGCTGGCCGAGCGGATCGGGGACCGGAGACGAGCGCGAGCGCGGCTGGCGCGAGACGATGCAGGGTGCGGCGCGCAGCGGTCTCCGGCTCACCGTCCGCGACGACGTCGCTCTGGCGCGCGCGGCCGTGGCGGACGCGCTCGAACGCCACGAATCGATCGACGCCCTGGTCTGCGCGAGCGACTCCCTCGCGATCGGGGCGCACCTCGCCGCCGTTGAGGCCGGCATGCCGCGGCTGCCGGTGATCGGCTTCGACAACACCCCGTCCGCCGAAGCGCTCGGGCTGTCGAGCATCGAGCAGCTTCCGGAGAAGGTCGCCGCCGGTGCTCTCGACCTCCTCATGGGGCCGTCGGGGAACGTCGTCGCGCCCCGCCCGACGACCGCGGGGGCCGCGCACGTCCTCGTCGAGCCTCAGCTGGTCGTGCGGACGCCCTCCGTCTGAGCGGCCGGCGGCTCGTGTGAAACCCCGGGGTGATTCCGACCGTTCGAGGCCCCGGAAGAGGCTGAAGCGTCGGAATCGCCCCGGGGTGTGACGGGGTGTGGGCGTCAGGGCGTGCCATAGAGGTGACGGGAGAGCTCAAGTGCCGCATGCCGCAGCTCGGCGGCGAGGTGCTCCGGGTCCCGCGGCAGCTCCTCCGGCCACGTCACCGCGACGGCCGCGGCGGGCCAGCCCGCATGGTCGCGCACGGCGACACCCACCGACCGGAGCCCGAGCGTGACCTCTCCGTCCTCGCTCGCGAACCCGCGCTCCCGCACCTCGCGCAGCACCTCGCGGAGCTCCGCGGGTCGCGACGGCCCGCGCCCGGTCCGGTCGGCGAACGCCGCCGCATCCGGGAAGAGGGCTCGCACCTGCGCGCGGGGAAGTGCTGCGAGCATCGCGCGCCCGCTCGCGGTGAGGTGCGCGGGAAGGCGGACGCCGACGTCGGTCACCAGCGCCGGCCGGCGCGGCGCACGCTCCTCGACAAGGTAGAGCACGTCGCGTCCGGTCATCACGGCCAGATGCGCGCTCTCGCCCGTCCGGTCGGCGAGCGCGGCGACCAGAGGGCGCCCTAGGTGGGCGAGGGGCTCCTGCCGCGCGAAGCCGCCCGCCAGTTCGAACGCGGCGGTTCCGAGTCCCCACCGGCGCTCGTCGGCCAGGTGCACCACGAACCCGTGACCCTCCAGCACCTTCAGCAGGTGGTAGACGCTCGACCGCGGGATGCCGAGGTGCGCCGTGATCGTCTGCGCCGCGATCGGCCCTCGCTGGCGCGCGAGGAACGACAGGATCCGCAGCGTCTGATCGGCGGCGGGAACCTGAGATCTCTCCGGAGTGCGATCCCGCCGGTCGGAGGTGGCCATCGACCTCAGCTTGCCAGAAACACGTGCGGAGTCGTTGACAGCTTAATATAAAGCGCTATAAAGTTGCATCGAGCCCACCCGAAGGGCTCGAGCGCCACCCGAAGGCGCGTCATCTAGGGAGAGTTCGTCATGCACCTCACCGTCAGCCGGGAACCTGACCTCATCGCCGCCACCGTCAGCGGGCGATTCGACGCGCATCGCGTCGAAGAATTCGATCGGCGGGTGATCGGCCTCATCGATGAGAGCCGACCCCACGTCTACCTCGACCTCTCCGAGGTGGAGTTCATGGACTCCAGCGCTCTGGCGGCGCTGGTGCGCACGCTCAAGGCGACCCTCGCCCACGCCGGGTCGACGACGATCGTGGAGGTGTCCGACGCCGTGCGCATCATCCTCGAGCTCACGCGGCTGGACGAAGTGTTCCGCGTCGCCGGGACTTCCCGGGCCGGGCGCGTCGCGGCGCGAGCCTGACCATGTCGTTGCTCATCGATCAGCGCCCCGTCTCACCGGGGTACGACGCGTCGCGGCACGCCGAGCGGGTGCAGCGCGCGCTCTCGACATCCTTCGGTCTCGCGGTCGGCGACGTTTCGGCGGCATGCGACGTCCGCGAAGCCCTCGGGATCGGGGGAGACGTCGTGGATCTGCTGGAGATCGACGGGCACCTGGTCGCGGTTCTCGCGGACGTCTCCGGCAAGGGCACCGCCGCATCGCTCGTGGCGGCCATGCTGCTGGCGAGTGTGCAGCACCATGCGCCGCAGGTCGGTGCTCGACCCGGCGCGCTCCTTCGTGCCGTGGACACCTCGATGCGTGGTGTGCTCGATCGCACCGGCACCCTCGCGACCCTCGTGGTCGCGGCGGTCGACCCGCGTGCGCGTGTCGTCCGTCTCGCCTCCGCCGGACACCACCCGGTGGTGATGCACGCCGCGGGTCGAGCCACCTGCCTGGTCCCGACCTGCCCGCCGCTGGGTTCCGTCGAGGCGAGCGCTTTCGAACGGGAACTCGCCTTTCCGCCCGGCGCGGTGCTGACCCTCGCGAGCGACGGCGTGACCGATCAGCAGGACTGGCGCGGCTACGAGTTCGGCATCGCGGGGCTGCAGCGCATCGTCGCGTCGGAGCTTCACGAGCCGCGCCTGGCCGTCGACGCGATCCTGTCCGCGGTCGACCGTCATGCCGGCCTCGGCCCCGTCTTCGACGACCGCGCCGTCGTCGTCATCCGATCCGAATATCCGCTGTGAGAACCCACGATTTCCTCGTCGGCGACGGCGTCGACTTCTCGCGCGTCGACGAGCGCATGAGCGGGCTGCTCGATCGATCGGCCCGATGGCTCGGACACGAGGACGCGCACCGGGCGAGGCTCGGTCTCCACGAGCTCCTCGTCAACATCCGTCGTCACTCCTACCGCGGCGGAACCGGACCGATCAGCGTGGCCATGACCGCCTCGCCCGCGGCTGTCACCGTGCTGGTCACCGATTGGGGCGGGACGCTCCCCGTCGGCGCGCTGCCCGACGCTTCGCAGGGCGCGAGGCCGAGCCTGTCGGGCGACGGCGGGTACGGGCTCGCCATCATCGACCAGGTGTTCAGCGACGTCGAGTATCGGAGGGCGTGCGGGCGGAACGAGTGGGTGCTCTCCGTCGACGCCGCCGACGTCCCGGAGCGGTGACCGCCGTCGCGCTCGCGCCCGATGTCCGGCGCGAGGATCAGCTGCGCGTCGCGCGCCGCATCACGTGGGGCGTCTCCTTCGTCTACGTCGCGATCTCGTTCGTCGTGTTCCGAGGCGTGCTCTTCGGCATCCCCGACATCCTCGCGGGGCGGTCGGTCATCGTGGGCGACGAGCTGGTCCCCTTCTTCAACGTCGACAGCCAGCTGCTGGAGCAGGCCGCCGGACAGTTCAACGAGCTGACCCACGGCTACGAGTTCCGTGTGCGGTACGCCTTCCTCACGACGTGGGTGCGCCATTTCCAGGTGCTGCCGTTCGCGATCCTGCTCGTCATCCCCGGCATCGTGATCGTCGCCTATCGCGCCGTCGTCTGGTTCCTCACCGACGTCTTCCGCACGCTGTCGCCGGTCACCATCGCGCTGTCCGCGGCTCTTCCCGTCGTCCTCGTCTACGCGATCATGATCTACGCCAAGGTGACGCACTTCTACACGCTCGCCCTCGGGCTCGCGATGGTCACCGTCTCGATCCTGTTGATGCTGCACGCCCTGCTCTTCGCTCAGCGCCGATGGATGCTGCGCGCCACGCTCGCATCCGTCATCGTCCTGCTGAACCCCGCGGTGCACTACCTCGTGCTCTTCGTCGTCTTCGTGGCGGTCGCGGGCATCACACTCCTCCTCGGCGAGCTCGCGCGCTGGATCCGCACCGGTGGCGTTGCGCGGCTCCCCGGCCTGCCGGCGCGGATCGTCGCCGCACTGCGGGCGCGCGACCGGGCACGCCGGATCCGTCTCGCCGTGCGGCGGTGGAGCCGGACGACCATCGGGCGCGGGGTCATCGTGGTGGCGATCTTCGTCGTGGTGACGCTCATCCCGTACATGCTGTTCGTGAAGTTCGTCGCCCTGCGGGGGGTCGAGAACCTCTCCGAGACGGTGCCGGGCGATTACTACTTCATCCGCGACGCCTCCGTCTCGTGGCTGCACGTGCTCAGCTGGGATCTCGCGGGCATCATGGACAAGATCCTCTACGGCGACTACCTCGCCAAGGTGCCGCGCGTGAGCAACCTCATGTACTCGGCGATCTTCCTCGTGCCGTTCGTGGTCCCGCAGGTGCGTCGCGCGCTCCTCACCACCCGCGCCCACCGGCAGCTGTTCGGCGTTCTGGCCGTCGTCTCCGCATTCGCCTTCTGGGCGACGATCGGATACGCCGAACCGCAGTGGTTCCCGAGCTTCCACCGCACGCTCTCCGCCGTGACGCGCACGCTCGCGGGCAACGACGGACCGGTGGGCTCGATCAGCCTCTCGATCTCGTCCACGATCGTGCAGGTCCTGCGCTTCCCCCACCGATTCCAGCTGCTGCTGTTCGTCGTCGCGCCGCTGGTGATGTCGCTCGCGATCGCATGGGCCGTCGATGCGGTGGTGCGTCGCTCGATGCGCCGCGCTCGGGCGGGCGACGCGTCGCTCCTCCGCGCCGCGGCCCTCGTGGCGATCGGCGCGGTCTTCTTCGCGCCGCTCCTCTCCAACGCCAACTACCGATCCGTCTTCGGATCGGGGAACTTCGGCACTTTCCTCTCGCCGTACCCGGTGCAGGACCTGAAGGAGCTCAAGGCCGAGCTGCTCGGCCTGGAAGAAGGCAAGACCGTCGTTCTGCCGCCGACCGAGACGGCGAAGCTCGTCACCGACGACAACGGGATCGACCACAAGTTCATCGACAAGTTCTTCATCTACTACCTCGACCTGCCGAGCTACTACTACGGGCTCACCGGCGACAGCGAGAACAAGTTCGAGTTCTTCCTCCTCCTCCGTGGCCTCTACTACCAGCAGGACTGGTGGATCAACATCGCCCGAGACATCGATCTGCGCTACATGATCGTCAACAAGAAGCTGCGCGACAACCGCGGCGTCGGCGCGGAGTACCTCCCCGACGTGGAGACGTACATCGGTCCCGCCCTGCAGCGGCAGGAGGCGATGGGATTCGTCGAGAACCGCTTCGAGAACGACACGTTCATCCTCTACGAGCTCGTCGATCCTCCCGCGGACGACCGGCCGACGCTGCTGATCGACACCAGCTGGAGCGAGTATCTCGCCCTCCTGTGGAACCGCCTCGATCTCACCCGCTGCTACGACCTCCAGTACCTCCCGTACGCCGAGGAGACCGCGGATGCGCTCGTCTACACCGGTGCGTCTCCAGAGACGACCGCGGTCGACCTGTGGGTGCAGCGGCATCCGGAGGCGTTCGCCTCACCGTCGCCGAAGATCTTTCCGTTCAACTCCGACATCGTCGCGTCGAGCTACTACCTCTCGCCGATGTTCCGAGCCTTCCTGATGTTCTCGACGACGAAGTGGAACCGCACCGAGATGATCACCCCCGGCGTGTTCGGCACCCTCCGTGGCTCGTTCATCGCGGTGCCGCGGGCCACCGGGTTCACCATCACCGCGAAGGTGGACCACGCCGGCCGTTACCGGATCCTGATGCGGGGCGCTGCGAGCGCCAACGCACTGACCGTCGATTCCGGAACCGTCGAACTCGACCGCGCGCTGGAGCTGCGCCCCGCCCCGGGCGCGGTGGACTTCTACACGTCCGAGACGGTGTATTCGCCCGACCGCTCGCCCGTCGACACCTCCGGCATCGCGGTCGGGGAGATGCAGGCGCGCCTCGATGACGGACTCGTCGCAGTCAATTCGCGATACGAGTACCACGACCTCGGGACGGCGGAGATGGATGCCGGGGCGCACACGCTGC
This sequence comes from Microbacterium sp. NPDC077184, assembly GCF_040687055.1. Classification (NCBI taxonomy): domain Bacteria; kingdom Bacillati; phylum Actinomycetota; class Actinomycetes; order Micrococcales; family Microbacteriaceae; genus Microbacterium; species Microbacterium sp. NPDC077184. The sequence goes on from NZ_JBFBMM010000001.1 coordinate 775,420, forward strand.
GGATCGACAAGCTCGATGCCAACCCCCTCCTCGTCGAGGGCGTCGTCCTCGTCCCCGAGACCACGTATCTCGCGCTCACCGATGAGGAGCCGTCGGGCCTGATCGTTTCCCCGGCCCAGCTGGAGTGCACCGACACCTACGACGTCTTCGGACCGGACAGCGAGGGCTACGTCGATGCCGCCGCCAACGACGCGCACGCCGACCTCTCGGAACAGGAACTGCTCGACCTCGCGGCCGCGGGAGTGTCGTCGCTCGAACCCGAGGACTCGGGCGGACTCGGCGCCGACGGTCTGGTCCTCCTCCTCGCCTCGCTTCTCGTCCTCGGAGCGGTCCTCACGATCCGCGCCCGCACGCGGCCCCGGTCCGAAGAGACGACCACCCCCGACGATCACGGAGATCCCCATGACTGACACGCCGATCCGCATCCTCCTGCTGGGCACCCACGGCCAGCACAACATCGGAGACGAGCTCTTGCTCGAGACGTTCCTCGCCCAGCTCGGCAGCGATCACTCGTACGTGATCAACACCTACGACCTCGCCGACACCACCGCTCGACTGGGGGCGCGATACACGTACGAGCTCATCGACACGGCTCGGGATCGCGTGGCGCTGCTCGGCCACCTGCGGCGCGCCGACGTGCTCGTCTTCGCGGGCGGCAGCATCGTGAAGGAGCTGTCCCGCGCCACCGGGCGAGGCCGCTATGCGACCCTTCTGATGATCCTGGCGCTGGTGGTCGCGGCGCGATGGTTCGGGGCGAAGCCGGTGGCGATGCTCAACATCGGAGTCGGTCCTATCCAGACCGCCCGGGGTCGCCGACTCGCGCGCCGGATCCTCGACCGGGCCGACCTCGTCACGGTGCGCGACGCGGCGTCTCGGCGTCTGTGCGATGACATCGGCACCTCGACGACGGTGGTCGCCTCGACCGACGCGGTCTTCGCGACGACTCCCGCCTGGCTCCGCGGCGACGAGGTCGCTACGCCGCGGGAGGCGTCGGGCCCGCTGCGCGTCGCACTCAGCCTGAACCACGACATCGCGGTACCCGAGAACTGGAACCACGTCATCGAGACCGTCGGCGCGGCCCTGCGGACGGTCGGGCACGAGCGTGCGCTCGAGATCCACGCCCTGCCGATGCAGTCCCGCGGCAAGACGCACCACGACGCGGCGGTGCTCGATGAATTCGCGGCGAGGAACCCGGGTCTGACCGTCATCCCGCACCGACCGACGACGCACCAGGATGTCGCGCGCATCGTCGCGTCGTGCGACCTCGTCCTCGGCGAGCGCCTGCACGCCCTCATCACCGCGGCGAAGCTGGGGGTCCCCGTCCTCCCCTTGGTCTACGACGTCAAGGTCGGTGAGCTCGCCGAAGCATTCGGGGTCTCACACCTCGCCGTGGATCTCGGAGTGCCCTTCACCGCGAAGGACCTCGTCGATGCGATCACCGAGGTCGCGGATGAGCCCGCCGTCGCCCGGCGGGCACTCGGCGAACGCGTGGCCGATCTCACCGACCGCGCGCGCGTCGGATTCGACGGCGCGCGCGCCTGGATCCGGGAGCAGGCGCGATGACCGCTCCCGACGCGCGGCCTGTACGCGCATTCCTGGCCGGCGCGGCCGTGCTGTCGCTCACCATGCTGCTGGTGAGCGCCGCGAACTACCTCGTGAACTTCGCGCTCGCGCGCCTGCTCGATCCCGCCGAGTTCGGCGACGCCACGCTGGCGATCACCCTCGTGCTCTCGGCGGCGATCATCGCCGCCACCGTGCAGATGGTCGCGGCGCGCTCAGCGGCGGCACAGCCGGAGAGCGTCCCGGAGCTACGCCGCACCCTCGTGCGATGGGCGATCATCATCGGCCTGATGTGCGCCGCTCTCCTCGGCGGGGGAGCGTGGTCCCTCGCCGCTCTGCTGCAGACGACCAGCCCCTGGATGTTCGTCATCATCGGCGTCGGTCTTCCGGTCTACTTCGCCCAGGCCGCCTACAGGGGCCTTCTGCAGGGGGCACTGCGCTTCCCGCGGCTCGCGGCGACGTACGTCGCCGAGGCGGTCGCCCGGGTGGGGATCGTCCTCGTGCTCGTAGCCGCGGGCTGGGGTGTGGTCGGGGCTTCGCTCGGCATCCTGATGTCCTTCCTCGCAGCCGGTGCCGTCGCCTGGACGCGCCCTGTTCGTCGCGGTCCACGCGTGACGATCCCCTTGCAGGACCTGCGCGGGACGATGGCGGCGGCGGTGGTGATGCTGGCGGCGCAGACGGTACTGAACAACGCCGACCTGGTGCTCGCCAAGGCCGCCTTCGATCCCCCCGCGGCCGGCGTCTACGCGGCCGCAGCGGTCCTGTGCCGATCGCTGTACTTCGTCTCCTGGTCAGTGGTCCAAGCCGTCGTCCCCGTCCTCGCGGGCGCGTCGACGACACCGGCGGAGCGCCGTCGAACGGGCATCCTCGCCTTCTCCGTGATCGGCGTCCTCGGAGCAGTCGCGGTCGTGCTCGCGGCGAGCGTCGGCGGCGCGGCGGTGGAGATCCTCTTCGGCCGCGCCTACACCTCCGCCGTTCCTCTTCTCGTGCCCTATACCGCGGCGACGGCGCTGCTGTCGCTGTCGACGCTCCTCGCGGCCACGGACGTCGCGCGCGGACGCCGCATCGGCCCACTCGTCCTGCTGGGCGGCGCGGTGGTCCAGGTCCTCGTCCTTCTCATCGCCGCCGACACCCCCCTGTCGATGGCCTGGCTGCAGGTCGTCACGACGGTCGTCACCCTGACCGCGCTCGCGACCGTGTCCCTCGCCCGCGCGCATCGTCTGCGGACCGCCCTTCCCTCCCACCCGGCTCCCGAGCCGACCCCCCTCCCGACGGCCGTGGCCGCCCGAGCAGAGCAGAGGAGCTCATGAACACCACAGCGCACACCTACGAGGCGTACGTCTCGTGGCGCGACAACCGCAACACCCGTCCCATCGATCTCAGCGTCGTCGTACCCGCATACAACGAGCAGGCGCGCATCGTTCCCACCATCGGGGCGTTCGCCGCGCACCTCGCCTGCACGAACCTGACCTGGGAGCTGATCGTCTCCGACGACGGTTCCCGGGACGCCACGCGCACGCTCATCGATCTGATCGATCACGCGAACGTCCGTGTCGTGCACGCACCGCGCAACGCCGGGAAGGGCGCAGCGGTGCGCCGCGGGTTCCAGCACGCCGAGGGCCGCATGGTCCTCTTCTCCGACGCCGACAACGCCACCCCCGCCCAAGAAGTGGGGCGTCTCATCGCGGAGCTCGACGCGGGCGCGGACGTCGCGATCGGATCGCGCGCCGCCGCCGGCGCGGACGTCGTCAATCGATCACTGCTGCGCCGCGCGATGACCGCCGGACTCCGCGGGGTCGTGCGGGTGGGGCTCGGGATCGGCGTCGCCGACACGCAGTGCGGCTTCAAGCTTTTCACCGCGGGTGCGGCGGCACGGATCGCGGCCGCGCAGACGGTGGACGGGTTCTCCTTCGATCTGGAGATGCTCCACCTGGCGCAGCGCTTCGGATACCGGATCGCGGAAGTGCCGGTGCGCTGGTTCGATGCGCCCGGCTCCACGGTCCGCCCGGCGCGGGAAGCCCTGCGCTTCGTCTGGTCGATCGCCCGGATCCGGCGGAACGCCCTGACAGGGGTGTACCGGAATGCGTGAGACCACGATCGCCGTCGTCACGGCGCTGAGCCCCAGCCCCACCACCCTCGCCGAATACGGCCTGCACCTCCTCGCCGCCCTCGGCCGCAAGCGCGGCATCCGCGTCGTCGCTCTGGTCGAGGACCTCCAGGTTTACTATCCGTCGATCAAGGGCGTCGAGATCCACCGGACGTGGCGATTCGGTTCGATCGGGAATCCGTGGCGCATCGCGCGCGCCGTCCGAGCGGCGGGAGCGGACGCCGTCATCATCAACGCCCACTTCACCAGCTTCGGCTCCTCGAAGGTCTCCGCCGCGCTGGGCCTGCTCACGCCGCTCCTCTTGCGGGTGCTCCGGGTTCCGGTCATCACCCTGATGCACAACATCGTCGAGACGGTCGATCTGGGTGCGGCCGGATTCCGCGCCGGCCGGATCGCGGAGATCCTTCTGCGCGCGATCGGCACCGCGCTCACCTGGATGGTGCTGCGCTCGCACGTCGTCACCACCACGATGCCGAGATACGTCGACGTCCTTCGCGAGAAGTACCGTGCGGGAAACGTCGCACTGACTCCGCACGGGTCGTTCGGCGGCGCACCCGTCGTCCCGTCGCCCCCGGTGGCATCGAGGGGGGCGACGGTGCTCACCTTCGGCAAGTTCGGCACCTACAAGCGGGTCGAAGTGCTCATCGACGCGGTCCGCTCGCTGGGTCGGCCCGACGTGCAGGTGGTCATCGCCGGCACCGACAGCCCGAATTCCCCCGGATACCTGGCGAGCATGGAGGAGCGCTACGGCGGGTCCGACCTGCAGTTCCGGGGGTACGTTCCCGAGGACGAGGTCGAGGCGCTCTTCCGCTCGGCCTCGGTGACGGTCTTCCCGTACGCGGGCACCACGGGAAGCTCCGGAGTCCTCCATCAGGCCGGCGCGTTCGGCTGCCCGCCGATCATGCCCCGCATCGGCGACCTGCAGGACCTCGTCGCCGAGGAGGGGTTCACCGGTGCGTACTTCGAACCCGACGACGCCGCCGACCTCGCCCGGGCCATCGCGGAGCTCCTCGACGACGCCGAGGCCCGCGCGCACATCGCCCGCGTGAATCACGTCGCCGCGACGGGGCTCTCTCTCGACGAGATCGCCGACTGGTACCTCATCCACGTCGGGACGCTCGTCCACCGCGATCCGCTCGCGCTGCTCGCGCGTCAGAACGATCAAGACTTCATGAAGTTTTGTAAGATCAGCTCATGATCACCAGCGCGGACCTCGTCGCCCGCATCAGGCAGGCCAACGGCGACACGCAGGAGGGCCTGGCGCGACGTCTGGCCGTGTCGTATCCCACGATCAACGCGTGGGAGCGCGGACGCAGCGAACCCACGCCGAAGCACCGGGCGACGCTGGAGGCCCTGGCGGCGGAGCTCGACATCGTCCACGAGTTCGTCGTCATGGTCATCGACGACGATCCCGTCACCGCCGCCCTCGTCGAGGCGGCGGCGATCGGGTTCGGCGGCGTGGTGTCGGTGCACTCGGCGCTCAACGGCTGGGAGGGGCTCGTGATGTGCGGGGCCGTCCAGCCCCGTCTGCTTTTCCTCGACATCATGATGCCCGGGATCGACGGTCTCGAGGTCGCCCGTCGCCTGCCCGCGATCCCCGGCCTCGACGAGATGCGCGTGGTCTTCGTCACCGCCTCTCAGAGCCCGGAGATCCTCGAACGCGCCGCGGCGCTCGGCAACGCGGTCCTCGGGAAGCCGGTCGAACTCGACGCCTTGGCCGACGTGATCCGCACGACGATGGAAGACGCGTCGCCGCGATGACGGGACAGCGGCCCGACGTCCTCGGCGACATCGTCGCCCGGCTGCCGGTGGCGATGTACCGTACGACGGTCGAGGGCCGTTTCGTCGCCGGCAACGATGCCCTCGTGCGCCTCCTCGGTGCCGAATCCTTCGAGGCCTTGGCCTCGGTCCACGCGCGGGACATCTACGCCGACCCGGATCGCCGCGAGTGGCTCATCCGCCGTGCGCAAGCGGGAGATCCGATCCCGGTGGAGGACCTCCAGATCCGACGGTTCGACGGCGGTCTTCGCTGGGTGCGCGTGAGTTCGCATCCGGTGTGGGGTGAGGACGGCGCGATCGCCTATTTCGAGGGGATGATCGAGGACGTCACCACCCTCCACTCCGTCGACGCGCAGCTGCAGCGATCGAACGAACTCCTCGACGCCCTCACGCGCATGCAGGGGCAGTACATGGCCGGCGGCGACGTGGGGGAGCTCTTCGACGGACTGCTCGAGGACCTGCTGGCGGTCACGGGCAGCGCCTACGGCTTCATCGCACAGGTCCTGCACGATGCCGACGGCCCCTTCCTGCGCAGCTGGGCCATGACCGACATCTCGTGGAACGAGACGACGCGGGCGATGTATGCCCGATTCGGACCTCGCGGCATGGAGTTCCACAACCTCGACACCCTCTTCGGTCGTGTGGTCACCGACAACGGGCCGGTGATCTCCAACGCGCCGCTCACCGATCCGCGCGCGTCGGGACGGCCCGACGGGCACCCGCCCCTCGAGTCGTTCCTCGGCGTCCCCATCCGACGGGGGGATGCCGTGGTCGGAGTCGTCGCCCTCGCGAACCGGGAGGGGGGCTTCGACGAGGAGTTCGTCCACTTCCTCGCGCCGCTCGCGGCCACCGTCGGCAGCCTCATGGAAGCTGCGACCGTCGACCGCGAACGCATCGAGGCCGAGCGCCGCCAGGCGCATCACAAGGAGCTCCACCGGCTGATCGTCGAGGAGGCGGCGGACGCCATCGTGACCTTCCGGGCCGACGGCAGGATCGTGCTGGCCAACCGCGCCGCGCGAGAACTGGTCGGATCGCCCGCGGCGGATCTCATCGGAACGCGTGTCTGGGCCCACCTCCCGCCCGCGCACCTCCGCGCCTACATCCGCCGCGCCGGCGACGCGCTGCAGACGGGTTCGAGCATGGAGATGGAGGTCCGAGGACTCGACGGGGTCCTCCGGCCGGCGGAGGGCACGTTCGTCCGCGGCCGATACGACGGAGAGCCCGTCACGACGGTCATCGTCCGCGACATCGCCGCGCACAAGGAGACCGAGGCCGCGCTCCGGCAGGCGCGGGACGCGGCCGAGGGCGCCGCCCGGGCGAAGGACGAGCTCCTCGCGGGCGTCAGTCACGAGCTCCGGTCGCCCCTCAACGCGGTGATCGGTCTCAGCTCCGTCCTCCAACGCGAGATCTACGGGCCGCTCACCGACCGGCAGCGGGCGTTCGTCGACCAGATCGGCGACAGCGGACGCCACTTGCTGGATGTCATCACCACCATCCTCGATTTCGCCAAGACCGAGGCCGGCAAGGACGAGCCGGTCTTGACCGACTGCGATGTCGCTGCCGTCATCGCGGAGGCGCGCGGAGTGATCAAGGATCTCGCTGTCCGTCAGGGGCTGGACATCGTGCTCGACGCACCCGTCGACCTTCCCCGCATCCCCCTGGATGCCGTGCGCTTCCGGGCCGCCCTCATCAATCTGCTCGCCAACGCGGTGAAATTCACGCCCGCAGGAGGCTCCATCGGCGTGCGGGTCACCGATACTGCGGAGTCGGTGCGGATTGTGGTGTGGGACACCGGTGTCGGCATCGCCGCGAACGACCTCGAGCGCATCTTCGAGCCGTTCGAGCAGGGCGACTCCTCCCTGTCGCGCCAGTACGAGGGCACAGGCCTCGGACTCACCCTCAGCAGGCGACTGATCGAGGCGATGGGCGGTAGCCTCACCGCGACGAGCGTGGTGGGACGCGGCTCCGAGTTCGCGATCGTCTTCCCGCGCTGAGTTCCGCGGCCACGCCCCCGTCTGAGATCACAGACACAGAATGGCACGCGGCCTCCCCGCAGGCGAGCGTCGTGCGGTGGGATCGACCCATGAGCACCGCCGTCGCCTCCCCGTCCGCACGCACCGTCGAGATCGGCGACGCCACGCTGCGGCCCGCGGACGTCGTCGCCGTCGCGCGTCACGGCGCATCGGTCGCCCTGAGCGTGGCGGCGCGGTCGCGCATGACGGAATCCCGCGCGATCGTCGACGCCCTCGCCGAGGACACCCGGGCGCACTACGGCATCTCGACGGGATTCGGCGCGCTCGCGACGACATTCATCCCCGCTGAGCGCCGGGTCGCCCTGCAGGCGAGCCTCATCCGCTCGCACGCGGCGGGCACCGGAGCGGAGGTCGAGCGCGAGGTCATCCGCGCGCTGCAGCTGCTGCGCCTGCAGACCCTCGCGACCGGTCGCACGGGTGTCCGTCCGGTCGTCGCGGAGACCTACGTCGCGATGCTCAACGCCGGCATCACCCCCGTCGTCCGCGAGTACGGCTCGCTCGGCTGCTCGGGCGATCTCGCGCCGCTGTCGCACGTCGCGCTCGCCGCGACCGGCGAGGGAGAGGTGCGCGAGGCCGACGGCACGCCGACGGATGCCGCATCCGCGCTCGCCGCGGCCGGCATCCCTCCGCTGGTCCTGGCGGAGAAGGAGGGTCTCGCCCTCATCAACGGCACGGACGGCATGCTCGGGATGCTCCTCCTCGCCCTCGCCGACCTCGAAACGCTGTTGGAGACGGCCGATGTCGCCGCGGCGATGTCGGTGGAGAGTCAGCTCGGCTCCGACGCGGTGTTCGCCGCCGACCTCATGGCGCTGCGCCCCCAGGACGGTCAGGCCCGGTCGGCCGCGAACCTCCGCGCCCTCCTCGCCGACTCCGAGATCGTCCGCTCGCACCGCGATCCCGCCGCGTGCACCCGGGTGCAGGACGCGTACTCGCTTCGCTGCTCCCCGCAGGTGCACGGCGCCGCGCGCGACACCGTCGATCACGCACGGCGCATCGCCGACCGGGAACTCCTGTCCGCCGTGGACAACCCGGTGCTGACCGCCGACGGACAGGTGCGCTCGAACGGCAACTTCCACGGCGCGCCCGTGGCCTTCGTGCTGGACTTCCTCGCGATCGCCGTCGCCGACCTCGCCTCGATCTCCGAGCGACGGACCGACCGTGCGCTGGACCCTGCCCGCAGCCACGGACTGCCGCCCTTCCTCGCCCACGAGGTCGGGGTGGACTCGGGCCTGATGATCGCGCAGTACGCCGCGGCCGGGATCGTCTCCGAGCTCAAGCGCCTCGCGGTCCCGGCATCCGTGGACTCCATCCCGTCCTCGGCGATGCAGGAGGATCACGTGTCGATGGGGTGGGCGGCGGGTCGCAAGCTCCGCCGCGGCGTCGACGGTCTCGCCCGGGTGCTCGGCATCGAGGTGCTCACCGCCGCCCGCGCCCTGGACCTCCGCGCCCCGCTCGCTCCGGCGCCGCGCACCGCCCGGGTCCGCGATCTGCTGAGGGATGCCGGCATCGGGGGCCCCGGGACGGATCGCTTCCTCTCGCCCGACCTCGAGCGGGTCGCCGCGCTCGTCAGCTCCGGGGCGGTCGCCCGCGCCGGCATCCCCGAATCCACGAAGGAGTGAGATGACCACCGCATCCGACACCGCGACCGCCGCCCCCGAGCCGACCGCCCGCGCGATCCGCGCCCCGCGCGGCCCCGAGCGCACCGCGAAGAGCTGGGGCGCTGAGGCTGCCAAGCGCATGCTCATGAACAACCTCGATCCCGAGGTCGCCGAGCACCCCGAAGACCTCGTCGTCTACGGCGGCACCGGACGCGCCGCGCGCTCGTGGGCGGCGTACGACGCGATCGTCCGTACGCTCGACGAGCTGGAGCCCGATGAGACGCTGCTCGTGCAGTCCGGGAAGCCGGTCGGCGTCTTCCGGACCCACACGTGGGCGCCGCGCGTGCTGATCGCGAACTCGAACCTCGTCGGCGATTGGGCGACGTGGCCGGAGTTCCGCCGGCTCGAGCAGCTGGGGCTGACGATGTACGGGCAGATGACCGCCGGGTCCTGGATCTACATCGGCACGCAGGGGATCCTCCAGGGAACCTACGAGACCTTCGCCGCCGTGGCGCGCAGCCTCGGACGCGATGACCTCTCCGGCACCCTCACCCTCACCGGCGGATGCGGCGGCATGGGTGGCGCGCAGCCGCTCGCGGTCACCCTCAACGGCGGCGCGGTCCTCATCGTCGACGTCGACGAATCCCGTCTGGCGCGCCGGGTCGCCCACGGCTACCTCGACGAGTACACCACCGACCTCGACACCGCCGTCGCCCGGGTGGTCGCGGCGAAGGACGCCGGCGAGGCGCTGTCGGTGGGGATGGTGGGCAACGCCGCCGAGGTGTTCCCGGCCCTTCTCGCCCGCGGCGTCCCGATCGACATCGTCACCGACCAGACGAGCGCGCACGATCCGCTCGCCTACCTCCCGGTCGGTATCTCCGTGGACGAGTGGCGCGCGCGGGCCGAGGCCGATCCGGCGGACGTCACCGCCCGTGCCCGCCGGTCGATGGCGGCGCAGGTGGCGGCGATGGTCGGGTTCCAGGATGCCGGGGCCGCCGTGTTCGACTACGGCAACTCGATCCGCGCCGAGGCCGAACTCGGCGGGTTCGACCGCGCGTTCGCCTTCCCCGGATTCGTGCCCGCCTACATCCGACCGCAGTTCGCCGAGGGCCGGGGTCCCTTCCGCTGGGTGGCGCTCTCGGGGGACCCCGACGACATCCGCAAGACCGATGAGGCCGTGAAGGCGCTGTTCCCCCAGAACGCCGCCCTCGTGCGCTGGTTGGAGAAGGCGGGTGACACCGTCCGGTTCGAGGGGCTTCCCGCCCGGATCTGCTGGCTCGGCTACCAGGAGCGGCACCTCGCAGGGCTGAGGTTCAACGAGATGGTCGCCTCCGGTGAGCTGTCGGCGCCGATCGTCATCGGACGCGACCACCTCGACGCGGGGTCGGTCGCCTCTCCGTACCGCGAGACGGAGGCGATGGCCGACGGCTCCGACGCCATCGCCGACTGGCCGCTGCTCAACGCGCTGCTGAACACCGCGTCCGGTGCGTCGTGGGTGTCGATCCACCACGGCGGCGGGGTCGGCATCGGGCGGAGCATCCACGCGGGGCAGGTGGTCGTCGCCGACGGCACCCCGGAGGCGGCGGAGAAGCTCGCCCGCGTGCTCGTGAACGATCCCGGCACCGGGGTCATGCGCCACGTGGACGCCGGATACCCGCGCGCCGCGGAGGTGGCGCGCGAGCGCGGTCTCCAGGTGCCGATGTGGTGAGCGCCGACCTCCTCGTCACCGGGATCGGCGAGCTGACGACGAACGTCTCGACACCCGACGACATCTGCGGAACGATCCCCGACGCCGCCGTCCTCGTCCGCGCGGGCACCATCGCCTGGGCCGGACCCGCGGGGGAGATGCCGGATGCCGCCGCCGGGGCACCCGTGCTCGACGTCGCCGGCGCCGCGGTCATCCCCGGGTTCGTCGACAGCCACACCCACCTCGCGTTCGGCGGCGACCGCAGCGCGGAGTTCGTCGCCCGGATGGCGGGGCGGCCGTATGCGGCGGGCGGCATACGCTCCACGGTGGCCGCCACGCGGGCGGCGACCGACGCCGAGCTGCGGGCCCGGCTTCGCGCGCTGATCTCGGAGCTCCGCGCGCAGGGGACGACCACGGTCGAGATCAAGACCGGCTACGGGCTGTCGGTCGCCGACGAGGAACGCCTCGCCCGTCTCGCGCGGGAGGTGACGGAGGAGGTCACCTTCCTCGGCGCCCATGTCGTGCCCGCGGAGTTCGCGGACGACGCCGACGCGTACGTCGACCTCGTCGCAGGTCCGATGCTCGCCGCGGCGGCCCGGCACTGCCGATGGGTCGACGTGTTCTGCGAGCGCGGGGCCTTCACTCCGGCCCAGGCCGAGCGGGTGCTCGCGGCGGGCGCGGATCGAGGCCTCGGTCTCCGCGTGCACGGCAATCAGCTGGGGCCGGGCGAGGGGGTGCGTCTCGCGGTCGCGCTCGGTGCGGCATCCGTCGATCACGGCACGTATCTCGACGCCGCGGACGTCGCTGCGCTCGCCGGGAGCGACACCGTGCTGACGCTCCTCCCCGGGGTGGAGTTCTCGACGCGGCAGCCCTACCCGGACGCGCGGGCGCTGTGGGATGCCGGGGTGACGATCGCCCTGGCCAGCGACTGCAATCCCGGTTCGAGCTTCACCAGTTCGATGCCGCTGATGATCGCGCTCGCCGTCCGCGAGATGGGCCTCACCCCGGACGAGGCGGTGTGGGCGGCGACCGCGGGCGGCGCGGCGGCGCTGCGGCGCGACGACGTCGGAGTGCTCCGGCCGGGTGCCCGCGCGGATCTCGTGGTGCTGCGTGCACCGAGCCGCGCGTACCTCGCCTACCGCCCCGGCGTCCCGCTGGTGGACGACGTCCTCGTCGGCGGGGTGCGGATGGACGGTGGCGCGGTCAGCGCGGCGCGTCGAACGTGAACGAGACGGGGTCGACGGCGTCCACGACATCCCAGGACGTCTCCGCCCACGTGAAGACGGCGACGGCGCACGTCGGCATCCGATCGATCCGATCGCGCGACAGGCGCGCCGCCAGCACCGTCAGCCCCGGATCGTGGGCGACGAGGGTCACCCGCTGCAGGCCGCTCTCCGCCGCGACCGTCAGGAGCGTCGTCGCCGACGCCGCGTAGAGGCGTTCCTCGAGGCGGAGCGGGGCATCCAGCGCATGGGCGAACACCTCCGCCGTGGTGCGGGCTCGCAGCGCTGTGCTGGAGATCACCGCCTCGGGCCAGAAGCCGGTCTCCACGAGCTGACGCGCCATGCGCGGGGCGTCGCGCTCGCCGCGCTCGTTGAGGGGGCGATCGTGGTCGTCGAGGTCGGGATCCCCCCAGTCCGACTTGGCGTGGCGGACGAGGGCGAGCTGGATGCCGGGTGCGGGGGTCATGCAAATCCTCTCGGTCGCTGGGCGAGGCCCGCGAGCAGGTCGAGCACGCAGAGCGCGGCCAGCCGCACCGTCCGTGCATCGGGGGTGTCGGCGGCCGCATCGACCTCGACGATGTCGGCGGAGCGGAGACGCGGGTCGCGCGCGAACGCGCGCACGAGCCGCCGCAGCGCATCGGCTGAGAGCCCTCCGGGTACGGAGGCGGGGCAGCCCGGGGCGACCGCGCGATCGCACACGTCGACGTCGATGTCGAGATGGATGCCCCCGGGAACGGAGTGCGCGTCCGCGCCGCCGGCGACCGACAGCGCCTGCGCGACGACGTCCGCCTCGGGTCGGGAGCGGAGCTCGTCGAGCGTGATGACGGTGATGCCGAGATCGGCGGCGCGGCGGGCATAGGCGACGGAGTTGGCGAAGTCGGCGATGCCGAGCTGCACGACGCGCGTGGGGTCGAGCCCGCCCTCGACGAGGCGGCGGACGGGGGAGCCGTTGGAGACCCCGTCGCGGAGGTCGAAGTGGGCGTCGATCGTGATGAGTCCCGTGGCCCGTGCGCCCCGGGCGACGGGGACGGTGGCGGCGTTGTCGCCGCCCAGGGCGATCACGAGGTCAGCCGTGTCCGCGATCCCACGCACGCGCGCCGCGACCCGCTCCTCCCCGTCCGCGCCGTCGGGGTCCGCGACGTCGCCGGCGTCGAGGATCCGCAGCACCGACGTCAGATCGAGCGGCGGGGGGCCGAGGAGGGTCGGGCTGTAGCGCCGGAGAGCCTCACGCACGGCGGCGGGCGTCGTGTGCGCCGCTGTCGGGGAGAGCGACGTGCGCCATGTCGGCACGCCGACCGCGACCGCGGTCGGAGCATCCGTCTGGCGCTCCTCGTCCGCGGTCCACGCCGGCCATCCGCCGGCACGCGGCCACAGCGGATCGACGGCGAGCGCGCTCATTCCGCCACGATAGCCCCCCGGGGTACCTCGCCGTCAGGGGGTCACGTACGCCCACGCGCGGCGGCCGCTGCGCAGCACCACGGCGACGCGACGATACAGCGGGGCCTGGTACTCGTCGCACGCGTCGAGCTCATCCTCGTCGACGGGATGGACGGTGCCGGTGACGTTGTCGAGGTGTTGACCGGTCTCACGGAGCGCGGGCTGCACCGAGCGCGACCGCCCCTCTCCCGCGCGCGGGTCGACGATCTCGACGTAGTCGACGGTGAAACCGCCGAGCACATCGGCGGTGCCCCGCAGGCGCCGTCCGAAGACGTCGAGCTGCACCTGGGGATCCTGCAGCGTCCCGTACGTGAAGAGGAGGTGATCGGCGCCCACGAGGTCACCGTAGCCTGCGGTGCGGCCGTTGTCAGCGGGGCCGTCACACGACGTCCCCCCACGATGTCGCGGACCGCGTCGCGCGATTCAGCCGCCGAAGAGGGCGTGGGCGATCGTGTAGATGGTCAGGCCCGCGAGGGAGCCGATGATCGTGCCGTTCAGGCGGATGTACTGGAGATCGCGACCGACCATCAGCTCGATCTTGCGGGTGGTCTCCTTCGCGTCCCACCTCTCCACCGTGTCGGTGATGATCGAGGCGATGTCGTGACGGTACCGGTCGACGAGGAAGACCGCGGCGTCGGTCACCCACGTGTCGACGCGGCGCTGGAGCGCGGCATCCGTCGTCAGGCGCGTGCCGATCTCGGTCACGGCCGACAGGGCGCGGCGGCGGAGGCCGCTGTCCGGGTCGGCGAGCGCGGCGACGAGGCCGGTCTTCGCGGTCTCCCAGGCCTGCGCGGCGAGTTCGCGGACGCGCGGGCTGTCGAACACCGTCACCTTCGCGTCTTCGAGGCGGCCGATCGTGGCGGGGTCGTGCTGCAGGTTGTCGGCGAGCCGGGCGAGGTAGCCGTCGACGGCGAGACGCGCCGGATGCTGCGGGTCGGCCTGGACTGCGGCGACGAACTTCAGGGCCTCGTTGTACACGGTGTCGTCCACGAGGCGCTGGGCGATGCTCGGCACCCACGAGGGGAGGCGCCGCGAGACGAGACCGGTGAAGGCGGCGTGGTTCTCCGCCAGCCACGTGCCGATGTTGTCCACGCCCATGTCGACCGCACCGTGGTGGGCGCCGGCGTCGAGGACGCGGGAGAGCCACGCGCCGACCCCCGGGCCCCACTCGGGCGAGATCAGATGCTCGCGGGCGAGCGACTCGATGACGTCGCCGACCTCGTCGTCGCTGAGGGCCTGGAGGATGCCGGAGGCCATCGTGGACGCCTCGGCGACGACGCGTTCCGCGTTCGCGGGCGCGGCCAGCCACTCGCCGAGGCGGGAGGCGATGGCCGTCGACTCCAGCTTCTGCCGCACCACGTCGCCGCGGAGGAACTCCGTCTCGACGAACTCGCCGAGCGTGCGTCCGATCTCGTCCTTCCGCCTCGGGATGATCGCGGTGTGCGGGATGGGGATCCCCATCGGATGCCGGAAGAGCGCCGTCACGGCGAACCAGTCCGCCAGCGCCCCCACCATTCCCCCCTCGGCCGCCGCGCGCACGTAGGCGAGGGCGGGGACGTCCTGCTGGAGCGGGAAGGAGATGACGAAGACGACCGCCATGAACAGCAGCGCCCCGAGCGCGACCGCCTTCATGCGGCGAAGGCCCCGGCGGCGTTCCTCGTCGGCCGGGCTGAGGACGACGGTGCCGGTCACTTCTCCACCGGTCCGAGCCACGCGGTCGCCGAGGTGGCGTGGGCGGACTCGGGGTCGGAGGGGTGGAACATCCCGGCGAGGACGTCGCGGTACAGGCGCCCGAGTTCGCTCCCCGAGAAGTAGGACGCGCCGCCCGCGACGAGGATCGCCTCGTCGACGATCTGCTTGGCGGTGGTCACGGCGCGGTGCTTCAGCCCCGACAGCAGCGCGAACCAGCGCGCGCCGTGGTCCGTCTGCGCGTCGATGTCGTGCGCGATCGCCGCCAGCTGCGGCGGAAGGCCGTCGTAGGCGATCCCCATTTCGGCCACGCGCCAGCGGATGTCGGGGTCCTGACTGTAGGTCGCGCCGGTCTTCTTCGAGGTGCGGCGATGCGCGGTCGCCACGGCGACGTCGATCGCGCGGCGGGCGATGCCGGTGTAGACGGAGGCGATGAGCAGCTCGAACACCGCGAAGATCCCGAAGACCAGCGGGTCGGGCTGGGGGCCGGGCTCGAGACGGCGGACGACGCGGGCGGCGGCGGCGCGGGCGCCGTGCAGCTCCGTCGTGCGCGACTGGGTGCCGCGCATGCCGACGGTGTCCCAGTCGTCGCGGATGCGCACGCGACCGGCATCCGTCTCGTCCCGCGACAGGAAGGCGAAGACCATCCGCGGCGCGTCGGGCGAGGTGGTGTCGAGCCCGTGGAGGCCGAGCTGCGTCCACACGGGGGAGAGGGTGGTGAAGATCTTCGTCCCGGTGAAGGCGTAGCCGCCGTCGCCGGTGGGCGCGGCCTCGGTGTCGCTGCCGAAGAGCACGAGGTCGTTGCCGGCCTCGCTGATGCCGAAAGCGAACACCTCGCCCCCGGCGGCGCCGGTCTGCACGAACCGGAGGTCGTCGATCCCGCGGTCGGCGAGGAGCTTCGCGACCCCCGTCCAGATGAGGTGCATGTTGATCGCGAGCGCAGTGGCGGGCGCCGCCGTGGCGAGGCGCTGCTGGAGGACGGATGCCGCGGCGAGGTCGAGCCCCGCCCCGCCGAGGTCGGCGGGCACGAGGATCGCGAGGTACCCGCGCTCGCGGAGCTCGTCGAGATCGTCCTCGGGGAAGGTGTTGTCGCGGTCGTGCGCGGCGGCCCGCGCGCGGAAGCGCTCCAGCAGGTCGTCGGGGAGGACCACCGCGGGATCGAACGGTGCGGCGGTGGGGGACGGGGACGCGGTCATGGCAGGACCTCCAGAAGGGCCCGCACGGTCTCCTCGGGCTTGTCGCGGTGGGGGGAGTGGCCGGCGCCCGCGACGATCGTCATCGTGATCTGCGGGTTCGCCTCGACGACGGCCTCGGCGGGCTTGCCGGCGAAGATCGAGTAGACCTTCGGGTCGGAGGCGATCACGCGGGTGGGGACGGTCAGCGCGGTGGCGGCATCCGTCACATCCCACTCCGGGTTCTGCGCGCTCGTCTGCTCGACGGCCCACCGGCTCGCCTGCTGCGCGGACAGGGCTTTCAGCTCGATGTCGTGCGGATGCCAGGTCGGGTGGGCGGCGCGGACGGCGGCCGGCGACGGGTCGGCGAAGGACTCCTCCTGGCTCGCGCGGACGATGCCGCGGTCGCGCGGGGTCAGCGCGATCGCCGGGTCGATGAGGACGAGGCGGCGGGCCCATGTCGCGTCGGCGGCGGCGAGGGTGGCGGCCGCGCCGCCGAGAGAGTGGGCGACGACGAGGTCCCACGTCCCGCCGTCCTCCGGGTGCGTGTGCGCGAGGTCGACCGCGTAGGCGTCGAGGGCGTAGTCCAGCGTCCGAGGCGCCGTGCCGTGGCCCCGCAGGTCGACGGCGTCCGCCCGCCAGCCCGCGTCGGCGAGGGCGACGCCGTAGCGCCACATCAGCGCGCCGTTCGAGCCGAGGCCGTGCACGAGGAGCGCGCGGCGGGTCGAGCCCGGCGCGCCCCAGGAGCGGCGGGGGAGGAGCACGGGGGAAACCATGCGATCAGCCTACGAGCGGCCCCGGCCCCCGGCATCCACGGGAAGATGGTTCGCATGATCTCGACAGAACGGGCGGTCGACCTCCGCCAGGCGGGCCTGGTGTGGCACCCGCGCTCGGGCGACCGTTTCCAACTGGACGAGCCCGAGTTCGAGGCGGACGTGTTCACGGTCAGCGAGATGACGGTGGAACCCCGGGATTACCCGACGGGGAGCATCCTCGCCTTCAACGGCACGACGGAGTGGGCGCTGGATTCGGTCGCACTCGAGGACGCGCTGTGGCTTCCGCACGAGCACCAGCTGCGCGAGATGCTCCGCGGGGCCTTTCGGTCGCTCCGGCGCCTGGCCGACACCCACGAGGTCGAGATCGTCGTCGGCGAGGAGCGCCTGGTGTTCGAGCACCCCGAACCCGCCGACGCGTACGCGCTCGCCGTCCGCGAGATGCTCCGCCGCATCGGCTGAGCACGGCGTCCGCGCGAAGAGCGCTCGCCCGTCAGGAGTGGTCGATCGGGCGCGGGGCGATGATGCTCGCGGCGGTGAGCGAGGCGAACGCGTCCAGGTACAGCTCCGGTGCGCGCGGTGGGGGTTCGGCGAGCCACGCCTCGAGGAGTCCGACGGCGCCGCCGGCGATGAAACGGGCCGTCGCCTCCAGGCCGAAGGCGCCGTCGTGGCCGGTCGCGGTGACGGGGGAGGTGACGCGTCCGGCATCCTCGAGCATGCGGAGGCTGTCGCGGAAGTGCGTCGACAGCAGCGCGCGAACGCTCCCCTCGGGCGAGCGGAGTCCGCGCTGGTAGATCGGCTCGAACCGCTCGATGTGCGCGAGGACCGCGCGCGTGGTGACGACCACGGCGTCGTCCACGTCGACGTCGGGATCGTCGAGGTAGCGGTGACGGATGCCGTCCAGGTCGGCGCGAAGCGCGTCGACGAGCA
This sequence comes from Microbacterium sp. NPDC077184, assembly GCF_040687055.1. NCBI lineage: Bacteria > Bacillati > Actinomycetota > Actinomycetes > Micrococcales > Microbacteriaceae > Microbacterium > Microbacterium sp. NPDC077184. The sequence goes on from NZ_JBFBMM010000001.1 coordinate 793,408, forward strand.
GGCTCGCGGGGGTGTCGGCGTGCTCGTAGAAGGTCGATCGGTGCACGCCCGCGTGCCGGGCGATCTCGGTGGCGGTCAGCTGCTCGGGTGCACGCTCGCGCGCCAGATCGAGGATCGCCGTGTGCAGACGGGCGGGGGACCGCAGGGGAGCGGGCATGCGTCCACCTTCCTCGATCCGGGGCGCGCGGGGAAGAGTATCGTCACATTAGCCGACATATGTCGGATTATTCGGAAGGAGACCATCATGGCCACGTACGACGTCCAGGGGCGCTCAGCGCTCATCACCGGAGCCGGTTCCGGCATCGGCCGCGCCACCGCTCTCACCCTCGCCGCCAGCGGTGCGGCGATCCTGGTGTCGGACATCTCCGCCGACGCCGCCCACGCGGTCGTCGACGAGATCGCCACCGCCGGCGGGACCGCCGCGGCGTTCGTCGCCGACGTCGCGGATCCGGATGCCGCGGTGGAAGCGGTCGCCAAAGCGGGCGAGCTCGCGCCGCTGCGCATCGCCGTGAACAACGCGGGCATCGGCGGCGCGGCCGCCCCCATCGCCGAGTACCCGATCGACAGCTGGCAGAAGGTCATCGAGATCGACCTCAACGCCGTCTTCTACGGCCTTCGGGCGCAGATCCCCGCGATGGTGGCCGCCGGGGGCGGGTCGATCATCAACATGGCCTCGGTGCTCGGCTCGGTCGGCATTCCCATGTCGTCGGCGTACGTGACGGCCAAGCACGGGCTCATCGGTCTCACCCGCAACGCCGCACTCGAGTACGGCGCCGACAAGGTGCGTGTGAACGCCGTCGGCCCCGGCTTCATCCGGACTCCGCTCGTGGACGCGAACCTCGACGCCGACGCGCAGGCGGGCCTCGCCGCGCAGCACGCGCTCGGCCGGCTCGGGACCTCGGAGGAGGTCGCGGGTCTCGTCGCCTTCCTGGCGTCGGACGCGGCATCCTTCGTCACCGGCAGCTACCACCTCGTCGACGGCGGCTACGCGGCCCGCTGATCCCGTCGCTCGCGTCGTGCCGGCCTCGCCGATCCGTGCCGTGAGCGGATGCCGGGCCCGTGGCTACGTGATCGTCGCCACGGGCGCGGTGTCGGGCATCGGGCTGGCGTCGCGCCCGCGGAGGTCCGGGAAGCCGCGGACGAACGCGACCGAGACGACGAGCCCCGCCGCGGCGAAGATCGTCGCCGCGAGGTAGGCGCCGGTGGGCCCCACCCCGTCGATGAGGAACCCGGCGACGGCGGACCCCGCGGCCGCGCCGATGAGCTGCCCGGTGCCCACCCATCCGAAGGCCTCGGCGGTGTCGCTGAACTTCACGCTCGCCGAGGTCATCGCGAACAGCACCGCCAGCGCCGGCGCGACGCCGAGGCCGGCGAGGACGAGCGTGCCGCCGAGCCACCAGACGTTCAGCGACACCATCGTGAGGGCGAGTCCGACCGTGACGATGCCGAGGCGCCGGGCCATCGCCCAGCGTCCGATCGGGATGTGGCCGAACCCGAGGCCGCCGGCGAGGCTTCCGACGGCGAAGACGGCGAGGACCAGGCCCGCCTCCAGTCCGTCGTGCCCGAACGTGGCGACGACCCCCGCCTCGACGGCCGCGCACGCACCGATGAGGAGGAACCCCACGACCGTGGCGAGGATGATCGGGGGCTTGGTCATGACGGTGCCGATGCTGCGGCGACTCCGGGGGATCCGCACGCGGCCGACCTCGGGGGAGAGGATGAACCACGCCCCGCCGAGGAGGAGGATCACCACGATCAGCAGCAGCGCCGGCACGGTGCCGACCTGGGTGGCCACGACCGTGATGACGACGGGCGCGAGGATCCAGATGATCTCCTGGAGCGACGCGTCGAGGGAGAACAGCGGGGTCAGCTGGCGACCGGTGACCATCTTCGGGTAGATCGTGCGGACGGCCGGCTGCACCGGCGGCGTCGACAGGCCGGCGATCAGGCCGAGCGCCATGTAGGCGGGGAGCACCATGTCGACCAGGGCGATGGTCGTGATGGCCGTGGCGCACACGATCAGGGTGAGGGTGAGGACTTTCCGCATGCCCCAGATGCCCATCCAGCGGCTGGTGACGGGGCCGGCGATCGCCTGACCGATCGAGGTCGCGGCGAGGACGAGGCCAGCCGCTCCGTAGGAACCCGTCTCGCGCTCGATGTAGAGCAGCAGCGCCAGGCTCGTCATCCCGTTGGGGAAGCGTGCGGTCAGCTGCGCCGCCATGATGCGACCCACGCCCGGGGTGCGCAGGAGATCCCGATAGCCCGCCACCAGGACACGCTAGCGCGACACGCCCCGACACGCCGTGCGCGTCCATCCACAGGGAATCGGGTGTCGGTGGCCCGGCGTAGCGTCCGATCTGTGGACAACGTCGGAGGCGTCGGAGGAAACCCGCGTCATCCGGCCGTTTTCCTCGTGTCCGAGGGTGTGCCGGGCTGTGGATGAAACGGTGGAGAACCTGTGTTGTACATGGGGATGACGGTGGAAAATCACACGGATGTAACTACTACCCCTTGTGGTGCTATCCGATGTCCGTACCCATATGTAGTATTGGACTCCCGGCGGGGGGCCAGCCCGAGAACTGACCGGAATCACCCGGACGACGACGACAGAAATGGATCGACATGGCGATCACGGTGTACACCAAGCCTTCCTGCGTGCAGTGCACGGCCACCTACCGCGCGCTGGACTCGAAGGGCATCGACTACGAGGTCCTCGACCTCTCCGAGGACCCCTCGGCCCTCGAGCAGGTGAAGGCGCTCGGTTACCTGCAGGCGCCGGTCGTCATCACCGACGAGGACCACTGGTCGGGCTTCCGTCCCGACAAGATCGACGAGCTCGCCTCGCGTCTGGCCTGATCCCATGGCAACCGCGATCGCGCAGCGACCCGCGGTTGCCGACCCGGCGACCGCGGGCCCTCTGCTGGTGTTCTTCTCCAGCATCTCGGGCAACACGGCCCGCTTCGTCGAGAAGGTCGTCGCGACCGGCGGCATCCGCGCGCTCCGGATCCCGCTGCACGCGACCGAACCGCCGCTCGTCGTCGACGAGCCCTACATCCTGGTCACCCCCACCTACGGGGGCGGTCAGGGGCGGGGCGTCGAGAAGGGTGCGGTTCCCAAGCAGGTCATCCGCTTCCTCAACGACGAGCGAAACCGGAGCCTCATCCGCGGGGTCATCTCCGCGGGCAACACCAACTTCGGCGAGCATTTCTGCTTCGCCGGTGAAGTCATCAGCCGCAAGTGTCGTGTGCCGCACTTGTACCGGCTCGAAGTTTTCGGCACGCCAGAAGACGTGGATCGCGTGAGCGACGGATTGGAACGATGGTGGAAGCAGCAGTGAAGGATCAGGCGCCGTTCAAGTTGGACGCGCGGTTCGAGGGCCTCGATTACCACGCCCTCAACGCGATGCTGAACCTGTACGACGCGGACGGGAAGATCCAGTTCGACGCCGACAAGCGCGCGGCGCGGGAGTACTTCCTCCAGCACGTCAACCAGAACACGGTCTTCTTCCACTCCCTCAAGGAGCGCCTCGACTACCTGGTCGAGAAGGAGTACTACGAGGGATCCGTCCTGGAGAAGTACCCGTTCGAGTTCATCCAGGAGCTCAACGACCTCGCCTACTCGAAGAAGTTCCGCTTCGAGACCTTCCTCGGCGCGTTCAAGTACTACACCAGCTACACGCTGAAGACCTTCGACGGCAAGCGCTACCTCGAGCGCTTCGAGGACCGCGTCGTGATGACCGCCCTCGGCCTCGCCGACGGCGACCAGAAGCTCGCGACCGCGCTCGTGGAGGAGATCATCTCCGGCCGCTTCCAGCCGGCGACGCCGACGTTCCTCAACTCCGGCAAGGCCCAGCGCGGCGAGCTGGTGTCGTGCTTCCTCCTGCGCATCGAAGACAACATGGAGTCGATCTCGCGCGGCATCAACTCCTCGCTGCAGCTGTCCAAGCGCGGCGGCGGCGTGGCGCTCCTGCTGTCGAACATCCGCGAGTCGGGGGCTCCGATCAAGCAGATCGAGAACCAGTCGTCCGGCATCATCCCGGTCATGAAGCTCCTCGAGGACAGCTTCAGCTACGCCAACCAGCTCGGAGCCCGTCAGGGTGCCGGTGCGGTGTACCTCAGCGCCCACCACCCCGACATCATGCGGTTCCTCGACACCAAGCGCGAGAACGCGGACGAGAAGATCCGCATCAAGACGCTGTCGCTCGGCGTCGTGGTGCCCGACATCACCTTCGAGCTCGCCAAGAACGGCGAGGACATGTATCTGTTCTCCCCGTACGACGTCGAGCGCGTGTACGGCGTGCCCTTCGGCGACATCTCCGTCACGGAGAAGTACCGCGAGATGGTCGACGACGCCCGCATCAAGAAGACCAAGATCAATGCGCGCGAGTTCTTCCAGACCCTCGCCGAGATCCAGTTCGAGTCGGGCTACCCGTACATCATGTTCGAGGACACGGTGAACCGGGCCAACCCGATCAAGGGCCGGATCAACATGTCGAACCTCTGCAGCGAGATCCTGCAGGTGAACACGCCGACGACCTACAGCGAAGACCTCTCCTACGCCGAGATCGGCAAGGACATCTCCTGCAACCTCGGCTCGATGAACATCGCCCTGTCGATGGATGCCGACGACCTCGGTCAGACGGTCGAAACGGCCATCCGGGCCCTCACCGCGGTGAGCGACCAGAGCCACATCGCCTCGGTCCGCTCGATCGAGGACGGCAACGACCGCTCCCACGCGATCGGCCTCGGCCAGATGAACCTGCACGGCTACCTCGCCCGCGAGCACGTGCACTACGGCTCGGTCGAGGGTCTCGACTTCACGAACATCTACTTCTACACGGTGCTGTTCCACGCGCTGCGGGCGTCGAACAACCTCGCCATCGAGCGGGGGCGTGCGTTCGACGGCTTCGAGGACTCCACCTACGCCACCGGCGAGTTCTTCGACAAGTACATCGAGCGGGCGTGGGTTCCCGAGACCGACAAGGTGAAGGAGCTCTTCGCGGGCAAGCACATCCCCACGCAGGACGACTGGATCCAGCTGAAGGCGTCGATCCAGAAGCACGGCATCTACAACCAGAACCTGCAGGCGGTGCCCCCGACCGGATCGATCTCGTACATCAACAACTCCACCAGCTCGATCCACCCGATCGCGTCGAAGATCGAGATCCGCAAGGAGGGCAAGCTCGGTCGCGTCTACTACCCGGCGCCGTTCATGACGAACGACAACCTGGAGTACTACCAGGACGCGTACGAGATCGGCTACGAGAAGGTCATCGACACGTACGCCGCGGCCACGCAGCACGTCGACCAGGGCCTGTCGCTGACGCTGTTCTTCAAGGACACCGCCACCACGCGCGACATCAACAAGGCCCAGATCTACGCGTGGCGCAAGGGCATCAAGACGATCTACTACATCCGCCTGCGGCAGCTGGCGCTGGAGGGCACCGACATGACCGAGTGCGTCTCCTGCATGCTGTGACCCGCTGAGATCCGCTGAGCACCGAGAGAGAACCCCATGGCTGAGAAGCTGCAACTGCTGAACCACGTGCAGGCCATCAACTGGAACCGCATCGAGGACGACAAGGACCTCGAAGTCTGGAACCGCCTGGTGAACAACTTCTGGTTGCCCGAGAAGGTGCCGCTGTCCAACGACATCCAGTCGTGGAACACGCTCACCCCCGAAGAGCAGCTGGTGACGATGCGGGTCTTCACGGGCCTGACGCTGCTGGACACCATCCAGGGCACCGTCGGTGCCGTCTCGCTGATCCCCGACGCGATCACCCCGCACGAGGAGGCGGTGTACACCAACATCGCCTTCATGGAGTCGGTGCACGCCAAGAGCTACTCCTCGATCTTCTCGACCCTGTGCTCGACGAAGGAGATCGACGAGGCGTTCCGCTGGTCGGTGGAGAACCCGAATCTGCAGAAGAAGGCGCAGATCGTCATGGAGTACTACCGTGGCGACTCGCCGCTCAAGCGCAAGGTCGCCTCGACCCTGCTGGAGAGCTTCCTGTTCTACTCGGGCTTCTACCTGCCGATGCACTGGTCGTCGCGGGCGAAGCTGACCAACACCGCCGACCTCATCCGCCTCATCATCCGCGACGAGGCCGTGCACGGCTACTACGTCGGGTACAAGTTCCAGAAGGGTCTCGAGAAGGTCGACGAGGCCACCCGTCAGGACATCAAGGACTACACGTTCTCGCTCCTGTACGAGCTCTACGACAACGAGGTGCAGTACGCCCAGGACCTCTACGACGGCATCGGCCTGACCGAGGACGTCAAGAAGTTCCTGCACTACAACGCCAACAAGGCCCTGATGAACCTCGGCTACGAGGCGATGTTCCCGGCGACCACGACCAACGTGAACCCGGCGATCCTCTCGGCCCTGTCGCCGAACGCGGACGAAAACCACGACTTCTTCAGCGGGTCGGGTTCGTCGTACGTCATCGGCAAGGCCGAGGCCACCGAAGACGAGGACTGGGACTTCTGAGACCGACCCTCAGCGGAGGGCGCGGAGGTAGCGGCGTCTCGCGACGACCTGGGCGACCCGCAGTAGCGGGAAGACCCACCTCCACCGTCCGCTCGGTGCAGGCGCGGTCAGCGATCGCACGGTGAAGACCACCTCGTCGCCCCGGCGGTGCACGACGAACGCCTCCTCGCCGTGCACCGGGTGGCCGGGGAGGGCGCGATAGGCGAACCCGACGCGAGTCGGCGTGTCGACCACCGCCACGACGCGGACCGGTTCGTGGACGCGGATGCCGAGCACCCGCGCCGTGATCGTCAGACGCATCCCGGCGCGGACGGGGGAGTCGTCATCGACCGTGAAGCCGCTCCGGGTCTTGACGACCCAGCGCCGCACGTCTCGCGACGCCCGGCGCCACAGGTCGTCGCCGGTGCCGAGCCGCGTGGTGACGTCGGCGCGGCGGAATCCCGGGACCCGCGCCGCGGGCCAGATGGCGATCTCGGGGCAGGTCGCCGCGTCCGCGCCGAGTCCCGGCACGCGGGTCACCGGTCGTCCTCGCTCTGGGGGGAGGCGGGGTTCAGGTCGGGGTGCGTGACGACGACGAGCGAGTACGGGTCGCCGTCGGCATCCGGCCCGCGCTCTGCGAACTCGGTGAGAAGCTCGTAGACGCGCTGGTCGAGCTCGGCCTTATGCGCGGCGTCGAGCTTCAGCCCGAGCCAGGAGAACTGGATGTCCTCCGGATCGAGCCCCTCGATCTGCTGCAGGAACGTTTCGACGAGCACGAGGCTTCCCCCGGGCATCGGCGTCCGCCATGACAGCCCCGTGGCGCGGTAGGGGATCTCGCGCGCGCCGCGAGCGCCTGTGCGGGACTCTTCGGCGGCGAGAAAGCCGGTCTGAGCGAGGGTCCGCACGTGGTGGAGCATCGTGCCGGGGTTCACGTCGAGCAGCGCGGCGAGTTCCTTGTTCGTCCGGCTCTCGAAACGGCAGAGGCGGAGCACGCGCAAGCGCAGCGGCGAGCTCAGCGCGCGCGAGCGCGCGAGGGATTCGGCATCCGGATCATCCGCGGCATCGTCCGTCACGGGGCCAGCCTAGCGCCGACTGATTGACATATCTCAATCAGTCGGACACACTGGCCAGCATGACCGAGACATCCCGCATCGATGAGCCCGATCCGGCGACCGTCGAGCGGCGTCGGGGTGGACTCTGGCGGGATCAAAACTTCCTCACGTTCTGGAGCGGCCAGTCGCTCGCGCAGTTCGGCTCGCAGATCACCGAGCTGGCGCTCCCCGTGCTCGCGGTGCTGGTGCTCGGCGCGACCGAGTGGGAGGTCGGCGTGTTGAACGCGGCCGGGGTCGCCGCTTTCCTCGTCATCGGTCTGCCGGCGGGTGCCTGGATCGACCGGATGCGCAAGCGCCACGTCATGATCGCCGCGGATGCCGTCCGCATCGTCGCGCTCGCGGCGATCCCGGTGCTGTGGGCGATCGGCGTCCTGCAGGTCTGGCACCTCGTGGTCATCGCGCTGGTCATCGGTGTCGCGACGGTGTTCTTCGACGTGTCGTACCAATCGGTCGTTCCGTCCCTCGTGCGCGCGACGGCGATCCCCGAAGCCAACGGCAAGCTCGAGGCCACGCACCAGCTCGCAGGCATCGCCGGCCCCGCGCTCGGCGGTTGGCTCGTCGGTGTGCTGACAGCGCCGTTCGCCGTCCTCGCCACGGCGGGGACCTACGGCGCCTCGCTCGTCGCGCTCCTTTTCACGAGGGACGACGAGGTCGTCGCGCCCCGCCACGAGCACGAACCGATCGTCCGCGCGATCGGCGTCGGCGTGCGCTGGGTGTTCGCCAACCCCTACCTCCGCCGCATCGTCGGGACGACCGCGGTGTCGAACTTCTTCAGCGTCATCACCTACACGATGCTGCCGATCTTCCTTCTCCGTGATCTGGGGCTCAGCCCCGCGAGCATGGGGGTCATCTTCTCCTTCGGTGCGGTGGGCGGCCTCATCGGTGCGATGGCGACGCCGCACCTTGTCCGATGGCTCGGCGAAGCCCGCACCATCCCGATCAGCTCGATCGGATTCTCCGTCGCGGGACTCTTCCTGCCGGCCGCCGCCCTCGTCCCCGAGATCGCCTTCGTCGTGCTCGTGGTGCAGTCCGCGGTCGGGATGTTCACGGTGCTCGTCTACAACATCGTGCAGGTGTCGTTCCGTCAGAGGATCACGCCGAAACCGCTGCTCGGCCGGATGAACGCCTCAATCCGCTTCTTCGTGTGGGGAGTGATGCCGATCGGCGCGCTGCTCGCCGGCGTGCTCGGCACCGCGTACGGGGCTGTGGCGACGATGTGGATCGGGGCCATCGGCGGGCTGTTGTCCGTGCTGTTCGTCGTCATCGGTCCGTTCTGGGGGCTGCGCGAGCTGCCGGGCGTCACTGCCGAAGACGAGGCGAAGGCCGAGACCTTGATCAAAGACTGAGGGAACTCTCATGCGGGGGAATGGACCCCGCCGTTTTCGCCGACTACCGTGGCCGATAGATCCGCATCGCGACCGCGCAGCCAGGCCTGTGCACCCGTCGAGACGGCCACCCGACTCCGGGCCGAGGTGACGGGTTCAGGTGCCCTCCGGGAGTCCGTGGTCCAGCCCCCCAGGACCATCGAGACCCGGAGGGCACCGCTTCCTCCGTGTGGGGGAGCGACGGTTCGCGGGTGTTGCGGTCGCGTCGTCGAGGCATTCGTTCAGCGGAGCGCCTCGAGGATCGCACGCTCTTCGGCGGCGGTGAGTCCCGAGCGGCGCTCCCGGTCGATCCCGCGACGGCGTTCGTCCGCCAGGGTGCGTTCGATCGTCTCGGCGAGCGGCCGGCGGCGACCACCCGTCTCGAGGAAACGGCGCCCGGACCGCTGCGCGAGCGCGGTATCCGCGCGAGGGAGCCACAGGGGCAGGGATCGAGGCCCGGCCCAGTACTGCACGTCGTGGGCGCGCAGGGTGTCGTCGTCCGCTTCGACACAATCGTCGGCGAACGACGCCGCATCCGCCACGCCGGCGAGCGCGGCGGCCATCGGGTGGACCTCGCCGACGGCGTTCACGGAGCCGCGGATGCCGTCGGTGGCGGCGCGGGCGAGCCAGGCGGCCAGGTCCGCCACGTCGATGACCTGCACGAATCGGTCCTGCGTGACCGGCAGGAGCGCAGGACCGCTCCGGCTGAAGCGCGCCGGCCAGTAGCCGAACCGGTCGCTCGGGTCACCGGGGCCGACGATGAGTCCGGGGCGGGCGATGAGTAGTCGCCCCTCCAGGCGGCGGCGGGTGGCGAGCTCGGCGGCGACCTTCGCGTCGGGGTACTGCGTCAGATCGGCGGGGGAGACGAGCGCGGCCGACTCGTCGGCGCCGGGTTCGTCGTTGCGCGCGTACACCGAGATCGTCGAGACGAGCGTCCAATGGGCGGTGCGGTCGGCGAGTGCGTCGAGGGCCGGTCCGACGAGGTCGGGCGCGGAGGAGAACTCGATGACCTCGTCCCACTCCCCGCGGAGTCGGTCGTACGCGCCGGGGGCGCTGCGGTCGGCCCGAATCAGGTGGGCGCCGTCCGGGACGCCGCCGGAAATCCCGCGGGCGAGGCAGGTCACGTCTGCGCCGCTGTCGATGAGGTGCCGGGCGGTCTCGCGACCCGCCCAGCCCGTACCGCCGAGGACGAGAACGCGTTGCATGGACCCAGTGTCGACGGTGTCGCGCCGGTGCTCCAGCCCTTACGCTCTCAGCATGACCACCCACCGCGTGCCCGCGCCACCCGCACCCGCCGCCGGCGGGACCGTCAAGGGGCCGGCCTCGTACTTTCCGAGCATCGAGAAGACCTATGGCCGTCCTGTCCAGGAGTGGCTCGACATCGCGGCCGACGGACTCGACACCCAGTCGCACATGGCGGTTGTCCAGGCGCTGAAGTCCGAGCACGGTCTCGGCCACGGGCACGCGAACGCGATCGTCGCCTACGCCAAGGCGAAGCTCGCATGATCCGCACCGCCGCCCGGTGGGCGCTGGCTTCGGCCATGGTGTTCGCCGGCATCAGTCACCTCACCTGGGCGCGCAAAGAGTTCCGGGCGCAGGTCCCGGATTTCGCCCGCGAGCTGATGGACGAAGACGGTGTCGTCGTCGCCTCCGGGGTGGTCGAGGTGATGCTCGGAGCATCGCTCGTCGCCCTGCCCGGATCGCGCCGGCGGATGGGCGCGATCCTCGCCGCCTTCTTCATCGCGATCTTCCCCGGCAACATCGAGCAGTGGCTCCGTCGCCGCGACGGGTTCGGTCTGGACACCGACCGCAAGCGCTTCTTCCGCCTGTTCTTCCAGCCCGTGCTCGTCGCATGGGCGCTCTGGTCGACACGGCGCTGACGGGCGTGCGGGGTGCGGCTTCGGCTCTGCCTCCCGTAGGTCGGATCTTCTCCACACGGCTCGATCCTCGCGGCGGACTGTCGTAGGTGTGTTCTAGTCTGTGATCATCGAAAACTGATCGAGACGAGAAGCCATGAACGAGACTCCGGAGCCGGTGGGCGACAACGATGATCGTGATGCGGTGGCGCGGAAGACGGCGGCGTTCGTGGACGAGATCATGGAGGCTCGTCGCGTGGTTGCGGAGGGTCAGGCGCGCGAGGCCGCGGCAATGGCCGAGGCGTATGCGTTCACGCAGGAGCAGACCGCACGCCTCGGATCGACAACGGCCAAGGCGCGGGAGATGCCTTTGCGGGCGATGGCGGCGGAGATCGGTGCCGCGACCCGGGTGAACGACAGCACGGTGCAGAACCGGCTCTTCGAGTGCCACCGGTTGGTGACGGAGTACGCCCCGACGTTCGAGGCGTGGCGGGCGGGGCAGGTGTCGCAGGCGCACACGAAGGTGATCGTGGAGTTCGGTGCCGACCTGCCGGACCCGGAGGCGCGGGCGGCGTATGAGAAGGATGTCCTGGATTACGCGGTGAAGACTGCGACGGGCCGGTTGCGTCCGTATGCGCAGCAGGTGGCGGACAAGCTCAACCCGCGGACGGTGCAGGAGCGGCACGAGGTCGCGGCGTGCACGCAGCGGGTGTTCGTCGAGGACCTCCCCGATGGGATGTCGATGCTGGGAACGATCGCGCCCTCCACCTATGTTCACGGGGCGTACGACCGTGCGACGCAGGTGGCGCGTGAGATCAAAGCGGCCGACCTCCGGGCCCGACGGGAGTACGCCGGGCGGCAGGCGCGCGGGGAGGAGGTCGAAGAGCCGTGGTTCGATGACCGCACGCTGGATCAGATCCGCGCGGATGTGGTGATGGACATGCTCCTGACCGCTGCCCCCACCGTCGATCCCACCGGGGGTGGGCTCGCGGCGATCCGCGGGAGCGTGCAGGTCAGCATCCCCGCCACCACCCTCGCCGGCACCACCTCGGGTGGGGCGGAGCTCAACGGGAAGTGCGCGATCGACCCCGCCACGGTGCGGATCCTCACCGGGAATGCTCCCGGGTTCGACCGGGTGTTCCTCCACCCCGTCACCGCGGAAGTGCTCACCACGGACCGGTATACCCCGACGGCGGGGATCAAGCGATTCCTGCAGGCCCGGTACGTGCGATGCGCGTTCCCCGGCTGCCGTCGACCCGCGATGCGCTCCGAGATCGATCACCACCAGGAGTACGCGAACGGCGGGAAGACCGAGGGCGACAATCTCGGCCCGTGCTGCACCCGACACCACGTGACCCGCCATGCCGCGGGATGGACCGTCGAGCAACTCCCCGGCGGCAGACTCCGATTCACCGCGCCCTCGGGGGCGGTCTACATCGAGGACCCACCACCCCGAGTGATGTTCATCCCGGATCCTGAGCCCGAACCCGAACCCGAACCGGCGCGGTCGATGGGGTCCCCACCGTTCTGAGAATTCGCGGGGCTGCCGGTGAGGTGGTCAGCGGGCGACCGACACGGTCACCGTGAACTTCGCGTTGCGCGCCACCTGGCGCGTGGGTCCGACCGTGCGCTCGAGCGTGCCGCGATAGTTCAGCGGCGAGTTCCACACCGTCCACAGCTCGCCGCCGGGGCGGAGGACGCGTCGCGCCTCGCGGAAGAAGCGTGGCGCGAGGGTCGACGTCACGGCGGCATCACTGTGGAACGGCGGATTCAGGGCGATCAACCCGGCACTCCCGTCGGGTTGCATCGCGAGCAGGTCGTCGCGCACCACGCGAACTCGATCGCCCACGCCGTTGGCTTCCGCCGTCGCGCGTGCCGACGCCACCGCCACCGCGGACTGATCCGTGGCGATCACCGTGAGCTCCGGATGCCGACGGGCGAGCTCGGCGCCCACGACACCCGTGCCGCACGCGAAGTCGATGACGACGCCGTGGCTCGGCATCCGCTCGGGAAGATGTGCGAGCAGCAGCCGCGTCCCGATGTCGATCGTCGCGCCCGCGAACGCCCCGCCGAATGCGCAGACCACGAGCCCGTCCACGTCCGCGCGGGCGGGCACGGGATCGGCGCCGTCGCGCGGATCCGACGCGCGCAGCACGCGCGACTTCTGCCGCGCCAGAGACGCCTCGACGACACCGAACCGCCGCCCGAGCACGTCGTTCATCGACCGCGACATGTGCTTCAGACGCCCGCCGGCGAACACCCGCACGCCGGGCGCGGCGTGCCGCGCGATGAGTCCGGCCTGATCGGCGAGCGCATCCAACGACCGGGGGAGGCGCAGCAGGACGACCTCGGCGTCGCGCAGGAGCTCCGGTGACAGCGGCAGGCTCGTGAACGTCCCGACCCGTCCGACGCCCTCGGCGTTCCGCTCCAGCGCCCGCTCGCCGCTCAACGCGTCCTGATGCACCCGGATGCCGCGCGCCCCGGCATCCGCCGCGCCCAGCGTCATCGCGCCGTGGGTGTCGCCGATGACGACGACCCGCCCCGGCCGCGCCGTTGCCCGCGCGTCGGCGGACTCATCGAGGATCAGCCGATCCGCGGCATCCACCGCCACGAGACCCGGGCCCTCGACGTCGGGTGCGCGACGCAGGGCGTCGAAGGAGAAGGTCACCGCTCCACGGTAGTGCGCGGAACGGCGGGCGCACGCGGCGGACGTAGGCTGGTCGGGCACCCGAGTGGAGGAGACCCGTGTTCCGCGCGCCCCTGAACCTGTTCCGCGTCCTCGCCGTCGCCGAAGCGATCTCGTGGACCCTGCTGATCGCCGGTCTGATCCTCCGGGCGACGGCCGACCTCGCGATCGCGGTGACGATCGGCGGCGGCATCCACGGCTTCGTCTTCCTCTCCTACGGGGCCACCGCGATCCTCGTGGCGAAGAACCAGCGGTGGGGTGCGGGCCCGACGGTCGTCGCCGTCGCGAGCGCCGTCATCCCCTACGCGACGATCCCCACCGAGATCTGGCTGCACCGCAGCGGTCGCCTGAACGGCCCCTGGCGCCTCGAGCGCACCGACGACCCGCGCGACGGCGCATGGCACGACCGGCTGATGCGCTGGTTCCTCGCGCGCCCGTGGGTGCTCGCGCTGCTCATCGCCGTCGCCGTCGTCGGCCTTTACGTCGCCCTGCTCATCATCGGTCCGCCCGGCGGCCGGGACTGAGCACGGTCCGCACCCGGAGCACCCATCCACCGTCGACGAAGAGAAACACGGCGACACGGAATTTCTGAGCGCCGCGCGGCATTTGGTTACCTGTGATGGTGAGCGACACGACGACCGAGACGGCCCACGCGCAGTGGATCCGTGACCGCCGAGAGACCGTGACGGGCCCCACGGGCGCCCTGTCGCTGGTGCTCACGCACTGGTCGGTCGCGGGCGATCCGCCGGTCGCCGAGGACGTCGCCCGCGAGGGCCACCCCGCCGACGCCGTCTTCACGCGGCTCCGCCGCACCGACCTCGACACCGGCGCCCCGCAGGAGGGCTACCGCATCTGGCGTCAGGACTCGCCGGCCCAGCAGGCGTTCGAGGAGATCGTCACCGCCCCCTACGACCCCGCGTGGGTGCTCGAGGGACGCTTCGAACTCGTCGACGAGGACCGCGTCGTCCCCTTCGAGCACATCAAGGATGCCGGGGCCACCCGCTCGCTCCCCGTCTCGGGCGACCTGATCTTCACCGTCGACGGCACCGAATACCGGCTCGCCGCGTTCGACACCACCCACGACGGCCACGCGACCCTGCAGCTCGTCTTCGGCGACACCACCAACGGCGCGGAGTCTTACGGCGCCGGTCGGTTCCTGTTCCTCGATCACCCCGGCGCGGCGACGCCGCTCCGCCCCGGCGACAGCATCCCGATCACCGTCGATTTCAACCGCGCCACGGTCCCGCCGTGCGGATTCTCCAACCAGATGAACTGTCCGCTCCCGCCGCTGCAGAACCGCCTCCCGTTCGCGGTCCGCGCCGGAGAGCTGCGCGTGCGCTACGCCGACGGCTTCGCCCTCTGACCCTCCCTCCCGACCTCCCCCCACCCCCACAGAAGGACCCTGACGTGACCGCACGCCATCGTCGTACCCGCCTGCTCGCCTCCGCCGCCAGCCTCGCTGTCGGTGCTCTCGTCCTCGCCGGCTGCGCGGGTGGCGGGGCCGCTTCCTCCTCCGCCTCCGGTGAGGCCGACCCGCAGGCGGAGGTCATCGTCGGCTCGCAGAACGAGCCCACCAATCTCGACCAGATCTTCGGTGGCAGCTCCGGCGTCACCGAGGTCTTCACCGGCAACGTCTACGAGGGTCTGTTCCGGATCACCGACGACGCCGCCGTCGAGCCCCTCCTGGCGACCGAGACCGAGGTGTCCGAGGACGGCCTCGTCTACACCTTCACCCTGCAGCCGGACGCGACCTTCCACTCCGGTGACCCGGTGGATGCCGAGGCGGTGAAGTACAGCCTCGAGCGCTTCGTGAGCGAGGGGTCGATCGCCGCGCGCAAGCGCCAGCTGAGCGTCATCGACAACGTCGAGGTGATCGACGACCGCACGGTCGCCGTCACCCTCAGCCAGCCCTCGATCAGCTTCACCTACAACCTCGGCTACGTCTGGATCGTGAACCCCGCGGCCGGAGACCTCACCTCCGCCGCGGACGGCAGCGGCCCCTACGCCCTCGCCGACTACCGCAAGGGCGACTCGATCGCCCTCGAGGTCAACGAGGACTATTGGGGCGAGGCGCCCGCCAACGGCGGCGTCGTCTACCAGTACTACGCCGACCCCACCGCACTGAACAACGCGCTGCTGACGAACGCGGTCGACCTCGTCACGAGCCAGTCCAACCCCGACAGCCTGGCCGAATTCGAAGCCGCGGGCTTCGAGATCATCGAGGGCACCTCCACGACCAAGGAGCTCCTCGCCTTCAACGACCGGATCGCACCGTTCGACGACATCCAGGTCCGGAAGGCGATCTCCTCCGCGATCAACCGCGAACAGCTCCTCGACGCGATCTGGGACGGCCGCGGTCAGCTCATCGGATCGATGGTGCCCCCGTCGGAGCCCTGGTACCTCGACCTCGCCGACAACAACCCGTACGACCCGGCGCTGAGCGAGGAGTTGCTCGCGGATGCCGGCTACGCCGACGGGTTCTCCTTCACCCTGGACACCCCCGACTCGGGCGTGCACTCCACGGTGGCGGAGTTCGTCAAGACGGAGCTGGCGAAGGTCGGCATCACGGTCGACATCAACATCATCACCGATGACGAGTGGTACCAGAAGGTGTACACCGACACCGACTTCGAGGCGACCCTCCAGGGGCACGTCAACGACCGCGACATCAACTTCTACGGCAACCCCGACTTCTACTGGGGCTACGACAACGCCGACGTGCAGACCTGGCTCGCCGACTCGGAGGCCGCCTCCACGGTCGAGGAGCAGACGGAGCTGGTGAAGCTGGCGAACCAGCAGGTCTCCGACGACGCGGCCAGCGTCTGGCTGTACCTCAACCCCCAGTTGCGGGTCGCTGCCCCCGGTATCAGCGGAGTCCCCGAGAACGGCCTGAACTCGCTGTTCTACGTCTACGACATCGAGAAGGCGGCGTCATAGGCGCGTATCTGATCCGACGGACAGGATTGTTGCTGCTGGCGTTCGCGCTGGCCGCGACAATCCTGTTCGTCGTGCTGCGCGTGCTCGGCAACCCCGTGTTCGCGCTGATCTCCGTCGGCGCCACCGAGGCCGACATCGCCGCCGCGGCGGCGCGCCTGGGCGTGGATCGCCCGCTGTACGTGCAGTTCGGCGACTACCTCGCCCAGCTGGCGACGCTCGACCTGGGGCAGTCCTTCACCAACCGGCTCGACGTCGGCGACGAGATCGCCCGCCGACTGAATGTCACCCTGCCGCTCACCCTCATCTCCTTCGCCCTCGCGGTCGTGATCGCGGTGCCCGTGGGCTTCTTCGCCGCCTGGAAGTCGCGCACCTGGTACGGCGCGACCTTCTCCGCGCTGTCGCAGCTGGGCGGCGCGATCCCGGCCTTCTGGGTCGGCATCCTGCTCGTCTCCGTGCTCTCGCTCGGATGGCGTGTCTTCCCCGCCGGCGGTTTCCCCCGCACCGATTGGGAGGATCCGGGGGCCGCGCTGTACTCGCTCACCCTGCCGGTGCTGGCGATCGCGATCGTGGCCGGCAGCGACCTGGCCCGGTACGTCCGCAGTGCGACGCTCGACATCCTCGGGCAGCAGTACATGCGCGCGGCCCGCGCGAGCGGCCAGAGCTTCGCCACGGCCCTGTGGCGCCACGGCGTGCGCAACGCCGTGGTCCCGGTGATCTCGATCCTCGCCATCATGCTCTCGACGACCTTCGTCGGGGCGGTCGTCATCGAGCGGGTCTTCGCCCTCCCCGGACTCGGCGACATGCTGCTCGTGGCGATCCGCGAGCAGGACTTCCCGAGCATCCAGGGGATCCTCCTCTTCTCCACCGCACTCGTGCTGCTGTTCGGCTTCGCCGCCGACATCCTCCAGCGCCTCATCGATCCGCGACTGCGCGACACCCTGTCCGGCAACCGACGCGCGAGGGCCGCCGCATGACCGCGACCGACCTTCCGGCCACCCGTGTCGCGCCCGCCGCGCGCCGCTCGTCACGGCGTCGCTCGCTGAACCTCCTCGTGGGCGCGATCCTGTTCGGCACGATCCTCGTGATCGCGCTCGTCTCGCTCGTCTGGACGCCGTTCCCGCTGGAAGACACCACCGGCGGACGCCTGTCCCCACCCTCCTTGCAGAACTGGGCGGGCACCGACCGGCTCGGGCGCGACCTCTTCTCGCAGCTCATGGTGGGGGCGCGCCTGGCGATGCTCGTCGGCTTCGGGTCGGTCCTCATCGCCGCACTCCTCGGCATCACACTGGGCCTGCTCGCCGCGACCGCGGGCCGGTGGGTCGACGACGCCCTGTCCAGCCTCCTCGACATCGCGATCGCCTTCCCGACCCTGTTGCTGGCGATGCTGATCGTCGCGTGGCGAGGCGCCTCGCTCGAATCCGCCACCCTCGCGATCGGTCTGGCGGGGTCGGCCGTCATCGCCCGACTCACCCGGGTGACGGCCACGCGCGTCCTCGCACAGGACTTCATCACCGCGTCGCGCACCTCCGGGACCGGCAGCTTCCGTATCCTCTTCCTCCACGTCCTCCCGAACGTCTGGCCGACCCTCGTCGTCCCGCTCGCCCTGCAGTTCGGCGGCGCGGTCGTCGCGGAGGCGTCGCTGTCCTACCTCGGGCTCGGCTCCCCACCGCCGAACGCGTCCTGGGGGCGGATGCTGCAGGAGGCGCAGAGCACCGTGCTCGTCGCTCCCACTGCGGCGA
This sequence comes from Microbacterium sp. NPDC077184, assembly GCF_040687055.1. NCBI lineage: Bacteria > Bacillati > Actinomycetota > Actinomycetes > Micrococcales > Microbacteriaceae > Microbacterium > Microbacterium sp. NPDC077184. Next base: position 811,570 of record NZ_JBFBMM010000001.1, read on the forward strand.
TCCTCCCCGGCATCCTCCTGGTGGCCACGATCATCGGCATGAACCTTCTCGCCGACGGTCTGCGGGACATCGCCGATCCGACGACGCGGAGCATCCGATGAGCGCGCTGCTGCAGGTCCGCGACCTCGGGATCGCGCTCACCGAGCCGGAGCCGCGCGACCTCGTGGCGGAGGTCTCGTTCGAGGTGGCCCCCGGTGAGCGCCTCGGCATCATCGGAGAATCGGGGTCCGGGAAGTCGCTGACGGCGCTGGCGATCCTCGGCCTCCTCGCGCACCCCCTCGCGGCGCGGGGCGAGATCGTCCTGGACACCCCCGACGGATCGGTGGATGCCGTGACCGCGCGTTCCCGGCGGATGGACGCCGTCCGCGGCAGCGTCGTCAGCGCGGTGTTCCAAGAGCCGCTCGCCGCCCTCGACCCCCTCATGCGGGTGGGCGCGCAGATCGCGTGGCCGCTCCGTCGTCACCGGGGACTCCGCGGAGATCGGCTGCGCAGAGCGGTCCTCGACGCCCTCGCCGACGTCGCCCTGCCGAACCCGGAGCGGATCGCGCGGTCGTACATCCACGAGATCTCCGGCGGCCAGCGCCAGCGCGTCGCGATCGCGATCGCCCTCGCCGGCGACCCCGCCCTCCTCATCGCCGACGAGCCGACGACGGCGCTCGACGTGACGGTGCAGGCCGGGGTGCTCGACCTGCTGCAGCGGGAGGTCACCGAGCGGGGGATGTCGCTCGTCTTCATCAGTCACGATCTCCCGATCGTCTCCGAGATCTCCGACCGCGTGCTCGTCCTCCGGCACGGCCGGCAGATCGAGCTCGCACCCACGCGGCAGCTGCTGATGACGCCGGCCGCGGAGTACACCCGGAGCCTCGTGGTGGCCTCCAGGAACCTCGACGCCTTCCTCCCCCGGGAGACCGGACGCCACCGATCCCGAGGGGACGACACGTGAGCGCACTCCTGCACGCCCGAGACGTCTCGTTCTCGTACCGCAAAGGGGCGCCCGTCCTCGACGGCGTCGACCTCGCGCTCGCCCCGGGGGAGACCGTCGGACTCGTCGGGGAGTCCGGCGCCGGCAAGACCACGCTGCTGCGCCTCCTCCTCGGACTCGACGCGCCGAGCGAGGGCGAGGTGCTGTTCGAGGGTGCCGCCCTCCGGCGGCGGGACCGTGCCACGATGCGACGCTTCCGACGTGCCGTTCAGCCGGTCTACCAGGACCCGTTCTCGTCCCTCGATCCGCGGATGACCGTCGGCGCCTCCCTCGCCGAACCTCTCCGCTCGCTCGACATCCCGGGCGACGCCCGGACCCGGGCGGCCCGGATCGCCGAGCTGCTGACGGCGGTGGATCTCCCCGCCGACGCTGCGACGCGGCATCCGGAGGCGTTCTCGGGTGGGCAGCGGCAACGCATCGCCATCGCCCGGGCGCTCGCCCCCGAGCCGCGGCTGCTCCTGGCCGATGAGCCGGTCAGTGCGCTCGACACCTCCGTGCGGATGCGGGTCATCGAGCTGCTGCGCGGCCTCGTCGCCGAGCGGGGGATCGGTCTGCTGATCGTCTCGCACGACCTCACGATCATCGCGGCGCTGTGTCAGCGGATGGTCGTGCTCGAGGGCGGCCGCATCGTCGAGGCGGGGGAGACGGCATCCGTGCTCACCGCCCCGCAGCACCCGTACACGCGGCGGCTCCTCTCGGCTGTGCCGCGACTGCCCGCCTGAGCGGCGCGGATCCGGCTGATCCGGTCGATCCGAACGGGTCGTGACGTCCCCGGCCGGTGCGACAATGCGGGGATGCTGTTCCACGAGGTCCGCGAGAGCGTCGACGAAGCGACGGCCACAGCGTCGCGCACCGCCAAGATCGACGCCGTCGCCCGCCTCCTCGCGCGCACGGATCCCGAGGAGCTCCCGGTCGTCGTCGGCTTCCTCCTCGCACGGCCGCGCCAGGGGCGCATCGGCATCGGGTGGCGGACCCTGTCGGACATCGCAGCCGACGCCGCGTCGGAGCCGACCCTGACGATCGCCGAGGTCGACGCGGCGCTCGACGCCCTCGCCCGGGCGGGCGGTGACGGGGTGGGCGTCCGGAGGGCGGAGATCCTCGCGGCGCTCGCAGCGCAGACCACCGCCGAGGAGTGGGACCTCCTGCGGCGGATCGTCCTGGGCGAGCTCCGCTCCGGCGCGCTGGAGGGCGTGGTCCTCGACGCGATCGCACGCGCGAGCGGGCATCCGAGCGCCGCGGTCCGCCGCGCCGCGATGCTGAGCGGCGACCTGGGGGAGACCGCGCGTCTGGCGATGACCGGAACGGCCGACGACCTCGACGCGGTCGGTCTCGTCGTGGGACGCGGTGTCCTGCCGATGCTCGCCGCGACCGCTTCGTCGGTCACCGACGCCCTCGGGGCGTTCGACGGGCCGGCGGCGGTGGAGTACAAGCTCGACGGTGCGCGCGTGCAGGTGCACCGCGACGGGGACGATGTCCGCGTCTTCACCCGCTCGCTCGCCGACATCACCGCGCGGGTGCCCGAGATCGTGGCGGCGGCGCGAGCGCTTCCCGCGCAGCGCGTGATCCTCGACGGGGAAACGCTCGCGCTCGACGAGGACGGCGGCCCGCGGCCGTTCCAGGACACGATGGCGCGCTTCGGCTCGGTGGCCGACGCGCACACCCTGCTACGGCCCTGGTTCTTCGATCTGCTGCACCTCGACGGGGCGGACCTCCTGGATGCGCCCCTGGCCGAGCGGCGCGCGGCGCTCGCCGCGCTCGTCGGTGAGCAGATCATCCCGGCCCTCCACACCGCGCATGCCGACGCGGGGGAGCGGTTCGCCCGTGAAGCCCTGGCCGCCGGCCACGAGGGGGTCATGGTGAAGGCGCTCGACGCGCCCTACGCCGCGGGCCGTCGAGGGAAGTCGTGGCTGAAGGTCAAGCCCGTCCTCACCTTCGACCTCGTCGTCCTTGCGGCCGAATGGGGGTCGGGACGGCGGACCGGACTCCTGTCGAACCTGCACCTGGCCGCCCGGGATCCGGACGGGGAGTACGGGGAGCCGGGCGGGTTCGTGATGGTGGGGAAGACCTTCAAGGGCCTCACCGACGAGACCCTCCGCTGGCAGAGCGCGCATCTCCCGTCGATCGAGACGCGGCGGACGGCGGGAGCGGTGCATGTGCGGCCGGAGACGGTCGTGGAGATCGCGATCGACGGGGTGCAGCGCTCGACCCGGTACCCCGGCGGAGTCGCCCTCCGTTTCGCCCGGGTGAAGGGGTATCGCCCCGACAAGGACGCCCGGCAGGCCGACACGATCGGTGCTCTCCGCGCGCTCCTCCGGCCGTGAACAGAGCGGGCCCCGGCGTCATTGCGACGCCGGGGCCCGATTCGGGGAACCGGGGCTAGAGTCTCATCGCTCCGCCCGAGCGCAGGCGCGACAGGGCATCGACCGTGGCGGCGAGGATCAGCACGCCGCCCGTGACGAGGAGGTTCACTCCGGCGGGGAGGCCGAGGAGACCCAGACCGTTGGTGATCACCGCGATCACGAGGGCGCCGATCGCGGCGTGGACGAGGCGTCCGCGACCACCGAAGAGGCTCACCCCGCCGACGACGGCGGCGGCGACACCGGAGAGGACGATGTCGCGTCCCACTGCGGCATCCACCGATCCGACGCGGGTGACGCTGAACAGCGCCGACACGACGGCGAGGCTGGAGCAGATCACGAACGCCCACCACTTCACCCACCGGACCTTCACGCCGGAGCGGCGCGCGGCCTCGGCGTTGCCGCCGACGGCGTAGATGTAGCGACCGAACTTGGTGCGGTCCAGGACGAACGTGCCCGCCCACAGGATCACCAGCACGACCGGCACGATGTTGGGGACGCCCTGCACCGCGACGGTGCCCTGTCCGCGGTCGACGTTGAGGACATAGACCACCACCCCGCCGAGGACGGCGATCGCGGCGAGCTTGATCCACACCAGCGAGAGGGCGCGGTTCGGCACCCCGGCGCGGCTGCGGCGGGCGCGGTCCCAGAAGGCGGTTCCGGCGGAGACGGCGAGCATGATCGCGAGCATCAGCCACCCGCCCCAGACGGGCAGGTTGCCGTTCTGGAGGGCGATGAGCTCGGGCACCTCGACGCGGTACAGACCGCCCGGCCCGATGATGACCAGGGCGAGACCCTGGAGGCCGAGGAACAACCCGAGGGTCACCACGAACGACGGTATGCCCACCCTCGCGACGAAGAAGCCGATGAACGCGCCCGCCAGCAGACCGAACCCGAATCCGACGAGCAGGGCGAGCGGCCAGGCGATGCCGAACTGGGCGTTGAGGACGACGAAGAGCGCCATCGCCACACCGCCCGTGACACCCGCGGACAGGTCGATCTCGCCGAGGAGCAGGACGAACACCAACGCCATCCCGAGCATGACGAGGGTCGCCGCCTGGTTCAGCAGGTTGGCGAAGTTCCGCTCGGTGAGGAAGAACGGGCTCAGGGTGGTGAAGAGGATGCCGAGGACGACGAGTCCGCCGACGGCGGGGAGCGCGCCCATGTCGCCGCCGCGGACGCGCTGCCACCAGGCGCGGATCTGGTCGCCGAGTCCGCCCTCGACGCCGCTGCCGATCAGATCACCCGCGATGGGGTCCACGGAGGCTTCCGTGCGGGCGGTGCTGCTGCTCATCACGAGTCTCCTTCGGTGCGGATGGTCGCGGTGTCCTGCACGACGAATCCGGTGGGTGTCTTGGTGCCGGTGATGTACCCGACGACGTCGTCGCGGGTGGTCTCGGCGGTGGGGATCTGGGCGACCATCTGCCCGAGGTAGAGCACGGCGATGTCGTCGGCGACGGCGAAGACGTCGGCGAGGTTGTGGCTGATGAGGACTACCGCCACCCCCTGGTCCGACAGGCGCCGCACGAGGTTCAGCACCTGTTCGGTCTGCGCGACGCCGAGGGCCGCGGTGGGCTCGTCGAGGATCACCACGCGCGCCTTCTTCAGCACCGCGCGGGCGATCGCGACGGTCTGACGCTGTCCGCCGGAGAGGCTGGAGACCTTCTGCCGCACCGACTTGACGGTGCGGACGGAGAGGGAGCGCAGGGTGTCGGAGGCCTCCTTCTCCATGCGCCCCTCGTCGAAGGTGCCGAGGGAGGTCTCCTCGCGGCCGAGGAACATGTTCTGGACGATGTCGAGGTTGTCGCACAGCGCGAGGTCCTGGTAGACGACCTCGATGCCGAGCCCCGACGCGTCCCGGGGGGCGTGCAGGTCGCGGTGGACGCCGTCGATGAGCACGTCGCCCTCGTCGTAGGGCTGGACGCCTGCGAGTCCCTTGATGAGGGTGGACTTGCCGGCGCCGTTGTCGCCCACAAGGGCGGTGACGCGTCCCGGGTGGACGCTCAGGTCCACGCCCTTGAGGACGCTGACGGGGCCGAAGGACTTCTTCACGCCGACCAGCTTGATGATCGGGTCCGTGGCGGTGGAGGGATGGGAAATCGTGTCTGTCATGATCGCTTCCTTGCCAGCAGGATGCCGGGCATCCCGCGTGCGGGTAGGGAAGGGGCGCCGCGCCCCGGAGGACGCGGCGCCCCGTGCTGCGGGGTTACGGCGTGACGCCGAACTCCTCGCACGCGGCCATGACCTCGGGGGTGCAGACGTCGTCGTAGGCGGCGTCGCCGGCGGCGATGACGTCCTTGACCTCGTCGGGTCCGACCAGGACCGGGGTCACCTGGATGTACGGCGTCCCGTCCTCGAGCTCGGCATCCGTGGAGACCGACTCGCCGTTCAGGAGCGCGATGGCGACCTCGACGGCCGCGGCGGCCTCATCGGCGACCGGCTTGTAGACCGTCGCGGTCTGCCAGCCGAGGAGGATGTTCTGAAGCCCCGCGATGTTGGCGTCCTGTCCGGAGACGGCCACGCCCTCGAGGTTGTTCGTCTGCAGCACCTGGATGACACCGGCGGCGTTGGTGTCGTTCGCGGCCCAGACGCCGTCGACCTGTCCGCCGAGCGAGGTCAGCGCCTGCTCGAAGTTGGTCTGCGAGACCGCCTGGTCCCAGGCTCCCGGGGGCTCGGCGGCCGGGGTGATGCCCGCCTCGGAGAGCACCTCGTCGGCGCCGTCGTGGAACATCGCCGCGTTGCCGTCGGTGGGGTCGCCGCCGATGTAGACCACGGTTGCCTCGGCCGGGTCGACGCCCGCGGCCTCGAGACCGTTGAGCACCGTCTGGCCCTGAAGGCGCCCGACCTCCATGTTGTCGAACGAGACGTAGTAGTCCGCGCCGGCGAAGGGACGGTCGTAGGCGATGACCGGAATCCCCTGCGCGGTGGCCTTCTCGGCGACGGCTTCGGCCGCGCCCTGGTAGTCGACGAGCAGCATCACGCCGCAGCCCTGCGTGAGCTGCTGGTCGGCGATGGTGGAGTACTGGTTGACGTCACCCTGGGCGTTCTGGATGTCGACCTGGAAACCGGCGCCCTCCAGGCCCTCCTGGAGGTACTTGCGGTCGAAGTTCTCCCAGCGGGGCGAGGATGCCGCGTCCGGGAGGATGACGCACGCGCGCCCGGCGTCACCGGCGGCGTCGCCGCCGTCGGTCGCGCCGCCGCCGTCGGTGCTGCCGCCGGCACAGCCGGTGAGTGCGACAGCCACGGCGCCGGAGAAGGCCGCGAGCGTCAGGAGTGAAGACTTCTTCATCTTTCGCCTTTCGTCATTGAAGGTGCGAGGCCCGAGGCCGAGCCACATCGCTTGCACCGATCTTGACGAGTGAACGCATTGGCGTCAAGACTTGAAGATAACGCCTCGATAACGCGACGAACGGCTTCGCCCCCTGAACCCAAGGGCGAGGTGTCGGCGCGGAATCAGGCGCGTCCGGTGGCCACGCGCGTACGCCGGGAGATCGAATCGACGATGACGGCGAGGACGAGCACGGCACCGGTGATCATGAACTGAACGGATGAATCCAGGTTCAGCAGCGTCAGTCCGGACGCGATGGAGCCGATCACGAGGATGCCGAGGAGCGCGGAGAACGCGCTGCCGCGCCCTCCGAACAGGCTCGCACCGCCGATCACGGCGGCGGCGATCGCCGTCAGGTTCGTGTCTCCGGCGCCCGAGCTCTGGTTCGCGGCCGCGAGGCGGGCGGCGGCGAGGAGTCCGCCGACGGCGGCGAGGGTCGAGCACATCGCGAACACGGACAGGTAGATCCGATCGACCCGGATGCCGGCACGCCGCGCGCCCTCCACCGACCCGCCGACCGCGTAGACCGCACGACCCCACCGGGTGCGGGTGAGGGCGATGTGCATCCCCACGACGAGGACCAGGAAGAACACGAACATCACCCCGACGCCGCGCGACAGGTTGAGGTACCACGCCGAGACGGCCAGCACCGCCGCGAGCACCGCCGTGCGCGCGGCGATCTCGACCGGCCTCTGGTGGACGAGATCGGCGGCCGCGCGTCGCCGCGCCCGCCGGGCGAGGCTGGCCGCGTAGAGTCCGACGGCGACGGCGACGGCGACGTAGGAGGCCCACGCGGGAAGGAACATCTGCTGTGCGAACTGCACGATCCAGGAGTCGAACGGAAGGTTGATCGATCCCGACGGGCCGAGGACCCACAGCTGCACGCCGAGGAAGGCCAGGAGCCCCGCGAGGGTCACCACGAAGCTCGGGAGACCGAAGGTCGTGACGAGGAACCCGTAGACCAGGCCGATGATCATCCCGACCCCCGCGGCGGCGAGGAGCGCCACGACCAGCGGCCACTGGAGCTGGACGAACCCGACGGCCAGCACCGCGGCGGCGAGCCCCGACACCGATCCCACCGACAGGTCGATCTCGCCGATGAGCAGCACCAGCACGATCCCGAGGGCGATCGTGCCGATCGCGGCGCTCTGCATCGTGAGGTTCACGAGGTTCGTGCTGGAGAGGAAGACCGGGTTCAGCGTCTGGAAGACGATCCAGATCACGATGAGGCCGGCGACGACGGGAGCCGCGCCCAGGTCCCCGCCGCGGATCCGCGCGACGAACAGGTCGAGACTCTGACGGATGCCGCCGCTGGGCGGCAGGGCGCCGACCGCCGCGCGGTCGTCGGCGGCCGTCATTCGCCGTCTCCGTGCCCGGGGCGCGGGTGCGATCCGCGCGGGCGGAGGGGGATGACCGGAACGGGTGGTTCGGTCGGTTCGACCGGCTCGGGTGGCGCGGGTCGGGGACGCGCACCGAAGTCGCCCGCCCCCGTGATCGCGGCGATCAGTGTCTCGCTCGTGACGTCGGCGACGTTGTACTCGCCGTTGTTGCGTCCGAGGCGGAGGACGACCACGCGGTCGGCGACGGCGAGCACATCGGCCATGTTGTGGCTGATGAGGATCACCCCGTGACCGCGTTCGCGCAGCCGCTCGATGAGGTTGAGCACCTCGGCGGTCTGGGCCACCCCGAGCGCGGCCGTCGGCTCATCGAGGATCACCACGCGGGGCTCTCCCACGAGCGAGCGGGCGATCGCGACGGTCTGCCGCTGACCACCCGAGAGCGAGGCCACGGGCACGCGGACCGAGGGGATCTTCGCCGACAGCTCGCGCAGGAGGCTCCACGTGCGCTGCTCCATGTCGACCTCGTCCAGCAGCACGCCGTCGCGGCGCTCGCGACCCAGCCACAGGTTCGCCACGACGTCGAGGTTGTCGCACAGCGCGAGGTCCTGGAAGACGGTCGCGATCCCGAGGTCCTGCGCGTCGGCGGGGCTGGCGATCTGCACGCTCCGGCCGTCGAACACGGTCTCGCCGGCGTCCGGCGGGTGGACTCCCGCGAGTACCTTCACCAGCGTCGACTTGCCCGCGCCATTGTCGCCCACGAGCGCGACGACCTCGCCCTCATTGACCCAGAAGTCCACGTCCGAGAGCGCCTTCACGGCGCCGAACCGCTTGCGGATGCCCGTCATCGTCAGGACCCGCTCCCGGGTGCGCCGAGGTCGGGGATGCGTCGTCGCCATGTCCGCTGCCACCTGGCTACCGTAGACCGGCGGCGGCGCACGCGGCCGCATAGGCCGGCGTGCAGATGTCCTCCACCCTCCAGAATCCGTCGGCGATCACCGTGTCGGCGATGGTGTCCACCGTCACCGCGACCGGCTCGAGGAAGGTCGTCGGGACGCCGTCGATCTCCGTCGGTGCGGTGACCTCGTCCCCGCGGGCGAGCGTGACGGCGACCTCAGCGGCGAGCCGCGCCTGCGGCTTGATCGCCTTGTAGACCGTCATGTACTGGTCCCCGGTGAGGATCCGCTGCAGCGCCGTCAGCTCGGCATCCTGCCCCGTCACCAGCGGATACGGCGTGACGTTGGCGGCCTTCAGGGCCGAGACCGCTCCCGACGCGGTCCCGTCGTTCGCGGCGTACACCGCGGCGATGCGGTCGCCGAACTGCGAGATCTGGCCTGCGGTCCACTCCTGGGCCTTGTCGGGGCTCCAGTCCGGCGTGCTGTACTCGGCCAGGATGGTCACTCCGGCGGCGTCCAGCACCTCGCGCGCCCCCGCCCGGAAGAGGGCCGCGTTGCTGTCGGTCGGGGAGCCGTTGATCATCAGGATGCCGGCATCCGCCCGATCGGCGGCGTCGAGCCCCGCCACGAGGGTCTCGGCCTGCAGCTGTCCGACCTTCTCGTTGTCGAAGGACACGTGGTAGGCCAGCTCGCCGCCGGAGATCATCCGGTCGTAGGCGATCACGGGAACGCCCTGGGCGTTGGCGGCGGCGACGATCGAGACCGCCGCGTTGCCGTCGACGGGGTCGAGCACGAGGACGTCCGTCCCCGCCGCGAGGGCGGACTCCGCCTGCTGCTGCTGCTTGGCGGCATCCTGGTCGGCGTTGGAGTACAGCACGCGGAAATCGCCGAGCTCCGCGACCCGCTCTTCGAACACGGGGCGGTCGAACGTCTCGTACCGCGCAGTCTTGGCGTCGGGGAGGAGGAGGGCGATCGTGCCGTCGTCGTCGGCGGCCGGTGCGCACGCGGTGAGCAGGGCGGCCGTCAGCGCGGTCGCCGCGAGGACGGCCGCCGGATGCAGGCGGGAGAGGCGCACGGGTCAGGCCGTGATGGGCAGGGTCTGGGCGTCGACGGCGACCTGGTCGAGCGCCGTCGCGATGGCTCCGCGGGTCTCGGCCCATTCGCCGAACGAGGCCTCGACGATCTCGGGGAGACCGTCGGCGGAGGCGAGCGCCGTGCGCTCCAGCGAGTGGCGCATGGGAGCCATGAGGAGTTCGCCCGCGAGTCCCAGCTCGCCGCCGACGATGATGAGCTCGGGGTCGAAGAGATTGCACAGACTCGCCGCGGCGACGCCGATGTGGCGGCCGGCGTCGGCGATGACGCGTCGCGAGCTGCCGTCGCCGGACTCGGCGGCCTGCAGGAGATCGCCCAGGCGCTGCATCCCCTCGCCGGGCGGGAAGAGGGAGAGGAGGGCGGGGCCCGCCGCGTACGTCTCGAGGCATCCGCGGTTGCTGCACCGGCAGATGGGGCCGTTCTCGTCGAGCGTGACGTGCCCGATCTGCCCGGCCTTGCCGTTGACCCCGCGGAAGAGATCGCCGTCGACGATGATTCCTGCGCTGATGGTGTGGCCGATCCGGATGAACACCGACGAGCGCGATGCCCGGCCGGCGCCCTCGCGGGCCTCGGCGAGACCGCCGAGATTCGCTTCGCTGTCCACGTGCACGGGGCGGCCGATGCGGGAGCTGAGGCTCTCGGCGACGTCGACGCCCTCCCAGCCGCGGAGGAGCCCGGGGGTGGAGACCATGCCCGTGCGCGGATCGATGGGTGCGGGCAGGGCGAGACCCACCGCGAGGAGATCCGAGACCGATCCGCCGAGGGACTCCATCATGTCGCCGAGCAGGAGGCTCAGCCGATCCAGCTCCGCATCGTGGCGGTGGTCCAGGGGGAGCGGAAGCGTGCTTTGGGTGACGGTGGTGCGCGTGGCATCGGCGATGGCGATGCGCAGGTGCCGGGAGCTGAAGTGGACTCCGGCGACGAGCCCGACCTGACGGGCGAGCGAGACCAGCGTCGCGCGCCGGCCGCTGCGGGACGTGAACGAGGTGTGCAGCAGCCCCGAGGCGGTGAGCTCCTTGACGATGTTCGACACCGTGGCCGGCGACAGCCCCGTGCTTCCGGCCAATTCCACCTGCGTCAGACGGCCGTGCCGCTTCAGCGACTCGATCACGCGCGCACGGTTCGCCTCTCGCAGAGAGGTCTGCGAGCCCGGCGGAGGAGTACGGCGTGCCACGGGACACACTGTACCGCTCGCCGGTGCGGGCGTCAGCGGCGGTCGGCCGCGAGCCGCACCAGGACGATGTTCTCCGCCTCGTCGGTCTCGGCGACGGCGGGATGGGCCTTCAGGAATTCCGAGAAGCTCTTGTGGCCGAGCGCCTTCTCGCTGAAGGACGGGTCGAGCCGTTTGATCAGGCTCTTCACCGCCGAGGCGTGCTGCCACTCCGCATCCTCTTTGTCGCTCTCCAGCCGCAGCGCGCGCTCCAGGAGATCGGCGGTGGGATCGGATGCCGCCTTCCGCCCGCGTCGGCGCGTCGGGGTGGACTCCTTCTCGGCGCTCGCGGGGACGGCGACGCCGGGGAGGGCGTCGTACGAGTCGAACTGGTCGCACGCCGCGGCGAGGGACTTGGCCGTGGAGCCGGCGACCCCGACACCGACGACGAAGCGCCCGAGGCGCTTGCACCGCTGGGCGAGGGGGACGTAGTCCGAGTCCCCCGCGACGATGACGACGTGGGTGAGGTCGGGAAGGCGGAACATGTCCTCCACGGCATCCACCGCCAGACGGATGTCCGCGCCGTTCTTGGCGTAGGCGGCGGCCGGGAAGAGCTGGACGAGGTCGACCGCGCGGGCCACGAGCTGGGAGCGGTACTCGGCGTTGACGGGAGCGGACCAGTCGGCGTAGGCGCGCGTGGTCACCAGCGTCCCGAAGGACGTGGCGTAGTCGATGATGGCGCCCACGTCGATCGTCGCCGCGGTCAACCGCTCGGCGATCTCGGGATCCGTGGGGTCGGCGGCGATCTTCTGCCGGTCGCGCGAGTAGGCGTTCCGTCCATGGACCCGGTCGTACCAGGACATCACGATGTTGTCGAAGTCGAGGTACACCGCCACGCGGGCGCCGGGAGCGGGAGCCATCAGTCCTCCTCCTCCGACGGGTAGCGCACGCCGATGAGGCCGCGGATCTCGTCGAGGGTCTCCATGATCGCCACCGTCTCGTCGATCGGGAGCAGGGCGCTGTCGAGGGTGCCGTCGGCGATGTACGCCTCCGCCGCGAGCGCCTGGAACTGCATCCCGCGCCCGGAGATCTCGGAGCGGTACTCCTCGATGACCGTGCCATCGGGGCCGATCACGCGGAACGAGGTGGCGTTGTACCAGACGCGGTCGATGTCGATCCGCCCCTCGGTGCCGATGATGTGGGCGACGTTCGGTCCCGACGCCCGGGAGGCCGAGAGCGACGTGGACACGGCGCCGGAGGGGTGCACCATGATCGTGGCGACCTCGGTGTCGGCGCCGGTCTCGCCGAGGCGTCCGGAGGCGGCGATCGAGATCGGTTCGCCCAGGATGTCCCACGCGAACGACACGGGGTACACCCCGAGGTCCAGCAGCGCGCCGCCCCCGAGCTCCAGGGCGTTCAGGCGGTGGGTCGGATCCGACGGCAGCAGCTGCGTGTGGTCGGCCATGACCGCGCGCACCTCGCCGAGCGTCCCGGCGGCGATGATCTCGCGGATGCGCGCCATGTGCGGGAGGTAGCGCGTCCACATCGCCTCCATCGCCAGCAGGCCTCTCTCGGCGGCGACGTCGCGCACCTCCGCGGCCTCGGCGGCGGTCAGGGTGAAGGGCTTTTCCACCAGGACGTGCTTGCCGGCGTTCAGGGCGAGGAGGGCCTGGGCGTGGTGGAAGGGGTGCGGAGTGGCGATGTAGACGATGTCCACCTCGGGGTCGGCCACGAGCTCCTCGTAGCTCCCGTGGACGCGGGGGATCGCGTACTGCTCGGCGAAGGCCGCGGCCTTGTCGCGATCGCGCGATCCGACGGCGACGACCTCCCGGCCGGCGAGACGGATGTCGCGAGTGAAGGCGTGCGCGATGCCGCCGGGGCCGAGGATGCCCCAGCGAAGACTCGGGGATGCGGATGCGGTCATCCTCCGAGGGTAGCGGGCGGGGCGTCGCGAATTAGGCTTCGCAGGGTGAGCACTCCGATCGACCGCTTCCGAGAGATCCTGCGGATCCCCACTGTCTCGCACGTCGACGCGTCGCTCGTCGACACCGCCGCGTTCGATCTCCTGCACGACACGATCGCGCGGCTCTATCCGCGCGTGCACGACGAGCTCGAGCGCGAGGTCGTCGCCGGGCACGCACTCCTCTACCGCTGGCGCGGCACGACGGCGGAAGGGCCGCTGGTGCTCATGGCCCACCAGGACGTCGTCCCGGTGGATCCGACCGAGTGGCGGTATCCGCCGTTCGCGGCCGAGATCTCCGGCGAGGGAGCGGATGCCGAGATCCACGCCCGCGGCGCGATCGACGACAAGGGCGCCCTCGTGGCGATCCTCGAGGCGGTGGAGGACGCGCTCGCGGACGGCGTCGTCCCCGCACAGGACGTCTATCTCGCGTTCGGCCACAACGAGGAGACCGCCGGCGACGGCGCCCGCGCGATCGCGACGGTGCTCCAGGAGCGCGGCATCCGCCCCGCCCTGGTCCTCGATGAGGGCGGAGCGGTGGTCGACGGGGTCCTCCCCGGCGTCGACGTCCCCACGGCCATGGTCGGGGTGGCCGAGCGCGGGGTGATGACGCTGACCCTCACCGTCCACGAGGCCGGGGGCCACGCCTCGACGCCGCCGTCCTTCCCGGCTCCCGCGCGGCTCGCCCGCGCGATCGGGCGACTGCACCGGCATCCGTTCCCCGTGCGCCTCGCCCCGCCGGTGCGGGCGATGCTGGCGACGCTGGCCCCGCACGCGCGCGGGCCGCTGCGGCCGCTCCTCGCGAACCTCGCGGTCACCGCGCCGCTGCTCGCCCGCGCCCTGCCGCTCGCGGGCCCGGAGACGAACGCGATCGTCCGGACCACCGCGGTCGTGACCGAGCTGGACGGCGCGGTGGGGGAGAACGTCCTCGCCACGCGCGCGCGGGCGACCGTGAACGTGCGCCTGCTCACCGGCGACACGGTGGAGGGCGCGATCGCGCGGGTGCGACGCGTGATCGGCGATCCGGCGGTGGAGGTCGCGCTGCGCCAGGGGAGCGACCCCTCTCCGGTTTCGCCCTGGCGCGGCGAGCCGTGGCGGCGGATCGCCACGGCGGTCGCCGACACGCTCGGGGCGGACGTCGTCACCACGCCCTACCTGCAGCTCGGAGCCAGCGACAGCCGCTGGTTCACCGGGATCAGCGAGCACGTCTACCGTTTCACCCCGTTCCACCTCACCCGCGCCGAGCGCGACGCCCTGCACGCGCCGAACGAGCGCATCCGCGTCGACGTGTGGCTGCGCGGCATCGCGTTCTACGCGGCGCTGATCCGCGCGTCGTGACGGCGGGGCGCGCCATCGGGCTGCACCATGACCGTATGGCTCCGCTCCTCTCCGTCGCCGACCTGTCCGACCTCCTGGTCACGGGCGCCCCTGTCCGTCTGCTGGACGTGCGGTGGCGTCTGGACCGGCCGGACGGCCGACCCGACTACCTCTCGGGCCACCTTCCGGGCGCGGTGTACGTCGACCTGGAGCGGGAGCTCTCCCGGCCCGGTGAACCGGAGGAGGGGCGCCATCCGCTCCCGAAGGCGGGTGATCTCGAGCGCGCGGCCCGGCGCTGGGGCATCTCGCGCGGCGATGTGGTCGTGGTCTACGACGACATCGATTCCGTGGCGGCGGCGCGCGCCTGGTGGCTGCTCACCCGGAGCGGTGTCGCCGACGTGCGCGTGCTCGACGGGGGCCTGCGCGCCTGGACCGACGCCGGTCACGCCCTCGAGACCGGCGACGTGCTTCCGGCGGCGGGGGACATCGCCCTCGACGCGATCGACGGCGGCACGATCGACATCGAGGAGGCGGCGCGGTGGTCATCGCACGGCGTCCTCCTCGACGTGCGCGCCGCCGAACGCTACCGCGGCGAGAGCGAGCCCATGGACCCCGTGGCCGGTCACATCCCGGGAGCGGTGAACCTGCCCACGACGACCCTGATCGATCGGGGACGCTTCGCCGAGCCCGCGCGGCTGCGCGCGCTGTTCGCCGCGGTCGGCGCCGACGGCACGGTGCCGGTGGCCGCGTCCTGCGGGTCGGGGATCGCCGCGAGCCACGCCGTCCTCGCGGGTGAACTCGCCGGGATCGAAGTCACCCTCTTCCCGGGGTCGTGGAGTGCATGGTCGCGGACGCCGGGACGCCTCGTGGCGACCGGTCCGACGCCGGCGGGTGTGGTGCGACCGGCGTGACGCGCGTCAGCGGGATCCCGCGTCCGGGCGCAGCGCCTTCTGGATGCGCGGCAGCGACACCGGCTCGGCCGTCCCGAGCCCCTGCGCGAACAGACTCACCCGGTACTCCTCGAGCAGCCACCGCGCGCTCGTGAGCGCGGGAGCGGCGTCCTCGGGGAGGGGGAGCACGCCGCCGGCATCCGCGTAAAGGGCAGCCGCCCGCTCGAACTCGGTCTGGCGCTGCCGGTCGCGTCCGGGGTTGTCGGCCATGCCGTCCAGACGCTCCCGCGCCGCGCGCAGGTAGCGCGGCAGATGAGCGAGCCGAGCCGTTCCGGTGCGGGCGACGAAGCCGGGGAAGACCAGCCCCGCCAGCTGCGACTTCACGTCGCCGAGGGCGGAGAGGAGCGTGAGGGAGTTCCGATCCCGGATGCCGCGTTCGACGTCGCGCGCCGCGATGAGGATCTTCGCCGCGAGCGAGACCACCCGGAACGTCTCGTCGACGACGACCGCCGACAGGGCGTCCCGCACCCGCTCGAACTCCGCCCGGGTGCGCAGCACGCCGTCCGGAGCGGCGTGGCGGAGCACCGCGTCGGCGACGGCGACGCGGCCGTCCTCCACCAGGGCCTTCGCCGAGGGGTAGGGCGAGGCGGCGAGGGCGAGCTTCTCGGTCGAGGTGAGGTGGTCCAGCACATACGTCGCGGGGGAGGGCACCGCCAGCAGCAGCAGTCGACGGATACCGCGGTGCGTGGCCTCCCGTGCGCGCTCCGGCGTGGACTCCACGCGCAGCGACACCGTCGATCCGTCGTCGACGATCGCCGGATACCCGCGGACGACACCGCCGGCCACGCGGGTGTCGACCACCTCGGGGAGGGTCTCCGCCGGCCAGGAAGTGAGGCCGGACTGCTCCGTGAAGGCCGGCGCGTCGTTCGGCGCGGCATCCTTCCGCGCGCCTGCGCGGGGTGCGCCGCCCCGGGCGGACGGCGTGGCCGCGGCGGGCCGGGAGAGCGAACGGGACACCTCCTCGCGGGCGCGGGCCGAGAGCGCGGACTGGAGGGCGGCGAGATCCGTGTCGCGTCCGAGCACGCGCCCGCGCCCGTCGACGACGCGGAAGGTGACCTGCAGGTGGGTGGGGATGCGATCGGACTCGAAGTCGTCGGCGGTCACGGGCTGGTGCGCCACGCGCTGGATCCGTCGCGCGAGGGCCGCGCGGAGGGACTCCGGCGGGAGCCCGTCGTGATCTTCCGGTCCCTGGCCCCGCAGCTCCGCGGCGAAGGTGCCCGCCCAGTCCCCGGCCGGGACGACGTGACGACGGATCGCCTTGGGGAGGGCGCGCAGGAGCGCCGTGATCAGCTCGTCCCGCATGCCCGGGACCTGCCAGTCGAATCCGTCGGGGCGGAGGGTGGCGAGGAGGGCGATGGGCACGACGACGGTGACGCCGTCGTCCTCCGCGCCCGGCTCGAAGCGGTAGGCGAGGGAGAGCACCTGGTCGCCCTGGGTCCACCGCCCGGGGAAGTCGCGCTCGTCCCCGCGGGCGGCTTCGTCGACGAGATCGGCCTCGCTCATGTCGAGCAGCCGCGGAGCGCGGAGGGAGTGCTCCTTCCACCACGCCTCGAACGAGCGGACGTCGAACACGTCGCGCGGGACGCGGGCGTCGTAGAAGCGGAACACCGCCTCGTCGCCGACGAGGATGTCGCGCCGGCGCTGGCGCTCCTCGAGCCGTTCGAGACGGCGGCGCAGCTCGTGGTTGCGACGGTGGAACGCGCTCGCGCGCTTGTCGAGGCCGCTCGGGTCCCACTCGTCGTCGACGAGCGCGTGGCGGAGGAACATCTCCCGGGCCAGGGGACGGTCGAATCGGGCCAGCTGCACCCGCCGGCGCGCGATGATCTCCACGCCGAAGAGGGTGACCTTCTCGTAGACCGACGCCGCTCCCGCGGTCTGCGACCAGTGCGGCTCGCTGAGCTGGCGGCGGACGAGATCCCCCGCGAGGGCTTCGGCCCAGGCCGAATCGATCTCGGCGACCGTCCGGGCGAACAGCCGCGAGGTCTCGACGAGCTCGGCGGCCATGAGCGCGGCGGGGCGCTTCTTCTTCAGCCCCGACCCGGGGAAGATGGCGAACCGCGCTCCGCGCGCGCCGAGGTACTCCGCCCCCGGCGGCTTGCCGCGACCGGTGCCGCGCGCGGGGGCGCCCTTTGCGACGGAGCGTTCGTCGAGGATGCCGATGTGGGAGAGGAGGCCGGAGAGGATCGCCCGGTGGACGGCATCCGGATCCGCGGGGGCGTCGCGGGGGTCGCGACGCTCGTCCCCGGTGGGGCGCAGGAGCTGGGTGAGCTGCCGGTGGACGTCGGACCACTCCCGCACCCGCACGTAGTTGAGGTGCTCGGCGCGGCAGAGCCTGCGGAAGGCGCTCGACCCCAACTCGTCCTGCTTCTCGCGCAGGTGGTTCCACAGGTTCAGCAGGGAGAGGAAGTCGCTCGTCGGATCGGTGAAGCGCGCGTGGAGGCGATCCGCCTCCTCCCGTCGCTCTTCGGGGCGCTCGCGCACGTCCTGGATCGACATGCCCGACACGATCGCCAGCACCGCCGGGAGGACCCCGTCCTTGCGGGCCTGGAGCAGCATGCGCGCGAACCGCGGATCGATGGGCAGCCGCGCGATCTCGCGACCGATGTCGGTGAGCCGGTTCTCCCCGCGGGCTCCCGACGCGACCGCGCCGAGCTCGCGGAGGAGGTCGAAGGCCGCCTTCACCCCGCGGGAGTCGGGGGGTGTCAGAAACGGGAAGCGCTCGATGTCGCCGAACCCGAGAGCGAGCATCTGCAGGATGACGGCCGCCAGGGAGGTCCGGAGGATCTCGGGGTCGGTGAACTCGTCGCGCGTGAGGAAGTCGTCCTCGCCGTACAGACGGATCGCGACACCCGGACTCGTGCGGCCCGCGCGACCGGAGCGCTGCTGCGCCGAGGCCTGCGAGATCGGTTCGATCGGGAGCCGCTGGATCTTGCTGCGTGCGGAGTAGCGGGAGATGCGCGCGGTCCCGGTGTCGACGACGTAGCGGATGCCGGGCACCGTCAGGCTCGTCTCGGCGACGTTGGTGGCGAGGATCACGCGGCGCCGGAGGCCGGCGACGCTCGAGCGCTCGAAGACCCGGTGCTGGTCGGCGGCGCTGAGACGGCCGTAGAGCGGCAGCACCTCGGTCGGTGCGGCGTCCTTGGCGTACATGCCGCGTACGGCATCCACCGCATCCCGGATCTCCGCCTCGCCCGGAAGGAAGAGCAGGACATCCCCGGCGGGTTCGCGATCGAGCTCGCGGAGAGCCCGCAGGATGCCGTCCACGTCATCACCGGAGTCGCCCTCTCCGTCGCCCCCGCCCGGAGCCTCTCCGGGCCGGTAGCGGACCTCGACCGGGTGCGTGCGGCCGGAGACCTCGATGATCGGTGCGGGAGTGCCGTCGGCCGCGGCGAAGTGCGCGGCGAAGCTCTCCGGGTCGATCGTCGCGCTGGTGATGATGATCTTGAGGTCGGGGCGGCGGGGGAGCAGGCGGTGCAGGTATCCCAGGAGGAAGTCGACGTTGAGCGAGCGCTCGTGCGCCTCGTCGACGATGATCGTGTCGTACCGCGAGAGCAGCCGGTCGCGGTGGATCTCGTTGAGGAGGATGCCGTCGGTCATCAGCGCGATCGAGGTCTCGGCGGAGACGTTGTCGGTGAAGCGCACCTTGTAGCCGACGGTCGTCCCGAGCGAAACGGCGAGCTCCTCGGCGATGCGCTCGGCGATCGTTCGGGCCGCGATCCGGCGCGGCTGCGTGTGCGCGATCTTCTGCCGGCCGAGGTCGAGACAGATCTTCGGCAGCTGGGTGGTCTTCCCCGAGCCGGTCGCGCCCGCGACGATCACGACCTGATGGTGCGCGACGGCATCGGCGATCTCGTCCCGCGCGGCGCTGACGGGGAGCTCCGGCGGATAGGAGATCACGGGCGCGGGCGAAGACATAGCCTTCGATCGTATCGTGCGGACCGGGGCGATGTCTCCGCCCCGCGAGCTCGCGGACCCCGTCCTAGGGTGTCGGCATGACCGATTCGATTCCCACGGTGACCCTCAACGACGGTCACCGCATCCCCCAGCTCGGCTACGGCGTGTTCAAGGTTCCGGCCGACGACGCGGAGCGCGCCGTCACCGAGGCCCTCGAGCTCGGCTACCGCCACATCGACACCGCCGCCATCTACGGTAACGAGGAGGGCGTCGGCGCCGCGATCGCCAAGAGCGGCATCCCGCGCGACGAGCTCTACGTCACCACGAAGCTCTGGAACGACCGCCATCACGACGACGAACCGCGTCGGGCCATCGACGAGAGCCTCGGCCGTCTCGGCCTCGAGCAGGTCGATCTGTACCTCGTGCATTGGCCGACGCCCGCCAAGGACGACTACGTCCACGCGTGGGAGCAGATGGTGACTCTGCGCGACGCGGGACTCACGCGCAGCATCGGCGTCTCCAACCACCTCGTCCCGCACCTCGAGCGCATCGTCGCGGCGACCGGCGTCGTCCCCGCCGTCAACCAGATCGAGCTGCACCCGGCCTACCAGCAGCGCGAGATCACCGACTGGGCCGCCGAACACGGTGTCGCGATCGAGTCGTGGGGCCCCCTCGGCCAGGGCAAGTACGACCTGTTCGGCGCCGCCCCCGTGGCCGCGGCGGCAGCGGCCCACGGCAAGACGCCCGCCCAGGCGGTGCTCCGCTGGCACCTGCAGAAGGGCTTCATCGTCTTCCCGAAGTCGGTGCGCCGCGAGCGTCTCGCCGAGAACCTCGACGTGCGGGACTTCACCCTCAGTGCCGACGAGATCGCCGCGATCGACGCGATGGATCCGGGCGACGGCTCGGGCCGGGTCAGCGCCCACCCGGACGAGGTCAACTGACCGCGCTCCCGGTTGCGATTCCACCTCCCGGTCGGTCGGCGCGTCAGATCGCGCCGACCGACCAGTAGTGGAGCCGCCAGAAGTCGTAGGGGACCGTGACGGCGGTGAGGATCGGGTACCAGAACACCGACATCGCGATCGCCGCGACGAGGAAGACCGCGACCAGACCGAATCCCGTCGTGCGCCGGTGGGCACCGGCATCCGGGGGTCCGAGGACGTCGCGGAGGGCGTAGGTCAGCGCGAGGATCATGAACGGCAGCATCGCCACGGCGTAGAACTGGAAGATGGTCCGCTCCGGGTACAGCAGCCACGGCACGAACGTCGCCGCGACGCCGAGGAGGGCCAGGGCCGGCCCCGCGGCCGGCCGGCGCACCAGGCGCACGAGCAGGTAGCCCACGGCGATGACGCCGGCGAACCAGATCACCGGGTTCGGCATGCTCGAGATCGTGGCGATGCAGTCGCCGGGGCCCGGGCACCCGGCATCCCCCGCCGTGGAGCTGAAGGTGTACATCGCCGTCGGCCGGAGCAGGAACAGCCACGCCCACGCCGGACTCTGATAGCTGTGCGGGGTGGAGAGCCCCACGTGGAAGCCGTAGATCCCCTGGTGGTAGGTCCAGAGGTTCGCGAGGGCGCCGACGAGATCCCCCGGGGGAGCCGGGACCGCGTCCGTCGTGCGGCCGTACCCCCCGGACGTGAGGAGCCACCCGCTCCACGACATGAGGTACACCAGGCCCGCGATCGGAACGAGCAGGAGGAAGGTCACCGGTCCCTGCCGGAAGACCGCGTCGCTCGGCCAGAACGTCACGCCCGCGCGCCGCCGCGCGAGGGCGTCGATCACGACGAGATACAGCCCGACCGCCGCGAGCACGTACAGACCCGACCACTTCACCGCGCTCGCGGCGCCGAGCGCTGCGCCCGCCGCGAGCACCCACGGGCGGTCGACGCTGAGTCGCCCCCACCCCGGGGGGTCGGCATCCGCGTCGAGGAGCCGACGGGCCGCGGCCCGACGGTCCTGTTGCGCGCGGTCGAGGGCGACGAACCAGAAGGCCAGGACGAGGAAGAAGGTGAGGAGCCCGTCGAGGAGCGCCACGCGGCTCATCACGATCGCCATGCCGTCGATCGCCATGAGGAGGCCCGCGACGGACGCGAAGACGACGGACCCGGTGAGCGTGCGGGCGAGCAGGTAGAGGGCGAGGACGGTGAGGGTCCCCACGACGGCCACGCCGATCCGCCAGCCCACCGAGGAATCCGCGCCGAACAGCGCCATCCCGGCGCCGATGATCCACTTGCCGAGCGGAGGGTGGACCACGAAGCTGCCGTCCGAGCCGAACAGTCCCGTCTCGCCGGCGACGAAGCGATCGTCTACGTCGTCGGGCCAGGTCGCCGAGTAGCCGAGGTTCCACTGGCTCCAGGAGTCCTTGACGTAGTACGTCTCGTCGAACACCAGGGCGTGCGGATGGCCGAGATTCCACATCCGGAGGATGCCGGCCAGGACGGTGATCAGCAGCGGGGCGACCCACTCCGCGATGCGGAGGATCCGCGGCTCTCCGAGGCGGATACGCCACCGGTCATAGACGCTCGGTCGCGCCGCCCCCGCGTGCATCTCGAGCCGGGCGTGCGTCACCCGCCAAGTCTAGGCTGGAGCGGTGATCATCCTCGCGGCGACCCCCATCGGCAATCTGGGGGACGCCTCGGCGCGGCTCGTGGAGGCCCTCGGCACCGTTCCGGTCATCGCGGCCGAAGACACCCGCACCACGCAGCGCCTCCTGGCCGCCCTCGGCGTGACCCACCGGCCGCGTCTCGTGGCGCTCCATGACCACAACGAGAAGGAGCGCGCGGGCGAGATCGTCGAGCTCGCGCGCGACGCGGACGTGCTGCTGTTGAGCGACGCCGGGATGCCGACCGTGAGCGACCCCGGGTACGGCGTGGTCGCCGCCGCGATCGCGGCGGGCGTCGGTGTGACCGCCCTGCCGGGGCCGAGCGCCGTCCTCACCGCCCTCGCGCTGTCCGGGCTTCCGACCGACCGGTTCGCCTTCGAGGGATTCCTGCCGCGGAAATCCGGGGAGCGCCGCACCGTGCTCCGCCAGCTGGCCGCCGAGGCGCGGACGATGGTGTTCTTCGACTCGCCGTCGCGCGTCGCGGCGTCGCTGACCGACATCGCCGAGGTGCTCGGTCCCGACCGCCGGGTCGCGCTCGCTCGGGAACTCACGAAGATGTACGAGGAGGTCCTGCGCGGGACCGCGGCCGAGGTCGCCGAGCAGGCGCGGGTCGGCATCCGCGGGGAGGTCGTCCTCGTGGTCGAGGGAGCACCCGCCCGCGAGATCTCCTTCGCCGACGCGGTCGCGCAGGTGCGCGCGCAGGTCGCCTCCGGCATCCGGTTGAAGGAGGCGGCGGTGGACGTGGCCGCGCACACCGGCCACACGCGCCGTGATCTGTATCAGGCGGCGCTGGGGTCACCGGATCGTCACGGCGACGGGGCGTCCGCGGGACCGAACTAGAATTCCCTGGTGAGCACCGGCCGATCCTTCTACATCACGACGCCGATCTACTACCCGAGCGATGTCCCGCACATCGGGCACGGGTACACCACGGTCGCCGTCGACACCCTGGCGCGCTGGCACCGTCAGGCCGGTGACGACACCTGGATGCTCACCGGCACCGACGAGCACGGGCAGAAGATGATGCGCGCCGCCTCGGCCAACGGCGTCCAGCCCCAGGAGTGGGTCGACAAGCTCGTCTCCGAGTCCTGGTTCCCGCTGCTGGAGACCCTCGACGTCGCCAACGACGACTTCATCCGCACGACGCAGGAGCGTCACGAGGAGCGCGTGAAGAAGTTCGTCCAGGCGATCCACGACCGCGGCTACATCTACGCGGGCGAGTTCGAGGCGCTCTACTGCGTGGGCTGCGAGGAGTTCAAGACCGAGTCCGAGATCGTGGACGGCACCGGACCCTTCGAAGGGCTGAAGGTCTGCGCGATCCACTCCAAGCCGCTCGAGCTCCTCCAGGAGAAGAACTACTTCTTCAAGCTCAGCGAGTTCGGCGACCGCCTGCTGGAGCTCTACGCCACACAGCCGGACTTCATCCGTCCCGAATCCGCCCGCAACGAGGTCGTGTCCTTCGTCAAGAACGGTCTGAAGGACCTGTCGATCTCGCGATCCACCTTCGACTGGGGCATCACCGTCCCGTGGGACGAGTCGCATGTCATCTACGTGTGGGTCGACGCGCTGCTGAACTACGCCACCGCGGTCGGATACGGCGCCGAGCAGGACGAGTTCGACCGCCGCTGGCCGGCCTACCACGTGGTGGGCAAGGACATCCTGCGCTTCCACGCCGTCATCTGGCCGGCGATGCTGATGGCCGCCGGCGTCGAGGTTCCCCGCGGGGTCTTCGCCCACGGCTGGCTGCTGGTCGGCGGCGAGAAGATGTCCAAGTCGAAGCTGACCGGCATCGCGCCCACCGAGATCACCGACGTCTTCGGGTCCGACGCCTACCGGTTCTACTTCCTCTCGGCGATCGCGTTCGGACAGGACGGATCGTTCTCGTGGGAAGATCTGTCGGCTCGGTACCAGGCGGAGCTCGCCAACGGATTCGGCAACCTCGCGTCGCGCACCACGGCGATGATCGAGCGCTACTTCGAGGGCGTGATCCCGCCCGCGGCCTCCTCCGAGGAGGGTGATCTGCGCATCCAGCGGATCGTCGCCGAGGCGGCGGCCGCCGCGGATGCCGCGATCGAGCGATTCCGGGTCGACGAGGCTATCTCGGCGATCTGGACGATCGTGGACGCGCTGAACCTCTACATCACCGAGAACGAGCCGTGGGCGCTCGCCAAGGATCCCGAGCGCCGGTCACGCCTGGAGACGGTGCTCTACACGGCCGCCGAGGGCCTGCGCGCGCTGGCGGTGCTGCTGTCGCCGGTCATGCCGGAGTCGACAGAGAAGCTCTGGATCGCGCTCGGTGCCGCCGAGACGATCGGGCGCCTGCAGGATCAGCCGATCCGCGAGGCGGGCGCGTGGGGGGTCCTCCGCCCCGGGACGAGCGTCAACGGTCTCGCGCCGCTGTTCCCCCGGGTGGAGCAGTCCGCCTGACGATGAGCGATCCGATCGACCCCAGCGGTTACGTACGCGAGCGCACGCAGGAGGGGCGCCGCGACGTCCGGTGGCCCGCGGCGCCCGAGCCGCTGGCGGTGCCGGTGTACGACAATCACGCCCACCTCGAGATCGTCGACGGGGACGAGCCGCTCGATCTCGCAGCGCAGCTCGCCCGCGCCGAGGAGGTCGGGGTCATCGGCGTCGTGCAGGCCGGCGGCGACATCGACTCCAGCCGGTGGTCGGCGTGGGCGGCGGCATCCCACCCGCGGGTCCTGGCGGCGGTGGCGATCCACCCCAACGAGGCCCCGGCGTACCAGGCCGCGGGACGCCTCGGCGAGGCGATCGCGGTCATCGACGAGCTGGCCGCACAGCCCCGCGTGCGCGCCATCGGAGAGACGGGGCTGGACTTCTTCCGCACCGAGGCGGAGGGTCTCCCGGCCCAGTACGAGAGCTTCGAGGCGCACATCGCGCTCGCCAAGGCGCGCGATGTCGCGATGCAGATCCACGACCGCGACGCCCACGATGAGGTGCTGGCCACTCTCGCGCGCGTCGGCGCACCCGACCGCACGGTGTTCCACTGCTTCTCCGGCGACGCCGACATGGCACGCATCGCCGCGGACCGCGGCTACTACCTGTCCTTCGCCGGGAACGTCACGTTCAAGAATGCGCAGAATCTCCGCGACGCCCTCGCCGTCACCCCTCTCGAGCGGATCCTGGTCGAGACGGACGCGCCCTTCCTGACCCCGACCCCGCACCGCGGGCGACCCAACGCGCCCTACCTGATCCCGGTGACGGTGCGCTTCCTCGCGGCCGAGCTCGGCGTCGAGCTGGACGAGCTGTGCACACAGATCGCCGCGAACACCCTCGCGGTCTACGGCGCCTTCGACTGACGGACGAACAGCGTCTCGGTCTGCTCGAGCTCCATCCCCTTGGTCTCGGGGATGCGCAGGAGCACGTAGAAGAAGGACAGCGCCGCGAACGCCGCGTACATCCCGTAGGTGATCGGAAGCGACCACGACGACATCGCGGGGAAGCTGACGGTGATGAGGAAGTTGGCGATCCACTGCGCGCCGGCGGCGACGCCGAGCGCCTTGCCGCGGATCCGGCTCGGGAAGATCTCGCCGAGGAGCACCCACACGAGCGGTCCCCACGACGCGCCGAAGCCGATCACGAAGAGGTTCGCGGCGACGAGGGCGATCGGTCCCCACGGTGCGGGGAGAGACACGGCGCCCTCGGCATCCGTGGTGGAGAACCCGAAGCACAGCGCCATCGTGCCGAGGGAGACCGCCATGAGGAGCGAGCCGCTGAGGAGGATGGGCTTGCGGCCCACGCGGTCGACGAGGAAGATCGCCACGAGCGTGACCAGGACGTTGATCACCGAGGTGAACACGCTGATGCCGAAGGACGACGACTCGTCGAACCCGACCGACTGCCACAGCGTCGTGGAGTAGTAGAAGATGACGTTGATGCCGACGAACTGCTGGAACACCGACAGGATGATGCCGACCCACACGATCGGCTGGAGTCCGAACCGCGGGCCGCGCAGCGACACCCCGGCGTTCTTCTGATCGGTGACGATCCGCTGCTGCAGCTCCCGCATCGTCTGATCGAGGTCGACCTCGGGGACGAGCTTGGCGAAGATCGCGCGGGCCTCATCCGGTCGGCCCTTGGCGATGAGGAACCGCGGGGATTCCGGCATCCTCAGCGCGAGGAGACCGTAGACGAGTGCGGGGACCGCCTCGACCAGCAGCATCCACCGCCAGGCCTCGAGACCCAGCCACAGCGTGTCGGACGCACCGCCGGCGACGCCTGCGAGGACGGCGTTGGACAGGAGCGCGGCGAAGATTCCGAGGGTGATCGCGAGTTGTTGGAGCGAGCCGAGCGTCCCGCGGATCTGACGCGGAGCGACCTCGGCGATGTACGCGGGGGCGACCACCGAGGCGATGCCGATGCCGATGCCGCCCACGAGGCGCCAGAAGGTCAGATCGATCGCGGTGAAGGCGAGGCCCGAGCCGAGGGCGCTGACGAAGAACATCACCGCACCGATGAGCATGACCCGCAGGCGCCCCCATCGGTCGCTCAGGACGCCGGCGAGGACCGCGCCGAAGGCGCAGCCGAGGAGCGCCACGGCCACCACGAATCCGGTGGTGATCGAGGTGAGGCCGAACTGGGACTCGATCGAGTTCACCGCGCCGTTGATGACGGAGGAGTCGAAACCGAACAGGAACCCGCCCACCGCGGCGGCGATGGACAGGGCCACCGCGCGACGACCGAAGGGACTCTTCATCGAGAACGCCGACGTGGGCAGGGGAGAAGTCATATCCGGAACCGTAGTCCTTCCCCGGGCGAGGGGGGAGCTTCGGCGCGCAACTAGGGTGGAGACCATGCCCGTCCAGCTTCTCGGCGCCGGTGAGATCCGCGCGCTCGCGGCCGAACTCGAGGTCACCCCCACCAAGAAGCTGGGGCAGAATTTCGTGGTCGACGCCAACACCGTCCGCAAGATCGTCCAGGTCGCCGGCGTGCGCGCGGGCGAGCGGGTGGTCGAGGTCGGGCCGGGGCTCGGGTCGCTCACGCTCGCGATCCTGGAGACCGGCGCGTCGGTGACCGCGGTCGAGATCGACCACCGCCTCGCCGCACGGCTCCCGCAGACGGCCGCCGCCCACGGCGTCGCTCCCGACGCGCTGACGGTCGTGGACGCCGACGCCCTGCGCGTCCGCGAGCTCCCGGGCGACCCCACGGTGCTCGTGGCGAACCTCCCGTACAACGTCTCGGTCCCGGTCCTCCTGCATTTCCTGGAGTCCTTCCCCTACCTCGAGCGCGGGGTGGTCATGGTGCAGGCGGAGGTCGGGGAGCGCCTGGCGGCGCCCGCGGGGTCGAAGATCTACGGCGCCCCGAGCGTCAAGGCCGCCTGGTACGGCGCGTGGCGCCTGGCCGGGACGGTCTCGCGACAGGTCTTCTGGCCCGTCCCGAACGTCGACAGCGTCCTCGTGGCTTTTCGGCGCGACGCGCAGCCGCGGGGATCGGAGGAACTGCGGCGACGGACGTTCGCGCTGGTGGACGCCGCCTTCCAACAGCGACGGAAGATGCTCCGCCAGGCGCTGTCCGGTGTGCTGGGCGGGTCCGCGGCCGCGGCATCCGCTCTGCTCGAAGCTGCGGGAGTGGCTGCGACCGCGCGCGGCGAGGAGCTCTCGGTGCAGGACTTCGTCCGCATCGCCGAGATCGTCGGGCCCGCCTGAGCCGGCCCGCAGCCGAACGTTCGCCGGACGTTCACCTCTTCCGGCCTGTCCAGTCGCCGGGGCGACGAAACATGCCGGTAACATTCGGGCCATGCGCACCGCAGAGCATCCGGCGCCCGAACGCGTTCTCCTGCACATCAGCGACACCCACCTGCGCGCCGAGGGCGTCCGTCTGTTCGACACGGTCGACGCCGCCGACCGCTTGGAGCGGGCGTTCCGCGTCATCGCCTCCTCCGGAGTCCGCCCCGACGCGGTGGTCTTCACCGGCGACCTCGCCGACCTCGGCGAGCCCGCGGCCTACGCGCAGCTGCGCCGGATGGTCGAACCGCTCGCGGACTCGCTGTCCGCACGCGTGCTCTGGGTGATGGGGAACCACGACGACCGCGGGGCGTTCCGCGCGGAGCTCGTCGACGGCGACGCCTCGGACACCGGCGTCTACGACCGGGTCGACGAGCTCGACGGACTCCGCGTGATCACGCTGGATTCGACCGTCCCCGGTCACCATCACGGCGAGGTCGCCGAGGCGCAGCTCTCCTGGCTCGCCCACGTGCTGTCCACGCCCGCGCCGCTCGGGACGATCATCGCCATGCACCACCCGCCCGTCCCGAGCGTCCTGCCGCTCGCCTCGAGTGTCGAGCTGCGCGATCAGCGCGCGTTCGCCCGTGTGGTGCGGGGAACGGACGTGCGCGCGATCATCGCCGGGCACCTCCACTACTCCACCTTCGCCACGGTCGCCGGCATCCCGGTGTCCGTCGCCTCATCCACGTGCTACGCGCAGGACCTGACGGTCCCCACGGGGGGCACGCGGCCGCAAGACGGGGCGCAGGCGTTCAATCTGGTGCACGTCTACGACGACACCGTGGTCCATTCGGTCGTCCCCGTCGATGCTCCGCGGACGCTGGAGTTCATCGACCCGGGTGAGGCGCAGCGCCGCCTCCGGGAGGCGGGCGTCGGTCCGGTCAGTGCTGCGCGACGGGATGCGCCGCGCGGACGGACGACGCTGCTGCGCTGAGCTCCTGCCGCTCCCACGGAGCTCGGACGGGGAACATCCGCTCCAGCGCCGCGCGCAGGGTCTGCACCCGGACCTCCTCGGGGACCTCGGCATTGCCCCCGTCGTTGAGGCAGAACATGTCGACGTCCGCCCCGTCCGCGAGTCGATCCATCTGGCGCAGCCCCCGCGCGAGGGTCGTCTGCACGTAGCGGACGCGCGGCGCGCGCGTGGAGACGGCCCGGCCCGTCATCATCGCGTAGTAGTGGTACAGGCTGTTGGTGACGGAGATGTCGGTCGCCGAACGGAAACGGGAGGCCGCCGTCCGGGCGAAGTCCTCGGGGAACGCGGCCTCGAGCTCGGACATCACGCTGCGGCGCAGCGGC
Organism: Microbacterium sp. NPDC077184; assembly: GCF_040687055.1. Lineage (NCBI taxonomy): Bacteria > Bacillati > Actinomycetota > Actinomycetes > Micrococcales > Microbacteriaceae > Microbacterium > Microbacterium sp. NPDC077184. Next base: position 840,472 of record NZ_JBFBMM010000001.1, read on the forward strand.
GTGGCGCAGTGCTCGAGGTCGCGCACGATCGTCCGTCCGAAGCGCTCGGCGAGCAGCGCGCGGTTGACCCGCAGACCGTTGTCGTGTCCGCTGCGGTGCACCGCGGTCGGCCCCGCCCCGATCCGGACGTCGCACTCGACGAACTTCGTCACGCCGCCGGGGGTGAAGAACATCTCCGGCTCGACGAGGCGACCGAAGAACATGTCGTCGTTGGAGTAGAGGAAGTGCTCCGCGAGCCCGGGGATGCGGTGCAGCTGGGCCTCGACCGCGTGCGAGTTGTGCGTGGGGAGCACCCCCGGGTCGGCGAAGAACTCTTCGCTCCGCACCACCGTGACTCTCGGGTGATCGTCCAACCACGCCGGCACGGGGGAGTCGGTGGCGATGAAGATGCGCCGCACCCACGGGGCGTACATGTGGACGCTGCGGAGGGCGTACCGCAGCTCGTCGACGTGCCGGTAGCGGGCCGGACCGTCGTCGCCCTCGCCGACGACGTACTCCGCCATCTGCGCGGCGCGCTGCCGCTGGAACTCCGTGGCGGAGCCGTCGACCCACGAGAAGACGATGTCCACGTCCTCGGTGACCTCCTGCGGCTGGGGGTCGAACATCCCGGCGATCGTCCGCCAGGTGCGGCCGTAGCGCTCGATCTCGACGAAGGAGACGTCCGCCGCCGCGGTGGTGCGACGGGTGAGGGTGTTGTCCCGCGGGGCGTCGATCGTCTCGTCGCCGAAGCGCCAGAACTCCACGTGCGCAGCAAGGGACGCGCCGTACCGGAGGCTTCCGGACGGGGTGATCCGCGGGCGGTAGAGGCGGACCGTGGTCGGCGTCTGCGCGAACGGGGCGCCGTCGGCGACGAGCGTCGGCGGCGCGCCCTTCGTCTTGACGTAGAGGGGTTCGCGTCCGCAGGCGTCCGCGAGCGCCGTGAAGGCCCTCTCGGCGTCGTCGACGTCGACCACGAGGGCCGGGAGGAACCGGGAGTGCCGGATGAGGAGTGCGTCGATCCCGGCGGCCTGCAGCACATCGGAGACGAACGACAGGTCGGCGATGCGCGCATCGTGCGGGGCCAGGTCGTCGTGGACGAGATGCAGGATCCCGGCGTCGACGACGACGTCCGGGCGCGCCAGCAGCGTCGTCCAGGTGTGGGTGCGCGCGGGGAGAGCCGACAGTGTGGTCACGAATCCTCCTTCTCGGATGTCGCGGGTGTGCGTGTCCGACTGAGCAACGATACGTGGCCGTCGTTACGCGCAGGTTTCGCCGCACCCCGTGCCGCTTCGCGACGGAGTGGATAGCCTGGGGCGGTGACCGAATCACCGCGACCGCGTTCGCGCGGAGGAGACCTGCACCGCCCGTGGACCGCGGCGGAGGACCGCTACGACCGCCTCGCGTATCGCCGGGTGGGCGGGTCGGGGCTCGTCCTCCCGCCGATCTCGCTGGGCCTGTGGTGGAACTTCGGCGACAACATCCCGTTCGACGATCAGCGCACGCTCCTGCGGCACGCGTTCGACCGGGGGATCATCCACTTCGATCTCGCCAACAACTACGGACCGCCTTTCGGCAGTGCCGAGACCAACTTCGGTCGGATGATGCGCGAGGACTTCGCGCCCTACCGGGACGAGCTCATCCTGTCGTCGAAGGCGGGTTACGAGATGTGGGAGGGCCCCTACGGTGACGGGGGGTCGCGGAAGTACATCCTCGCGAGCGCCGAGCAGTCCCTCCGCCGCATGTGCGTCGACTACGTCGACGTCTTCTACTCGCACCGCGTCGATGACACCGTGCCCATCGAGGAGACGATCGGGGCGCTGGACACCCTCGTGCGCCAGGGCAAGGCCCTCTACGTCGGGATCTCCTCCTACAGTGCCGAACGCACCGTCGAAGCCGTCGCGGTCGCCCGCTCGCTCGGCACTCCGCTGATCATCCACCAGCCGGCGTACTCGATCTTGAACCGGTGGGTCGAGGACTCCCTGACCGGCGTCCTGCGTCAGGAGGGCATGGGGGCGATCGCGTTCACACCGCTGGCCCAGGGGCTCCTCACCGACAAGTACCTCGGCGACGGGCCGGTCGACCGTGCGCAGGATCGCGGGTCGCTCCAGGGCATGACCCTCACCGACGACCAGCGCGGCCAGTTGCAGAGTCTGGACCTGATCGCGCGCGAGCGCGGCCAGACTCTCGCGCAGATGGCGATCCAGTGGGTCCTACGCGATCCCGTGGTCGCCTCCGCGCTGATCGGAGCCTCGAGGCCCGCGCAGATCGACGAGAACCTCGCGGCGCTGGACGGCCCCGCTTTCTCCGTCGAGGAGATCGAGCGCATCGACGCCCTCTCCGACGGCATCGACGTCGACCTCTGGTCGGATTCGGCCACCCGATGACCGACACGGCGCGCTCGACGGCGGTGCGCGTGCGCGCCCCCGGTAAGCTCAACGTCTTCTTCCAGGTCGGGGCGGTTCAGCCCGACGGCTACCACGACGTGGCCTCGGTGTACCAGGCGGTGTCGCTGTACGAGGAGATCCGGGCCACGCACGCATCGGGCTTCTCGATGACCGTCCGCGGCTCGGTCGATGTCTCCGGCGTCCCCGCCGACGACCGCAATCTCGCCCTGCGTGCCGCGCGCATCCTCGCGACGGAGATCGGATACGACGGCGGCGTGCACCTCGATGCCGTCAAGGACGTTCCGGTCGCCGGGGGGATGGGAGGCGGATCGGCGGATGCCGCGGCCGCGCTCGTCGCCTGCGACGCGCTGTGGGGCGCGGGCCTTCCACCTACGGCGTTGCACGCCCTCGCCGCCCGGCTCGGTGCCGACGTGCCCTTCGCGCTCATGGGGGGCACGGCCGTGGGGACGGGGCGCGGAGACGAGCTGAGTCCGGCGCTCGCCACAGGCCGCCTGGACTGGGTGGTCGTTCCCGCCGAGGGCGGCCTGTCGACCCCCGCGGTCTACGGCCATCTCGACGAGATGCGCGCCCGTGGCGATGCTGCCGAGGCCGCCGAGCCGGCAGTCGCTCCCGAGGTGCTCCAGGCCCTGCGGGCCGGGGACCCCCGTGTCCTCGCCGCTCACGTGCGCAACGACCTGCAGCAGGCGGCGCTGTCGCTGCGACCCGATCTCGCGCGGGTGCTCGACCTCGGCACGGAGGCGGGGGCGCTCGCGGGCATGGTGTCCGGCTCGGGGCCGACCCTGGCCTTCCTCGCGGCGGGATCGGAGGCGGCGCTCGAGCTTCAGATCGTCCTGTCCGCCGCGGGCCTGACCGCCCTTCACGTGCACGGCCCGGTCGCCGGAGCCCGCGTCCTCTCGGCCTGACCCCGGGGACGTCGGAGCCGGTGCGTAGCATCGAGGGGTGATCGACGACTCCCTCTCCCGTGACCTGCATGCCGCCGACGTCTCGGAAGCCTCCGCGTCCCGCCTCGCCCCCCGCGGCCTCGAGCTGCGTCGTGTGCCCGGCACGGACGACGGCTTCGCGGCCTGGCTGCAGGTCGTCGCGCGCGGCTTCCTCGACGGTGTCCGCACGCCCGCGCAGATCGAGGCGGTGCGGGAACGCTCCGCCTACCGTCGGGCGACCGGGGTCTACGACCCGTCCGCGCCGGACCCGCACGCGCCGGTGGCGACGCTCGCGTCGTGGCGCGGCGAGCTCTCCGTGCCGGGGGACGCCGCGATCGCGGCGTGCGCCATCTCCTCGGTGACGGTGTCTCCCACGCACCGGCGTCGCGGCATCGCGCGCGCTCTGCTGGAGGGCGAGCTCGACGTCGCACGATCGACCGGGTTCCCCGCAGCGATGCTGACGGTCAGCGAATCGCCGCTCTACGGTCGCTACGGCTTCGCCTCGGCCGCCTTCGGTGCCTCCTGGCGGATCGACGCGCGTCGCGCGGGCTGGATCGGACCGACGCTCTCCGGTCGGGTCGACTTCATCTCCTGTGAGCGTGTCCGTGAGATTCTCGCGACGGTGCACGAGCGCAGCCGTCACACGGTTCCCGGCGAGGTGGACGTGCCGGGCGGTCACTGGGATGCGATCGCGGGGACGCGCCCCGACCTCGAGAAGGCGGAGCAGCGACGGGCGGTGCAGTACACCGACGACGACGGCGAGGTGCGCGGCGCGCTGGTCTACACGGTGCAGGAGAACGAGGCGGACTTCGCCGCGTCGCGAGCCCACGTGCATTACCTCCTCGCGGAGACCCCCGACGCGTATGCGGCGCTGTGGCGCTTCGTGCTCTCGCTGGACCTCATCGCCGAGGTCACCGCCGAGCAGCTCTCGGTGGAGGAGCCGTTGCGTTGGATGATCGCCGATCAGCGCGCGGCGACGGTGTCCGTCCGAGACCACCAGTACGTCCGCATCCTCGACGTCGCGGCCTGTCTCTCGTCCCGTCGCTACGGTGCGCCCGGGTCGGTCGTGCTGGAGGTCTCCGACCCGTTGGGGCACGCCGAAGGTCGATGGCTCCTGCAGGTGGGTGACGACGGTGCTGCCGTCGTCACGCCGCTGATGCCGGCCGAAGTGCCGACCGGCGCCGTGGACCTCGCGCTCGGCGTCGAGGAGCTTTCCGCGCTGTTCCTCGGCGGGGTGTCGGCGACCACGCTCGCGTACGCCGGCCGGATCCGCTCGACGGATGCCGAAGCCGCCGGCCGGATCTTCTCCTGGCCGACGGCTCCGCGTCTGTCGATCTGGTACTGATCGACGGACGCGGATCAGGCGAGGGCGAGGAAGAGCTTCTCGAGCTCCTCCTGGGTGAGGCCTTCGGCCTCTCGGGCTGCGTCGGGGTCGGCGACGCAGTCGCGCATGGCCGCCGAGACGATGGCGAAGCCCGCCCGGTCCAGGGCGCTGCCCACGGCTGCGAGCTGGGTGACGACGTCGCGGCACGCGCCGCCGTTCTCGACGGCGGTGATCACACCGGCGAGCTGGCCCTGGGCGCGCTTGAGACGGTTGACGATGCGTCTGCGCGTCGCGGCCTGCTCCTCGGGGGTGCCGGTGATCATCATGCGCGTGCTCCTTCGATGGTGGTGTCGGGGGTGAGGATGCGGTCGATCTCGGCACCGTACCAGTGCCGGAGGGTCTGGATACCGCCCGAGAGCGACGCGGAGTCCAGCCCGTTCCCCACCAGGATGCGGTGGGCGATGTTCGCGCGGACTCCGGCGGCGCACAGGACGCGTACGGGCCGCCCGGCGGCCGCGGCCCGCACCTCGTCGATCCGCGCGCGCAGCTCCGTGTGCGCGATGTTGAGGGCGCCGGGAATGTGCCCGGACGCGAATTCGGCCGGGGTGCGGACGTCGAGGATCAGGCTCGACGCGGCCACGGCGTCCAGGTCGGCGGCGTACCACAGGCGCAGTCGCCCCTCGGCGACGTTCTCGGCCACCATGCCGGTGAGGTTCACCGGATCCTTCGCCTGGCCGTAGGGAGGCGAGTACGCGAGGTCGAGGTCGATGAGGTCCATCGCCGTGAGCCCCGCCCGGATCGCGGTGGCGAAGACGTCGATGCGTTTGTCGACGCCCTCCGCGCCGACCGCCTGCGCCCCGAGGATGCGGGTGTCGTCCGCGGCCACATGGACGATGAGATGCACGGGGGAGGCGCCGGGAAAGTAGCCCGCGTGCTGGTTCGGGTGCAGGTGCAGGGTGTGGTGGGCGATGCCGGCGCCGTCGAGCGCGGCCCGGTTCGCTCCGGTCATCGCCGCCGTGAGGGAGCCGACCCGGACCACGGCGGTGCCGAGGCCCGTGGGGATCGGACGCCCCGCGCCGTGGCCGAAGATGTCGTCGGCGATGAGTCGCCCCGCGCGGTTCGCGGGACCGGCGAGGGCGATCGGACGCCGCGCGCCGGTCACCGCATCGACGCTCACGGTCGCATCCCCCGCGGCCCAGATTCCCGGGATGCTGGTGCGACCGCGGTCGTCCACGACGATGGCGCCCCGGTCGTGGGCCAGCCCCGCGTCCACCGCGAAGGCGGTGTCGGGGCGGACCCCGACCGACAGGACGATGACGTCGGCGGGCACCCGTGACCCGTCGGCGAGGACGACGACGTCCTCCGTGCCGCCGGGTTCGATCCGCTCGGCGGCGACGCCCGCGTGCACGCGGATGCCGAGACGGCGGAGTTCGGCGTCGAGGAGGTGGGCGAGCTCGCGCTCCAGCGGGGGGAGGACGTGCGCGGCCATCTCGACCACGTCGACCTCGAGTCCTGCGTGGTGGAAGGCCTCGGCGGCTTCCAGGCCGATGTAGCCGGCGCCGAGGACCACTGCCCGTCGCGCTCCGTCGTCCACGCGTGCGCGGAGGCCCACGGCATCCGCCACTGTGCGGAGGGTGCTCACGCGGTCCGAGTCGAGCCCCGGCAACGGGGGCCGCAGGGCGCTCGCGCCGGGGGTGAGGACGAGCGCGTCGTAGGCGAGGGTGTCGACCCCGGCCGCCGAGACGACCGTCACGGTCCTGTCATCGGGATCGATCGCCGACACCTCGTGGCCGCAGCGGACATCGAGGTTCAGAGCGGCTCGGAGGGAGGCCGGGGTGTGGAGGAGGAGCGCCTCGGCATCGGCGATCTCGCCGCTGACGTGGTACGGGAGGCCGCAGTTCGCGAACGATACCTCCGGGCCGCGCTCGATGACGATGATCTCGGCTGACTCGTCATGCCGCCGGGCTCGCGCGGCGGCGCTCATGCCGGCGGCGACGCCGCCCACGATCACGATGCGCACAGGTGTCCTCCTCGTGCCGGGATCCGTCGCCCCGGCGTGTCCAAACTATACCCCCTGGGGTATCAACGTCGCAACGCGACGAACGGGCGCGGAGGACTCGCCTACGCTGGGGAGGTCATGGCACATCTGCTGGGGGCCGAGGCCCTGCACCTGGAATTCCCGACCAAGGTCGTCTTCGACGCCGTCTCCCTCGGCGTCGACGAGGGGGACCGCATCGGCATCGTCGGTCGCAACGGCGACGGCAAGAGCTCGCTGCTCGCGATGCTCGCGGGACGTCTCGCGCCGGATGCCGGCCGGGTCACGGTCCGCGGTGGCGTCCGCGTCGGGGTCCTCGACCAGGGTGACACCCTCGATGACACCCACACCATCGCCCGTGCCGTCGTCGGCGACACGCCCGAGCACGAATGGGCGGGTGATGCCCGCACGCGCGAGGTGATCGCGGGGCTGCTCGGCGACCTCGACTGGGACGCACCCGTCGTCGACCTCTCGGGTGGGCAGCGGCGCCGCGTGGCGCTGGCGGCGCTCCTCGTCGGCGATCACGACGTGATCTTCCTCGACGAGCCCACCAACCACCTCGACGTCGAGGCCATCGCCTGGCTCGCCGACCACCTCCGGCGCCGTTGGGCCGCCGGGTCCGGTGCGATGCTCGTCGTGACCCACGACCGGTGGTTCCTCGACGAGGTCTGCACGCGCACGTGGGAGGTCCACGACCGCATCGTCGAACCCTTCGACGGCGGCTACGCCGCCTACATCCTGCAGCGCGTGGAGCGCGACCGGCAGGCGGCGGCGATCGAGGCGCGCCGCCAGAATCTCGCCCGCAAAGAGCTCGCGTGGCTGCGCCGCGGCGCGCCCGCGCGGACGTCGAAGCCGAAGTTCCGCATCGATGCGGCCAACGCCCTCATCGCCGACGAGCCGGAGATCCGCGACGCGACCCAGCTGCGGGCGCTCGCCGTCTCCCGGCTCGGCAAGGATGTCGTGGACCTCCTCGACACGGGCGTCTCCTACGACGGTCGCGAAGTGCTGCATCCGTTCGAATGGCGGATCGCTCCGGGGGAGCGCACCGGCATCCTCGGCGTGAACGGCGCGGGGAAGTCCACGCTCCTGGGGCTTGTCTCCGGAGAGGTGGAGCCGACGACGGGTCGGGTCAAACGCGGGAAGACCGTGCGGGTGGCCACGCTCACGCAGCGGCTCGACGAGCTCGAGCAGCATCTGGACGACCCCGTGCGGGTCGTGATCGCCGGGCTCCGCACCACCTACAGCTTCGGGAGCGGTTCGAAGGAGCAGGAACTGACCCCCGGACAGCTGCTGGAACGCATGGGGTTCTCCAGTGCGCAGCTGTCGACACCGGTCAAGGATCTCTCCGGAGGTCAGAAGCGGCGCCTCCAGCTGCTGCTGATCCTGCTCGAGCAGCCGAACGTGCTGATCCTCGATGAGCCGACGAACGATCTCGACACCGACATGCTCGCCGCGATGGAGGATCTGCTCGACTCCTGGCCGGGCACGCTTCTGGTGGTCTCCCACGACCGGTACTTCCTCGAGCGCGTCACCGATCAGCAGTACGCGATCCTCGGGGGTCGGGTGCGGCATCTCCCGGGCGGTGTCGACGAGTACCTCCGTCTGCGCCAGCGACAGCGCGAGGAACCGCAGGCCGGGAACAGGGACGCGCCGACCGGCGGTGCATGGGGTCTGTCCGGTGCCGACCTGCGCGCCGCGCAGAAGGAGAGTGCCGCCCTCGAGCGTCGGCTGGAGAAGCTGGAGAAGCAGATCGCCGCGGCGAAGGCGGCTCTCGCCGAGCACGACCAGGCCGACTACGTCGGGCTCGCTCGCGAGATGGAGCGCATCGGCGCGTGGGAGAGCGAGCGCGACGAGGTCGAGGAGCGCTGGTTCGCGCTGTCCGAGCAGATCGGCTGACACGCGGGCGGGCGCCCGGGGCGGTCAGCCGTCGAAGCCGAGGCTCAGCTTGCGCAGGAGACCCGCCAGGCGGTCCCGATCGGCGCGCGAGAGCGCGGCCAGGAGCAGCGCCTCCGCGTCGACCAGGCGGGTGATCGCGGCATCGACCCGTGTCCGTCCCTCGTCGGTCAGGGTGACCAGGACGCTGCGTCCGTCATCCGGGTCCGCTTCACGCCGCACCAGGCGCCGTCCCACGAGCCGGTCGATCCGGTTGGTCATCGTCCCCGACGACACCAGCGTCTGCTGGAGGAGCTGCTTCGGGCTGAGCTGAAAAGGCTCACCGGCGCGGCGGAGGGCGGACAGCACGTCCCATTCCCACGGCTCCAGCTCGCTGCGGCGGAAGGCCTCCCGGCGGGCGCGATCGAGGTGCCGGGAGAGGCGGTCGACACGCGAGAGGACTTCCAGCGGGGAGAAGTCCAGATCCGGTCGCTGCGCGCTCCAGGCACCGACGATCCGGTCCACCTCGTCGGTCTGGCCAGCCATCCCTCCATTATGGGCGCGCCGGGTCTGGCAGACTTGACGGGCGACCCGCAGGGCCGCGGTCCGCCGTAGTGTAACGGCAGCACGACAGCCTTTGGAGCTGTGAGGACCAGGTTCGAATCCTGGCGGCGGAGCATGACCCAACACCCCTCCTCGGACGCACCCCTGGCCGTCATCGTCCTCGCCGCCGGCCAGGGCACTCGGATGAAGTCCGCGCTGCCGAAGGTCCTCCACCGGATCGGCGGACGGACCCTCGTCGGGCACGTCCTCGCGACGGCGGCGGCCCTCGAACCCGACGCCGTGGTGACCGTGGTCCGCCACGAGCGCGACCTCGTCGCGCAGTCCGTGGCGGACGACCTGCCGGGCGTCCGGATCGTCGACCAGGACGAGGTGCCCGGCACCGGGCGCGCCGTCGAGCTCGCCCTCGGCGCCCTCGAGGATTTCGACGGCGACGTCCTCGTCCTCTCCGGCGACGTGCCGCTCCTGCAGGAGCAGACGCTGCGGTCGATCCTCGACGCCCACCGGGCGGGCGCCGCGTCGGCCACCCTGCTGACGGCGGTCCTGGACGACGCCACCGGCTACGGTCGCGTGCTGCGCGCCGCGGACGGCTCGGTCTCGCGGATCGTCGAGCAGAAGGACGCCTCCGCCGAGGAGGCCGCCGTCACCGAGATCAACGCCGGTGTCTACGTCTTCGCCGCCGCGCGTCTGCGTAACGAGCTCGCGCGGGTGGGCACCGCCAACGCCCAGGGCGAGAAGTACCTCACCGACGTGGTGGCGCTCCTGCGCACCGCGGGGGACGCGGTGGCCGCGGTGGCCGCACCCGACGCCGACAGCGCGCTGGGCGTGAACGACCGCGTCCAGCTGAGCGACGCCGCGCGCCTGCTCAACGCCCGCACGGTGCGTCACTGGCAGCGTGAGGGCGTCAGCATCCTCGATCCCGCGACCACGTGGATCGACGTCACGGCCACCCTCGCCCCCGATGTGACGGTGCTGCCCGGCTCGCACATCCTTCGCGCGACCGTCGTCGACGAGGGGGCGACGATCGGCCCCGACACGTCCCTCGTGGACTGCGAGGTCGGCGCGAACGCGACCGTCACCCGCACCGATGCGACCCTCGCCGTCATCGGTGCGAACGCCACCGTCGGCCCGTTCGCCTACCTGCGTCCCGGCACCGAACTCGGAGAGGGCGGGAAGATCGGTACGTTCGTCGAGACGAAGAACTCCACCATCGGCGCGCGCAGCAAGGTGCCGCACCTGTCCTACATCGGCGACACCACCATCGGGCGCGGGGTCAACCTCGGCGCGGGCGCGATCACGGCCAACTACGACGATGTCACCAAGCACCGCACGGAGATCGGGGACGAGGTCCACTCGGGCTCGCACAACGTCTTCGTCGCGCCCGTTAGGATCGGAGACGGCGCCAAGACCGGAGCGGGAGCCGTCATCCGCAAGGATGTCCCCCCGGGGGCTCTCGCCCTGAGCGTCGCCCCCCAGCGAAACATCGACGGCTGGGTCGAGAAGAACCGACCGGGTACCGGTGCCGCGCAGGCCGCGGCCACGGCTCGGTCCGCACAGAAAGCGGACGATGGGTCGCAAGAACAGAACGGTTGAGCTCGATCGGGACAACGAGATCGCCCCGGGGCTGATCGCGAAGACGAAGAAGCGTCTGGTCGTCGCGCGAGGCTCCTCGCACCCCGAACTGGCCGCGGACGTGGCCCGGTCCCTCGGCACCGAGCTCGTGCCCACCGAGTACCGCACGTTCGCGTCGGGTGAGATGCTCACGCGCTTCCAGGTCTCGATCCGCGGATGCGATCTCTTCCTCATCCAGAGCTTCGGTCCGCCCGTGAACGAGTGGCTGATGGAGACGCTGATCATGCTGGATGCCGCCAAGCGCGCGTCCGCGAAGCGGATCACCGTCGTCGCTCCCTACTACCCCTACTCGCGTCAGGACAAGAAGGGGCGCGGGCGCGAGCCGATCAGTGCCCGCCTCGTCGCGGACCTGCTCAAGACCGCCGGTGCCGACCGCGTCATGAGCGTCGACCTCCACGCGGCACAGATCCAGGGCTTCTTCGACGGACCGGTCGACCACCTGTTCGCCAAGCCCGTTCTGCTCGAGTACTTCCAGCGCACGCTCAGCGCCGAGGATCGCGCGCAGCTGACGGTGGTCTCGCCCGACACGGGACGTGTGCGCGTGGCCGACACCTGGTCGGACAGCCTCGGCGCGCCGCTGGCCATCATCCACAAGCGGCGCGACCCGAACGTCGCGAACCAGGTGACCGTCAACGAGATCGTCGGCGATGTCTCCGGACGTGTCTGCCTCCTCGTGGACGACATGATCGACACCGGCGGCACGATCGTGAAGGCCGCGGAGGCGCTCAAGGCCAACGGCGCGACGCGCGTGATCGTCGCGGCGACCCACGCGATCTTCAGCGATCCGGCCGCCGAGCGTCTGCAGAGCCCCGCGATCGACGAGGTCGTCGTGACCGACACCGTCCCGATCCCCGACGCCAAGCGCTTCCCGAGCCTGACCATCCTCCCGATCGCCCCGCTCCTGGCCCGGGCGATCCACGAGGTGTTCGAGGACGGATCCGTCACGAGCATGTTCGACGGCGCCGCCTGAGACGACGCCGCGAGACCGGGCGCTCCGAGCCCGCCCATAGCGTCCGATGTGAGGATGGAAGCCTGCGCCTCCGTCGTCCGACGGAGGCCCCGCCGTGGAAGGACCGCACGATGATCCGCACCGCCCTCGCCCCCCGTCCCGTACGCGTCTCGACCGCCCTCGTCGCCGTCGCGGGTGCCGCTCTCCTGTCGGGATGCGCGCCCGCGACCACGGACGCCGGCACCGACGGCGGGACCTCGGTGGAGGGTGGAGCGGGATCGGCCTCCGGCCCTTATGCCGACGGCACCTACACGGCGGAGGGTTCGTACGCGACGCCGGAATCGGTCGAGTCGATCGACGTGACCGTGACCCTCGCGGGCGATGTCATCACGGCCGTCGAGGTCACCGGCGACCCGCAGAAGGCGGAGTCCCAGCGCTACCAGGACCAGTTCATCGGCGGCATCGCCGACGAGGTGGTCGGTCAGAACATCGACGACGTGCAGGTCTCGCGTGTCGCGGGCTCGTCCCTGACCAGCGGGGGCTTCAACCAGGCACTCGAGACCATCAAGTCCGAGGCTGCGGGCTGAGCCGCGTGTGAGCGAGGTCTGGCGGTTCGACGCCATCGGCACCCGATGGCAGATCGAGACCCCGCAACCCCTCCCCGCCGCTCTCCGCGCGCGCGTCGGGGAGATGGTGGACGCCTTCGACCGGACATGGTCGCGCTTCCGATCGGATTCCCTGGTGTCCGCCCTGGCCGCCGCGGGCGGGTCGACCCCGGCCCCGGCGGATGCCGCACCCATGCTCGCGCTGTACGAGGAGCTCTCCGACGCGACGGCGGGGGCGGTGAACCCCCTCGTCTCGGCGTCGCTGTCGGCGCTCGGATACGACCCCGCCTACCGGCTCACCCCCGCGGGCGCAGCAGTCCCGGCCACGCCCGCGTGGACGGCCGCCGTCGCCCTTGCGGAGGAGGAGCTCGTCGTGGCCCCCGGAGCGCTGCTCGACGTCGGCGCGCTGGGCAAGGGACGCCTGGTCGACATCGTGGGGGAGATCATCACCGCGGAGACGGGAGCATCGGCCACCGTCGACGCGGGCGGCGACATCCGCGTGTGGTCGTCGACGGAGCGCATCGGCCTCGAGCATCCGTACGACGCCACGCGCGTCATCGGGGTCTGGGAGGTCACGGATGCCGCGCTGTGCGCCTCCGCGACCAACCGGCGCGCCTGGGGCGAAGGGCTCCACCACGTCCTGGACGCCCGCACCGGCGAGCCGGTCGACAGCGTCGCGGCGACGTGGGCGGTCTCCGACAGCGCAATGCGCGCGGACGCGGCCAGCACCGCCCTGTTCTTCGACGGGGGCGCGGAGCTGGCGGCGCACTGGGGTGTCGCCTGGGTCCGCATGTTCACCGACGGGCGGGCGGAGTTCTCGCCCGGATGCCCGGCCGAGCTCTTCACACGCCGCAGGAGCGTGGACACATGACACGAGGGAGTTCCGCACCATGCTCACCGCACTGACCTCCGCCGGGAATCGGGTCTTCGCCGTCCTCGGACGCATATCGATGTACCGGACGGTCTTCTTCGGCCTTGCGACACTCGCGCTCGTCTCGCTCGCGCTGTCGCTGTGGGGACTCGTCTCGCCGACCGCAGTGGAGATCGTGGTGGCGGCGCTGGTGCTCTCCGTCGTCTGCGCCGCGGTCGACGCCGCCGCCCAGCGGCTCCTCGGTCGAGCGTGGCGCGTGGAGTCGTCGCTGATCACCGCGTTGATCCTCCTCTTCGTGCTCCGACCGACCCTGGATCCTGCGGCGCTCGGGGGCCTCGCGATCGCCGCGGCGATCGCCTCGGCGTCGAAGTACGTCCTGGCCTGGCGGGGGCGGCACGTCTTCAATCCCGCCGCCGTCGGGGCGACGGCGATCACGCTCCTCGCCGTCGCGTGGCCGGAGCTCGGCGCATCGTCGTGGTGGGTGGGAACCCCGGCCCTCGCAGCCCCGGTGATCGTTCTCGGGTTGGCGGTCCTGTGGCGGACGGAGAAGGTCCGCGTCGTCGCGGTCTTCCTCGTGGTCGCGGTCTCCGTGGCCCTGGTTCGTACGTCGGCGGCCTACCAGGCGGTGGGCCAGGCCGTCGAGGTCGCCGACGTCTTCTGGCCGATCCTATGGTCTTCGCCGTTCCTGTTCCTGGGCGCGTTCATGCTCTCCGAACCCCTCACGACACCGCCGCGGCGCGGGCAGCAGTTCCTGGTCGCCGGCGTCGTGGGGCTGCTCGCCGGGTGGCCGATCGACGTCGGAGCGATCAGTCTCGGGCAGGAGCGGGCCCTCCTCATCGGCAACGCGCTCGCCTTCGTCCTGGCCTTCCGCACCGCCGTGCGTCTGACGCTCCAGGCCCGGGTGCCGCGGACGCCGACGGTGCGGGAACTCACATTCCGCGCCACCGACCGGGTGTCGTTCGTGCCCGGCCAGTATCTGGAGCTCGACGTGCCGCATCGGCGCCCCGACGCCCGCGGCACGCGTCGCGAGTTCAGCATCGCCTCCGCCCCGGAGGATCTGCCCGTGCTGCGCGTGGCCTACAGGGAGCCGCAGACGGGCGCGCCCATGAGCTCGTTCAAGAAGGCACTCGCGGAGGTCGAGCCCGGCTCCGTTCTGGCGATCACCGGAGTCTGGGGTGATTTCGTCCTGCCCCGTCGGCCGGCGGCGCCTCTCCTTCTCGTCGCGGCGGGGATCGGCGTCACCCCGTTCGTCTCGCAGCTGCGCCACCTTCGGCTGGCGGGGGAGGAGCGCGACCTCGTCCTCGTGTACGTCGCATCGGATGCCGCCGAACTCGCCTACCGGGACGAGATCGAGGCCGCCGGCATCCCCGTCGTCGTGTTCACGCGCGATCGCCCGGCCGATCTGCCCGCCCACTGGACCTGGGCCCGCGGCGTGCGTCTGGACGCCGACGGACTCCTCTCGGTCGTGCCCGACATCGCGGGACGGCACGCGTACGTCTCGGGGCCGGCGGGGCTCATCGCCGACCTCACGCCGGCGCTGGAGCGCGCCCGGTCGCTCACCACCGACGCGTTCAGCGGATACTGATCACCCGTGCGTTCCACCGCTAGGACGTGGGATCCTCGGGCCGCGCGGGCAGGCGCAGCTCGAAGGTCGTGTCGCCCGGTGCGCTCCGGACCGAGAGGCTGCCGCCGTGCGCCTCGGCGATCGCGCGCGCGATGGAGAGGCCGAGGCCCGTCCCACCCGTCTGGCGGGCTCGGGACCGGTCGGCGCGGGAGAATCGTTCGAAGAGCTCCTCGGCGAGGGCCGGATCAATTCCCGGCCCGTCGTCGTGGACGCTGAGGACCGCATCGCCGCCGTCGCGCGTCACGCCGACGGTGACGGTCGTCCCCGCCGGTGTGTGGGTGCGCGCGTTGGCGAGGAGGTTCGCCGCGACCTGATGGAGGCGGCCGGCGTCTCCGGCGACGACGACGGGTTTCGGTTCGGTGTCGAGGATCCACCGGTGATCGGGCCCGGTGGGACGGGCGTCTTCGACCGCCTCGAGGGCGAGTCGGGTGAGATCGACCGAGCCGAAGACCAGCTCCTGACCCTCGTCGAGACGGGCGAGGAGCAGGAGATCCTCGACCAGGGCCGTCATGCGCAGCGACTGCGCCTGGATGCGCTCCAGGGAGGCCTGAGTGGTCTCACTCGCGGCATCCGGATGCTGGCTGATCGCGCGCAGCGACAGCTCCGAGTAGCCGCGGATGGAGGCGAGGGGCGTCCTCAGCTCGTGGCTGGCGTCGGCGACGAAGGCCCGCATCCGCTCTTCGTTGCGCTGTCGCGCGCTGAGCGAGCGCGAGACGTGTTCGAGGAGGGTGTTGAGGGCGTGACCTACGCGGCCGACCTCGGTATCCTCGTCCACCTGGTCCGCGGGGACGCGGGCGGTGAGACTCACCTCCCCCTCGGACAGCGGCATGGCCGCCACACGGGACGCGGTGTCGGCGACGGTACGGAGGGGACGCAGGCCCGCGCGGATGACGACGGCGATCGCCACGCCGAGCAGGAGCAGTCCGCCCGTGGTCACCAGGGCGACGGTGGTGAAGATCTGACCGAGGGTCGCGGTGACGGGGGCGACGGGGAGACCGGCGAGGAAGAACAGCCCGCCGGGCTGAGCGCTCAGGAAGACCCGATGATCGCCTTCCCCGGGGATCTCGACCGTGGAGATGCCTGAGCGGTCGAGCTGGGCGAGGATCTCGTCGATGTCGTCCGTGCTCAGCTCGGTGACCTGCTGCGGGCCCGACACGTACGCGCCCGACAGTCCGGACGGACCCTGCAGGACGAACACGAAGCCCTCGGGCTGACGGCCGCTGGCGAGGATGTCGGCGGCCGTCGCGCCGGGGTCCAGGCGCACCGTCACACTGCTGACGGCGTTGGCCAGCTGCGCGTTCAGATTCGCGTCGAGGATGCGCCCCAGGATCGCACCGGTGGCGATGCCGACGAGGGTGAGGATCAGGGCGACCATCCCGATGACCGTCACCATCAGGCGCGTCTGCAGGCTCCCGCGCACCCTCGGCCGTTTCCGGGCGGCGGGGACCGTCACTGCGGCGCCTTGATCATGTACCCCACCCCGCGCACCGTGTGGATGAGCGGTTCGCGCCCCGCGTCGATCTTCTTCCGCAGATACGAGATGTACAGCTCCACGACGCTCGAGCGTCCGCCGAAGTCGTAGTTCCACACGCGATCGAGGATCTGGGCCTTCGACACGACACGGCGCGGATTGCGCATGAGATACCGCAGGAGCTCGAACTCCGTCGCCGTCAGTTCGATCTCCACGCCGCCGCGTTCGACCTCGTGGCTGTCCTCGTTGAGGGTCAGGTCCGCGACACGGAGGATCGGTTCCGCTCCGCTGGTGAGCGCGGTGCCCGACCGCCGCATGAGCGCCCGCAGGCGCGCAACCACCTCTTCCAGGCTGAAGGGCTTGGTCACGTAGTCGTCGCCGCCCGCGGTGAGACCGGCGATGCGGTCGCCGACCCCGTCCTTGGCGGTCAGAAACAGGACCGGCACGTCGTCTCCCGACTGGCGCAGCCGCTGCAGGACCGCCATCCCGTCGAGATCCGGCATCATCACATCGAGCACCATGGCATCGGGGTGGAAGTCGCGCGCGCCCTGCAGTGCTTCGAAGCCGCTGGCGGCCGTCCGCACGTCCCACCCCTCCATCCGCAGTGCCATCGACAGCAGATCGGTGAGCATCTGCTCGTCGTCGACGACGAGGATGCGCAGCGCGGTTCCGTCGGGGCGAGTGAGGGCGGGTGCGGGTGCGGTCATGGATCCCAGTGTTCCGCCTCATCTATGGGATTCCTATGGGCGCACCTATGCCTCTGCTGTGAGTCGGGCGCCGGGCCGGGGCCGCGGGCCCGAACCGTCAGAGCGCTGCGCGGGCGTGGGCGGCGAGGCGGTCCGACAGCGCATCGTGAGCGGCATCCCTCTCCTGTGCTTCGGGATGCGCGTCGACGTAGGCGAGGATGCGGCGCGCGCCCTCGTCGAAGGTGACGGTCGTCTGGAACGCGGGTACGAGCGCCTGCACCTTCGACACGTCGAACACCATCGAGAGCGCCTTGTCGCCGAGGAGCGTCGGACCGATGTCGGGTGCCGCCGCGGCGATCGTCTCGGACGCGACATGGACGAGGTCCGGATGCGAGACACCGGCCGCGTCGGCGAGCCAGCCGTAGATCGCGTTCCAGGTCGGGGCGTGGGTGCCGGTGACCGTGAACGCCTCGCCGAGCGCGGCGGGATGGTGGAGCAGGCCGGTGACGGCGACCGCGACGTCGTCGCTGTGGGTGATCGTCCACAGGCTCGTGCCGTCCCCGTGGACGAGGACGGGTCGCCCTTCGCGCATCCGCGCGATGTCGGTCCAGCCGCCGAGGGTCGGCAGTGCGCGCTCGTCGTACGTGTGAGACGGGCGGATGATCGTCACCGGGAACCCGCGCTCGCGGTACGCCGCCACCAGCAGGTCCTCGCAGGCGATCTTGTCGCGGGAGTACTGCCAGAAGGGGTTCCGCAGCGGAGTGGACTCGGTGACCGGAAGCCGCGAGGGCGGCGTCTGATAGGCCGAGGCGGAGCTGACGAAGAGGTACTGGTCGCACCGACCCTCGAACAGCTCCACGTCGGCGCGCACCTGGTCCGGGGTGAAGGCAAGGAATTGGGCGACGACGTCGAAACGACGCCCCGCCACGGCCGCGCGGACGGCGTCGCGGTCACGGACGTCGGCGTCCAGGCGCTCGACGTCCGCCGGGATGGTGCGGCTGCCGAGCCCGCGATTGAGGACGCTCACGCGGTGTCCCGCGGACACTGCGGCCCGCACGCACGCCGCACTGATGATCCCGGTCCCGCCGATGAAGAGGATGCTCGCCATCGTCCGACCCTAACGCGACGCCCGCCTCGCGCGGGGCGGAGGCGGGCGTCGAGGAAGCCGGGGGACGGCTCAGTGGGTGTCTTCGGCCTCGATCTCGGTGCGGTCACCGGACCACAGGGTGTGGAAGGTGCCCTCCTTGTCGATGCGCTTGTAGGTGTGCGCGCCGAAGAAGTCGCGCTGACCCTGGATCAGTGCGGCCGGCAGTCGCTCGGCGCGGAGCCCGTCGTAGTACGCCAGCGAGGACGAGAACGCGGGCGCGGGGATGCCGGCCCCGGCGGCGGTCTGCACGATGCGGCGCCACGCGTCCTGGCCGCGGCCGAGGGCCTCGACGAAGTACGGCGCGGTCAGCAGCACCGGCAGGTCCGGGGTTGCGGCGTAGGCGTCGGCGATGCGGTTGAGGAACTGCGCGCGGATGATGCATCCGCCGCGCCAGATCTTCGACACCGCACCGAGGTCGATGTCCCAGCCGTATTCCGCAGCTCCCGCGCGGATCTCGTCGAACCCCTGGGAGTACGCGACGATCTTCGAGGCGTAGAGGGCCAGGCGGACCTCCTCGATGAACGCGTCCGCGTCGGCGACGTCGAGCGCGTCGGCCGGGCCGGGGAGATCGCGCGAGACGGAGCGCTGCTCGGGGTGGCTGGAGAGGGAGCGGGCGAAGGTGGCCTCGGCGATGCCGGAGACCGGAACGCCGAGCGAGAGCGCGGTCTGCACGGTCCACGCGCCGGTGCCCTTGGCGCCCGCCTGGTCGAGGATGACGTCCACGAGCGGCTTCTGCGTCTCGGCGTCGACCTGGCGGAGGACCTCGGCGGTGATCTCGATCAGGTAGGACTCCAGCTCGCCGCGGTTCCACTCGGCGAAGACGTCCGCGATCTCGGACGGGCTCTTGCCGGTGCCGCGGCGGATGAGGTCGTAGGCCTCGGCGATCAGCTGCATGTCGGCGTACTCGATGCCGTTGTGCACCATCTTCACGAAGTGGCCGGCGCCGTCGTGCCCGATGTGGGTCACGCACGGCTCGCCCTCGGCGACGGCGGCGATGGAGCGCAGGATCGGCCCGAGCGTGACCCAGGACTCGTCCGACCCGCCGGGCATGAGGGACGGGCCGAGCAGCGCGCCCTCCTCGCCGCCGGAAACGCCCATGCCGACGAAGTTGATGCCGGTCTCGCGGACCGCCTTCTCGCGACGGATGGTGTCGCTGAACAGGGCGTTGCCGCCGTCGACGATGATGTCGCCCGGCTCGAAGACCTCCACGAGCGCGTCGATGACCGCGTCGGTGGCACCGCCGGCCTTGACCATGATCACGGCGGTACGGGGCTTGACCAGGTTCGCGGCGAACTCGTCGTACGAGAAGGCGGGGACGAACCCGGCCTCCGGGTGATCGCCGACGAGCTCGTCGGTCTTCGCGCGGGAACGGTTGTAGACCGCCACGACGTTCCCCTCGCGCGACGCGAGGTTCCGGGCTAGGTTGGATCCCATGACCGCAAGACCCACCACGCCGATGTTCGCGCGCGCCTCGGCGGGGTGATCGGTTCCGGTCGGCTCGGGCGCGGAACGGGGGACGTCCTCCGGCGCCGGCGCGCCCTCGTGGAGATCGGCCGAACCCGGCGCCTCGTCGTGGTCGTTGCTCGTGCTGGTGGTGTTCATACCTCTCCTCGTGCGTGCCGACCGGGCATCCGCAGCGTCAGGGGCTGCTCCCGGGACCGGTCCTAGCGTAGTGGGGTGTCCTCGGAGCGCCGGATGCGTGTGACGGCCCGGCGGGTGAGGTCTGCGATGCGGTCCCAGTCGCCGGCGTCGATCGCGTCGGCGGGCAGCATCCACGATCCGCCGACGGCGAGGACCGAGGGCACCGCGAGGTACTCGGGGGCGGTCGCGTCGTCGATGCCGCCGGTGGGGACGAATCCGAGGCCGGAGAAGGGAGCGCCGAGGGCGCGGAGGGCGGGGGCGCCGCCGGAGGTCGCGGCGGGGAAGAACTTCACGGCTTCGACGCCGAGGGCGAGCGCCGCCTGGACCTCGGTGGCGGTGACCGCTCCGGGGAGGACCGGGATCCCGTGATGTCGGCAGCGCTCGATGACCGCGGCGCTCGTTCCCGGCGACACGACGAAACGGGCGCCGGCGTCGACGGCCTCATCGACCTGGGCGGCGCGCAGCACCGTGCCTGCGCCGACGAGGACGCCGCCCTCCCGGGCGACCGCGGCGATCGCGTCCGCCGCGGCGGCGGTGCGGAACGTGATCTCCGCGACCGGAAGCCCTCCCGCGGCGAGGGCGTCGGCGATGCGGAGCCCCTCCTCGGCGGTGCGGGCGGTGACCACGGGGACGACGCGGTGACGGGCGAGGTCGGCGAACACGGGGGACAACATCATCTCCTTCGTCCGCTCGAGAGGTCTCGCGCGGAGGGCGAAATGATCATATCATTGGCCGCACGGCGACGATGCGCCGCCCTTGCCCTCCCGACGACGGATCAGGACACCATGCTCATTCTCGCCCTCGAGGCCAGCACCACCTCGGCCAAGACGATGCTCTTCGACACCGAGAGCGGCGAGACCTCCGTCCGCAGCCGCCGGTTCGAGGTGGACGGCCCCGACAGCGCGGTCCGCGACGGCGACGCGATCTACACGCAGCTCATGGCGCTCGGTCGGCAGGCGGCATCCGGACGTCCCGTCGATCTCATCGTCCTCAGCGGCACCTGGCACGGCCTGACGCTCCGCGAGGCGGATCTGTCGCCGGTCACTCCGGTGATGGAATGGCCCTACACGGGCGCGCAGGACCTCTGTGCGCGCCTCCGCGCGGATGCCGATTTCACCTGGTGGTTCCACGAGCGCACCGGGTGCATGGTCAACGCCGTCTATCCCGCGTTCAAGCTCCGCCACCTCGCGGAGACGGGAGTGGCGCTCGCCGGCCGACGGATGCTGGACCAGCCCACGCTCGTGTTCGCGCGACTGACCGGCGAGGTGCGGATGAACGCCTCCCTCGCCTCGGGCACCGGGCTGCTGAACGCCCACACCGTCGACTGGGATCGCGAGGTCATCGACCGCCTCGGTCTCGCGGGCGTGGAGCTTCCCCCGCTCTGCGCCCCGGACGAGGCCTTCCCGCTCACCGCGGAAGCGGCGGTGCTGTTGGGGCTCCGCCCCGGGATCCCCGTCCTCACCCCGGGGCCGGACGGCGGTCTCAGCCAGATCGGCGACCTCGCCACCGAGCCGGGGGACATGACCTTCTCGATGGGGACGAGCGGGGCGCTGCGCTTCTCCACGCGGCATCCGTCGATGTCGCCGACCCTCAGCACCTGGTCGTACCGCTCACCGCTCGGTGCGCTCAGCGGTGCGGCCACCTCCGGTTGCGGGAACTGCGTCGACTGGGCGCGCGAGCGTCTCTTCGGCGCATCGACCGACTACGCGGAGATCGAGCCGCAGCTCTCCGCGGACCGCGAGGATCTCCCCGTCTTCCTCCCGTTCCTGTTCGGCGAACGCAGCCCCGGCTGGCAGGACCAGCGCCGCGGCGGACTGGTGGAGCTGCGCCCTCAGCATTCGCGGGTGGACATGTACCAGGGGGTTCTGGAGGGGATCGTCTTCTCGCTCCACCACTGCTTCAAGGAGCTCACCGCGCTCAACGGGGCTCCGCGCCGGATCGTGCTGTCGGGCGGGGTGCTGTCGTCCCCGTTCTGGACACGACTGACCGTGGATGTCTTCGGGGTGCCGATGGAGGTCTCCCCGCGCCAGCACAGCTCCATCACCGGCGCCGTCCGGATGGGCCTTCGGGCGTCGGGGCTCGCGCAGACGCACCCGGCGCTGGACGGCGCCGAGCCGGAGATCCTCCACCCCGATCCCGCGCGGCGCGCGCAGTACGACGCCGGATTCGCCCGCTACCTCGAGCAGTACACCCGGAGCCTCCCCGGGGCGGAGGATCGGGCGTGAGGGTCCTGGTGACGCCGACCTCGCTGAGCGCGGACCGCGACCACCCGGCACTGGCACCGCTTCGCGATCTGGATGCCGAGCTGGTCTTCAACGACGCCGGGCGTCCCCTCACCTCCGACGAGGTCGCGCGCGCCCTTATCGGCGTGGATGCGGTGATCGCGGGCCTCGACGACTTCGACGCCGCCGCCCTCGCGGGCGCGGATCGCCTCCGCCTCATCGCGCGCTACGGGGCGGGCGTCGACAACGTCGACCTGGACGCGGCGCAGGCCCGCGGTGTCGCGGTGACGCGCACCGCCGGTGCCAACGCGGCCGCGGTGGCCGAGATGGCGATCGCCCTCGCCTTCGCCGCGGCGCGCGGCATCCCGATCCTCGATGCCGGTGTGCGCGCGGGGGAGTGGCCCCGGGGGCGCGGGATCGAGCTGGGCGGCCGGTCGTTCGGCGTCCTGGGGTTCGGGGCGATCGGCCGTCACGTCGCGGCGCTCGCGCGAGGGCTCGGCATGCGCGTCTCGGCGTGGGACCCGCTCCTGCCCGATGCGGAGATGGCCGCCGCCGGTGTCGCCCCGCGGGCCCTGGACGACCTGTGCGCGACCAGCGACGTCGTCAGCGTGCACGTGCCGCTGGTCCCCACGACGCGGCACCTCCTCGACGCGACGAGGCTCGCGATGCTCCCGCCGGGGGCCATCGTGATCAACACCGCGCGCGGCGGGATCCTCGACGAGGAGGCGGCTCGCGCCGCCCTCGACGCCGGACGGCTGCACGCGGTCGCCGTGGACGTCTACGAGAGCGAACCGCCCTCGGCGTCCCCTCTCATCGGGCATCCGCGGGTCGTCTCCACTCCCCACAGTGCGGGGCACACCGCCGAGGCCGTCACCCGCATGGCCGAGGGAACGGTCGCGGCGGTGATGGCACTCGTCCGAGGCGACGAGCCGGAGGGGCTGGTCAGCGCACGCCGCGCACCTCGCTGAGGACCGCTTCGACGTAGCGACGTGTGTGCAGCTCGGCGCCGTCGGCGTCGCCTCGGGCGATCGCGTCGGCGGTCGCCACGTGGTTGTGCAGCGCTTCGGAGTATGGAACGCCGGGGGTGAGGCCCAGGTGCGAGCGCCCGGCGATGACCGCGGCGATGGGCGCCTTCGTCGCGGCGAGCATCAGGTTGCCGCTGGCGTCGAGGATGAGATCGTGGAAGGCCACGTCGACGTCGAGATACTCCTCCGACGCCCCCTCGCCGGCGTGGCCGAGCTCCTCCAGGCGCGCGGCGAGGCGCACGATCTCGGCGCGCTGGACGTCGGACGCGCGCTGCGCGCTCAGCCGGGCGGCGATGGGCTCGATCGCCGCCCGCAGCTCCGTGACGACGATGAGCTGCTGATCCCGACGGGGTCCGCGCAGCTGCCAGTCGATCAGCCGCGTGTCCAGCGCGCTCCACTCCGCGACGGGGCGCACCGTGATCCCCACGCGGCGCCGGGAGGAGAGCATCCCCATCGCCTCGAGCACGCGCACGGCCTCGCGGATCACGGTGCGCGACACGCCGTACTCCGTCTCGAGGCCCGCCAGGGTCAGGACGGACCCCGGCGCGAGGGCGCCGGATGCGATGCGGACGCCGAGTGCGTCGAGCACCGGTCCGTGGGATGCCTGGGCCACGCCGCTCCTTCCGAAAGGTATGACGACATGTTGCCAAAGATACGATCTTTGTGTGAGGATGCTCACGGTCGTCGTCGTGCCCCGCGGTTCGCGCCGACACCGCTCGCATCCTAACGCGGGAGCACGGACCCCCCCCTGGGGCGCTCCCATTCCTCTCATCAACGGAGATCTCGATGGAAGATTGGACCCAGACCCTGGGGACCCTGCCGCTGCTCGGCATCGCTGCCGGCGCGATCGCGCTCATCCTCGTGATGATCATCGTCTTCAAGGTGCACGCCTTCTTGACGCTGATCATCGTGTCGCTGCTCACCGCGCTCGTCGCGGGTGTGCCGATCGGTGCGATCGCGACGACCCTGACCGGAGGGTTCGGCGCCACGCTCGGCACTGTGGCACTCCTCGTGGCGCTCGGCGCGATGCTCGGGAGGCTGATCGAGCACTCCGGCGGGGCCAAGGCACTCGCGGACAAGTTCGTCGAGGTCTTCGGCGAGAAGCGGGCGCCGTTCGCCCTCGGCATCGCCTCGCTGATCCTCGGTTTCCCGATGTTCTTCGACGCGGGCCTGGTCATGATGCTGCCGATCATCTTCGCGATCGCCCGGCGGGTGTCGAAGAACAACGTCCTGCTGTTCGGCATCCCCGCTGCCGCCGCGTTCTCGGTGATGCACGTCTTCCTGCCGCCCCACCCGGGGCCCGTCACGGCGTCCGAGCTCTACGGAGCGAACCTCGGCATCGTCCTGCTCGTCGGCCTCGTCATCGCCTTCCCGGTCTGGTACGTCTCGGGATACCTGTGGGGGAAGTTCATCGCCACGCGCATTCCGCTTCCCGTGCCGAACCTCTTCGGAGAGCTCGACGAGGACCAGCCGACCAACCCGCCCAAGCCGCGGACGATCATCCTGCTGCTCCTGCTGCCGATGTTCCTGATCTTCCTCAACACGGGCCTCACGACCCTCGCCTCGGCGGGCTTCGTCTCCATCGACAGCACGTGGGTGCAGGTGCTGGTCCTGCTCGGCAACTCCGCCGTGGCCCTCCTCATCACCGTCCTCGTGGCGATCGTGGTCCTCGGCCGTCGCCGCGGTGAGAACGGCACGGCGCTCGAGAAGATCGTCGACTCCGCCCTCGGCCCCGTGGCCTCGGTCATCCTCATCACCGGAGCCGGTGGCATGTTCGGTGCGGTGCTCCGCGCGTCCGGCATCGGCGACGCGCTCGCCGACTCGCTCGCGGACCTCGGCCTGCCGATCATCGTCGCGGCCTACATCATCGCCGTCGTCATCCGTCTCGCCCAGGGCTCCGCCACCGTCGCCCTCGTGACGGCTGCGGGACTGGCGGCTCCGGCGGTCATCGCCGGCGACTTCAACCCGGTCCAGATCGCCGCGATCACCCTTGCGACCGCCGCCGGTTCCGTGTTCGCCGGTCACGTCAACGACTCCGGCTTCTGGCTGGTCGGCCGCCTCATGGGGATGGACGTCAAGACCACCCTGAAGACCTGGACCGTGCAGCAGGCGATCGAATCGGTCTTCGCATTCGGGCTGGTGCTCATCGTCTTCGCCGTCGGCTCGATGCTCTGATCCGGCGCCGCCGCACCCACCGCCTCCGACCCCGGGAGAATCCATGTCCTCGCTCTTCGATGTCTCCGACCGGCTCGCGCTGGTCACCGGATCCTCCCGGGGTCTCGGCCGTTCCCTCGCGCTCGCGCTCGCCCGCGCCGGAGCCCGCGTGATCGTCCACGGTCGCGACGCGGCCGCGGTCGAGCGCATGCGCGCCGAGGCGGAGGCGCTGTCCGGTCGGCCGGCGCACGCGGTGGCGTTCGATGTGACGGATGCCGCGGCGGTCGAGCGCGGCGTCGCCGCGCTCCTCGAAGAGGTCGGCACCCCCGACATCCTCGTCAACAACGCCGGCGTCCAGCGCCGCGCGCCCATCCAGGACTTCGCCGTCTCGGACTGGGACGATGTGATCGCCGCCAACCTCTCCGGAGTGTTCTACGTCTCCCGGTTCGTCGCTCCGGCGATGATCGCCCGCGGCTCGGGGAAGATCGTCAACGTCGCGTCCGTCCAGTCGCACCTCGCCCGGCAGACCATCGCCCCGTACTCCGCGTCCAAGGGCGGCGTGGCTCAGCTCACGAAGGGCATGGCCGCGGACCTCGCCCGCCACGGCATCCAGGTCAACGCCCTTTCGCCGGGCTACTTCGCCACGGAGATGAACGCGGCCCTCGTCGAGGACGAGGCGTTCACCGCGTGGCTCACCGAGCGGACGCCCGCGCGTCGCTGGGGCGACTTCGCCGAACTCGACGGCGCCCTCCTCTTCCTCGTCTCCGACGCCTCCAGCTTCGTCTCGGGGCAGAACCTCTTCGTCGACGGCGGGATGACCGCCGTCGTCTGATCCCGAAAGGAATCTCATGCGCGCCGCATTCATCGACGCCCGGCAGACCCTCGTCGTCCGCGAGGTCGACACCCCCGAACCCGCCCCCGACCAGGTGCGCGTCCGGATCGACTACGTCGGGATCTGCGGGTCCGACCTGCACTACTACTTCGAGGGCGCGAACGGCGCGTACGTCGTGCGGGAACCCCTCATCCCCGGTCACGAGGTGTCGGGGCGCATCGACCTGGATCCCTCCGGTCGTTGGCCCGCCGGAACGCCCGTCACCGTTCACCCGGCGACCTTCGGCGATCCGGCGCCGTCCCTGCCGGACGCCCCGCACCTGTGGCCCAACGGGGCCTACCTGGGGAGCGCGTCCACGTGGCCGCACACCCAGGGCGGTCTCGCCGAGCACCTCGTCGTCGATCGCGCGATGATCCGCGTCCTCCCGGGGTCGCTGCCGGTGCGTCGTGCGGTCCTCGCGGAACCGCTCGCGGTGGCGTTGCACGCCCTGTCCCGTGCGGGGGACGTCTCGGGCGCGCGCGTCCTCGTCACCGGCTCCGGCCCGATCGGCCTGCTGGCCGTCGCCGCCGCGATCGACGCGGGTGCGGGCTCGGTGACCGCGACCGACGTGCTCCCGGGGCCTCTTGCGCGGGCATCGGCCCTCGGCGCCGACCGGGTCGTGGACGTCTCGGCCGAACCGTTGGATTCCGGTTCCTACGACGTGGTGCTCGAATGCTCCGGCGTCGCGCCGTCCATCTCGGCCGCCCTCGCCGCGGTGCGTCCGCGCGGGGTCGTGGTGCAGGTCGGCATGGTTCCCGACGAGGCGCGACCGGTCAATCTCGCCCCCTTCATCTCGAAGGAGGCGACGTTCGTCGGGACGTTCCGCTTCGCGGGGGAGATCGATGCGGCGGTGGACCTGCTCGCTCGGCGTCCGGAGATCGAGCGGGTGATCACGCACGTCGTCCCCGCCGACGACGCAGAGCGTGCGTTCGCCGTCGCGCGCGATTCCGAGCGCTCGGGGAAGGTCGTCGTCGCCGTCTGGCCTGAGGGCACCCCGGCCGCAGACGCTCAGTCCTTGTAGGCCGCGCCCTTCACCATCGCCCACGTTGCTCCCAGCGTGGCCACGAGTCCCACCGCGGTGAGCGTGACGATCGACCACAGGACGAGGTGCGAGGCGAATCCGTATTCCATGGGTGTTCCTCCGGAGGATAGGGGGCGTCCTCCATGCTACCGGCGGCGCTGGTAGAGTAGACCCTTGGATCCTCGGCGAGGGAGACCGGTGCCCGCGTGTGCGGGTGCGGTCACCGTGATCGACGCGGGTGGCGCAGGCTGTCGGCGTGCCTCACGTGTGCGAGTGACGAGAGATCCCCGCAGACCCCTGGGCCGGCCGCACGCGCGGGCCCTCGATCAAGACGGGCCATGCCCGTGAGGAGAGAACATGTCGACTGAGACCGACCCCAAGGTCCACGCCGAGCTTCGCGAGAACTTCGGAAAGGGTTTCGCCCGCCGCCTCCGCGCCGCCGGCAAGATCCCCGCCGTCATCTACGGTCACGGCACCGACCCCGTGCACGTGGCCCTCCCCGGGCACCAGGTGTCGCTGCTGATCCGTCGCGCGAACGCCCTGTTGGAGCTCGACGTCAACGGCACGCAGCACCTCACGCTCGTCAAGGACGTGCAGAAGGACCCCGTGCACCAGATCATCGAGCACATCGACCTGCTCGTGGTCAAGAAGGGCGAGAAGGTCGAGGTCGACGTCCCCGTCGTCGTCGTGGGCGAGCCCTTCCCCGGCACCATCGCGAACCTCGACGCCGCC
This sequence comes from Microbacterium sp. NPDC077184, assembly GCF_040687055.1. Lineage (NCBI taxonomy): Bacteria > Bacillati > Actinomycetota > Actinomycetes > Micrococcales > Microbacteriaceae > Microbacterium > Microbacterium sp. NPDC077184. Next base: position 868,219 of record NZ_JBFBMM010000001.1, read on the forward strand.
ACGATCGCGCTCGAGGTCGAGGCCACCCACATCCCGCAGAACGTCGAGGTCGACGTCGAGGGTCTCGAGGACGGCACGCACATCACCGCGGCCGACCTCACGCTCCCGAAGGGCGCGAGCCTGGCCGTCGAGGGCGAGACGCTCATCGTCGCCGTCGCGATCCCGGTCGACACCCTCGCCGCCGAAGAGGAGATCGCCGAGGCTGACGCCGAGGTCGCCGCCGAGCAGGCCGAAGAGGCAGACGCCGAGGACGCGTCCGAGTAAGGACTTTTCATCACGCAGCGACCCGCCCCCGACATCGTCGCGGGCGGGTCGTCGCGTAGAGGGAGTGGGTGATGGCGGAGACCTGGCTGGTCATCGGACTGGGCAATCCCGGTCCGCGGTACGAGGCGACCCGGCACAACGTGGGTCAGATGGTCCTCGATGAACTCGCCGCGCGACGCAGCGTGGCGTTCCGCGCGCACAAGGCCGGTGCCCGGGTCGCGGAGACCTGGCTGCGTCCCGGTGCGGCGAAGCTCATCCTCGGCAAGCCCAACAGCTTCATGAACGTCTCGGGTGGACCCGTCGCCGGGCTGGCCCGCTTCTACGGCGTGGACCCGGCGCGGACCATCGTCGTCCACGACGAGCTCGACATCCCGTTCGACACGCTCAAGCTCAAGACCGGAGGCGGACACGGCGGACACAACGGCGTGCGTGATGTGGCGAAGGCGCTCAGCAGCCCCGACTTCGTCCGCGTGCGCGTCGGAATCGGCCGGCCGCCGGGACGCCAGGATCCCGCCGACTGGGTGTTGGACCCGTTCGCCGCCGCCGAGCGCGCGCACCTGCCGCTGCACATCTCCGAAGCCGCCGACGCCGTCGAGGACATCGTGGATGCCGGTCTCGTGGCCGCGCAGCAGAAGCACCACGCCCCGAGGCCCTGACGACGCCGCGCCGCGGTCCGATCAGCTGGTCAGACCCGCGCCCGCGGTCAGCCCCGCGGCGAGGAGGATCTGCACGACGACTCCGAAGACGACGGGGCCGAGGCAGGCGATGACGACGGCGGCGATGCCGAAGCCCCGTCCCCGCCGCTTCGCGATGGCGATGATGCCCTGCACGAGGGCCCAGATGCCCAGCGCCGTGCCGGTCCAGAAGGCGATCTCCGCCCACAGCACGTCCCCGCGCACGGGGGTCAGGAAAGACCAGTCGAAGGAGCCGACCATCGCGTCGTCGAAGAGGCGGCGTCCGGTGCCGAGTCCGACCCGGTACGCGGCCACGGCCGCCACGATCGAGGTCCCGACGGCGGCGACGAGGGAGAGCGCGAAGGCGATGATGCCGAACGTCGCGGAGGCCGCCGGCGACGGGCCGGCGGACGCGGGGACGCCGTACGCGGAGTCGGACGGACGCAGCGGATTTCCGTAGGGCGCGACCGGTGCTGGGGCGAGCGCGTACCCGGGGGGCGGTGCGTACCGCCCGCCCCCCGCGTCCGAGCCCGAGGGGGCGGGCGTCGGGCCGGGCGGGGGAGAGGGGATCTGGTCGCTCACGGCTCTCATCCTAGGCGCGGCCCCGTAGACTTCTGCGGTGACAGTTCCCGGGATCCTCCGCGCCCTCGAACAGGCCGAATCGTTTCGGGATGCCGTCGCCGCGGCATCCGTCGACGCCGATTTCTCGCTCGTCGAAGGTCTGGACGCCCCCCTCGTGGCCGCTCTCCTCGAACGACGACGTGCGGCGGGACACCCGCCCGTCGTCCTCGTCATCGCGCCCACCGGGCGCCGCGCGGAATCCTTCGGTCCGGCGCTGCGCTCCCTCGCCCCCGGCGCGGAGATGCTCCACTTCCCCGCGTGGGAAACCCTCCCGCACGAGCGGCTGAGCCCGAGTGCCGAGATCGTGGGCCGGCGCCTGGAGACCCTCGGGCGGATCGCGGAGTGGTCCGGGACCACTCCGCTGGTGATCACCGCCTCCGTGCGGGCCGCGGTCCAGCCGCTGGCCGCCGGGCTCACCGACACCCGCCCCGTCGTGCTGACGGCGGGGCGCCGCGCCCAGGATCTCGCCGACGTGGCGCGCGAGCTGGTGACCCTCGCCTACCATCGCGTGGACATGGTGTCCCGCCGGGGCGAGTTCGCCGTGCGCGGTGGAATCCTCGACGTCTTCCCGCCGACGGCGGCCCACCCCTTCCGTGTGGAGTTCTTCGGCGACGAGGTTGATCAGATCCGCGCGTTCTCCGTGGCAGATCAGCGCTCCCTCCCCGGGGAGATCGCGGAGGTCGCGCTCATCGCCAGCCGCGAGTTGCTGCTCACCGATGCCGTGCGGGAGCGCGCGGCGGGTCTGACGGAGTCCTTCCCGGGGCTGCGGTCGATGCTGGAGAAGATGTCCGAGGGCATTCCCGTGGAGGGCATGGAATCGCTCCTGCCCGCAGTCGCCGATCGACTGGTGAGCCTCGCGGACTATCTGCCCGAGCGGGCCGCGGTCGTGCTGGTCGAGCCGGAGCGCGCCATCACCCGGGCGATCACGCTCAGCGACACGAACCGAGAGTTCCTCGATGCGGCATGGAGCGCGGCGACGGCAGGGGCCAAGACGCCGGTCGATCTCGGGGCGGGCGATTTCCTCTCCCTCCCCGCTCTCCGTGCGGCCGCCGCGGAGCGCGGGGACGTCTGGTGGACGCTCAGCACCTTCGACTCCGGTGCGGCGGACGCCCTCGCGGAAGGCCTGATCGACATCGACGTCGCGCTGGAGCGGTCGGCGACCCTCCGTGTGCCCGGTGCTCCGGTTCCGTCGTTCCACGGCAACGTCGACGGTGCGATCGAGCACGTCGCGGGGCTCCTCGCCGACGGCTGGCGGGTCGTGGTGGCCGCCTCCGGCGCGGGGCTCGTCGAGCGCGCCCGCGATGTCCTCGCGGAGCACGGCACGGCCGCGCGCGTGGTGTCCGACCTCGCCGAGCTCCCGGAGCCGGGCGTCGTCCACGCGGTCGTGACCGAGCTCGAGCGCGGCTTCGAAGTCGCCGACGCGCGCCTGGCGGTCCTCACCGAGTCGGAGTTCTACGGGCGGACCATCGGCGGCGACCAGCGGGTGGTGAAGAAGCTGGCATCGCGGCGGAAGAACGTCGTCGACCCGCTCCAGCTGAAGCCCGGCGACATCGTCGTCCACGCCACGCACGGCATCGGCCGCTTCATCGAGCTCACCCAGCGCGAGGTCTCCTCCGGAGGACGCAATGCGGTCAAGACGACGCGCGAGTACCTCGTGCTGGAGTACGCGCCGTCCAAGCGCGGCTATCCGGGAGACCGTCTCTTCGTCCCCACCGACCAGCTGGACCTCCTCTCGCGCTACGTCGGCGGCGAGACGCCGACCCTGTCGAAGATGGGCGGCAGCGATTGGGCCGCCGCGAAGGGCAAGGCGCGCCGGGCCGTCCGCGACATCGCGGTCGAGCTGGTGAAGCTGTACTCCGCGCGGATGTCGGCCAAGGGCCATGCCTTCGGTCCCGACACGCCGTGGCAGCGGGAGCTGGAGGAGGCCTTCCCCTTCGCCGAGACCCCCGATCAGCTTCAGACGATCGACGAGATCAAGGCCGATATGGAGAAGCCGGTCCCGATGGACCGTCTGCTCTCCGGCGACGTCGGGTTCGGGAAGACCGAGGTGGCCGTGCGCGCGGCCTTCAAGGCCATCCAGGACGGCAAACAGGTCGCGATGCTCGTGCCCACCACGCTCCTGGTCAAGCAGCACACCGAGACCTTCACCGAGCGCTTCGCCGGATTCCCCGTGAGGGTCCGGGCGCTGTCGCGCTTCCAGACCGACAAGCAGGCCGCCGAGATCGTCGCGGGCCTGGCCGACGGCACGATCGACATGGTCATCGGCACTCACCGCATCCTCACCGAGCAGGTGGTCTTCAAAGATCTCGGGCTGATGATCATCGACGAGGAGCAGCGGTTCGGCGTCGAGCACAAGGACGCCTTGAAGAAGCTGAAGACCAACGTCGACATCCTCGCGATGAGCGCGACGCCGATTCCCCGGACCCTGGAGATGGCCGTCACCGGCATCCGGGAGATGTCCACGCTGGCAACCCCTCCGGAGGACCGGCATCCGATCCTGTCCTACGTCGGGGCCCGCAACGACAAGCAGATCGCCGCGGCGATCCGCCGCGAGCTCCTGCGCGAAGGGCAGGTGTTCTACGTGCACAACCGCGTCCAGTCGATCCAGCGGGTGGCCGCCGACCTCGCCGAGCTCGTGCCGGAGGCGCGCATCGCGGTCGCGCACGGGCAGATGGGCGAGCATCAGCTCGAGCAGGTCGTGGACGACTTCTGGGAGCGCAAGGCCGACGTCCTCGTCTCGACGACCATCATCGAAACGGGTCTGGACATCGCCAACGCCAACACGATCATCATCGACCGCGCCGACAAGTACGGACTCAGCCAGCTCCACCAGCTCCGAGGCCGCGTCGGGCGCGCGCGCGAACGGGCCTACGCCTACTTCCTCTACGACGATCAGAAGCCGCTGTCCGAAACGGCGGCCGATCGGCTGGAGACGATCGCCGTCAACAACGACCTCGGTTCCGGAATGCAGGTCGCGCTCAAGGACCTCGAGATCCGCGGCGCGGGAAACCTCCTCGGCGCCGAGCAGGCCGGCCACATCGCGGGGGTCGGCTTCGACCTCTACCTGCGCATGATCGGCGAAGCCGTGGCCACCTTCCGCGGCGAGGAGACCGAGGGGCCCGCGGAGCTGCGCCTGGAGCTCCCCGTCGAGGCGCGCATCCCCGACTCGTACATCGACAGCGAGCGGCTCCGTCTCGAGGCGTACCAGAAGCTCTCGGCCGCGGCGTCGGTCACCGCGAAGGAGGGCGCGATCGCCCTCGTCCGCGAAGAGCTCGCCGACCGGTACGGCGCACCGCCGGAGGAAGTCGAGGGGCTCTTCTCGATCGCCCACCTGCGTCGGCGGGCCGCGCGCGCCCAGCTCGCCGACGTCGTGGCCATGGGGCCGAACCTCCGGATCGCGCCCGCGAACCTCCCCGATTCGATGCGCGTGCGCCTGCAGCGCCTGTACCCGAAGGCGAAGCTCCTCGCCGGCGGAGACGCGCTCGTGGTGCCCCTGCCGACCGCGGACGGCGCCATCCTCACGGACGCGGCGCTCGTGGCATGGGTGGCGCAGCTCCTCGATCAGCTGTGGCCGGAGCCGGAGCAGACCGCCGGCTAGGCGTACGCTGGCGGGGAACGAGGAGGGGACGATGCAGTTCGCACACCTCGGGGCCGAGCCCCGCATCCATCCCGACGCGGTCGTGGCACCGTCCGCCGTCATCAGCGGCGACGTCGTGATCGGACCCGACTGCCAGATCCTGCACGGCGCGGTCATCACCGCGGAGGGCGGCGCGCTCACCCTCGGCTCGCACGTGATCGTGATGGAGAACGCGCTGATCCGCTCCACGGCGACCAACCCCGTCCACATCGGCGACCACGTCCTGATCGGACCGCTCGCGAGCGTGTCGGGGGCGACGATCGAGGACGAGGTGTTCCTCGCGACCGGGACGCGGGTCTTCAACGGTGCGCACATCGGGGCGCGCAGTGACGTGCGCATCGGCGGGATCGTGCACCTGCGCACCACGCTCCCGCCCGAGACCGTGGTGCCGATCGGCTGGGTGGCCGTCGGCGCGCCGATGCGGATCCTCCCCGCCGAGCGTCACGAGGAGATCGAGGCGGCTCAGCGTGAGCTCGACTTTCCGGGCTACGTGTTCGGGCTGGATCGCCAGACGCCGGATCTGATGGTGCAGCTGACCGAGCGTTACGGACGGAGCCTCGCCCGCCACGCCGACGACCGACCGGTCGGCTGACCCGGCGCGGAACGGGCGACCGGCTCAGCCGGTGTTCTGCAGACCCGCCGCGACGCCGGAGACGGACAGGAGCAGCAGACGCTGCTGCTCCGGATCCACCGGAGCTTCCTCGTCCGCGGCGCGCAGCGCCCGCAGGGCCCGCAGCTGGAGGAGCGAGAGGGCGTCGACGTAGGGGCTGCGCATCTTCACGGCGCGCTGAAGGACGGGCTTACCCGCCAGCAGCTCCGTCCCGCCGGTGACCCGGATCACCCATTCCCGCGTCAGCGCCATCTCCGAGCGCACGAGCTCGGCGAGATCGTCGCGGTCTCCGAGATCCAGATACTGCCGCGCGATGCGGTCATCCGTCTTCGCCAGGCTCATCGCGACGTTGTCGACCATCGTGCGGAACAGGGGCCACTCCGCATAGGCGCGCTGCAGAAGACCCTCGTCTCCCACGGCGGCCAGGGCGGAGCCCAGCCCGAACCATCCGGCCAGGTTGATGCGCGCCTGCGTCCACGCGAAGACCCACGGGATGGCGCGCAGATCGGCGAGAGATTCCACCGACAGACCGCGACGGGCCGGGCGCGAGCCGAGGGCCAGCAGGCCGATCTCCTCCATGGGGGTGACGCGCGCGAACCACGGGGCGAAACCCGGGGCCTTGACAAGCGAGAAGAAGCGCTCGCGCGAGGCGACGTCCATGGTCGCCGCGACCTCGGCGTACTTGTCGGCCGCGGCGCGGTTGCGCTCCTCGTTCGACGGCGCGGACGCGGTCAGGATCGCCGCGGCGACCTGGTCGATGTGCCGCATCGCGATCGCGGGGTCGCCGTACCGGGCGAAGATGACCTCGCCCTGCTCGGTGAGCTTGAACCGCCCGTCCACGGAATGCGGAGGCTGGGCGAGGATCGCGGAGTTGGCGGGACCGCCGCCGCGTCCGAGCGCGCCACCGCGGCCGTGGAAGAGGGTGAGTTCGATGCCGCTCTCCCGCGCCCACGCGGAGATCGCGGCCTGCGCTTGATAGAGCGCGAGATTCGCCGCGACCGGGCCGACGTCCTTCGAGGAGTCGGAGTACCCCAGCATGACTTCCAGCCGTCGTCCCGTCGCCTCCAGGCGGGAGGCGAACTCGGGGTGCTCGACGATCTCGGCGAGGATCCCCGGAGCCGCCTGAAGGTCGGCGAACGTCTCGAACAGGGGGATGACGTCCAGCACCGGGGGTGTCCCCTCGGGCCCGACGGCGAAACGCGCGAGGCGGTGCACGGCGGCGAGGTCTTCGGCCGATTGCGTGAACGACACGATGTAGCGTCCGGCCGCGCGGGGTCCGTAGCGCTCCTGGAGGAACGCCACGGAGCGGAAGACGTCGAGGACCTCGTCGGCGAGCTCGCTGCGCTCGCTCCCCGCCTCGAGCTCCGCGAGGACCCGGGCGTGGACCGCCGAGTGCTGACGGACCTCCAGCTCGGCGAGGTGGAAACCATACGTCTCCACCTGCCACAGCAGCTGCTGCAGGTGTCCGTAGGCCTGACGCGCGGCGCCGGCCTGGACCAGGGAGTCTTGGATGACCCGGAGATCGGCGACCAGCTGCTCGGGATCGCGGTAGGCGAGATCCGCATCGCGGGCCCGGGTCGCGGCGAGCTTGCGGGCGATGAGGAGGAGGATGCGGCGGAAGGGCTCGTTGGGCGAGCGCTGGGCGATCTCGCCGGCGGCCTCCTCGTCCGCGGCGGCGAGACGGCGTCCGAGCGCGAGCAGCGCCTCGCTCGGCGGAGTCGAGGCGGCATCCAGCGTCAGGCCCCGCCCGATCCGCTCCGCGGTCCGCTCGAGACCGATGAGGACGTGCTCGCTCGCGATCTTCGCGGCCTTGCGGGTGACCGACGCCGTCACGAAGGGATTCCCGTCGCGATCGCCGCCGACCCAGGAGCCGATGCGGACGAAGGGCTTCACGACCGGCGCGCGGTTTCCCGCGCCGGGACCCTGCAAAGCGTCGTCGACGCGGCGGTAGACGTGCGGGATCGCCGTGTACAGGGTCTCGTCGAAGACCGCCATCACCGCGCGCACTTCGTCGGTCGGGGACGGCTTCTCCGGGCGGAGCGGCGCCGTACGCCACAGCGTGTCCACCTCCTCCAGCATCCGCCGCTCGGCGCGACGCTCGTCGGCGCCGTTGCGCCGGGAGGTCTCGTGCTCGTCGAGCAGGGTCGCCAGACGCCGGATGCTGGAGGACACCGCCCGGCGACGGGCCTCGGTGGGGTGCGCGGTGAAGACCGGGTGGAAGCGCAGAGCCTGCAGCCGCTCGAGTGCCGTCTCGTCGCCGACCTCCGCGGACAGGCGGACGAACGCCGCCGCGACGGAGTCGGACGCGTTCTCGCGTTCGGGGCGGCCGTCGCGCTCCCGCAGGACGCGCACGCGCTGGTGCTCCTCGGCGAGGTTGACGAGGTGGAAGTAGCAGGTGAAGGCACGGGCCACCTCGTCGGCACGCGCGACGCTGAACGAGTCCGCGATCGCGGCGGCCCGCGCGAACGCCTCCGGGGTCTCGTCGGTGTACGCCTGGATCGTCGCGGCGCGGAGGCGCTCCACGTCCTCGAACAGGCCGGGGGAGCCGCTCTCGCGAAGCACCTTGCCCAGGAGCGATCCCAGCATCCGCACATCTGCGCGCATACGTTCGGGTGTCTCCTGACCGGCTTCGAAGCGCCCCACGAGATCGATCGCCTCGGTGTTGGTCAGTTCACGCATGGGTTCCACGCTAGCGCCGCCGCGCGACGCGTTCGTCACGGCGGGCGCTGTGTGACGACGGGGCTACACTCGCTTGCGATGTCGCTCCTGCGCTCGGCGCGTTTTCCCGCCGTCATGCTGCTCTCCGCAGCCGCCCTGGGTCTGATCGTGGCCAATTCGCCGGTCGGGCCCGCCGTCGACGCCGCGGAACACACCTCCTTCGGCATCCCCGGCGTCTTCGAGATGTCGCTCGGCCACTGGGTTCAGGACGGGCTCCTGGCCGTGTTCTTCTTCGTCGTCGCCGTCGAGCTGCAGTTCGAGCTCACCGCAGGGGAGCTGAACTCCGCGCGCAAGGCGCTGCAGCCGGCGATCGCCGCGGCGGGAGGCGTCGTGACACCGATCGCGGTGTTCCTGCTCGTGGCCGGATCCTCGGACGCGTCTCCGGGATGGCCGATCCCGACCGCGACAGACATCGCCTTCGCCCTCGGCGTACTGGCCGTGTTCGGTCGGGGGCTTCCCTCCGGCATCCGCATCTTCCTCCTCGCCCTGGCGATCCTCGACGACATCGTGGGCATCGTGTTCATCGCCGTGCTCTTCACCAGCGACCTGAACCTGGGGCTGCTGGCCCTCGCGGCGCTGACCGTGGTGATCTTCGGTGTGCTCAGCAGGCGGATGGACACCCCGGCACGCCCGCTGCTCATCGGCGTCCTGGTCGCCCTCGGCATCCTGACCTGGGTCCTGACGTATCTCTCCGGTGTGCACGCGACCCTCGCCGGCGTCGCTCTGGGCCTTGCGATGGCCCAGCAGCCGGCGCTCCGGGCCCGGCACGCGCTCGAGCCGTGGGTGAACGGCCTCATCCTGCCGCTGTTCGCGTTCTCGGCCGCGCTCGTGGTCATCCCGCAGGTGACGCCGACGCAGCTCTCGCCGGCGTTCTGGGGCGTCCTCCTGGCCCTTCCCGCGGGCAAGATCGTCGGGATCAGCGTCGCCGGATGGCTGTCTCTGCGGATCGGCACCCGCGGCGTCGCGCCGCACCTGTCCTTCGCCGACCTCCTCGCGGCGGGCACGCTCGGCGGGATCGGCTTCACGGTCTCGCTGCTGCTGTCCGAGCTGGCGTTCTCGGATGAGCCGCTCCTGCGCGATGAGGCGACGCTCGGCGTGCTCGGCGGGTCGATGATCTCCCTCCTGCTGGCCGGAGTGCTCGTCTCCCTCCGCGCGCGGCACCACCGTCGTCAGGCGATCGAGGTGCCCGGGTGATCGAGCCGACGGATGCCGTGCGCGCGGCTGTGGAGACGATGCACCTGGTGCGGGAACGGTGCGCATGGAGCCGGCGCATCACCCATCGGGACCTCGTGCCGTATCTGATCGAGGAGAGCGCGGAGCTCATCGAGGCGATCGAGACGGGGGATGCCGCCGAGATGCGCGAAGAGCTCGGCGACCTGCTGTGGCAGGTGCTCTTCCACGCCGAGATCGCCGCGGGCGAGCGGGGTGAGGCATTCGACATCGACGACGTCGCGCGGGGGCTGTCCGAGAAGATGATCCGGCGTCACCCCCACGTGTTCGGCGACGCGGTCGCCACGACGCCCGAAGAGGTGCTCGTCCACTGGAACGCCGCGAAGGCCGCGGAGAAGAGTGAGCGCACGAGCGTCCTGGACGGCGTCAGCGCGCGGATGCCGTCGCTCTCGCTGGCGCAGAAGCTTCTCGGCAAGGCGGCCGCCGTGCCCGGCACCCCGGTACCCTCGACCGACACGGGCGCTCCGGCGAGCGAGGACGAGCTGGGTGAGGCCCTTCTCGCCCTGGTCGCCGTCGCGCGCGCGGAGGGCTGGGACGCCGAGCGCGCCCTCCGCACCCGTCTGCGGTCCCTCACGGATGACATCCGCGCGCGGGAAGGCCACGCGGACATCGACTGATGCGCGTCGCGCGCCGCGACCTGGGAAGATGGACCGGTGCCCTCCGTGAACGCCCCGCGCGGCATGCGCGACTTCCTCCCCGCCGACAAGGCCCGCCGCGAGCGCGTGCTCGCCACGATCCGCGACCGCTATCGCGCACACGGTTTCGACGAGATCGAGACTCCCGTGATGGAGGAGTACGGACGCCTGCACGCGGGGATCGGCGGCGACAACGAGAAGCTCGCGTACAACGTCCTCCGTCGCGGACTCGACGCCGACGCGGTGCGTGCCGCGGCCGAGGATCCCGCGTCGCTGACCGACCTCGGGCTGCGCTACGACCTGACCGTTCCGCTGGCCCGCTTCTACGCCACCCACCGCGGCGTGCTCCCCGCGGTGTTCCGGGCCGTGCAGATCGCTCCGGTCTGGCGGGCCGAACGTCCGCAGAAGGGGCGATACCGCCAGTTCGTGCAGTGCGACATCGACATCATCGGCGATCCCTCCGCGCGGGCCGAGGCGGAGCTCGCCGTCGCGACCCTGGACACCCTCGACGCGCTGGGGCTCGCCGGGGCGGAGATCCGGATCAACGATCGACGCATCCTGGACGCCATGCTCGAGCGTTTCGGATTCGCCGAGGCCGAGCGTCCCGGCGTCCTGATCACGATCGACAAGCTCGACAAGATCGGGCCCGACGGCGTCGAGCGCGAGCTCCTCGAGCGCGGTGCGGGAGCGGACGCGGTGACCGCCTTCGCCGCCTTCCTCACCCACCCGGCGCCCGCCACGGAGCTCCCGTTCGGCGAGGAGCGCATCCGGGCGGCGCTCCCCGAGGGCATCGACGACGAGATCATCCGGCACGTGGCCGGGATCGGCGCGGCCGTCGCCGCCGCCCGCGGGACCGAGACGGTCCCCGTCGTCTTCGACCCCTTCCTCGTGCGAGGGATGGGCTACTACACCGGCACGATCTTCGAGCTCGCCCATCCCGCCGTCCCGTACTCGCTGGGCGGCGGCGGCCGGTACGACGGCATGATCGGGCGGTTCCTCGGTCAGGACGTCCCGGCCGTGGGCTTCTCGATCGGATTCGAACGCATCGTGGACCTGCTCGAAGAACACGGGGGGAGCAACGCGCCCGCGGTCGTGCTCATCCACGACCGCGACGTGCCGCTGGCGCAGCTCCTCGCGGCGAAGACGCGACTGCTCGACGGCGGGGCGCGCGTGCGGGTGGAGCAGCGCCCGAAGAACCTCAAGGCGCTTCTCGAGCGCGCCGCCGCCGACGGCTATCGGTCGTTCGTCACCCTCTCGGTGGATCAGGATGTCGACGCAGTGGAGCAGCGGCCGCTGAGCTGAGCCCCGGCAGGCGCCCACGTGTGGTCGCCTGCCGTTCACCCGCGCGACGTCTGCATGGGGTCCACTTCGGGGATGCAGGGCACCCGCACGCTCATCCGGGTCTCCGGGGGAGCGGTGATCCTCACCCTCCTCGCGCGCTCGATGCTCGCCCGCCAGGCGGCCGTCGCCCGCCGACGCATCGGGAAGCCTCTCGGGGAGGACGCGCTCGATGCGGACCGCGTCTGGGGCGCACGGCGCCGCGGTGCGCCGCTGCATCTTGTGCTGCTCGGAGACTCGATCGCGGCGGGACTGGGCGCCTCTCGGCCCAAGGAGACTCTCGGCGGTCGTCTGGCGAAGGGCATCTCCCGCGCGCTGGATCGGCCGGTTCACCTGCACACCCTCGCGCAGGTCGGGTCGGAGTCCTCCGCGCTCGCCGATCAGCTCGCCCGGCTGCCGCGCGGGCTCCGCCCGGATGCCGCGGTGATCGTCGTCGGCGGCAACGACGTCACCCATCGACGGCCGGTCGCCCGCTCCGCGGCGCATCTCGCCGAGGCGGTGCGGGCGCTGCGGGAGCGCGGCATCCCTGTGATCGTGGGCACGTGCCTTGATCTCGCGGCGCTGCGCCCCGTCCCGCAGCCGCTCCGCACGCTCGCGGGCCGGTTGTCGCGTCGCCTGGCGTCCGCCCAAGCGCGGGAGGCGGCCCGCGCCGGGGGCGTGGTGGTGTCCCTGCGCGCGACGGTCGGGCCCGTCTTCCTCTCCCGCCCGGAGGAGATGTTCGCGATGGACCGCTTCCACCCCTCGGCTGCGGGGTACCGGCGCACCGCGGAGGCGTTCATCCCGGCGGTCATCGAAGCCCTCCACGACGGGCGGGTTGACGAGGACCGTCCGGTGCCGGTTGGCTGAGGCGATGGCATCCGATATCGACTCCGCGACCTGGCGCCGCGTCGACGCCTACCTGTCGGCGCTGCTCGTGGGGGAGGACCCGGCTCTCGACGCCGCCGTCGCGGCGCAGCGGGCGGCGGGCCTGCCCGCGATCGAGGTCGCGCCGGTCAACGGGAAGTTCCTGCATCTGATCGCGCGGATCTGCGGAGCCCGACGGATCCTCGAGATCGGCACGCTCGGGGGGTACTCGGCGATCTGGCTCGCCCGCGCGCTCCCCGCGGACGGTCTCGTGATCTCGATCGAGGCCGAGCCCGCGAATGCGCGACTCGCCCGGGCGAATCTCGATCGCGCCGGCGTCGGTGCGCGCGTGGAGATCCGCGAGGGGCGCGCCCTCGACGTCCTCCCCACCCTGTCCGGTGAGGCTCCGTTCGACCTCGTCTTCATCGACGCCGACAAGGAGTCCAACGCCGCCTATCTGGACTGGGCCGCGCGACTGGGCCGCCCGGGCACCGTGGTGATCGTCGACAACATCGGTCGCGGCGGCGCGGTCGCCGATCCGACGAACTCCCGACCCGACGTGGTGGGGACCCGGCAGGGCCTGGAAGTCCTCGCCCGCGATCCGCGCTTCGAGGCCACCGCCCTCCAGACGCTCGACGCGAAGGGCTACGACGGCTTCGCCGTCGCCGTGGTGGTGTGACCCTCCTGCGGCGACGGCCCCGCGCCTCTAGAGTGGTCTCGGACCGACGACGCTCCCGATATCCACTCATCCCCGGACATCACCCCTCCACGACACAAGGAGTCACCCAGTGGCATTGATCGAGGCTGTAGGCGCACGCGAGATCCTCGACTCGCGCGGAAACCCGACCGTCGAAGTGGAGGTGCTCCTCGATGACGGCGTCGTCCAGCGTGCCGCGGTGCCCTCGGGCGCATCCACGGGTGCCTTCGAGGCGTACGAGCTGCGGGACGGCGACAAGAGCCGGTACTCGGGCAAGGGCGTGCTGAAGGCCGTCGCGGCCGTCATCGACGAGCTCGGCCCCGCCATCGAGGGCGTCGAGGCGAGCGAGCAGCGCGTCGTCGACGAGATCCTCATCGAGACCGACGGCACCGAGAACAAGTCGCGCTGCGGGGCCAACGCCATCCTCGGCGTCTCCCTCGCCGTCGCCAAGGCCGCCGCGGACGCCGCGGACCTGCCGTTGTTCCGCTACCTCGGCGGCCCCAACGCCCACGTCCTCCCCGTTCCGCTGTTCAACGTCATCAACGGCGGCGAGCACGCCGACAACGGCATCGACTTCCAGGAGTACTTCCTCGCCCCCATCGGCGCGGAGACCTACTCCGAGTCCCTGCGGTGGGGCACGGAGATCTACCACGTGCTCAAGAGCGAGCTGAAGGCGGCCGGCTTCAACACGGCGCTGGGCGACGAGGGCGGTTTCGCGCCGGACCTGCCCAGCAACCGCGAGGGCCTGGACTTCCTCATGAAGGCGATCGAGAAGGCCGGGTTCGCCCCGGGCACCGACATCGCCGTCGGCCTCGACGTCGCCGCCACCGAGTTCTTCTCGGAGGGTGTCTACACCGTCGAGGGCAAGGCCTGGTCGGCCGACAAGCTCACCGACTACTTCGCCGACCTCGTCGCCAACTACCCGATCGTCACGATCGAGGACGCCCTGGCCGAGGACGACTGGGACGCGTGGAAGGGCCTGACCGACGCGATCGGATCGAAGGTCCAGCTCGTCGGCGACGACCTCTTCGTCACCAACCCGCAGCGTCTGCAGCGCGGCATCGACCTCGGGGTCGCGAACGCGCTGCTGGTGAAGGTCAACCAGATCGGAACCCTGTCCGAGACGCTCGACGCGATCGCGGTGGCGACCCAGAACGGGTACCGCTCCATGCTGTCGCACCGTTCCGGCGAGACCGAGGACACCACGATCGCCGACCTCGCCGTCGCGGTCAACTGCGGACAGATCAAGACCGGTGCGCCTGCACGCAGCGAGCGCGTGGCGAAATACAATCAGCTTCTGCGTATCGAAGAGGAACTCGGCGACGCGGCGGTCTTCGCCGGGCGCGGAGCGTTCCCCCGGTTCAAGGGCTGATACGCGCCGGACAGCGTAGGAGAGGGGGAGCCGTGGTGGACACGACGGCTCCCCCTTCCCGTTCTCCCCGACGTCCGCGGCGAGAGGGACGATCGGCGCCGGACGTGCGGGCGTGGCTCACCGGCATCCGGTCGTCCGGTTTCGCCGCCATCATGCTCGGACTCGTCGTGCTCGCCGCCTTCGTCCTGGTCCCGACCATCGGGACCTACCTCGATCAGCGTCAGCGCGTGGCGGCGTTGGAGGCGGCCGTCGAGGTGGGCGAGGAGCGCGTCGCGGACCTCGAGGCGCAGCGGGAGCGCTGGAGCGACCCGGCGTACATCACCACCCAGGCGCGGGAACGGCTGTATTTCGTGGCGCCGGGCGAGGTGGTCTACCTCATCGACAACGATCTCCCGCCGCAGGACGTGCCGCAGGAGCCCGCCGCCGTCAGCGACGAGGTGCAGACGACCCGGACCGACTGGATGGGCCAGATGGTGCGGTCGATCACAGAAGCGGGTCTTTCGCGCACGGTGACCGGGACGACCGGGCCGTGACACGCGTCGGGGTTCGTCGACACCGGCGCCCCCGGCTACCCTCGAAGGCGTGACCACGCCTCCCTTCGCACCCCTGAGCGACCGCGATCTCGTCGTCCTCCGCGCGCAGCTCGGACGCCCGGCGCGCGGCGTCGTCGGCGTCGCCGCGCGCTGCGTCTGCGGGAATCCCACGGTCGTGGCCACCTCGCCCCGACTCCCGGACGGGACGCCCTTCCCGACCTTCTACTATCTGACCCACCCCGCGGCGACGGCTGCGATGTCGACCCTCGAGGCGACCCAGGTGATGCCGGAGTTCGCCGAGATGCTCCGCGACGACAGCGTCTCCGAGGCCTATCGGGCCGCGCACCGCGCGTACCTGGAGGACCGGACCCTCTTCGGCGACGTCCCCGAGATCGAGGGCGTGTCCGCCGGAGGGATGCCCACGCGGGTGAAGTGCCTGCATGCCCTCGCCGGCCACGCGCTTGCCGCAGGCCCCGGTGTGAACCCCATCGGCGATCTCGCCCTGGATCGGTCCACGTGGTCGCCGGACGTGTGCGTATGCGCAGAGCCGGGGCCGGGCGGATGATCGCGCTCGGGCGGTGGATCGGCGTCGGGCTGGCCGCGGTCACGCTCGCCGTCACGCTCGGCGTCGCGCCGGCGTCGGCAGCGACCGATCCCTCCCCGTCGCCCGTTCCGTCGTCCGTGGACCCCGTCCGCGACGCGCAGTACTGGCTCGCCGACTACGGCATCGAGGACGCGTGGCGGACGACGCGCGGCGCCGGCGTGCGCATCGCCGTCATCGACACCGGCATCGGTCGCGGACCGGTGGAGTTCCAGGGGGCGGTGGTGGCCGGGACGGATGTGTCCGGAATCGGCTCCGCCGACGGGCGCACGCCGATCGGCGCCGTGGACGGCAACCACGGCAGCTGGGTGGCCTCCCTGGCGGCTGCGCGAGGCACGGGTCCCGGAACAGGCATGATCGGTGTCGCCCCCGAGGCCGAGCTCATGGCGGTCTCGGTCGGCTTCGGGTCGGCGGCGACGGTGCCCTTCGTGGAGCAGATCGCCGAGGCGATCCGGTGGTCGGTGGACAACGGGGCCGACGTGATCAACATGTCCCTCACCACGAACACCCCCGACTGGGATCCGAGTTGGGACGACGCCTTCCTCTACGCCTTCGAGAACGACGTCGTGGTCGTCGTGGCCGCCGGCAACCGCGGGAGCGGCACCACGGCCGTCGGCGCCCCCGCGACCATCCCCGGCGTGCTGACCGTCGGGGGTGTCGACCCGCGGGGCCGGGCGAGCGTGGAGGCATCGACGCAGGGCATCACGATCGGAGTGGCGGCGCCCAGCGAACGGTTGCTCGGGGTCTCCGCGGACGGACGCGTGGTCGTCTGGGACGGCACCAGCGGTGCCGCGCCGATCGTGGCGGGTGTCGCGGCCCTCGTCCGCGCCGCCCACCCCGACCTCGACGCCGCGAACGTCATCAACCGGATCGTCTCGACCGCCCGTCCCGTCGCCGGCGCCGAGCAGCCGGTCGACCCGCTCTACGGTCGAGGTCTGGTGGATGCCGCCGCCGCCGTGCGGGCCGACGTCCCCGCGGTGACGGCGAACCCGATGGGGAGCCTGTCGGAGTGGATCCGGCTCTACCGACGCGCCGACAGCGGGCCGGCCCCGAGCGTGCCCAGCGAGCCGGTGGAGATCGAGCCGCTGCCCCCGGCGGATGCCGCGGAGCGTGCGGTTTCCCCGCTCCTGCCGACCGGCGAGACGGTGCTCTACGGAACGCTCCCGCTGACGCTTCTCACCACCACCGCTATACTGTTCACGCTCGGCGTCACTGCAGCTGTCCGACGCATCCGATTGGCGTCCCGGACGCCGAGCCGCTGACACCCGAGGAGTACTTCCCACCGTGACGAACACCGTGCCCAAGATCCTGATCGTCGGCGGCGGATATGCGGGCTTCTACACGGCGTGGAAGCTCGAGAAGCATCTGCGCAAGGGCGAAGCCGAGGTCACCATCGTCGACCCGCTGCCCTACATGACCTATCAGCCGTTCCTCCCCGAGGTGGCGGCCGGGTCCATCGAGGCGCGGCACTCGGTCGTGTCGCTGCGTCGCCACCTGTCGAGGACGAAGGTCATCGCGGGCAAGGTGACCGGCATCACCCACGCCGACAAGGCCGCCACGATCACCCCCTCCGTCGGGGAGCCGTACCAGGTCCGGTACGACCAGATCGTCGTGACGGCCGGTGCGGTCTCGCGGACGTTCCCGATCCCGGGAATCGCCGACAACGCGATCGGGCTGAAGACGATCGAGGAGGCCGTCGCCATCCGCGATCGCCTGACGGAGAACTTCGACAAGGCCGCGCTCGTCCCCGCCGGTCCGGAGCGCGATCGACTCCTCACCGTCGTGGTGGTCGGAGGAGGCTTCGCCGGAATCGAGGTCTTCGCCGAGCTGCGGTCCTACGCCTCTGCTCTCCTGAAGAAGTACCCCGAGCTGCGCTTCGAGGACACGCACTTCCACCTCGTCGAGGCGATGGGGCGCATCATGCCCGAGGTGTCGCTGAAGACCAGCGAGTGGGTGCTGAAGAACCTCGCCGAGCGCGGTGCCCTGGTCCACCTCGACACCCAGGTGAAGGGAGCCGTCGACGGCAACGTCGAGCTCTCCACCGGGGAGACGATCCCGAGCGACCTGATCATCTGGACCGCGGGCGTGATGGCGAACCCTACCGTCGTCCGCGGCGGAGACCTGCCCGTCGAAGAGCGCGGTCGCATCAGCGCCCGCGCCGACCTGCGGGTGGGCACCGCCGAAGCGCCCGTCGAGGGAGCCTGGGCCGCCGGTGACGTCGCCGCCGTCCCCGATCTCTCGGGCGGCGGGGTGGGAGGCTTCTGCGTCCCCAACGCCCAGCACGCGGTCCGCCAGGCGAAGCTGCTCGCGAAGAACCTGGTCGCGGTTCTGCGTGGCGAGGAGCCGAAGGAATACGTGCACAAGAACCTCGGCGCGGTGGCGGGCCTCGGCATCGGCATCGGCGTGTTCCAGTCCGGCAAGATCGCGATCAAGGGCCTTCCGGCATGGTTCGCGCACCGCGGCTACCACGGCCTGGCGATGCCGTCCTGGGAGCGGAAGTTCCGCGTGCTCTGGGGCTGGTGGAATAACTTCTGGCTCGGCCGTGACATCGTCAACCTCTCCGCGGTGCAGAACCCCCGCGAGGTCTTCGAGGAGTTCGCCGCCCGCCCCCGTCCGGCCCAGCCCGCGGTGACGCCGCCGGCCGAGCCGCGCGACCACGGCAAGGTCGCGGACCAGCCGGAGAAGGTCGAGGCCGACAAGGCCGCCGCCGCGGGCCGCTGAGGAAAGCGTGACGGCGTCGGTGTGCCGGCGCCCCCGTAGCCCAATCGGCAGAGGCGGGCGACTTAAAATCGCTGCAGTGTGGGTTCGAGTCCCACCGGGGGCACACTCGGGAGGCCTGCGGCTCTAGGGTGGGTCCGATGAGACTCGACCTCGACGCCGCGGCATCCGCCGGTGCGGTGTGGGAGGACGCCCCGCGCTACTGGGCGGACCTCACCCGTGCGGTGGAGGCGCTTCCCGCCCCCGTTGCGGCGGTGCACCTGGGCGCCCTCCGGCACAACGCGCTGGACCTCGTCGTGCGTGCGGCGGGGGTGCCCGTCCGTGTCGCGACGAAGTCGGTCCGCTCCCGCGACATCCTCGACGCCGTCCTCGCGCTCCCCGGGTATCGCGGGCTCCTCGCGTACTCGCTGGCCGAAGCGCTGTGGCTCGCCGAATCCCACGACGACATCGTGCTGGGGTATCCGACGGCGGATCGCACGGCTCTCGCCCGGCTCGCGGGCGACCCCGACGCCGCGGCGAAGATCACGCTGATGATCGACGACGAGGCACAGCTCGACCTGATCGACGCGGTGGTGTCACCGACTGCGCGCCCGGAGATCCGTCTCTCGATCGACGTGGACGCCTCGTGGCGCGCGCCCGCGCTCGGCCACGTGGGCGTGCGGCGCTCGCCCGTCCACGAGCCGGCCGAGGCGGCGCGGTTGGCGCGGGCCGTGGCCGCGCGGCCCGGGTTCCGGCTCGTCGGCGTGATGATGTACGAGGCGCAGGTGGCAGGTGTCGCGGATGCCGGTTCGGCGGCGATCCGGTGGATGCAGCGTCGAAGCGTCGCAGAGCTCCGGGAACGTCGCGCGGCGGTGGTCTCCGCGGTCGCGGAGCGGGTGCCGCTGGAGTTCGTCAACGCCGGCGGCACCGGATCGCTGGAGACCTCGGCAGCCGACACCGCTGTGACCGAAGTGACCGCGGGCAGCG
This sequence comes from Microbacterium sp. NPDC077184, assembly GCF_040687055.1. Lineage (NCBI taxonomy): Bacteria > Bacillati > Actinomycetota > Actinomycetes > Micrococcales > Microbacteriaceae > Microbacterium > Microbacterium sp. NPDC077184. The sequence goes on from NZ_JBFBMM010000001.1 coordinate 887,676, forward strand.
GACTGCTCGCCGGTCACCTCTTCGACGGCTACCGCCGCTTCCGTCCCGCGCCCGCCGCTGCCTTCGCCGTCGACGTCGTGCGGGTGCCGACGCCGGGCGTCGTCACGGCGTCCGGTGGCGGATGGGTGGCGTCCGGGCCCGCGGGAGCCTCGCGGCTCCCGACGCCGGTGTGGCCCCACGGCCTCCATCTCCTCCCGCGGGAGGGCGCGGGGGAGGTCCAGACCCCCGTCGCCGGGCGGGGGACCGCATCCCTGCGCGTCGGGTCGCGCGTGTGGTTCCGGCACGCCAAGAGCGGAGAGCTGTGCGAGCACGCGGAACGACTGCAGGTCGTCTCGGAGGGCCGGGTCGTCGGCGAGGTACCGACCTACCGCGGAGAGGGACGGTCGTTCGCATGACGCGTCCCGGCGGCCGATGGCAGAACTGGGGTCGCACCGAGCAGGTGCGCCCCCGTCGCGTCGAGCGTCCACCGTCGGTCGACGCGGTGCGTCGCGCGGTCGATGCCGCGGCCCGGCGCGGACTGCGCGTGAAGGCGGTGGGCGCCGGTCACAGCTTCTCGGCGATCGCCCTCGCCCCCGACATTCTGCTGGATCTCGACGAGCTCTCGGGGCTCGTCGATGTGGACCGAGAACGGGGCCTGGCGACCTTCGCCGCGGGCACGCGCCTCCACCGGATCCCGGCGCTCCTCGCGCCGTACGGTCTCGCGATGGAGAACCTCGGCGACATCGATCGGCAGAGCCTCGCCGGCGCCATCAGCACCGGCACCCACGGCACCGGCATCCGACTCGGCGGCCTGGGGAGCCAGGTCGCCGGGATGTCCCTCGTCACGGCCGACGGGGAACGGGTCACGGTCACGGAGGAGGACGGCGAACTGCTCGATGCGGTCGCCGTCTCGCTGGGCGCCCTCGGTGTCATCGTCGAGGTGACGCTGCGATGCGTCCCCGCATTCGTGCTGGCCGCGCGCGAGCGTCCCGAGCCCCTGCAGGAGGTCTGCGACGACCTCGCCGCACGCGCCGAGCGGGACGACCATTTCGAGTTCTACTGGTTTCCGGGAACCGACCTCGCGCTGACGAAGGCCCAGCAGCGGCACCCCGCTGACACGCCCACCCGCCCGTTGTCGGCCGGAGCACGGTTCCTCGAGGACGTCGTGGTCGGCGGGGTGCTCCATCGGGTGGCGTGCGCGACGGGAGCGCTGCTTCCCGCCAGTGTCCCCGCCCTCAACCGTGTGTCGACGCGGGTGTGGGGCGGCAGGGACTTCTCCGACGCCTCCGCGGCGGTGTTCGCGACCCGTCGGTCGGTGCGCTTCGCGGAAATGGAATACGCCGTCCCGATCGAGCGGCTCGTGCCCGCGTTCGAAGCGGTGCGCGATCTGATCCGGCGGCGTGGATGGCGGATCTCCTTCCCCATCGAGGTGCGCACGGCCGCCGCGGATCTGGCGTGGATGTCCACCTCGCACGGGCGCGAGAGCGGCTATATCGCCGTGCATCGGTATTGGCGCGAGGATCCCGGCGCCTACTTCGATGCGGTCGAGGAGATCCTCCTCGCCGAGGGTGGGCGTCCGCACTGGGGGAAGATGCACGCGCAGGATGCGGCGGTGCTGGCATCGCGGTATCGGCGGTTCGCCGACTTCGTCGCGCTGCGCGATCAGTGGGATCCTCACCGGGTGTTCGCCAACCCCTACCTCGACCGCGTCCTCGGTGGGTAACGGCTGGGAGTCGCGCGCCGCGCACTTCGGCCCCGAGAAGCGCCTGGCTAGGATGAAGGGAAACCTCGAACGGAGTCTCGCGCTATGTGGGAATGGCTGATCCCCGTGCTGATCGTGGTGGCGCTCGTCGTCATCGCCGGCATCTACCTGTGGGCGACCTACAACTCGCTGGTCCAGCTCAACGTGCGCGTCGACGAGGCGTGGAGTGACATCACGGTCCAGCTGAAGCGCCGCGCCGACCTCCTCCCGAATCTGATCGAGGCGGTGAAGGGGTACGCCGCCCACGAGAAGGCGGTCTTCGAGAACGTCACGCGAGCGCGCGCCGAGACACTGTCCGCGTCGGGGCCGGCGGATGCCGGTGTCGCCGAGGGGCATATGCAGCAGGCGCTGAAGTCGCTGTTCGCGGTCGCGGAGGCCTATCCGCAACTCCAGGCGAGCCAGAACTTCCTCCAGCTCCAGCAGGCGATCGTGGACACCGAAGACAAGATCCAGGCGTCGCGCCGTTTCTACAACGGCGGCGTGCGCGAACTGAACACGAAGATCAAGGTGTTCCCGAACAATCTCTTCGCCCGCAACCTGGGCTTCCACGAGCGGGAGTTCTTCGAGGTGGTCGACGGGGCGGCGATCTCCGAGCCGCCTCGCGTGCAGTTCTGAGCCGTCGGCGAGACCTCGACCCGTCGGCGGCGCCTCACCACACGGTGAGGGTGATGCCGTCCGGGCCGACGGCGAAGGAGCCGCGGAGTGTCCAGGTGTCCGAGCGGTAGGTGACGTCCCGCGGAGCACCCTCACGATCCGTCCCGCGTGCGGTGACGACGAGCACCCCGCCCGACGCGACGAACGTGTCGGCGTCGAGCTCCTCCACGCGCGGCATCCGGTCGATGCGGAACCGCAGCTCCTCGAGCGCGACGAGGTCGGCGGGCCACGGGATGCGCATCCCGCAGTTCGCGGGGGTGCTCGTGGCGGGGACCGTGCACGCCGCCGCATAGTCCGCGATCGCCCCCTGGGCGGCTTCGAGGGCAGCCTCGTTCGGGATCGCCCCGATCGTGACGTCCTGATCCGTCCCCGGGAACACCGTGGTCTCGGTCGCACCGTCCAAGAGGTCGGCGGGGTCCGCCGTCACCGGGTATCGGCCGGGAAGGAGCAGCACCTCACCGGGGGCGGGGACGCGCGTTCCTCCCACGCGCACGGCGTCTCCGTGCGTCGTCTCCACGCGGAGCGTGCCCCACATCCCGTCGGCGACCCGCCACCCGTCGCCGACGTCGACGAGGACCAAGCGGGACGTCGCGGTCTCTCCGGCCACGGTGACAGTGAGGTCGAACATCGCCCGTTCGGCCATCTGCTCGGTGAGCACGACCTCGGCCGACTCCACGGCAGAGGCGTCGTCGAGCGCCTCGGCGGCGACGACGGCGGCCGCCGAGGGGTCGGCGAGGAGCGCGACGGCCGCGGTTCCGTCTGCGGCCGTCAGCGCCTCCGCGAACGACTGCGCGGCGTCCTCCGCCGTGTCCGCGCGCGGCGGCAGGACGGCGAGGAGGATCGCTCCGATGATCGCGAGCGCGATGGTGCCGCTCACGAGGAGCGCGACGACGGATCTGCGTGGCACGGCTTCACGCTAGCAACCGACCGCGAGGGACGAGCGCATGTCTGATCCGGTATGCGGCGCGCCTAGACTGGCCGGATGGACGGCTCCGAGGACCCGCGACGCGGTTCGCTGTTCGACGCCCTCCGGGATCGACGTCGGGTGGTCTCCACGGATCTGACCGATTCGATTCCGCGAGGTCTCCGCATCGCGACCGCCTACGCCTGGCGTTTCCTGCTGATCGCCGCCGCCATCGGCGTCGGCATCTGGCTCGTCATCCAGTTGAAGCTTCTGGTGATCCCCCTCCTCGTCGCGATCCTGTTGAGCGCGCTCCTGTGGCCGTTCTTCACGCTCATGCTCCGTCACCGCTTCCCGCGCTGGCTCGCGATCGTGATCTCGCTCCTGACGACCATGGCCGTCGTCTCCGCGCTGGTGTGGCTCGTGGTGTGGCAGATCAGCCGAGAGCTTCCCCGGGTTCAGACGCGCACCGTGGAGGCCTTCGAGCGGTTCCGGCAGTACCTGATCGACGGTCCTCTCCACCTCACCTCGCAGCAGATCGACGACCTCCTCGGAGAGGGATGGCAGTTCCTGCAGGATCAGGCGTCCGTCGTCTGGTCGGGGGCGCTCGCATTCGGAACGACCATCGGGCACGTCGGTGCCGGAGCGCTCCTGGCCCTGTTCATCCTCATCACTCTCCTCGCGGACGGCGGCGGCATCTGGAAGTGGACGCTCCGCCTGTTCCCGCGCCGCGCGCGCCGTCCCGTGGACGGTGCCGGACGCGCGGGGTGGCGGACCGTGGTGATGTACGCGCGTACGCAGCTTCTGGTGGCCACGATCGACGCGGTCGGCATCGGTCTCGGAGCGTTCCTGCTCGGGGTGCCGCTGGCGATCCCGATCGCGGTCCTGGTGTTCCTCGGCGCGTTCGTCCCGTTCGTGGGTGCGATCGTCACGGGTGCGATCGCGGTGTTCATCGCCCTCGTCTACAACGGTCCGTGGATCGCGCTGTGGATGCTCGTCGTCGTCCTGGTCGTGCAGCAGGTGGAGAGTCACATCCTCCAGCCGATCCTCATGGGTGCCGCCGTGAAGGTCCACCCCCTGGCCGTCGTCCTCGTGGTCGCCGGCGGCGCGATGATCGCCGGCATCCCCGGCGCGCTGTTCGCCGTCCCCCTCGCCGCGTTCGTCAACGTCGTGGCCGTGTATCTCGGCTCCCGCGCCTGGGAGTCCGGGAACGCGCCCCAGGGTGATCTCATCTGGAGCACCGTCCCCCGAACCAAGAAGGGCCGTTCGTGAACGCCACGATCCCGTCGCTCGCCGACTTCGCGGATGCCGCGCGCGTCCTCGACGGCGTCATCAGCCGCACCCCCCTCGACGAGTCCCTCCACCTGAGCGACCTCCTGGGCGTGCCCGTCCATCTGAAGCTCGAGAACCTCCAGCGCACCGGGTCGTTCAAGATCCGCGGAGCGACCTATCGCCTGTCACGCCTCACGGCCGAGGAGCGCGCCCGCGGTGTCGTCGCCGCATCGGCGGGGAACCACGCTCAGGGCGTCGCCCTCGCCGCCAAGGCTCTCGGCATCCCGGCCACGATCTTCATGCCGCTCGGCGTGCCGGTGCCGAAGCTGCTGGCGACTCGCGGCTACGGCGCCGACGTCATCCTGGAGGGGGCGACGGTCGAGACGCCGCTCCGGCTCGCCGCGGACTTCGCCGAGCGCACCGGCGCGGTGTTCATCCACCCCTTCGACCACCCGGACGTCATCGCAGGGCAGGGGACTCTCGGGCTGGAACTCATGGACGACCTCCCCGATCTCGACACCATCGTGATGAGCATCGGCGGAGGCGGCCTCGTGGCCGGCGTCGCCGCCGCAGTGAAGGCGCGTGCCGCGGCGGAGGGGCGCAGCATCCGCATCATCGGTGTGCAGGCCGAGAATTCGGCCGCCTACCCGACCTCACTCGCCGCCGGCCACCCGGTCGATGTGGAGACCCGCCCGACGATCGCCGACGGGATCGCCGTGGCCCGTCCCGGTGATCTGCCGTTCTCGATCATCCGCGATCACGTCGACGAGGTGGTCACGGTCTCGGAGGATGACATCGCCCGTGCTCTCCTCGTGCTGCTGGAGCGGGCGAAGCAGGTGGTGGAGCCTGCCGGGGCGGCCGGGGTCGCGGCGATCCTCGCGGGCAAGATCCGCGCCGCAGGTCCCACCGCCGTCGTGCTCTCGGGCGGGAACATCGATCCGCTCCTCCTCCAGCGCGTCGTGGCCCACGGGCTCGCGGCCTCCGGACGCTACATGACCCTGCGCATCCCTCTGCCCGATCGCCCCGGACAGCTCGCCCGGGTTTCGGAGCTCCTCGCCCTCGCGGGCGCCAACGTGACGGAGGTGCTGCATACGCGCCACGGTCAGGGGCTTCAGATCAGCGAGGTCATCCTGCAGCTGAGCGTGGAGACACGAGGCGAGGAGCACCGGGCGCACGTCATGGACACGTTGCGTCAGGCCGGCTTCGATCCGATCGTCGTCCCGGACTGAGCGCGGACGGCACGATCCCGCCCCGCCCTGCCGCTCACTGGCCGGTGTAGGTCTCCACCTTGACGATCTCGACGGCGATCTCGCGGCCGTTGGGCGCGGTGTAGGAGGTCGTGTCGCCCTCCTTCAGTCCGAGGATCGCGGTCCCGAGCGGGGACGCCTCGCTGTACACGTCGAGATCCGACCCGGAGGCGATCTCGCGGTTGCCGAGGAGGAAGACCTCTTCGCCACCCGCGACCGTGGCCGTCACCACGGTGCCGGGCTCGACGGTGCCGGTGCTCTCCGGCGCATCGCCGACCGTGGCGTTCTTCAGAAGCCACTGGAGGGTGCGGATGCGCGCCTCCTGCTTGCCCTGCTCGTCCTTGGCGGCGTGGTACCCGCCGTTCTCCTTGAGGTCGCCCTCCTCGCGGGCGGCCTCGATGCGCTTGGCGATCTCTTCGCGGCCGGTCGTCGACAGGTGTTCGAGCTCGGCGACGAGACGGTCGTAGGCGTCCTGCGTGAGGAAGGTCACGGGGGCATCGCTGGACACGTCTGACTCCTTCGGTAGGCGGTGGCTGTGCGATATGTCAAACGCCCCGGACCGGCCGGGGCGTGGGTGGAGCACAACGCCGCCAGACTACGTCACCCAGCAGTCGTTGACAAAACCCGTGGTCGCCTCCGATACCGTCCGGACACTCTCACGGAAAGCCCGCGCATGGTCCGCGGCGGCGGCGTACTCCACGATGCGCCAGCCGACCACGCCGTGCTCCTCGTCCTGCGCTTCCAGGGCGCACGCGATCGAGCGGCCGGGGGGCGAGGTGAGCTGGAAGTCGATGGTGACCCGGCCGTCGTCCTCGACGACGAAGCCGGTGGAGCGCACGTCGATCGCGTCGATGCTGCCGGACACCACCGTCCATCCGAGCAGACCCGCGAGGATCGCGCCGACGGCGGCGGCACCGCCGATCGCCCATCGAGCCGACGTCGTGCGTCGGCGTCCGTAGCGCCGATCAAGCTGTTCCTGAGTGGTCATGGGTGTCCGTCGGAAGAATAGGCTGGGACTTCCAGATTAGGCGCTCCCGCGCACCCGGGTCCGCGGCACAGCATCTGCCCGGACGGAAACGGACTCTCATGCATCTCCCGCTCGCCCTCCTCGCGGGCACCTCCGTCACCCCCATCCCCGTGCCGACCGTCGACCCGGAGCTGGTCACACCCGGTCCCTGGGGATTCGGCATCATCGTGTTCGTCACCGTCGCGGTCGTCCTCCTCGCGGCGGACATGACCCGACGGATTCGCCGCGGCCGCGTGCGCGCCGACATCCAGGAGGAACTGGACGCCGAGGAAGCAGAGCGGGACGCGCGCGCGCGGGAGCGCGAAGATCGCGACGATCAGGTGTTGTAGGCCGGCTGCAGCGCGATCAGCAGGCATGCCGTCCAATGGCACAGGAACGCCAGGACGGTGCACACGTGGAAGATCTCGTGGAAGCCGAAGTGGCCCGGCCACGGATTGGGACGCTTGAGCGCGTACACGACGGCCCCTGCGGTGTAGAGGAGACCCCCGACGGCGACGAGGACCATCATCGCGGGATTGGCGCGGAAGAGATCTCCGAGGTACATCACCGCGGCCCATCCGAGGAGCAGATACAGCGCGACGTACAGCCAGCGCGGGGCGTGGAGCCAGAAGACGCGGAAGAGGATTCCGAGCAGAGCGCCGCCCCAGACGAGCGAGAGCAGCAGAACCCCCTGCTCCGGGGGGAGCGCGAGCACGGCGATGGGCGTGTAGGTTCCTGCGATCAGCAGGAGGATGTTGGCGTGGTCGATGCGCTTCAGGGTCGCGCGGGTCCTCGGACCCCACGAGAAGCGGTGATAGAGAGCCGAGTTGCCGAAGAGCAGGAGCGAGGTGGCCATGAACACCGCCGAGGACCACTTGGCCGCAGGGCCCTGCGCGAGCGCGATCAGCACGATCCCCGCGGCGATCGCGACGGGGAACGTCCCGGCGTGGATCCAGCCGCGCCAGCTGGGCTTCGCCTCCGACCACGCGTCGACGGCAGCGGCATCCATGAGGGGGAGGACGGGAACCTCGGGCGCGGCGGGAATGCGCGGTCGACGACTCATGGGAACAGGGTACGGCGCACCCGCATTCCTCCGGCGGTACATACGCGGTTCCGGGGCCGGTGGCATCGAGTACCACTCGGCGGAGCCCGCCTGCTCGGGGTAGCGTAGGGGGGTGACGCGTACTCCGTCGAACGAGGGCAGAGGTCCCCTCTACCGGCTGTACATCAACCGTCTGAGACGGCGGTTGGATCCCGAGACTGTTCCGCATCACCTCGCGATGATGATCGACGGCAATCGTCGGTGGGCTCGGCAGCTGGGGTATGACTCGGCGGCCCACGGACACCGGGCAGGCGCCGCGAAGATGCGGGAGTTCCTCGGGTGGTGCGACGACGTCGGCATCCGCGTGGTCTCGCTGTACCTTCTTTCCACCGATAATCTGCGCAAACGCGACTCCGGCGAGCTTTCCGACCTCATCGACATCATCGCCGAGCTCGCCGAGGAGCTCTCGCTCGAGCGTGACTGGCGCGTGCAGCACGTCGGACGAGCCGATGGGCTCCCGCCCGATCTCGCCCGCGTCCTGGCCGACGCGTCCGCGCGCACCCGCGGCCACGCGGGTCTGCACGTCAACCTCGCCGTGGGGTACGGTGGACGGGGCGAGATCGTCGACGCGGTCCGCAGCATCATCGCCCAGCACGGCACCTCCGGGGGTTCCCTCGAGGACCTCGCGGAGAGCCTTACGCCGGAGCAGATCGGCGAGCATCTGTACACCGGCGGGCAGCCCGACCCGGATCTCGTCATCCGCACCTCGGGGGAGCAGCGTCTGAGCGATTTCCTCCTGTGGCAGAGCGCCCACTCGGAGTTCTACTTCGTCGAGGCGCTCGGACCGGACCTCCGAGAGGTCGACTTCCTGCGGGCCATCCGCGACTACGCGAGCCGCGACCGCCGCTACGGCAGCTGAGGCGCCACGCGGCCGGCGCGACGAAGTTCATCTGCGCGTAACGATTCGTCCGCGTGTCGGATGCGGAGGGACGCGGCCGCAGGTCGTACGTTCATCGCATCGGGCAAGGCGCCCGATCGGGTCGGCCTCTCGGATCGCGACTCGTGACCTCCGGTCGACTCGTGAAGAATCGGGTGGGAACCCACCCGGGGCGGGAGTCGGTTGTGACCACACGAGCACCACACAGGCAGCACGAGAGCGCACACGAGATCGACGAGGCGCAGGATCTGCGCACCTACGTCCTGGACACCTCCGTGTTGCTGAGCGATCCGCGGGCGTTCTTCCGCTTCGCCGAGCACAGCGTCGTCATCCCCGTCGTCGTGATCACCGAGCTGGAGGGGAAGCGGCATGATCCAGAGATCGGGTACTTCGCCCGGCAGGCTCTGCGCCACCTCGACGAGCTGCGCGTCGAGCACGGACGCCTCGATTTCCCCGTCCCCGTCGGCGAGGACGGCACGCTCCGCGTCGAGCTGGGGAACACCGATCCCACCGTCCTCCCCGCCGGCATGCGGCTGGGGGACAACGACTCGCGGATCCTCGCCGTGGCACTGCACCTGGCCGCGGACGGCCAGGAGGTGACGGTCGTCTCGAAGGACCTCCCGATGCGCGTGAAGGCCGCATCCCTCGGGATCAGCGCCGAGGAGTACCTCGCCGAGCAGGCGGTCGACTCCGGGTGGACCGGCATCGCGACCGTCGACGTGTCCGGCGACGAGATCAGCGACCTCTACGAGAGCGAGGTGGCGACGGGAGACGACGTGCGCGGGCTCCCGGTGAACACCGGTCTCATCATCCATTCGGAGCGTGGCTCGGCCCTCGGTCGGGTGAGCGGCCCGGGGGAGTACCGGCTCGTGCGCGGCGACCGCGAGGTGTTCGGCCTCCACGGACGCTCGGCGGAGCAGCGCATCGCGATCGATCTTCTGCTCGACCCCGATGTGGGGATCGTCTCGCTCGGGGGCCGCGCGGGGACGGGTAAGTCCGCCTTGGCCCTGTGCGCCGGCCTGGAGGCGGTGCTCGAGCGGCAGCAGCAGCGGAAGATCATCGTCTTCCGGCCGTTGTACGCCGTCGGCGGTCAGGAACTCGGATATCTTCCCGGTGACGCGCAGGAGAAGATGAACCCGTGGGGGCAGGCGGTCTTCGACACCCTCGGCTCGGTGGTGTCCTCCAACGTCCTCGAAGAGGTGGTGGAGCGGGGCCTGCTCGAGGTGATGCCGCTGACCCATATCCGTGGGCGTTCGCTGCACGATGCGTTCGTGATCGTGGACGAAGCACAGTCGCTGGAACGCAACGTCCTCCTCACGGTGCTCAGCCGGATCGGCCAGAACTCCCGCGTGGTGCTGACGCATGACGTCGGTCAGCGGGACAACCTGCGCGTCGGTCGCCACGACGGAATCGCGTCGGTCATCGAGACGCTCAAGGGGCACGCGCTGTTCGGCCATGTCACCCTCACCCGGTCCGAGCGCTCGGCGATCGCCGCGCTCGTCACCGACCTGCTCGAAGCGGGAGAGCTCGCCTGAGGCCGGACGGGCGGGGTCGCGCTCCGGCGCGCCCCCGCCCGTCGGCTCGCGCGCGCGCTCACTCCCAGCGGTAGCCCGCGCCGCGCACGGTCACGATGCGCGCGCTGCCGAGCTTGCCGCGGAGGTACCGGACGTACACGTCGACGACGTTCGAGCCCGGATCGAAGTCCAGAGCCCAGACGCTGCGGAGAAGGTGCTCCCGCGTGAGGACGCGGCCCGGGTTGCGCAGGAACTGCTCCGCGAGGGCGAACTCGCGGGCGGAGAGATCGATCTCCCGTCCGGCGACCGTGGCTCGGCGGGCGAGGATGTCGAGGTGGACGTCGCCGTGTCCGACGGACACCCCCGTCGTGGGTGCGGCCTCGCGGAGGCGGGAGCGGACGCGCGCGAGGAGCTCCTCGAACGTGAAGGGTTTGGCGACATAGTCGTTCGCGCCGGCGTCGAGGCCGTCGACGGTGTCCCTGGTGCTGGAGCGCGCCGTGAGCATGATGACGGGGACGAGCGAGCCTCGCGTGCGCAGTTCGCGGAGCACCTCGAAGCCGTCGATGCCGGGGAGGCCGACGTCCAGGAGCACCAGATCCCCGTCGCCTCGGAGTGCGGCCGCGAGTCCCTCCACGCCGTCGTCGATGATGGTGGTCTCGTATCCGGCGTTCGCGAGCCCACGGCTGACGAACGCCGCGATACGGGGTTCGTCCTCGATGATCAGGATCCTCGTCATGCGGTGGCCTCTCGCTGCATCACGACGTCTCCTGCCCGCACCGGTGCGGGCAGGTCGACGCTTGTCTGCGGCAGATGGATGGTGAACGTCGCCCCGCCGCCGGGGGTGTCGTCGACGCTGCACGAGCCCCCGTGACCCTTGGCGATCGCATCCACGATCGCCAGGCCCAGCCCCGAGCCTCCCACGGCGCGCTTGGTGTCGGCGCGATCGAAGCGTCGGAAGATGCGATGCCGAGCGGCGCGGGGGATGCCGGGACCATGGTCACGCACCCACAGGCGCGCGCCCCGCTCGTCCAGGACACTGCCCACCTCGATCGGCGAGCCGGGCGGCGTGTACTTCGCGGCGTTGTCGGCCAACTGCAGCCACGCCTGCAGGAGACGGTCCGCGTCCCCGATGATCCGTCCCCGCGACACGTGCGCGAGGCTCCAGCGGTGATCGGGGATGACGGCGATCAGTTCGCCGAGCCGCGCGGTCAGTTGGTCCAACCTCACGGTTGTCATCGCATACTGTTCCCCCTCCGCGGCGGCGAGGAGGTCGATGTCCTCCACGAGCCGGGCGAGACGGTCGAGCTCGGCGATGCCGATCTCGCGGGCGGCGGCGGCGTCGGCCTCATCCCGCGGATCCATGAGCTCGAGGTGGCCGCGAACGATGGTGATCGGCGTCTTCAGCTCGTGGCGGACGTCGTCCAGGAGCTGCCGTTGGGTGTCGACGGATCCCTCGAGGCGATCGAGCATCGAGTTCACGGTGCGCGACAGATCGGAGATGTCGTCGTTGCCTGCGGTGGGCAGGCGCGCGGAGAGGTCCTCCAGGGAGATCGCCGCCGCCGTCTCCCGGAGGTGACGGATGGGGGAGAGGAGTCGGCTCGTGACGAACCAGCCCACGATCCCGATGGCTCCCAGGACGACGATGCCCGCCACGACGTAGGTCGTCATGGCGGCGGTGACGGGCGCCAAGGATGCATCGAGGTCGACGGCGCGCACATAGACGCCCGTGGCTGTCTCCCCCTCGACGGAGACCGGGATGGCGATGTAGCGCAGGGTCCCCGCATCCGTGCGGGCGGTACCACGTCGGACACCTCCGTCCGCGGCCTCCTCCCGCACACGGTCGACGAACGCGGCGTCATCGGAGGCGTCGAATCCGGAGAGCGTGGATGATGTGATCGGTGCGCTTCCGGCCACCACGGCGAACGAGGCCTCGTTCCGGGCCGGAACCAGACGCGCGACGACCTCCTGCAGGTAGGCATCGACGTCGGCATATCGGTCGACGGTGAGCGATACGGCGCCCGAGGGAGCGTCCGGATCACCGTCGTCGGCGATCGTGTGCAGCCGTTCCACCTGATTCCCGAGGCGGTCGTCGACCTCGGCGAGGACCTGCTGCCGCTGAACGACGAAGGTCACCCCGCCGACGAGGGCGAGGCCGACACCGGCCACGGTCAGGATCGCGGTGAGGATTCTGACACGGGCCGATACCGGGCGTCGTGAGCGGCGCATGTCCCGATTATGGGCGGCTCACCCGGGATGCGTCATCGACAGCAGATCGAGCTTCTCGTCCAGCTGCTCCAGCGTGAGCTCACCGCGCTCGACGTATCCGAGGTCGATCACGGCCTCGCGTACGGTGATCCCGCGCGCGACCGCGTGCTTCGCGATCGCCGCAGCCGCCTCGTAGCCGATCAGCTTGTTCAACGGGGTGACGATCGACGGCGACATCCCCGCGAACGCGGCGGCGCGCTCGAGGTTCGCCTCCAGGCCGCGGATGGTCTTGTCCGCGAGGACGCGCATCGAGTTGGACAGCAGACGAATGGACTCCAGCAGCGCCGTCCCCATGACCGGGATGGCGACGTTCAGCTCGAACGCTCCCGAGGCGCCGGACCAGGCGATGGTGGCGTCGTTCCCGATGACGCGCGCGCACACCATGAGTGTCGCTTCGGGGACGACCGGGTTCACCTTGCCGGGCATGATCGACGACCCGGGCTGCAGGTCGGGGATGTGCAGCTCGCCGAGGCCCGTGTTGGGGCCGGAGCCCATCCAGCGCAGGTCGTTGTTGATCTTCGTCAAGGACACCGCGATCGTGCGCAGGGCGCCGGATGCCTCGACCAGGGCGTCGCGGTTCGCCTGAGCCTCGAAGTGGTCTCTCGCCTCGGTGATCGGCAGCTCGGTCTCGGCGACCAGGATCTCCAGCACCTTCTGCGGGAACCCGGGCGGAGTGTTGATGCCCGTGCCCACGGCCGTGCCGCCGAGCGGCACCTCGGCGACCCGAGGGATCACCGACTGCACCCGCTCGATGCCGAGACGGATCTGGCGGGCGTACCCGCCGAATTCCTGGCCGAGCGTGACGGGCGTGGCATCCATGAGGTGCGTACGACCCGCCTTGACCGCGCCCTTCCACAGCTCCGCCTTCTCCTCGAGCGCGACGGCGAGGTGGTCGAGCGACGGGATGAGATCGTCGATGAGCTCCTGCGTGACGGCGACGTGGACCGAGGTCGGGAAGACGTCGTTGGAGGACTGCGAGGCGTTGACGTGGTCGTTGGGGTGCACGCGCGCCCCCAGGCGCGCCGACGCGAGCGTCGCGAGCACCTCGTTCATGTTCATGTTCGAGGACGTGCCCGAGCCGGTCTGATAGACGTCGATCGGGAACTGATCGGCGTGGACTCCGCTGATGACCTCGTCGGCGGCCGCGGCGATCGCATCGGCGATCGGGGCATCCAGGGTTCCGAGCTCCTTGTTCGCCAGCGCGGCGGCCTTCTTGATGCGGGCCAGCGCGCCGATCTGCGCGGGATCCAGGCTGTCGCCGGAGATCGGGAAGTTCTCCACCGCGCGCTGGGTCTGCGCGGCGTAGAGCGCGTTCTTGGGCACGCGCACCTCGCCCATGGTGTCGTGCTCGATGCGGTACTCGAGGTCGGTCACGTCATTGTTCCTGTCGTCGTCGGTCGATGGTCGATGGGTCACTCGTCGTCGCCGGCATCGCCGACGATGACGGAGGGGACGGCGGTGCCTTCCCCGAGTCGGTAGTTGGCGCCGACGATGGCCAGTCGACCGTCGGCCACGGCGAGGCTGATCAACTCGGAGGAGTGCAGGAGCTCGCCGATCGTGTCCTTCAGGTGTTCGCGTCCGACCTCTTCCGCGTCGATCGCGATCGGTTGATGCGCATCGCCGGCGCTGCTGCGGATGACGCGACGCACCGCGGGGACGATCGGGGCGATCTGCCGCCAGATGTGCGCGGGGAGCGCGGGCGCGTCGGCTGCGGTGGATTCGATCGCGGCGTTCACCGCGCCGCACGCGTCGTGGCCGAGCACGACGATCAACGGAACCTCGAGGACCGCCACGGCGTACTCGAGGCTTCCCACGACCGAGTCGGAGATCACCTGACCGGCGTTGCGGACGACGAACAGGTCGCCGAGACCCTTGTCGAAGATGATCTCCGCGGCGAGGCGCGAGTCGGAGCAGCCGAACAGGGCTGCGCGCGGCCGCTGTCCGCCTTCGAGCTCATGCCGGCGGTCGACGTCCTGTCGCGGGTGCCGCGGTTCGCCCGCGACGAACCGGGCGTTTCCGCGTGTCATCTCCCGCCACACCTGCCGGGGGGTGGGGGACGGGTCGATCTGGGTCACTGCGCCTCCTCGGCAAGGGTGAGGATTTCGGGGGCGACCGCCTCGGCCGCGACGCGGATCGTCTCGTCGTCGGCGGCGCCGAACACCATCACGACGTCGTCGCCCACCGAGGTCGAGATCGCGGAGGTGATGTTCCCCGCGCGCTCGGGGTTGCGGATGACGTAGCGATCCCACGTGATGCCGCCGATGTCGACCGTGCCGTCCACGGCGGAACCGGCGAGCTCGCGGGACGGCCAGGCCGGATCCGCGTCGAACCCCTGCTCGACGCGGACGAAGCCGGTCTCGGTGGCGTAGACGATCGTCCACGCGCGCGGGAGGTTCCCCTCGACGGCGGCGACGTTGACCCGCCAGCCCTGCGGCGTGACGGGAGCGATCACGGGCCGCTCCTCTGCCGCCGACGCGCTCGCGGCGGCGGCGGAGACGTCGATCGGCGGTCGCTCGGGGACCTGCCCGCGGGGGACGATGAAGATGATCACCGCCACCACCGCCAGGGTGACCAGCAGTGCGGCGATCAGATTCCGGGTGGTCTGACTGGCGCGGTAGGTGCGCGACGCCGCCGCTTTGCGGTCCGCGGTCTCCTGCGGGGTCTCGGGGCGGCCGATCTCGGCGACCACGCGATTGGAGCGTCCGGCCATCACGCGGTCCGTTCCGCGTCCGCGCCGTCGCGCGCCGCGTCCAGGCGGCGCTTCGCGCCGATCAGCCATTCTTCGCAGCGCGCCGCGAGGGCTTCGCCCCGCTCCCACAGCGCGAGGGACTTCTCGAGCGTCGGCGCGCCCTGCTCGAGCTCTGCGACCACGCGGACCAGCTCGTCCCGAGCCTGTTCGAAGGAGAGCTCGGCCACGTCGGCGACGGTGGTCTCGGTCATGGGGTCCATCCTAAATCCGCTCCCGGTCGCTCATGTCCGCCGACGACGCCTCCGGGACCTCCCCCTCCGAGCGCACCCGAAGGGTGCCGCGGGCGACGGTGACGGCCATGGTCGATCCGCTCGGAGCCTGCGCCGCGTCGCGGATGATCACGCCGTCGTCGCGATGTGCGATGGCGTAGCCGCGCGCCAGGGTGGCCGCGGGCGAGAGGGCCCGCAACGTGGCCCGCAGTTCCGCGATCCGCCGTGCGTGCACGTCGATGCCGCGCTGCACCCGCTCGCGCCCGCGCGCGACCTGGAGTTCCACGTCGTGTGCCCGTCCGGCGAGCATGCCCGCCGGATCGCGCAGCACCGGACGGGAGCGCAGCTGCTCCAGCTGGGCGATGTCGTGCCCGATGCGCTGGGTGAGGCGCGACGTCAGGCGGCTGCGCAACTGGCCGACCAGAGCGCGCTGTTCGGTGACATCGGGAACCACCCGCTTGGCCGCATCGGTGGGTGTCGAGGCGCGGAGGTCGGCGACATCGTCGAGGAGCGGTCGGTCGTTCTCGTGTCCGATGGCGCTGACCACCGGGGTCGTCGCGGCGGCGACCGCGCGCACGAGACGCTCGTCACTGAATCCGAGCAGCGTCTGCGGGTCACCGCCGCCGCGCGCGATGATGATGACATCCACCTCCGGGTCGGCATCCAGCGCCGCCAGTGCTGCGATGGTCTCGGGGACGCAGCGATCTCCCTGGACGGCCACGTGGCGCGTGCGGAAGCGGACCTGGGGCCAGCGGAGCTCGGCATTGCGGTGCACGTCCTTCTCGGCATCCGACCGCTCACCGGTGATGAGGCCCACGACATGCGGGAGGAAGGGAAGGGGCCGCTTGCGAGCGCCATCGAACAGTCCCTCCGCGCGCAGGGTGGCGCGCAGGCGCTCCAGCCGTTCGAGCTGATCGCCGAGCCCCATGTGCCTCATGGCCGACACCCCGAACGAGAGGTCGCCGCCCTTGGGGTAGTAATCGGCCTTGACGCACGCCACCACGTGATCGCCGACCTTCAGATCCGCGGGCAGGCGGGCGCGCGTGGACGACCAGATGCGGAAGGAGATCTGCGCGTCGCCGGAGAGGTCCTTCAGGCGACCGAACACCGCGCCACCACGGACGTTCCAGGCCGTGATCTCCCCTTCGACCCACACCGAGCCCCAGGATGCGATGAAGTCGCGGATCGTCTCGTTCAGGCGGGCGACGGAAGTGGGCGTGTCCGCCGAGGAGTCGCGGGGTCGCACCGCGTCGGCTGCCTGGAAGCTCGTCATGGGGTCCTTCCGCCGGTGTGCGGCATCCGTTCGGGGTCCGTGCAGACGCGGTCCCCGTAGAATCATGGGGTGAGCACCAGCACCGTCGGCCGCAGCCCTGTGAGCATGCCCGTCCCACGCGTACCGCGGAGGCGGGAACCGCTCCAGGATATCGCCGTGCCCGGGCGTAAACGTGTCGTCCTGGCCGCTCCTCGGGGATACTGCGCCGGGGTCGACCGCGCGGTCATCGCTGTGGAGAAGGCGCTGGAGCGGTACGGGGCTCCGGTGTACGTCCGCAAGCAGATCGTCCACAACATCCACGTGGTGACCGAGCTCGAGCAGGCGGGGGCGATCTTCGTCGAGGAGGTCGACGAAGTCCCCGAGGGTGCGCACGTCGTCTTCAGCGCCCACGGCGTCTCGCCCGCGGTGGTGCAGGGGGCGGCCGATCGGAACCTGCAGGCGATCGATGCCACCTGCCCCCTCGTGACCAAGGTCCACCGCGAGGCGGTGCGCTTCGCCCGCGACGACTTCGAGATCCTCCTCGTCGGCCACGAGGGCCACGAAGAGGTCGAGGGGACGGCCGGTGAGGCGCCCGATCACGTCACCGTCGTCAACTCGCCTGAGGAAGCCGACACCGTCGAGGTGCGCGACCCGTCCCGGGTGGTGTGGCTGTCGCAGACCACACTCTCGGTCGACGAGACGATGGAGACGGTGCGCCGGCTCCGCGAGCGTTTCCCCGAGCTGCAGGATCCGCCGTCGGACGACATCTGCTATGCGACCCAGAACCGTCAGGTCGCGATCAAGAAGGTCGCCAAGGATGCCGACCTCGTCATCGTCGTCGGTTCTGCGAACTCCTCCAACAGCGTCCGGCTGGTCGAGGTCGCCCTCGAGTACGGCGCGAAGGCGGCCTATCGCATCGACTACGCCGACGAGATCGAGCAGGCGTGGCTGGACGGGGTCGAGACCGTCGGAGTGACCAGTGGCGCCTCGGTCCCCGAGGTGCTCGTCCAGGAGGTCCTGCGCGATCTGGCCCTGGCCGGCTACGGCGACGTGGAGGAGGTGCGCACCGCGGAGGAGGACCTCATGTTCTCCCTTCCCAAGGAGCTCCGGACCCCGCTGAAGGGCGAACGCGACCCGCGCGCCCTGGGTGGTCGGGCGCGCGCGTGACGGACGAGCGTCCCCGACCGCAGTTCGGCGAATACGCGTCCGCCGAGGAGCAGCGCGCGCGCATCCGCCAGCCCGACGTGACCGAACGTCTCGACGCGGGAGTGGCTCCCGCGGGCGACGAGTCGTATGCAGCCGCTCCGGCGGCCTCGATCGCCGGCGCGACGGCGACGCCGCCGGGGCGAGGACGCCTCGTCGACCGGATCGTGACGTTCGCGCTGCTGGCCTACGGCCTCGTCAACGTGATCTCGGCCGCACCGGCCCTCGTCGACTACGCCGCGTACATGACGTCGGTGTTCGAGTTGATGGGAGTGGGCGCCCAAATCGGTGACGCGGATGCCGGTCGGCCCTGGGGGATCGCCGCGGCGGTCGTCCTCATCGGCGGATGGCTGCTGACGGCGGCCGTCACGTGGGCGACCATGCGGCGAGGACGCCTGTCGTGGTGGATTCCGCTCGTCGGCGGCGTCGTGTTCAGTCTCACCGCCGGTGCTCTCGTCATGGTCCCGCTCCTGTCGGACGCCGCCCTCTGGTCCTCGTTGGTGGGCGCAGGCGGTCCCTGATCGTAGGCTGGGCGCATGCCGCGTCTGCTCGCCGTCTGTGCCGTCCGTGAACTCCGCCGCGATGCCGGCTCGATGGGGGTCACCGCCATCGACAAGACCGCTCAGCCCGGTCCGGTGAAGATCGGCTCCTACGGGGTGCGCGGGGATGTGCAGGTGGACCGCAAGCATCACGGTGGCCTCGACCAGGCGCTGTACGCGTACGCCGATGAGGACGCCGCCTACTGGGCGGATGCGCTGGGCCGGGACCTCCCGCCCGGATTCTTCGGGGAGAACCTCCGCACCGGCGGGATCGACGTGAATGCCAGTGTCGTGGGGGAGCGGTGGCGCATCGGCGACCGGGTCGAGGTGGAGGTCACGTCGCCGCGCACGCCGTGTCAGACGTTCGCCCGCTGGGTGGGCGGTGCCGACGAGCGGGGCTGGGTCCGACGCTTCTCCGACGAGCGTCGACTCGGCGTCTACCTTCGGGTGCGACGGACGGGATCGATCACAGCGGGCGACGAGGTCGTCGTCCTGGATCGGCCCGCGGGCGCGCCGACGGTGCTCGACATCTACCGCGCGCCGTGAGGGCGGTCGTCGTCGACGACGTCCGTGTCGCCCCCGCCGTGCGCGATATCGAAGAGCCCGCACCGCCGATCGGCGGCGTCGTCGTCGACGTGCACGCGACGGGTCTCTGCCGCAGCGATTGGCATGCGTGGGCGGGCCACGACGATATCCGGTTCCCGCATGTCCCCGGTCACGAGCTGGCCGGCGTCATCAGCGCGGTCGGTGGTGGGGTGCGGATGTGGCGCGTGGGGCATCGGGTGACGGTCCCGTTCGTCTGCGGGTGCGGTCGGTGCCGCTGGTGCCGGGCGGGTGAGGCGCAGGTCTGCCCCGATCAGGAGCAGCCGGGATTCACCCACGCGGGATCCTTCGCCGAGCGCGTGGTGCTGCACGCCGCGGACACGAACCTGGTGGCGGTGCCCGAGGATGTCTCGATGGCGGCCGCCGCAGCGCTCGGATGCCGCTTCGCCACCGCGTACCGCGCGCTCACCGCACGCGCGTGCGTCGCGGAGGGGGAGTGGGTGGTCGTGGTCGGCGCCGGGGGCGTCGGACTCAGCGCGGTGATGATCGCGCGAGCCCTCGGGGCGCACGTGATCGCCGTGGACCGCACGGAGGAGGCGCTCGACGCCGCCGCGCGCTTCGGGGCCCGACACACGGTGCGAGCCGACGGGCGGAGCATCCCGGATGCGGTGCGCGCCCTCGTGCCCGAGGGTGCGGACGTGTCGATCGACGCGGTGGGGAGCGAGAGGACGTGCGCGGACGCCGTGCTCAGTCTCCGCCGGCGCGGACGGCACGTGCAGATCGGGCTGCTCCCTTCGGAATCCGGGCTTTCCGCGGTGCCGATGGCGCGCGCGATCGCCTGGGAGCTCGACCTGTTGGGCAGCCACGGGATGGCGGCTGCGGACTACCCGGGCATGCTCGCCCTCATCCGCGACGGTCGGCTGCGCCCGCAGGACCTCATCGAGCGGACAGTCGGTCTCGAGGAGGCGGCACAGCTCCTTCCGCGGATGCCGGATGCGCGGCCCGCGGGGCTGACGATGATCGACCCGCGGCGCTGAAGCGCACCGCGGGTCGATCAGTCGTCGGAAACGGTCAGGCGGCGAGGCTCTTGCCGGCCGAGCCGAGCTGCTGGGTGGCCTCGACGACGCGCGCGGCCATCGCGGACTCCGCGATCTTGCCCCACGCGCGGGGGTCGTAGGCCTTCTTGTTCCCGACCTCTCCGTCGACCTTGAGGACGCCGTCGTAGTTCTGGAACATGAAACCGGCGACCGAGCGGGTGAAGGCGTACTGCGTGTCGGTGTCGATGTTCATCTTGACGACGCCGTTGGAGACGGCGAGGGCGATCTCCTCATCGGTCGAGCCGGATCCGCCGTGGAAGACGAGGTCGAGCGGCTTGGGGCCGGTTCCGAATTTCGCGGCGATGCCCTCCTGGATCTCGCCGAGCAGCTCCGGGCGGAGCTTGACGTTGCCGGGCTTGTACACGCCGTGGACGTTGCCGAAGGTGAGCGCGGCGATCCATCGGCCCTGGTCGCCGAGGCCGAGGGCGTCGACCGCCTTCTCGACGTCGGCCGTGGTGGTGTAAAGGGCGTCGTTGGAGCCCTCGTGCTTCACGCCGTCCTCTTCGCCGCCGACGACGCCGATCTCGACCTCGAGGATGGCGTTGATGGCCTTGAGGCGCGGCAGCAGCTCCTTGGCGATGTCGATGTTCTCATCCAGCGGCACGGCCGAGCCGTCCCACATGTGGGACTGGAAGATCGGGTTCCCCCCATCCGCGACGACCGACTCGGAGGCCTTGATGAGCGGCAGGACGAAGTCCTCGAGGGCGGGCTTGGGGCAGTGATCGGTGTGGAGGGCCACGGTGATCGGGTAGCTCTTGGCGACCTCGTGGACGTACGCGGCGAAGGCGAGCGCACCGGTGGCGCGGGCCTTGACGGTGTGGCCTGCGAAGTAGTCGGCACCGCCGGTGGTTACCTGCAGGATGCCGTCGGAGCCCGCTTCGGTCAGGCCCTGGAGGACGGCGTTGACGGACTGGGAGCTCGCGGCGTTGATGGCCGGGTAGGCGAAGCCACCGGACTTCGCGCGATCGAGCATCTCGGCGTACTGCTCCGGGGTGGCGACGGGCATGGCGGCTCCTTCGAGGGTGCGGCTGGGTGAGGGTACGGTCCCGAGTGTAGCGATCCCCACCGCGAGGCCGAGGCGTGCGGCTGGTCAGGGTCGTCGAATTACGGTCGCCGGAAGAATCGCGAATCCTTCGTCCCGCGACGCGCCGATCCTCCATGTCGTGGGGATGTCGCTGACTAAGGTGAACCCATGGTGAGTCTGACCGCTGACATGAGCCCGCTGCACCCCGACCGCAACCTCGCGCTGGAGCTCGTGCGCGCGACGGAGGCCGCCGCCATCCGCGCGGTGCCGTTCATCGGGCGCGGCGCGAAGGAGTCCGCCGACGAGGCCGCCGTCGACGCCATGCGCGCGTTCTTCACCACCGTCAACTTCGACGGACGGATCGTCATCGGCGAGGGTGAGAAGGACGAGGCTCCGATGCTCTACAACGGAGAGCGCGTCGGCAACGGCACGGGTCCCCGAGCGGATGTCGCCGTGGATCCGATCGACGGCACCACCCTCACCGCGGAGGGCCGCAACAACGCGCTGTCGGTCATCGCCGTCTCGGAGCACGGAACGATGCTCGACGCCTCCACGGTGTTCTACATGGACAAGCTCGTGACCGGCCCGGCCGGCGTGGGGGTCGTGGACATCCGACTTCCCATCGGAGAGAACATCCGTCTTCTGGCCGCGGCGCTCGGCAAGCCCGTGGACGAACTCGTCGTCTCGGTGCTGAACCGCCCCCGCCACGCACAGCTCATCCAGGACATCCGCGACGCGGGCGCCGGGACGCGACTCATGAGCGACGGCGACGTCGCGGGCGGCATCAACGCCGCTCGCCACAACGCGCGGACCGACATGTGCGTCGGGATCGGCGGCAGCCCGGAGGGGATCGTGACCGCGTGCGCGATCAAGGCCCTCGGCGGTCACATGCAGGGACGCCTCTGGGCGCGCGACGACGAGGAGAAGCAGAAGGGGCGGGATGCCGGGTTGAAGCTCGACGACCACGTCTACGAAGCCGACGAGCTCGTCACCGGCAACAACACCATCTTCGTGGCCACCGGGGTCACCAACGGCGAGCTGGTCAAGGGCGTCCGCCGCGAGGGCGGATACGTCTACACCGAGAGCGTCGTGCTGCGGGGGACCTCCGGGACCCTCCGCCGCATCTCGTCGGAGCACCTCGTGTCGAAGTGGCTCTGATCGCGATCTCGCAGTCGTGACTGTTTCGTGACGGCGACGCACAGACTCGTCTGGAACAATGGGGATCGGTGTCAAAGGGGACGCAACGATCTTTCACAGCCCAGAGGGAGTTGCCGATGTCGATCCAGACCGGGAGTTCTGCGCCGCAGACCGGCGCTCACGCGGTCATCGCCGACGCCGTCGATCCGGCGCGTCGCCCTGATGTCCTGCTGCGGGTGCGTCGCGACGAGGGGCATGAAATCAGCCCGTGGTGGATGGTGGGTGCCTTCGTCGGCGTCTCGCTCGCCGTCGTCGCTCTCCTGAGCTTCGTCCCCGGCGGCGCCTGAGGACATCGTCCGGGGCGTGATCGCCGGATCACTCCCCGTCGACGGCCAGTCGGCTGCGGAGGTCTCCGAGGTCGGCGACGGCCGCTGTCGACTCGGCAGAGGGCACGTCATCGAGCATCTCCGGCGCGGTGAAGCGCCGCGGTGACGCATCGACGACGTGCGGCGGCTGGAGTGCCTCGAGTCTGGTCTCGTCGATGCCGGGGAATTTCCGAGCGGTCACCAGCACCCGCGATTCGAGTGAACCGACGAATCGGTTGTAACTGTCGACGGTGCGTTCGATGGCGCGGCGCAGGTCGTTGCTGTGGCCGGCGAGTGCACCCAGTCGCTCGTGCAGTTGGGTGCCGAGATCGAACAGCGCACGCGCTTCGGTCGAGACATCCTGTTGCGTCCACGTATAGGCGACGGTCTTCAGCACGGCCCACAGGTTCACAGGGGAGGCCAGGGCGACCCGTCGGCGGAAGGCGTACTCCAGCAGGGTCGGATCTTCGTCCAGCGCGGTGGCGAGAAGCGACTCGCTGGGAAGGAAGCACACGACGAACTCCGGGCTGGAGGACACCCCCGCCCAGTACGTCTTCTTCGAAAGCGCGTCGACGTGCGCGCGGACGGCGCGTACGTGGGCGGCGATGAGGCGCCGTCGCTGTGCCGCCTGCTCGCCGGTCGCGGTCACCGGGAGGGCGGTGGCCTCGAGGAACGCATCGAGCGGGACCTTCGCGTCCACCGTGATCGCCTTGTCGCCCGGGAGCCGGATGATCATGTCGGGACGTCCCGCTCCGGCATCCGTGTCCGTCGCGGCCTGCAGATCGAAGTCGACGTGCCTGGTCAGTCCCGCCGCCTCCACCACGCGCCGCAGCTGCGTCTCGCCCCAGACACCGCGCGTCGCGCCCGAGCGGAGCGCTCCGGCGAGCGACTCCGTCGTGGCTCGCAGGGCCTCATCGGACTCATGGGCGCGCCGCAGCTGCTCAGCGAGAGCACCGAACTGCTCCTGGCGGTCGCGTTCGAGCGTGTCGACCTTGGCCTGCATGCTGGTGAGGGTGTCCTGGACGGGGGCGAGGGCCCGCAGGACCGACTGCTCGCGCCGTTCGCGCTCCTCGCGTGCCGCGTGGTCCGTCCGGGCCTGTGCGAGGAGGTCCCGGTAGAGCCGGGTCTGATGCTCGAGCTGTGCGCGGGTGGCGGATCCTTCCGCCTCCGCCGTCGCGACGCGCGTGCGCAGCGTGTCTCGGGCGCGCGCGGCGCCGGCCGCCCATCCCACGGCGGCCCCGACGAGGACGGCGATCAGGATCGCCGCGGAGATCAGGAGTGCATCCATGGTTCCAGGGTGGCCGGGGGGTCCGACATCCGCGGGTCAGACCGGGGCGAGAACGGGAGTGCGCGGGGCCGGGTCGATCCGACCGAACGACACGCCGGCACCGACGGCGAGTCCCTCGACGTCGTCGGCTCCCAGGCGACGGGCGACATCGATCATGACGTGCGCGCAGGCGAGGGCGTCGGCGGTGGCGTTGTGGTGCGCGAACTCCGCGAATCCCGCCTCCGCGGCGACGAACGGCAGGCGGTAGGAATCCAGCCGGTAGACCTTGCGGGCGACTTGGAGGCTGCACGCATAGCGCAGGGGCGGGCAGTCGTCTCCGGTCGCCTCGCACGCGCGGCGGAGGACGGCCATGTCGAATCCGGCGTTGTGGGCCACGACGACGTCGTCGCCGATGAAGGACGCGAGCGCCGGCAGCTGCGCGCTCCACGTCGGAGCGTCGACGACGTCTTCCGAAGTGATTCCGTGGATGCGGATGTTCAGCTCGAAGAACCGCTCATGTCCCGGCGGGGGCTGGATCAGCCATCCCGTCTGCGCGACCACCTCGCCGTCCCGCACGCGGACGAGGCCGACGGCGCACGCGGACGCATTCGAAGAGTTCGCCGTCTCGAAGTCGATCGCGGTGAAGTCCAGGGGCACATCCTCACCCTCTCCGGAGGGACGGCCCGTCCCCGACAGGCGCGCCGTGCTGGGCCGAACCGTCCCGGGGACCACCCGTAGGCTCGGCTCATGACCGACGATGCGCTCGCCCGTTCCTTCGGCGCGGTCGCGGGCGTCTACGAGTCCGGTCGCCCGGGCTACCCGCTCGAGGTCGCGCAGTGGCTGTTGGAGCCGGTCGCGAGCGCGATGCGGACGACGCGGGTGGTCGATCTCGGTGCCGGCACGGGCAAGCTCACCCGCGTGCTGCGCGAGGCGGGCGCCGATGTCGTGGCGGTCGACCCGGACGCGGCGATGCTCGCCGAGCTGCGTGTCCGCGTGCCCGGGGTCCCCACGTTCCAGGGCGCCGCCGAGCGGATGCCGCTGCCCGACGCATCCGTCGACGCGGTGGTGATGGCCCAGGCATGGCACTGGGTCGATCCGGCGGCGGCCGCCGCGGAGGTAGGACGGGTCCTGCGGAGCGGCGGGGTCCTGGGGCTGGTCTGGAACATCCGAGAGGATGCCGTGGCCTGGGTCGCCGCCCTCACCGCGGCGATGGGCGGGAGTCACGCGGAGGAGATGCTGGCGACCGGCGACGTCCGCGCCGGTGCGCCCATCGGCCCGTGGGAGCGGCGCACGTGGCGGTGGGAGCGCACGCTCACCCGTGAGACGCTCCTCGACATGGTCGCTTCCCGGAGCCGCGTGGTCGCGGCATCCGTGGAGGAGCGCACGGCGATCCTCGATCGCGTCAGCGACCTGTTCGACGCCCAGTGCCGCCGCGAAGCGGGGACCGAGGTCGTGGACCTCCCTTACCGGACGGAGGCGTTCCGCGGCATCCGCGCGTGACCGACACGGGGGCGAGCGTCACTCGCACGTAGACTTGACGCCCGTGGCTCTCACTATCGGCATCGTCGGCCTGCCCAACGTCGGCAAGTCCACCCTCTTCAACGCCCTGACCAAGAACGACGTGCTCGCGGCGAACTACCCGTTCGCGACGATCGAGCCGAACGTCGGGGTCGTGAGCCTGCCCGATCCGCGGCTGACGACGCTCGCCGAGATCTTCGGCAGCGAGCGCATCCTGCCGGCCACCGTCTCGTTCGTCGACATCGCCGGCATCGTCCGGGGCGCGAGCGAGGGGGAGGGGCTCGGGAATCAGTTCCTCGCCAACATCCGCGAGGCGGACGCGATCGCGCAGGTCGTCCGAGGGTTCTCCGACGACGACGTCGTGCACGTCGACGGCGCGGTCAACCCGAAGAACGACCTCGAGACGATCAACGCCGAACTGATGCTCGCGGATCTCCAGACCCTCGAGAAGGCGATCCCGCGCCTGGAGAAGGAGGTCAAGACGAAGAAGGCCGATCCGGCCGTCCTCGAGGCCGCGGGTGCGGCCAAGGGCGCGCTGGAGCGCGGCGTCCTGCTCTCGCAGGCCGGTCTCGACCTGGCACCCATCAAGGAGCTCGGTCTCATGACCGCGAAGCCCTACATCTACGTCTTCAACGTCGACGAAGCGGTGCTGACGGATGCTGCGCGCCTCGCCGAGCTGGAAGCCCTCGTCGCGCCGGCCCGCGCCGTCTTCCTCGACGCCAAGATCGAATCCGAGCTGATCGGCCTCGACCCCGAGGACGCCGCGGAGCTGCTGGCCTCGACCGGGCAGACCGAGTCGGGCATCGACCAGCTCGCGCGCATCGGCTTCGACACGCTGGGCCTCCAGACCTACCTCACGGCCGGTCCGAAGGAATCCCGCGCGTGGACGATCGGCAAGGGCTGGAAGGCTCCGCAGGCGGCGGGCGTCATCCACACCGACTTCGAGAAGGGCTTCATCAAGGCCGAGGTGATCTCCTTCGACGACCTCGTTGCCCTGGGGTCGGTCGCCGAGGCCCGGGCGAAGGGCAAGGCGCGCCTCGAGGGCAAGGACTACGTCATGCAGGACGGCGACGTGGTCGAGTTCCGCTTCAACAACTGACGCGGCCTTCTCCCGCCCAGATCCACACCCACCGAGAGGACCATCCGTGAGCGACACCCAGATCTTCGATCCCGAGGGGCGTGCGATCCCGTTCGCCGTCGAGGGCGACGGCCCCGTCTCGCTCGTCCTCATCCCCGAGCGCGGACTCGACGGGAACCCGCTCGGTGTGGTCTCGCACTACCTCGCCGAGGAGGCGGGCTTCCACATCGTCCGCATCGGCGTGGACCCCGCAGCGCCCGACGCCGTGGCGTCGACCCTCGCGGTCGTCGACCACGTGGGGCTGGAGCGCACGTGGATCGGCGGTCACGGGGCGGGTGGGACGCTGGCTCGCCGGATTGCGGCGGCGCACTCCGATCGCCTCAACGGTCTCCTCCTCCTCGGCGTCGAAGACGTCGACGTCGCGCTGGCGCCGGTCATCCCGGTCCTCATCATCCAGGGTGCCGACGACGATGTGACGCCGCCCTCGTCGGGCGAATCCCTGCAGGCCACGGCGCCGGAGCGGGCCAGCGTGAAGACGTTGCCGGGTGCTGGACACCTCTTCCCGATGATGGAGCCCGTCGAGACGGCGGTCATCATCGAGGAGTACCTCGACTGGGACTGAGTGAGCTCCGCGAGGCAGCGATCCGTCAGCGGCCCTGGCGCTTCTTGTAGGGCTTCGGCTGGCCCTTGACGATCGGCGCACGCCCCTTGCCCTTCGAGGCTTTCGCCTTCCCGCCTGCGGGAGCGGGCGTCGATGGAGCCGTCGGCGCGGCGGCGATCCGGGCGCGCGCCTCCGGGAGCAGCGCTTCCCCGGCTGCCGTCATCCGCGTCGGCGTGACATTCCGATCGAAGAGCGGATGCCCGATCTCCTCCTCCAGCCGGTCCACGGCCGAGTAGACCGCGGGGAGTCCGACACCGATACTCTCGGCCGCCCGCGGGAAGTGCAGCGTCTCGGCGACAGCGACGAATCGTCGAAGGTCGGTGAGCTTCACGGATGCCGTCCTGCCGTCGTCGTGGTCGCCCGGGCGGGCTCTCCCAGGCTAGTCGGAAGGGAGGGTGCGTGTCGGCCGGAGCCTCTACTGTCGAGGCATGCCGACGCAACCGACCGACGAACCCGTCGATGACTTCCTCCGCCGTGTCACCCCCGTGCGCAGACGCGAGGACGGCGAGAAGCTCGTGGAGGTCTTCACGGAGGTGACCGGCGTCGCTCCGGTGATGTGGGGACCGTCGATGATCGGGTTCGGGAGTTTCGCCTATCGCTCGCCCGTCAACCCGCGCACCCGTGGAGTCTGGCCGAAAGTCGCGTTCTCGCCCCGAAAGGCGAGTCTCTCCCTCTACGGGCTGAAGGATCTGCCGGACGGTGAGCGGCTCCTGCCGTCCCTCGGTGAATACACCGAGGGCGTCGGGTGCGTGTACGTCCGGCGACTCGACGACATCGACCTCGACGTCCTCCGCGGGCTGATCGCGATCGCCTGGTCGCGAGGGGATGATCCGGACCCGTCATGATCTCGTCCGCAGACCGGCATGGACGCGCGGACGATCGACCCTCTCCTCTGACCGCATGAAGACGGTCATCGCGGGAACGACCATGCCGGTGCTGGAGATCACGCTGGATGCGGGGGAGCGCATCATCGCCGAGGGAGGCGACGTCGCCTGGCTCACCCCCGGCCTCGACATCGAGACCTCGACGGGATTCGGATCCGGGGGGCGAGGCGGATTCATGAGCGGGCTCAAGCGCATGGTCGGCGGCGGTCAGCTCTTCCTCACGCAGTACACCGCCGGTGCGGGCGGCGGGTTCGTCGCATTCGCCGCACAGCTGCCCGGCACGATCCGCGAGCTCCGGGTCGACGCCGCGGACCAGTTCATGGTGCAGTCCGGCTCCTACATCGCCAGCACACCGGACGTCGAGGTGTCGGTCGGTCTGCAGAAGAAGCTCGGCGCGGGGATCTTCGGGGGCGCCGGAGTGGTGTTCCAGAAGCTGTCCGGCGGCGGCACCGCGTGGGTGCAGCTGGCCGGCGAGATCGTCGAGTACGAGCTTGCGGCCGGGCAGTCCCTCCTCATCCACCCCGGACATCTCGCCCTCTTCCGCGCCGACATGAACCTCGAGTTCGCCTCGGTGAAGGGGATCAAGAACAAGTTCTTCGGCGACTCGCTCTTCCTCGCGCAGCTGCACGGTCCCGGTCACGTGTGGTTGCAGTCCATGACGCCGGCGAAGCTCGCCGCGGCGATCGAGCCGTACCTGCCCGACACCTCCTCGGGGTCGTCGGGCAACGGGTGACCGCTCAGCGCGTCTCGGCGGGATCCGGGTCGCCGAAGTAGGACACCGGACCCCAGGCCCGCTGCACCGAGATCTCCCCGTCGGCGAGGGTGAACTGCAGGGACGTGCCGATGGGGAATCGAGCTCGGAGTTCCTCGGGCATGCCGGCGGTGACCTTCATGGCCACGACGGCGGGGAAGGCCCCCGCACCGCACCCCGAGCCCCAGATCGATCCGGAGTAGTAATCGGAGTCGTCGATCAGATCGTCGCTCAGCAGGAAGAGGCACTCGTCGCTCGCGCCGGTGCGACGTGCGTCGTCCGTGGTGAGCGGACGGATGCCGTGGAACACCTCGTACGCATCGCCGGCGCGTTCGGGGCCGCCGAACGCCCGTGGCCAGACGAACTCGGTGTCCGCGCCGAGGGTCGCGACGCCGCCGGTGTCGTCTTGGAACTGCTTCGTGGCGAAGACGGCGACGGCCGCGGAGACCATCGCCGCCACGACGACGGATGCCGTCCACATGAGGGCGACGCGGCGCCGACGCGTGCGCGGGTGACGCTCCTCCGTAGAGGGTTCGTCCTCGGGGATCGCACGGTCACCCGGGGCGAGCTCGGGGAGGTCGTCGTGGTCGGTCGTCCCCTCCGGCCACGGGGTGTCCGCATCCGGAGAGGGCTCCCGGTCGGAGGATGTGTCCTCGGGTGAGGTCGATCGCGCCGCAGGGCCGATGCGACAGTCTTCGAGCTCGCGGAGCCGGGCGAGCGCCTCCGGGTCGTCTGCGATGTCCGCATCCGGCCCGTACGCCCGCGCGCGGAGCGCCGCGAGTTCGTCCCGCGCGTCGATGCCCACAGCCCGATGGTAGGCGCGCGCGGACCCGCCGGGGACCGTTCACGGCGGATCCGCGCGCAGTGCCGCGTTCCGGTCAGTCGCGCGCGTACGTCTTGTGCTCGACAACGGGGGTCGAGGCATCCGCCTTCGCGGCGTCGTCCTGGCCGCCGGGACCCCCCAGATCCGCATCCGCCCGCACGAGGCGTTCGATCTCGGCGCCCGTCGTCTCGTCGACGGCCTTCCAGTACGCGAACGCCCGCTCGAGGACGTCGCCTTTCACGCCGCCGAGGAGGTGCCCCGCGACCGTCCGGACGAACATCTGTCGCTGCGCGTCGTCCCACACGTCGCGGACGAGGGCGCCGGCCTGGGAGAAGTCGTCGTCGTCGGAGCGGGGCGTGTACGCGGCCCGGACCATCGGGCCGTCGGACTCCCACCCCGGATCCACCACGCCGACATTGTCGGCGTACCCGCGGCCGAACGAGTTCGGCGCGTACACCGGGTCGTCTCCGCGATGCGCGTAGGCCATGGGGCCGTCCTGCGTGTAGGAGTTCAGCTCCACGCGCGGCCGGTTCACAGGCAGCTGCAGATAGTTCGCGCCGATGCGATGGCGGTGGGTGTCGGCATAGGCGAAGGCGCGCCCGAGAAGCATCTTGTCGGGGGAGAAGCCGATGCCCGGAACGAGCGCCGAGGGCTCGAAGGCGGCCTGCTCGATCTGGGCGAAGAAGTTCTCCGGGTTGCGGTTCAGCGTCATCGTGCCGACGGGGATGAGGGGATAGTCCGCGTGCGGCCAGACCTTGGTCAGATCGAAGGGATTGATGCGGTATCCGGCGGCCTCCTCGTACGGCATGACCTGCACGGACAGACGCCAGGAGGGGAAGTCTCCCCGTTCGATCGCCTCGAACAGGTCGCGGCGATGGAAGTCGGCGTCCTCTCCGGCGATCTTCGTGGCATCGGCATCCGTCAGCCCCTTCACCCCCTGCGCGGTGTGGAAGTGGTACTTGACCCAGAACCGCTCTCCCGAGGCGTTCACCCACATGTAGGTGTGCGACCCGTACCCGTTCATGTGCCGGTAGGAGGCGGGGATGCCGCGGTCACCCATCAGATACGTGACCTGGTGTGCGGACTCGGGGTTGAGGCTCCAGAAATCCCACTGCATGTTGTTGTCGCGGAGGCCGCTGCCCCCGCGCCGCTTCTGCGAGCGGATGAAGTGCGGGAACTTCATCGTGTCGCGGATGAAGAACACCGGGGTGTTGTTCCCGACGAGGTCGTAGTTGCCCTCGTCGGTGTAGAACTTCAGGGCGAAGCCCCGGGGGTCGCGCCAGGTGTCGGGGGAGCCCTGCTCCCCGGCGACGGTGGAGAAGCGCGCGAGCATGTCCGTCGACACGCCCGGCTGGAACAGCCCCGCCTTCGTGTAGGCGCTGACGTCCTCGGTCGTCTCGAACGTGCCGAAGGCGCCGGATCCCTTCGCGTGGACGTTCCGCTCGGGGATGCGCTCGCGGTTGAAGTGCGCCATCTGGTTGAGGAAGTGGACGTCGTGCAGGACGATCGGGCCGTCGGGTCCGACGGTGAGGCTGTTGCGGTCACTCGGCGCCGGTGCACCGGTGTCGGTCGTGGAACCCAGGGCGGCTTCGGCGGACGGGGCGGTCGCCACGGTCTCGTCGTCCGCGGGGCGGGGCAGGTCTGGCATGGAAGCTCCTTCTCCGGACGTCGCACGCGTGGACGCCTCTGTCTCGACCAGACCACCACCCTGATCCGGCAGGGTCAACGGGATGCGCCCGAGCGGCAGAACGTGTAAGGCGAACGTGCGAGAGTGGCAGTGTGGATGAGGAGGAGCCCGCAACGGCGGAGGCGCTGATGCGCTCGCGCTTCGCCGCGTTCCGCGCCGGCGATGCGTCCTGGCTGCTGCAAACCTGGCATCGCTCCACGCGGCCCGCGTCCCTCGACCTCGACGGCAATCCGCGGTGGCGCGGCCTGCAGATCGTCGACACGGTCGGCGGGCGCGCGGTCGACCACGAGGGCATTGTGGAGTTCCGCGCCACCTATCTCGAGGCCGGGCGCCTCGGCGTCCTCCACGAGCGCTCGCGGTTCGTCCGTGAGGCCGGCCGCTGGTACTACCTCGACGGCGAGGTGCGCTCGGGCACCGCCGACGACGCGTCGGGATGACTCACTCGGAGACGGACACGCTCCGGTCGAAGGCGACGTAGCCGGAGAAGTCGGTTCCGACGCGATCGAACGCGCTCGGGTACGGATGCGGGTAGGCCCAGGCCTTGTCGGCGAGGACGTCGTCGCCGTGGACGATCGAGTAGTACTGACACTCGCCCTTCCACGCGCACGTGTAGGGCGTCGGACTCTCGGCGAGGAGGGAGAAATCCACGGTGTCCGGCGGGAAGTACCAGTTGCCCTCGATCTTGAGGAGCCGGTCCTGGGGTGCGTCCGCCAGGACGACACCGTTCATCGTTGCGCGCATCGTCGTTCTCCCGTCATCGGAACGTGCGCCACCCGTCCGGCGGCGCCCGGCTTCAGCCTAGAGTCTCCCCGGCGGCCTGGGCTCATGTCGGATCACCGCTCGTCGATGCGGGCCGGCCACACCGGCAGCGGGTCGTCGTAGCCCGCCCACGCGCGCGGACCTGCCGCCAGTTCGTCGTCGCTGAGTGCGGCGTCATCCAGTGCGGAGAAGATCCGTGGGCCGTGCAGGTCGACGCCGATGAGGGCGAGCTCCTGTCCGGTCGTCACCCAGCCCTCGTCCTGATCGAGAGGGTCGATCCACATCGCCGACCCGACCTGCTCCCAGCGTGCGAGGACGCCTGGCCGTGTCGCGAGACGGCACAGCCCGGCGGATCGCAGGAGGACGCCGTGCCGGCCGCTCTCGAGATCGTCCAGGGCGTGTACGAGACGCGTCGGATGGAACGGACGCAGCTGCTCGTAGCGCAGAGTGCGCACGCGCGGGTCGGTCATGTAGGGATCGTGTTCGCCGTTGAGGGCGAGCGCCCATCCGGCGCGATCGCGCCACGGTCCGACGGGTTCGTCGACGCCGCTCGCCCGGAGATCCGCCAGGGCTCCGCGCGAGAGTCGTATACGAGCGCCGGGATTGAGGTGCGAGGCCAGGGCCATCATCATCGACAGCTCCGTCGTCGAGGATCGCTGCCACTCGACCAGGATGATCACGTGCGCGCACTCGAGCGCGTGCACCGCGCGGCGGGCTCGCGCTCCGATGTCCCCGCGAGGGTCGCCGGGGAGTGCGCCCTCGCACAGGGGCGCGAGGTCGCGGAGATCGTCGAACATGTGACGGGCGTCGACCACGCACACCACGCGGTCGCCCGCGATGTCGAGGAACGGTGCGGGGTCCACGTCGGTCTCGAGGTCGAGGACCAGCGCCTCGCCGCGGTCGACGGCGCGTGTGATCTCGGCTTCGTCGTGCGTCTCGATCGTCACGGCTCGTCGAGCCGTCGCGGCGGCCAGCTCGCTCGCGTAGGCGCGCCGCTGCGCAGCACACACCCCGATCACCGTGATCGTCTGCCGTGACATACGTCGTGCCTCCCGTGTCGGGCCGTCCGTTTGACGACGCCTTGCATTCCACCCTACCTTGCTACTGAGAAGCCTTCTCAATAAGTCCGACGGTGGAGAGCAGGAGTGTCATGAAGGTTCGCGCATCTTTGAAATCGTTGAAGGCTCAGCCCGGGGCGCAGGTCGTGCGCCGCCGGGGTCGCGTCTTCGTCATCAACAAGCTGAATCCCCGGTTCAAGGGGCGGCAGGGCTGACACCTTCCGCGTATCGGGAGCCGCGTCGCTCGATGCTCCCGATGCGCGCCGCAGGGACCGCGGGTAGCATGGCGGGATGCGTGCTGACACCACCCCCACCGCCTCCGTCCCGTCGACCGACGCGGATGAGAAGTCCCCCCTCGCCGTCATCTCCGGTGGCGGCGGATGCTGCGGCGGAAGCGCCTGCGGCACCAGCGGCGACTGATCTTCTGCGCCTTCCGGCGATGACCGACGCGCAGCTGCAGATCACTCCGCGCCTCGCGCGCGTTCTGATGTCCGAGGAGGCCATCTATGGCCTGATCCTCGTCTCCGGGATGATCGTCGTCAGCGGATCGGTGATCGGGACATCGGTGAACGCCTTTCTCACCGTCGCCGTGACGGTCGTCGTCTTCTATATCGCGCACGTGTACGCGGGGACGCTCGGACGGCTCGCCGTAACCGACGGACGTTCCGGCATGCGTCGGAGCCTTCGAGCCGCGGCGCGACAGTCAGCGGGGATGTTGGTCGCATCCGCGGGACCGCTCGTGGTGCTCCTGCTGGGCGTCACCGAAGTGATCGACGACACCTTCGCCATCTGGACGGCACTCGTGATGTGCGCCGTGATCCTCGGCATCCTGGGATGGCTCGCCGTGGCCATATGGACCCACCACTGGTACACGCGTCTGCTGAGCGCGACCATCACAGCGGGCTTCGGCGGCGTGATCATCCTCTTGAAGGCGATCATCCACCATTGAGCACCGGCCGGCGCGATCCGCTCGGCCGGTGACGACCGGCTCAGTGCGTGGCGATGACGGGGGCGTCCTCGGCGATCTCGTCCGCGGGCTTGCGGATGAGGAAGGCGCCGACGAGAAGCGGAAGCGAGAGCACCGCCGCCACGAGGAACGCCGCGCGCGTTCCCGCGGCCCCTGCGGCCGCCTCCTCGAGTCCGGCGGACACGCCGGTGGCGGTGACGGCGGACATGATCCCGATGAGGAGGGCGATTCCGGCGGCTCCCGCCACCTGCTGGATGGTGCCGACGACCGCCGAGCCGTAGGAGTAGAACCGTCGCGGCAGCGAGCCGAGAGACGCGGTGAACAGCGGCGTGAACGACAGTGCGAGGCCCAGCGACAGCACCGTCTGGGCGACCGCGATGAACCACACCGGGGTGCCCTCGGTGTAGGTCGTGTAGGTCCACAGCATGGCGCTCGTGATGACGGCCCCCGGCACGAGCAGGATCCGCGTGCCGAAGCGGTCGTAGATCCGCCCGATGATCGGCCCGGCGAGGCCCATGGCGAGGGCACCGGGAAGCACGACGAGCCCGGTCTCGAGGGCGGAGATGCCGACGACCCGCTGGAGGTAGAGGGGCAGAACGGTGATCGCCCCGAAGAAGGCCAGGGACATAATGGCCATCTGCGTGATCGACAGGGAGAAGTTGAGCGAGCGGAACACCCGTAGATCGAGCAGGGCATCGTCGGTCCGCTGCAGGCGGATCTGCCGCCAGGCGAACGCGGCCAGCGAGAGGATGCCGATCCCGAGGGCGGCGGCGAGGGTGAGTGACGCGGTCGTGGCGTCTGCGGCGGTGCTCTCGGCGGTTTCCGCCCCGCCGTGTCCGCCTCCTCCGAGCAGGCTGAGGCCGTAGACGAGACCGCCGAAGCCGAAGCCGGAGAGGATGACGGAGGGGATGTCGATGGCGACGCGCGTGGTCTCGCCCAGGTTCCGGATCCACATCGCTCCGGCCGCCAGCGCCACGAGGGCGATCGGCAGGACGATGCCGAAGATCCAGCGCCATCCGACGGTGTCGAGGACGAGCCCCGCCATGGTCGGACCGATGGCGGGCGCCAGCGAGATCACGATGCTGACCCGCCCCATCATCCGGCCGCGGGAGTGCGCGGGAACGACGTTCATGATCGTCGTCATGAGCAGCGGCATCATGATCGCGGTGCCCGAGGCCTGAACGACGCGCGCGATGAGCAGGAGCGGGAAGCCGGGCGCGAGGAAGGCGATGAGGGTGCCGAGGGAGAAGAGGCTCATCGCCGCGATGAACATCACCCGGGTGGGGAAACGCCGCAGCAGGAAGCCCGTGATGGGGATGATCACCGCCATCGTCAGCATGAACGCGGTCGTGAGCCACTGCGCGGCGACGGCGGTGATCCCGAAATCGTCGATCAGGTGGGGGATCGCCACCCCCATCGTGGTCTCGTTGAGGATCGCGACGAACGCCGCGGCCAGCAGAAGCCAGATGACGCGCGACTCTTCGCGGGTGATCGTCCCGCCCGACGCGGGCGTGACGACAGGGGCGGTCGCCGGTGCGGCCATCGCGGAACTCCTCGCGGTCGTGGGGCCACCCGGAGATGGCAAGCCCCCAGGATAACGGCGTGCTCGGACACGGCATTCCCGGATCCGTGGAACGATGCGAACCATGAGCGATCTGCGCCTGCATTACACCGTGGTGCTCCGGCTGTCGATCGCCGCGGCAATCGGCGTCCTGATCACGCTCGCCCTCCTCCCCGTGCTGGGGATCGCCGCCGCTCTCCTCGCCGGGTGGGCGGCGCTGGCGACCACCGCCGTGGTCTGGGTCGTGCTGGTCGTGTGGCCGATGGACGCCGCGGCGACGCGCGCGCATGCGACGACCGAGGATCCCGGTCGGTCGGTGGCCCGGGTCGCCGCCCTTGTGGGAAGTGTGGCCAGTCTCGGTGCGGTCGCCGTCGTGCTGGTGCAGACCGATCGCGCGGGAGAGATGACCTCATGGATCCTCGCGGCCATCGCGCTGCTGAGCGTGGCGGCGTCGTGGCTGCTGATCCAGACGGACTACATGCTCCGCGTCGCCCACCTCTACTACTCGGATCCGGTGGGTGGCATCGACTTCAACCAGAGCGAGGATCCCGCGTACTCGGACTTCGCCTATTTCTCGCTGGGGGTGGGGATGGGCTACCAGGTGGGGGACACGAGTGTCCGGACGAACGAGATCCGGCGACTGGTCATCCCGCAGGCGCTTCTGGCGTACATGTTCGGCGCGGTCATCATCGGAACGGTGGTGAATCTCGTCCTCGACCTCGGGTGAATCCGCGGTGACTAGGCTGACGCCGTGAGTATGGGTATGCGGGGCGGCGGGCCGGGATTCCGGCCGGTCGACACGGACGCGCAGCGCAGGGCGAACGCGCAGGCGCCGAAGATTCCCGACCTCGGACGGCGCGTGGTGGCCCTCTTCCGCCCGTACCGGTGGAGCATCCTGTTCACCGGCGTGCTGGTCATCGTGGGCGCGGCGATCGCCGTCGTCCCGCCGCTCATCGTGCAGCGGATCTTCGACGACGCCCTCTTCCCGGTCGCCGGCGGCGGACCGGATGTGCCGCTGCTGTGGCGACTGGTCCTGATCATGGTCGGGACGTTCCTGCTGTCGGCGGCGCTCGGCGTCCTGCAGACCTGGCTGACCTCGACCGTGGGCAACCGGGTGACCGGTGACTTGCGGGTGCGGCTGTTCGAGCATCTCCAGGCGATGGAGCTCGGCTTCTTCACCCGCACCAAGACCGGGGTGATCCAGTCGCGCCTGCAGAACGACGTCGGCGGAGTCTCCGGCGTCCTCACCAACACCGTCACCAGCATCCTCGGCAACGTCGTCACCGTGATCGCCTCCCTCGTGGCGATGCTCATCATCGACTGGCGACTCACGATCATCGCCGTCGTGCTGATGCCCTTCCTCGTGATCGTCCAGCGTCGTGTCGGACAGGTGCGGGCACGGATCGCCGCCGAGACGCAGGAATCGCTGTCGGAGCTGACCGCGATCACGCAGGAGACGCTGAGCGTGTCCGGCATCCTGCTTTCGAAGTCCTTCAACCGTCAGCGCACCGAGTCGGCGCGCTACGCCGAGGAGAACCGCAACCAGGTGCGCCTGCAGGTGCGGCGCGCCATGAGCGGTCAGGGCTTCTTCGCGGTCGTGCAGGTGCTGATGGCGAGCGTCCCGGCCGTGGTCTACCTGGTGGCCGGGTACCTCGTCACCGGTTCCGCCGACGACACGATCACCGCGGGCACGATCGTGGCCTTCACGACCGTGCAGGCCCGCCTGCTCCAGCCGTTGATGGGCCTCATGCGGGTGGCGCTGGACCTGCAGACCTCCGCCGCGCTCTTCGCCCGGATCTTCGAGTACCTCGACCTCGTCCCCGCGATCCGGGACACCCCGGGGGCCCGTGACGTCGTCGCGGCGCCGGGGCCGGTGGGGCGCATCGAGTTCCGCGACGTCGTCTTCCGCTATCCGGATGCCGCTCCCGACGCGCGCCCCACCCTCCAGGGCATCGACTTCGTCGCCGAACCGGGGCAGCACGTCGCCTTCGTCGGCCCGTCGGGCGCAGGCAAGACCACGATCCTCTACCTCACGCCGCGCATGTACGAGGCGTCCGAGGGCGCGGTCCTCTTCGCAGGGACGGACGTGCGTGCACTGCGACAGGAGTCGATCATCGACAGCGTCGGCATCGTCTCGCAGGAGACGTACCTCTTCCACGCCACGATCCGCGAGAACCTCCGGTACGCCAAGCCCGACGCCACCGACGACGAACTTGTCCGCGCCTGCCGTGCGGCCAACATCGATCACGTCATCTCGGGCTTCGCCGACGGGTACGACACGGTGGTCGGCGAGCGCGGATACCGGCTGTCCGGTGGCGAGAAGCAGCGGATCGCGATCGCGCGCGTGCTGCTGAAGGATCCGCCGGTGCTGCTTCTCGACGAGGCCACCTCGGCGCTGGACACGGTGAGCGAGCGGGTCGTCCAGGAGGCGCTGGACGCCGCCGCCCGCGGTCGGACGACGCTGTCGATCGCGCATCGGCTGTCCACCGTGATCGGTGCCGACGTGATCCACGTGGTCGAGGCGGGCCGGATCGTCGAGTCGGGAACGCACGCATCGCTCATCGCGGCGGGAGGGCTCTACGCCGAGCTCGCCGCGGAGCAGCTCGCCGCATCCCGCATCCTCGCAGCGGAGGAGGCGGAGGCCCCGGCGGATCATCCGGACCGTCGTGCGGACCGCCCTCCGGAGGGGCGGACCGATGAGAGCCCGGCGACGGAAGCGGTCGCCGCGGACGCTCCCGAGCCGGCGTGGGTTCCGCCGGCGGTTCCCGGCGCCTGAGCGTCCCGTCGGCGTCGGCGTCGGCGTCTCACCACAGTCGCGCCGCGTCGAGGGCGCGCTCGTGTGCGGCATCCGTGCTCCGCGGGACCGCCATCCGGTCATCGAGCGCGCGGACGAACGCTCCGAGGTGCCGTCGATAGGCGTCATCGGGGTGGGTGCGGGCGATCTCGATCAACGGGGGCAGATCGAGCTCCCGGATCAGGTCGACGCGGGCGCGGATCGCCGCCGTGTGTCCCGCGGACCCGAGGACGTCGAGTCCGCCTGCGAGGGCGTCGAGGTAGTCGCGCAGGATCGGCAGGGTGTCCTTGCGTTGAGTGATGGAACTCCCGTCGGCGCGCTCGCGCCACTCCACCACGACGTCGGGGATCGCATCGATCGCCCGCGCGCGGGTGTAGAGCTGCTGGGCGACCACCTGGTCCTCATACGCCCGTCCGACGGGGAAACGGATGCCGGTGCGGTGCCACAGTTCCGTGCGGGTCGCTTTGGACCAGGCGACGATGTTGCCCGAGACGTCCGGGTGCTCGCGCAGGCTGACGCCCTCGCGCGCGGGAGAGGTCGAGCGTGCGACCCACGGCTGCACCTCGCCCGGCGCGTACCCGCCGTCCGCGGTGGGGCGCAGGCGCACGTAGGCTCCCGCGACGAGATCGCTGCCGGTGCGCTCGAGCGTCTCGATCCACCGGCGCAGGGCGGACGGGGTCATCCGGTCGTCGGCGTCGAGGAAGGCGAGGAAGGGCGTGCGCACCGCATCGATCCCGGCGTTGCGCGCGGCGCCCAGGCCCCGCCGCGTCGCGTGGCGGATCACGGTGAACCGTTCATCGCGCGCGGCGGCCTCATCGAAGATCGCCCCGGTCGCGTCGCGGGAGGCATCGTCGACCAGGATCGCACGCCAGGCGGTCATGTCTTGGGTTTCGAGGGAGGCCACCGCCTCCGCGGCGAAGTCGGCGACGTCGAATCCGGGGACGACGACGGTGACGAGAGGGGCGCTCACGCGCCCGATTGTACGGCTGCCACCGACAACGCCACGGCAGCCACGATCGGGGGGATCGCGCCATCGAAGCCGTGCGGCAGGGTGATGCGGACGGCCGTGCGGGCGACATCGGCGTCCACACCGATCGCGGTGAGGACATGAGAAGGCTCGTCGCTGCCGGCCGCGCACGCCGAGCCGCTCGATGAGACGATGCCGCGCCGTTCCAGTTCGAGGAGGACCGCCTCCCCGCTCGTCCCCGGGAACACGAAGCTCACCGTGCCCGGCAGACGGTGGTGCGGGTGTCCGGTGAGGAGCGCGCCCGGTACGGCGTCGAGGACGCCGGCGATGAGCGCGTCGCGAGCCGCACCCACCCGCGCGGCATCCGTCGCCCTCTCGCGTTCGGCGAGCTCCAGGGCGGTCGCGATCGCCACGGCGCCGGCGACGTTCTCGGTTCCGCTCCGGCGTCCGCGCTCCTGGCCTCCGCCGTGCAGCACCGGCTCGAGCGGGATCCGTCCGCGGACCGCCAGGACCCCGGTCCCCTGGGGGGCGCCGATCTTGTGGCCCGACAGCGACAGGGCGTCCGCGCCGGTCGTCGGGCGGTCGATCGGCAGCCATCCGGCAGCCTGCACGGCGTCCACGTGGACGGGGATGCCGTGCGCCGCCAACGCCGACGCCACGGACGGGATGTCCTGCACGGTGCCAATCTCGTTGTTGGCGTACCCGAGGGTCACCAGCGCCGTGTCTGCGCGGACGGCCGCGAGAACGGCATCCGGATCCACGCGACCGTCGGCGTCCACGGGGATGAACGTGACGTCGAATCCGTGGAAGCGTCGCAGATGGTCCGCGGAGGCGAGCACCGACTCGTGCTCGATCGCGGTGGTGATCAGGTGGCGGCGCTCGCGGTGGGCGAGGGCCGCGAGCGAGATCCCTTTCACGGCGAGGTTGTTCGCCTCGGTGCCGCCGGAGCTGAACACGATGTCGCCGGCGCGCACGCCCAGCACCCCCGCGACCCGCGCGCGGGCATCGGAGAGGACACCGGCGGCGCGCTCGCCGACGGTGTGATGGCTGGACGGGTTCCCGAATCCGTGGACGAGGTGGGGGAGCATCGCCTCGAGCACCTCACGGCGGACGGGAGCCGTCGCGGCGTTGTCGAGGTAGAGCATCTCAGACCGGTTCCGCGGCGCGGTCGACCCGGATGTCCAGCCCGAGGTCGAGGGCGCGGGCGGAATGCGTGAGCGCCCCCACGGAGATCACGTCGACGCCCGTCTCGGCGATCGCCCGCACCGTCTCCAGGGTCACGCCGCCGCTCGCATCGACGATCGCGCGCCCTCCGACGATCTCGACCCCGCGACGGAGGTCGTCCAGGGAGAAGTTGTCGAGCATGATCGTGCCGATCCCGGCGGCGAGCACCGCCTCGATCTGATCCAGGCTGTCCACTTCCACCTCCACGTGGGTGGTGTGCGGCAGGCGCGCGATCATCTGCTGCAGCGCTTGGGTGACCGACAGGCCCTCCGCGAGGAGGACGGCGAGATGGTTGTCCTTGGCCATCACCGCGTCCGAGAGCGTCCTCCGGTGATTGTGGCCGCCGCCGCACGATACCGCGTGGCGTTCGAACGCCCGCAGGCCCGGCGTGGTCTTGCGGGTGTCGGCGATCCGTGCGCCGGTGAACGCCGTCTCGGTGACGTACTGCGCGGTGAGGGTGGCGATGCCGCTCATCCGCTGGGTGAAGTTGAGCGCGACGCGCTCGGCGGTGAGGATCCCGCGCGCGGGACCGGTCACGGTCGCCACACGCGCGCCGGCGTCGAACGCCTCGCCGTCCGCGGCGTGGAGATCGACCGTCACGAGCGGATCGGTCAGGGCGAAGGCGGCACGGAAGACCTCTCCACCGGAGAAGACGCCCGCTTCCCGTGCGACGAGCTCGGCTGTCGCCGTCGCGTCGGCGGGGATCAGGGAC
The DNA here is from genome assembly GCF_040687055.1 of Microbacterium sp. NPDC077184. Classification (NCBI taxonomy): domain Bacteria; kingdom Bacillati; phylum Actinomycetota; class Actinomycetes; order Micrococcales; family Microbacteriaceae; genus Microbacterium; species Microbacterium sp. NPDC077184. The sequence continues at coordinate 929,084 of NZ_JBFBMM010000001.1, forward strand.
GTACTCGTGATGTCGCCCCAGGGGGCGTCCTCCTCCAGGGCGAGGGCGACGGCGCGGTCGATGACCGATCGGGTGAGCATCAGCTGGCTCCTTTCGCGACGAGGTCCGGTGCGGACGGTCGAGCGGCGGGCGCGGTGTCGCGACGATAGTGCGCGCCGACCGAGATGGTGCGCGCGTCCGCCGCCGCGACGAGGTGCGCGGCGACGAGGAGCAGGTTCTCGTCCTCGTGCTCCTTCTCGCGGCGGGGCGTCCTCGGCTGGGCGCGCCACGCGGCGATGAGGGCCGCCGCCTGTGAGAGGCCGTCCTCGTCGCGGATGAGTCCCGCACCCTGCCACATCGTCTCCTGGAGTCGCCGGCGGGAGAAGACCGGGACGGGGTCCCGCGGCGTGGGCACGGGGACGTCGGCGGTCGCGGCTGCGGAGATCCCCGCCTCGACGGCGGGTCCGACCCACGTGCCGGTGACGGCATCGGTGCGGATCACGTCGCCGGCGCGGGCGCCGAAGACGGCACCCTCGAGGAGCGAGTTGGACGCGAGCCGGTTGGCTCCGTGGACGCCGGTGCGCGCGGTCTCCCCGACGGCGTAGAGCCCCGGCACGCTCGTGCGGCCGTGGAGATCGGTTGCGACACCCCCCATCAGGTAGTGCGCCGCCGGGGTGACCGGGATCGGCTCCCGCGCCCAGTCGAGTCCGCGCTCGCGGATCGCCGCGTCGATCGTGGGGAAGCGCCGTGCGAGGTGCGCCGCGCGAACGGCGGCGTCGCCGGGATGCACCGGGGTGGCGTCGAGGCGGACGGGCCTGCCGTCCTGTTCCGCCATCCGGCGAGCGATCGCGCGGGCGACGACATCGCGCGGGGCGAGCTCGCCGTCCGGGTGCGCGTCGAAGACGAACCGGCGGCCGTCGTCGTCGATCAGGGTCGCGCCCTCGCCGCGGACCGCCTCGGAGACCAGGAACGGGGTGCCGACCGCGATGGTCGTCGGGTGGAACTGGACGAATTCCAGGTCCGCGACGGCGGCGCCGGCGCGGAGAGCCGCTGCGATCCCGTCGGCGGTCGCCACGTCGGGGTTGGTCGAGTGGGCGTAGAGCTCACCCGCCCCGCCGGTCGCGAGGACGACGGCGTCGGCGTCGAGCCGCACACGTCGACCCTCGGCGGCATCCGTCTCCCCGAGCAGGAGATCGATGCCGACCGCGCGGGCACCGTCGCAGACCAGGTCGACGAGGAAGGCGTGCTCGAGGACGTCGACGTCGGCCGCGCGGAGGGCTGCGACCAACGCCCGCTCGATCGCGGTACCGGTGGCGTCGCCACCCGCGTGCAGGATCCGCGGGTACGAGTGCGCCGCCTCGAGGCCTTTGACGAGCGTCCCGTCGGCGGCGCGATCGAAGGCGACCCCGAGCGCGATGAGCTCACGGATGCGCGCAGGCCCCTCCTCGACGAGGACGCGCACGGCCGCCGGGTCCCCGAGGCCGGCTGCGGCGGTCAGAGTGTCCTGCAGGTGCGCATCGGCGCGGTCGTCGGGGAACATCACCCCGGCGATCCCGCCCTGGGCGTAGCGGGTGTTGGCGTGCTCGAGCACGTCCTTGGTCACAAGGGTCACCCGGCATCCGGCGTCGGCGGCGTGGAGGGCCACCGTCAGCCCCGCGATTCCGGACCCGACGACGACCACGCGCACCGGAGCCCGTCCGGAGGTCACGACGCGTTCTCCCACCCCGCGGCGACCTCCGGCGACGCCGTCGCGGGCTTGGCGGCGAGCATCCGCTCGAGGGCGACCCGTGCGGGCTCGGCCACCTCGCCGGTCACGGTGATCCGATTGCGCACCTCCCCGGCGACGAGGCCCTCGAGCACCCACGCGAGGTAACCCGGGTGGATGCGGTACATCGTCGAGCACGGGCAGACGACGGGGTCCAGGCAGAAGATCGTGTGCTGGGGGTGGTCGGCGGCCAGGCGCTGGACCAGGTTGACCTCGGTGCCGATGGCGAAGGTCGTCGGCTCCGTGGCGGCGGCGATGGCGCGGCGGATGTGATCGGTGGAGCCGGCCTCGTCGGCGGCGTCGACGACATCCATCGGGCATTCCGGGTGGACGATGACGCGCACGCCCGGGTGGTCGCGCCGCGCCGCGGCGATCTGTTCGACCGAGAATCGACGGTGCACCGAGCAGAACCCGTGCCAGAGGATCACGCGGGCATCCTCCAGGGTCTGTGCGTCGGACCCGCCGAACGGACGGCGCGGGTTCCACAGCGGCATCTGCTCAAGGGGCACGCCCATCGCCTTCGCGGTGTTGCGGCCGAGGTGCTGGTCGGGGAAGAACAGCACGCGCCGGCCGCGGGCGAAGGCCCACTCCAGGACCGTGCGCGCGTTGGAGGAGGTGCACACGATGCCGCCGTGCCGACCGACGAACCCCTTGATGGCGGCGGAGGAGTTCATGTAGGTCACGGGGATCACCGGGACGCGTCCGGTCGCGTCGACGGCCTCGAGGCCGCCGTAGACCTCTTCCAGCTGCTCCCAGCACTCCTCGACCTGGTCGATGTCGGCCATGTCGGCCATCGAGCAGCCCGCGGCGAGGTTCGGGAGGATCACCGCTTGGTCGGGTCGGGAGAGGAGGTCCGCCGTCTCGGCCATGAAGTGCACGCCGCAGAAGACGATCGCCTCGGCGTCCGGGTGCTCCAGAGCGGCGTTGGCGAGCTGGAAGGAATCGCCCACGTAATCCGCGTGCCGCACGACCTCCTGGCGCTGGTAGAAGTGCCCGAGCACGACGACCCGGTCGCCGAGGGTCTCCTTGGCGGCGCGGATCCGCTCGTCGAGTTCCTCCTCGGACGCCTCGCGGTAGGAGACCGGGAGCTCTCCCTGGCGCGGTGCACCCGTGGGGACGACGTCCCCCATCGACGAGCCCGGGCCGTAGCCGGGTCGCGCGTCGAAATCCCACGGTGCGGCGGCCAGATCGGTGGTGCACGTCTGATCGAGGGATTCCCCCGACACGATCGCCTGGATGAGGTGATCGACGGAGGGTTGCGGGGTGGGCGGGGGCGTCAGGGCGATGTTGACGGCGGGCATGTCGTGCTCTTTTCAGTGCGGGGTCGACAGGGGGCCGCGATCGGCCAGTTCGACGTCCTGGTTGTAGCGGTAGAGCCGTGCGGGGCGGTGGCTCCCCGTGCGGTAGCGGTCGGTCGGGATGAGGGTTCCGGAGTTCTCCACCTGGCGTCGGAAGTTCGCGGGGTCGAGCTTGCGGTCGAGGATCGTCTGGTAGACCTCGCGCAGTTCGGCGAGGGTGAACTCATCACCGAGCAGGCCGTGCGCGATGCGGCTGTAGCCGACCTTGTTCCGCAGCCGCCACAGCGCGTAGTCGACGATCTCGTTGTGGTCGAAGGCGAGCGGCGGCAGGTCCTCCGCGCCGAACCAGCCGACGTTCTCGATTCCGTCCTCGACGATCTCGTCGGGGCGGATGAGGGCCCAGTAGACGATGGACACGACACGGGTGGGGGACCGGTCGACGGCGCCGAAGGCGTAGAGCTGTTCCAGGTAGCTCGGGGCGAGGCCCGTGGTCTCGGCGAGGGTGCGCGACGCGGCGGCGCCGAGGCTCTCGCGGATGTCGAGCCATCCGCCGGGGAGCGCCCACTGCCCCTCGTGCGGATCGCGGGTCCGCCGGACGAGGGGGAGCGCGACGGTCAGCGGGCCGTCGGGCTCGACCGGGCGCAGTGCGAAGATGACCGTCGACACGGCGACGCGCGTCGCATCGCTCGCGGTGGCATCCACAGCGGGCGTGTCTTCGACTGTAGTTCTTGTCATGTTGACCCTATCTTCTCGATCATCTTAGTGTCGTCGTGACCAGAAGGACAAACGCGGGCGACGGTGCGGCAACGTCCCAGGTTCCGTGCGTACCCTGGGCTCTCCGTCGGCGTGCAGGAGGAGACCATGATCGTCGTCGACGTCGTCCTCATCGCGCTGCTGATCGCCGCCCTGGTCGGCGGCGCGGCCCGCGGCCTCTCCGGCAGCGTCGGCGTGCTTCTCGGACTCACCGCCGGAGGAGTGGGCGCGTACTGGCTGGTCCCGCTGGTCAACGACATCTGGCCCTGGCAGGAGTGGCGCTCGCTCGTCGTCATCGTGAGCACCGTGCTCGTGCTGGTCCTCGGCGCGAGCATCGGCGGCGCCCTCGGCGCCTTCGTCCGACGCGGCGTCGACCGGACCCCGCTGCGAGCGATCGATCGGCTCCTCGGCGCCGCCACCGGCGTGCTCGTGGGTGCGCTCGCGCTGTCCCTCGCGGGCGGAACGATCGCGGCCACGGGCATGCCGGTGGTCTCCTCCGCCGTCTCGTCCTCCGCCGTGCTGCGGACCATCGACCGCCTCACTCCGCAGCCCGTGTCGGCGGCGATGGCGGAGATCCGCGGACTCGTCGTGGACGAGGGCCTCCCGCGGCTCGGTGAACTCCTGGAGGTCACGGCGCCGCCGAGCGTGCCCCCGGTGGACCTCGACGATCCCGAGCTCGCCCGGGCCGCGGCATCCGTCGCGCGGGTATCGGGCACCGCGTACGCCTGCGGCACGAGCTCGACCGGCACCGGGTTCGTCATCGCGCCCGATCGGGTCATCACGAACGCGCATGTCGTGGCCGGCGTCGACGCGCCGGTGGTGGAGCTTCCCGGCATCGCCGCGCGGGAGGGACGTGTCGTGTGGTTCGACCCCGTCGACGATCTCGCCGTCATCGCCGTCGAAGACCTCGGGGTGGCGCCGCTGCCGACGGTCGACACGTTGAGCCCGGGAACGGCGGCGGTCGTGCAGGGCTACCCGCTCGGCGGGCCCTTCACCATGATCAGCGCGGGTGTCCTGTCGGTGGGAACCGTCCCGGTGCCCGACATCTACGGCGACAGCTCCGCGCCCCGGGACATCTACTCGCTGCAGTCGGCGGTGCGTCCCGGGAACTCGGGCGGGCCGCTCCTCGACGCGCAGGGACAGGTCGCCGGTGTGGTGTTCGCCCGCGGAGAGGACGACGCCGAACGCGGATACGCGGTGACCATGACCGAGCTCGCGCCCGTGATCGACGCGGCGCCGGGGCTCGCGGATGCCGTTTCGTCCGGACGCTGCACGACCTGAGCGCTATGCTGGCCGCACAACTGCACATCCGGCCCACGACCCGGACGGGAGAGCCCTGGCTTCGGCCAGGCACCGAAGGAGCAAGCCTCCCCGCCAATCTCTCAGGTACGCGTACCGTCCCGGTCGGCCGACTCTGAAAAGCGACCCCGCATGCGGGGCCCGCCGACGGTGAAAGCACGGTCCCGCCTCGAGCGGGTCGCGCGAAACTCTCAGGTTCATGACAGAGGGGGAGTTCGACGACGTCATCCGACGTCGGCCCGCCCGACGCCGGGAGAACTCATGTCCGATCTGCGCACCGCCCTCTACGACCGCCACGTCGCGCTCGGCGCGACCTTCACCGACTTCGGCGGCTGGTCGATGCCCGTTCGCTACAGCTCCGACCTCGCCGAGCACCACGCCGTCCGCACCGCCGCGGGCCTGTTCGACATCTCGCACATGGCCGAGTCCCGCATCACCGGAGCGGATGCCGGCGCATTCCTCGACGTCGCGTTCGCGGGTCGACTCTCAACGATGCCTATCGGGAAGGCGAAGTATTCGCTCCTGCTGAACCCACGGGGAGGGATCGTCGACGACGTGATCGTGTACCGCCTGGCGGAGGATCACTTCCTGGTGATCTCCAATGCCGGGAACCGCGCGGCCGTCGCGGAGGCGCTCCCCGCGCGTGTGCCGTCGTCCTCGGAGGTCTTCATCGACGACATCAGCGACACGGTGAGCCTCATCGCGGTGCAAGGGCCCGCTGCCGCGGAGATCGTCGGGGCGACGCGGGGGATCGAGCAGATGAGTCCTGCGCTCGCGGATGTTCCGTCCTACGCCTTCTCCACGGCGGCGTTCCAGGGAAGCCCCCTCTTCGTCGCCCGCACGGGATACACGGGTGAGGATGGATTCGAACTCCTCGTGGCGAACGAGGATGCCGGGGGCCTGTGGGACGCGCTGGCGCTCGCCGGTGCACCGTTCGGGCTCGTTCCTGCCGGCCTCGCGGCGCGGGACACCTTGCGCCTCGAAGCGGGGATGCCCCTGCACGGACACGAGCTCACCGAGGACATCCTCCCCACTCAGGCAGGGCTCCGGCGCACCGTCGCGACGGACAAGGACCACTTCGTCGGTCGCGAAGCGCTGGAGGCGGCATCCGACGATCTGCCCGTCCTGGTCGCCCTCGTGTCGGCGGGACGCCGAGCCGGTCGCGCCGGGTACGCCGTCTTCGACGGCGAGGAGCGCGTCGGTGAGATCACCAGCGGCGCCCTCAGCCCGACCCTCGGGCATCCGATCGCGATGGCCTACGTCTCGCCGGAGCGGAGTGCGCCCGGCACGCCCCTGACCATCGACGTCCGTGGGACGCGCATCCCCGCGACTGTGACCGCCCTGCCCTTCTACCGGAGGAAGAAATGACCGACATCGCCGCCCTCATGTACACCGCCGAGCACGAGTGGGTCGCCCTCGAGGGCGACGTCGCCACGATCGGCATCACCGACTACGCCGCCGACAAGCTCGGCGATGTGGTCTTCGTCGAGCTCCCCGCCGTCGCGTCGCCCGTGACCGCGGGCGCGGTCTGCGGCGAAATCGAATCGACGAAGTCCGTCGGCGAGCTCTACGCGCCCCTCGACGGGGAGGTGCTCGAGGTGAACGACGCGGTGGTGGACGATCCGTCGCTGGTGAACTCCGCCCCGTTCGGGGAGGGGTGGCTGCTGCGGCTTCGCGTGGAACCCGCGACCGTGGCGGACCTGATGGACCGGGACGCCTACGTCGCCCTGACCGGTGGTGACGCGTGAGCGACCGTTCCGCGTCGTTGGCACCGGCATCCTTCGTCGACCGTCACATCGGAACGGATGCCGCCGCTCAGCGTGCGATGCTCGACGCGGTCGGCTACGACAGCATCGACGCGCTCGTCGACCGCGCGGTGCCCGCCGCCATCCGACAGCGCGCTACCGCGGACTCGGGCATTCCGTCGGCGGCATCCGAAAGCGAGGCCCTCGCCGAACTGCGCGCGCTCGCCGGACGCAACCGGTCTGCGCGGCCGATGATCGGCCTGGGCTACTACGACACGATCACGCCGTCGGTCATCTCGCGGAACGTGCTGGAGAACCCGTCCTGGTACACCGCGTACACCCCGTACCAGCCGGAGATCTCCCAGGGGCGCCTGGAGGCGCTGATCACCTTCCAGACGATGGTCGCCGACCTCACCGGGCTCACGACGGCGAACGCGTCGATGCTCGACGAGTCCACGGCCGTCGTCGAGGGGATGCTGGTCGCCCGACGGGCCTCCCGTGTCCCCAGTGACGTCTTCGTCGTCGACGCCGACGCCCTCCCGCAGACGCGGGCGCTCCTCGAGGCGCGTGCCGAGCCCCTCGGCATCCGCATCCTCGAGCGCGCCTTCGCGGCGGGTGAGACGCTGCCCGACGAGCTCTTCGGGGTGTTCATCCAGTACCCGGGCGGCTCCGGGCGGGTGTGGGATCCGTCCGGTGTGCTCGAGGCTGCTCATCTGGCCGGCGGGCTCGGTGTCGTCGCCGCGGATCTGCTCGCGCTGACTCTGCTGCGTTCGCCGGGGTCGCTCGGCGCCGACATCGCCGTCGGCACGACGCAGCGCTTCGGGGTGCCGCTCGGTTTCGGCGGTCCGCACGCCGGATACATGGCCGTGCGGGCAGGGCTCGAACGCCAGCTTCCGGGACGCCTCGTCGGCGTCTCGCAGGATGCCGCCGGGCAGCCCGCGTACCGCCTGTCGCTGCAGACCCGCGAGCAGCACATCCGACGCGAGAAGGCGACGTCGAACATCTGCACCGCCCAGGTGCTCCTGGCCGTCATGTCGGCGATGTACGCGGTCTACCACGGTCCGGACGGTCTCCGCGGGATCGCATCGGCGGTGGCGCGGAAGGCCGAGACGCTTGCGTCGGCGCTCCGGGACGCCGGCGTCGACGTGGTGGGGGATGCCTTCTTCGACACGGTGCGTGTCCGGGTGGACGACGCGGCGGCGGTCGTCGAGCGTGCCCGCGTACGGGGCTACCAGCTCTGGGCGGCGGATGCGGTGACGGTCGCGGTCTCCGTCGACGAGACCACGGACGCACGGGATCTGGCGGCGGTCGCGGCGGCGATCGCGGGTCGCATGGACGGCGACGGACTCGGGGTCGGCCTGGCCTGGGAGGAGGCCCCGGCGCTCGCGGGCGTGGCGGCCGGGATGCATCGGGACGACGAGATCCTCACGCACCCCGTCTTCCGCTCCCACCATTCCGAGACGGCGATGATGCGCTTCCTCAAACGGCTTGCGGACCGCGACTACGCCCTCGATCGCGGCATGATCCCGCTCGGGTCCTGCACGATGAAGCTCAATGCGGCGACCGAGATGGCCGCGGTGTCGTGGCCCGAGTTCGCGCGCGTCCATCCCTTCGCACCCGCCGACGATGTCCGCGGCTACCTCGACCTGATCGACCAGCTCGAGGAGTGGCTGGCGGAGATGACCGGCTACGACGCGGTCTCGCTGCAGCCGAACGCCGGCTCGCAGGGCGAGCTCGCCGGGCTTCTGGCGATCCGCGGCTACCACCGCTCGCGCGGGGACGAGGGGCGCACCGTCTGCCTCATCCCCTCGTCCGCGCACGGCACGAACGCCGCTTCGGCGGTGCTGGCGGGCATGCGCGTGGTCGTCGTGGCGTGCGACGAGGCCGGCAACGTCGATCTCGACGATCTGCGCGCGAAGACCGCCGCGCACGCCGATGACCTCGCCGCGCTCATGATCACCTACCCCTCCACGCACGGTGTGTACGAGCACGACGTGGTGGAGATCACGGATGCCGTCCACGCCGCCGGAGGCCAGGTCTACGTCGACGGAGCGAACCTCAACGCGCTCCTCGGCTACGCGCGCTTCGGCGACCTGGGCGGCGACGTGTCGCACCTCAACCTGCACAAGACCTTCGCGATCCCGCACGGGGGCGGCGGACCCGGGGTGGGGCCGGTCGCGGCGAAGGCGCATCTCGCGTCCTTCCTCCCCGGGCATCCGTTCGCGCAGGCGGAGGTTCATGCGGGAGGAGCCGTCTTCGCGGGCGGTCCGGTGTCGGCGGCGCCCTCCGGGTCGGCCGGCATCCTGCCGATCTCGTGGGCGTACGTGCGGATGATGGGCGCCCAGGGTCTCCGTCGGGCGACGGGGGCGGCGGTGCTCGCGGCGAACTACGTCGCGACGCGGCTGAAGGACCACTATCCCGTCCTCTACGCGGGGGACGGCGGGCTGGTCGCCCACGAGTGCATCCTCGACCTCCGGCCGCTTCGTGAGCAGACCGGCGTCACCGTCGACGATGTCGCCAAGCGGCTGATCGACTACGGCTTCCACGCACCGACGATGTCGTTCCCGGTCGCCGGGACGCTCATGGTCGAGCCCACCGAGAGCGAAGATCTGGCGGAGATCGAGCGATTCGTCGACGCGATGATCGCGATCCGCGCGGAAGCGGAACGGGTCGCCGCGGGGGAGTGGCCGGCGGAGGACAACCCGCTGGTGAACGCGCCCCACACCGCGGCATCCGTCATCGAGGGGGAGTGGACCCACGCGTACCCGCGCGAGGTGGCGGTGTATCCCGTGCGCGACCTGGTGCGCACGAAGTACTGGCCTCCGGTGCGCCGGATCGACCAGGCCTACGGCGACCGGAACCTCGTCTGCGCCTGCCCTCCCCTGGAGGCCTTCGCCTGACCCCGTCCCCCCTCCTGACCGCGAGACTGCATCCTCCGGTCGAGACTGCACGTGCCGCGCGCAGTTTCGACCGGAGGATGCAGTCTCGGTGAGTGAGGGGAGGGGCCGCGCGATGTCAGTGGGAGGCGAGCGCGCGGCGCAGAGTGAGCAGAGTGGCGGTGTCCTCGCCCGCGACCAGGGGGATCCCCTGCCCGAGGAGGATGCCGCGCAGCGGGGTGACGGCCGTCGTCTCCGTCCACCCCCAGTGGGTGACGGCGCGGACATGACCGGAGAGCCGGATGTCGCGTTCCCGACGCGATCGAAGAGCGGACAGCGGATCCCCGAACGTCCCGTCGTACTTCAGGTCGCCGTCCGCCTCTCCGAGCACCGACGCCTCCGGCCACCAGAAGTCGCCGCGGTCGAGGACGTCGTCGGTGCGGAACACCTTCTGGAGGATCGGCGCCGCGAAACCCAGCCAGCGGATCACGCAGCGGCTCACTGACTCGAGCGGCGACTCCGCCGCCGCATCAGCCTCCCGCAGCGGCTCCCGAGCGCGTCGGCGTCCGCGGCTGCTCACGCGCTGCTCGTTGATCGCGGTCAGGATGTCGGTACTCAGCGTCGCGTCGAGCCGGAGCGCGGCATCCGCGGTGGCGACGCCCACGGCGGGATGCCGATGGCGTGCGAGGTCGACCGCGGTGTCGGCGATGGACGTCACGCTGAGCCCACCGGCGGAGACGAGCCGCCGGTCGCCGCACCCCGCGTGGACGCGGACGCCTCCGCACTCCCGTCCCGTGGCTGCCGTGCCGCCGAGGGTGTGCACGGTGACGGGGTCGGCGAAGACCGGAAGGCCGAGGAGAGCGCTGGCGGACTCGAGGCAGAACACCGCGTCGGGACGGGTCATCGCGACCGCGTGCACGCGGGCGAGATAGCGGAGCCAGGGGGGAAGTGCCGCCCACTCCTCGGCATCCGCGTAGACGCCCTCCCGCACGCGGTGGAGTCGCCCGCGCGCGGCCCCGTCCGCCGGCCGGTGCAGGTCGGCGGCTCGGTGCAACGCGATCGGAGGTGAGGGGAGGGCGAGGACGGGTTCCATCGCCCGAGCGTGGCCCCCTCGTGCCGCGCGGATGCCGCCCCCTCGGCATCCTGTGGACATCTCCGCGCCCGGCCCTACCCTCCGCCCCCTGTGGAGGACCCTCGTCTCGTCCGCTCTCTGACGCCGAGACTGCATCTTCCGGTCGAGACTGCACGCGTCGCACGCAGTCTCGACCGGAGGATGCAGTCTCGCGGTCAGGGGAGGGGGTCAGGAGGCGCCGAAGAGGGCGGGCCAGAGGCCGACGGCGAGGGGGTAGCCGACGAAGGCGACGACGTCGATCAGGGTGTGCGCGATCACGAGCGGCATGACCCGGCCCCACCGGCGGTAGCACCACCCGAACACCAGGCCCATGACGAAGTTCCCGATGATCGCACCGACGCCCTGGTAGGCGTGGTACGCCGCACGCAGGAGGGCGGTGGCGACGATGATGCTCCACCACGACCAGCCGAGCCGACGGAGACGGTCGAAGAGGTACCCGAGGAGGATCACCTCCTCGAGGAGCCCCGCCCGCACCGCAGCCAACAGCAGCACCGGCACGGTGAACCATGCGGCGTCGAGCGGCGAGGGCACGACCTCCACCGTGATCCCGAGGGCGCGTCCGACGAGATACAGCGCCAGACCCGGCACACCGATCACGATCACGAGCAGGATGCCGCGACCCAGGTCTCCGCCGAAGCGACGGAAGTCCAGGCCGATCCGCCGCAGCGCATTCGAACCGGGTTCCCACAGGAGGTACACCACGAGCGCCACGAGGCAGAGCGAAAAGAAGATGCCCAGCAGCTGATACGTGAGATCCCACAGGGCGGCGGAGTCGCGCGAGGGATTCAACTGCGTGCTCTGATCACCGATCGCGGCGTTCTCGGCGAGGGCGCGCTGCACGGTGCGCACGAAGGACAGGACGCTGTAGAGCGCCGACTGGCCGACCGAGAGAGCGAGGACGATCCCGATCTCCCACCACAGGCGAGCGCGTGGAATGCCCGTGGGATTCCTCTCATCGATCGGGTGCTCTCTTGAGGTCACCTTGTCAGATTGTCACATCCCGGCGACCTTGAGTTAAGGCTCTGTAACGTTTTGGGCCACTGTTTTGACCATCCCAGACCCCCCGCTTAGGGTTTCGGTATCCGCGCGCCGTCCTGCTCTGCTGGGCGTGCACGCACGACCTGCACAGGAGGAACAGTGAGAATGAAGCGCATCTCGACCGCGGTGGGACTCGCCGCTGTCGGCGCACTCGTGATTTCGGGGTGCACCCCGGCAGAGGACGGCGGCGACGACTCCGGTCTCGTCGAAGGCTCCTCGATCACGGCCGCGTGGAACCAGGCGTTCTACTCGATGAACGGCAACACGTCGTTCGGTAACGCCACCGCGAACAACAACATCAACTACTTGGTGCTCGACGGCTTCAACTACTACAACAACGTCCCGGAGCTGGTGGAGAACACCTCGTTCGGCACGTACGAGCTCGTCAACGAGGACCCGCTCACGGTGACCTACACGGTCAACGAGAACGCGGTGTGGTCCGACGGCGAGCCCATCGACGCCGCCGACCTCATGCTCAACTGGGCAGCGCTCTCGCGCGCGCTGGACACCCCGGACTTCGACCCGGCCGACTTCACCGACCCCGAGACCGGTGAGTTCACCGACGCGTTCCCCACGGACGTCGTCTACTTCGACTCCGGTGCGACCCCCGAGTCGGGCATGGGTCTCGTCTCCGAGACGCCCGAGATCGGCGAAGACGGTCGATCGATCACCATGACCTTCGACGAGCCCTTCGTGGACTGGGACCTCGTGTTCGCCGCGCCGCTGCCCGCCCACATCGTGGCCAAGAAGGCCCTCGGCATCGAGGACAACGCCGAGGCCAAGCAGGCCGTCCTCGACGCGATCGAGGGCAACGACGCCGCTGCCCTGGCGCCGATGGCGTCGTTCTGGAACTCGGGGTTCAACTTCACCTCGATGCCCGACGACCTCGAGCTCGTCACCGCCAGCGGACCGTACATGATCAGCGACTTCCAGGCTGACCAGTTCATCACCCTGACGGCCAACCCCGAGTACGCCGGTGACAACACCGCGAACATCGAGGAGATCACCATCCGCTTCATCCCGGACCCGCTCGCCGCGGTCCAGGCTCTGGAGAACGGTGAGGTCGACATCATCCAGCCGCAGGCCACCGCCGACATCACCACGGCGCTCGAGGGCATCGACGGCATCACGGTGACCACCGGTCTCGGCGGCACCTACGAGCACGTCGACCTGCAGTTCGACAACGGGCGCAACCCGGAGAACATCTTCTCGAACCCCCTCGTCCGTGAGGCGTTCATGAAGACCATCCCGCGCCAGGAGATCGTCGACACCCTGATCAAGCCGATCATCGGTGACGACGCGATCCTCCGTGACTCGCAGCTCTTCGTCCCCGGCGCCGCCGGATACGACGAGTCCGCGGCCAGCAACACCTCCGCCGACTACGCATCGGTCGACATCGAGGGCGCCGCGGCGCTCCTGGAGGAGTCGGGTGTCACCAACACCGAGGTCTGCGTCCTGTACGCGTCGAACAACCCGCGTCGCGTCAACGAGTTCGCCCTCATCCAGCAGTCGGCGAACGAGGCCGGCTTCAACGTCACCGACTGCGGCTCGGAAGAGTGGGGCGGCCTGCTCGGCACACCCGGCGCGTACGACGCCTCGCTGTTCGGCTGGCAGTCCACGAGCCTCGGTGTGACCAACTCGCTGCCGACGTTCGTCACGGGTGGCATCAACAACCTGAACTTCTACTCGAACCCGGAGGTCGACTCGATCATCTCCGAGCTGAACACCACGTTCGACGCAGATGCTCAGATCGAGCTCCAGGTGGAGATGGACCGTCTGCTGTGGGAGGACTTCTACGGCGTCACCATCTACCAGTTCCCCGAGGTCACCGCGTTCAGCGACCGTGTGACCAACATCGACCCGTCGATCCTCGCGCCGACCATCTTCTGGAACGCGTGGGACTGGGAAGTGACGGACGCCGCCGCTGAGTGATCGTCTCGACCACAGCCTGAGTCGGGTCTGATCCCGACACGCGCCACGGTCAAAGGGGTGCAGGTCCCTTACGGGGACCTGCACCCCTCGCACGTTAGACTTCACTCCGCGGCGGCCGCGCGACGGAGCCGGAACCGAACGGCTCCCGCGCGCCCGGCCGATTCATCGATTGGCAGGCAGCCACACCATGGCTTCATTCATCATCCGGCGACTGATCGCGTCTGTGTTCGTGCTCTTCGCCGCGACCTTCTTGATGTACATCCTGGTCTCGCTCTCAGGTGACCCCCTGGAAGAGCTGGCACAGTCCAACGCTCCGAACAAGGCGGAGCTCATGGAAGCCCGTACGCGGCTTCTGAACCTGGATGTCCCCGCACCGCTGCGGTACTTCCTCTGGCTCGGCGGACTCTTCCGCGGAGACTTCGGCATCAGCATCCAGAACCAGCCGGTCAACGCCCTCCTGGCCAACGCACTGACGTCGACGCTGACGCTGGTGACGACGGCGACGGTCGTGGCGATCGTGCTGGGCATCTCGGTGGGTATCGTCTCCGCACTGCGTCAGTACAGCGGCTTCGACTACACCGTCACCCTCATCTCCTTCCTCTTCTTCTCCCTCCCGATCTTCTGGGTCGCGGTGCTGCTGAAGCAGTACGGCGCCATCCAGCTCAACAGCTGGCTGGCGAATCCGACGATCGCGGTCCCGGCGATCATCGCGATCTCCCTCATCGCGGGAGTCCTGTGGATGTCGCTCATCGGCGGCAGATGGAAGCGGCGACTCCTCGTCCTCGCGGTTGCGGCCGTGGCGACGGCAGCGGTGCTGACCTACCTGTCGATCACCGAGTGGTTCGCCGACCCGAGCATCGGGATCGTCGTCTACGCCGCCCTCGCCATCGGCATCGCCTTCGGTGTGACGGCCGTGTCCACAGGCCTGCGGAACCGCAAGTCGCTGTACGCGGCGCTGACGGTGGCGGTCCTCGGCATCGCGCTGTACTTCCCGATGATGAACTCCATCCTCAACGGGATGACTCTCGGACTCTTCGTCCTCCTCATCGTCCTCACGATCGTCGTCACGGGCGTCATCGGCTGGTTCTTCGGCAAGCCCGACCGCGGCCCCGTGATCCGCACCGCCATCCTGACCGGCATCCTGACGGCAGGTCTGATCGCCCTCGACAAGTACATGTCGTACTGGGAGGTCTACGCCAACTCCAGCCGCATCCGTGGCCGGCCGATCGCGACCGTCGGCGCGTCCACGCCGGGCCTCGGCGGGAACTTCTGGGTGCAGGGCATCGACCTCTACACCCACCTCCTCCTTCCGACCATCGCCATCATCCTGATCTCCTTCGCGTCGTACACGCGGTACTCGCGTGCGAGCCTGCTGGAGGTCATGAACCAGGACTACATCCGCACGGCACGGGCGAAGGGGCTGACGGAGCGCACCGTGGTCGTGCGCCATGCCTTCCGCAACGCCCTCATCCCGATCACGACCATCATCGCGTTCGACGTGGGTGCCGTCGTCGGCGGGGCGGTGGTCACCGAGACGGTCTTCGGCTGGACCGGCATGGGCCGGCTCTTCGTCGATGCGCTGCGCGTGGCGGACCCGAACCCGATCATGGCGTTCTTCGTCGTCACCGGCACGCTCGCCGTCCTGTTCAACCTCATCGCGGACCTCATCTACGCCGCCCTCGACCCGAGAATCAAGGTGAGCTGAGTGAATAACGCTCCCGAAGAAACCGACAACCGGGAGGCCTCGGCAACGGCCGAGATCTCCATCGAGCAGCGCGAGACGGAGGGCCTCAGTCAGGGGCAGATCGTCCGACGCCGCTTCTTCCGGCACCGCGGCGCGGTCGTGTCGATGATCGTGCTCGCCTTCATCGTCGTCTTGTCCTTCACCTCGGTCGGCATCGACCTGTGGGGGATCCGGATCCCCGGGTGGTGGCAGTACGACTGGCGGCAGATCCCGCCGATCGAGAACCGCGGGGTGCCCACCCTGTCTCTCATCCCCGAGTTCCTCGGCGGTGCGGGCCTGGCGTTCGGGAACCACCCGTTCGGTCAAGACGAGGTCGGCCGGGACACGTTCGCGGTCGTCATGCGCGGCGCCCAGCAGTCGCTCATGGTCATGGTCATCGCCGGTGTCGTCGCCACGGCCATCGGGGTCGTCGTCGGTGCCGTCGCCGGGTACTACCGCAAAGCGGCCGACGCCGTCCTGATGCGCTTCACCGACATCATCATCACCATCCCGCTCATCGTGATCGGCGCGGTGCTCGGAAGCGCGCTCGGCAACCTCGGCGCCGCCGTCTTGGGCGTGGTGATCGGACTGTTCGCCTGGACGACCCTCGCGCGTCTCGTGCGGGGGGAGTTCCTGACCCTCCGCGAGCGGGAGTTCGTGGATGCCGCACGCGTCTCGGGTGCTCGGGACCGGCGGATCATCTTCCGCCACATCCTGCCCAACGCCGTCGGCGTGATCGTCGTGAACGCGACGCTGCTCATGGCGGGCGCGATCCTCCTCGAGTCGGCCCTGAGCTTCCTCGGCTTCGGCGTGGTGTCGCCGGACACGTCACTGGGGAAGATCGTCTCCGACAACCAGGCGGCGTTCTCCACCCGCCCGTGGCTGTTCTGGTGGCCCGGCATCTTCATCATCACGATCGCCCTGTGCGTCAACTTCATCGGCGACGGTCTGCGCGATGCGTTCGATCCCCGCCAGAAGAAGATGCCGAGCGAGCGCGCGATGGCGCGGGCGGGTTCCTCCCCGACACCGGCCGGTCCGGTCTCCGGAGCCGGTGCCGACGCGCCGGCATCCGTGACCGTCGCCGGTGAGGCGGTCTACACCGGCGACGTGGAGAACTACCACGACCCGCGTCCCGAAGAGCCCGGTGACGCCGGGCACGGACGGCTCGATCCGGAGCGCTGAGGATGAGTCCTTCAGAGCGCGAGGCCCAGCCCCGTGGCCGCCGCGGTGAGTACCAGGGCGATGATCGTGCCGACATGCCACGTCGTCTTTTCGCCGCCGGGTTCCTCCCCGGCGGCGAGAAGGCCGGCGTCGCGGAGCTCTTCCCACTGGCCGCGGATGGTCTGGGCGAGGTTCCCGCTCGGCGTCGACACCGCGTCGCTCGGACGCAGTTCTCCGAGCGGTCCGCGCGCGGAGGCGCCGACGCCGTCGAAGTCCTTGCTCGCAAGGCCGAGGGCGCGGTGGCGACCGGGTGCGGGCGTCGCCCAGACGGGGACGCGCTGCGTCCGCGTCTGCAGGGTCAGCGCGAACCGCGTGTCGATCGACTGCACCGCGGGCCAGGGCAGGAAGTGGGTGCGCAGCACGTTCACGACCGTCACACCGTGCGGTTCGACGTGCAGCTCCGGACGCCAGAAGAGCGCCCACGCCAGGATCGCCACGAACACCAGCGGCCACGCGTATCGCAGCGCGCTGAGCGGATCGTCCCAGATGAGGGCGCCGATCGCCGCGGCACACAACACCACGGTCACGACGGAGAGGACACGGCCGAAGGCCGGACGATAGTGGACCTCTTGGAACGACATGACCTCCAGCTTTCCAGATCGGATGCACACGCATGACTGACACCACGGATGCCGCCACCGGCGGTCGCCCTTCGCACGAGGCCCTCCCCGAGACGATCCTCGAGGTCAAGGGTTTGAACGTCGACTTCTGGGTCGAGGGCGAGTTCTACCCCGCCGCCGTCGACATGAACTACACCGTTCGCCGCGGCGAGGTCCTCGCGATCGTCGGCGAGTCCGGGTCGGGTAAGAGCACGAGCTCGATGTCCCTCCTCGGCCTGCTGCCCGAGAACGCACGCGTCACCGGTTCGGTGAAGCTCCTCGACCGTGAGCTCCGCGGTGCGGACCCCGCGACGATCCGGGCGCTGCGCGGCGGTGAGATCGCGGTGATCTTCCAGGAGCCGATGACGGCGCTGAACCCGGTCTACACGATCGGATTCCAGATCACCGAGGCGCTGCGATCACACGACCGCGCGCTCGCTCCGTCGGCCGCCAAGGAGCGCGCGATCGAGCTGCTGCGTCTCGTGGAGATGCCCAACCCCGAGCAGTCGTTCCACAAGTACCCCCATCAGCTCTCGGGCGGGCAGCGGCAGCGCGCGATGATCGCCCAGTCGATCTCGTGCGACCCGCTGCTGCTCATCGCCGACGAACCGACCACCGCGCTCGATGTCACGGTGCAGGCCGAGATCCTCGATCTGCTGCGCAACCTGCACAAGCGGCTCGATTCGGCGATCATCCTGATCACGCACGACATGGGTGTCGTGGCCGACCTGGCAGACCGCATCATGGTGATGAAGAACGGCGTCGTCGTGGAGGCCGGCGGTGTGGAGGAGATCTTCCATGCGCCGAAGCACCCCTACACGCAGCAGCTGCTGGCGTCGGTCCCGCATCTCGGTCTCGGCGTGCTCGAGCCCGTCGACGCCGACGCGCCCGAAGAGGTCGTCTCCGACACGTCCGCCGTTCCGACCATCTCGGCGATCCGTGAACGCGCGAGCGACGCGGGCGGTCTTGCCGAGACCCGCACACCGGTGCTGTCGTTCGAGGACGTCGCGATCGAGTACCCGAAGCGGGGCCGCATCCCGGCGTTCCGCGCTGCGGAGCACATCGATCTGGAGATCTACCCCGGCGAGATCATGGGGCTCGTCGGCGAGTCCGGCTCGGGCAAGACCACCATCGGACGGGCCGCCATCGGCCTGATCCCGATCGCGGAGGGGCGTCTGACAACCGTCGGCACCGACATCTCGGATGCCACGCAGAAGGACCTGTTCGCGATCCGCCGTCGGACCGGCATCGTGTTCCAGGACCCGGCGTCCTCCCTCAATCCCCGAATGCCGATCGGCCAGTCCATCGGCGAGCCGATCCTCCTCGCGGGGGTCGCGAAGGGGAAGGATCTCGATCGTCGCGTCGAGGAGCTCCTCAGCCAGGTGGAGCTCCCCGCCTCCTACCGCAACCGTTTCCCGCACGAGCTCTCCGGAGGTCAGCGCCAGCGCGTCGGCATCGCGCGTGCGCTCGCGCTCGCGCCGGAGCTCCTCGTCGCCGACGAGCCGACCTCCGCGTTGGATGTGTCGGTCCAGGCCCGTTTCCTCGATCTCCTGCAGGAGCTGCAGCAGCAGCTGCAGTTCGCGTGCCTGTTCGTCAGCCACGACCTCGCCGTCGTCGACATCCTCGCGCACCGCATCAGCGTGATGCACCACGGGAAGATCGTCGAGACCGGGACGCGCGATCAGATCCTGCGCGGGGCGAAGGATCCGTACACGCAGCGTCTGATCTCCGCCGTGCCGGTCCCGGACCCGGAGGAGCAGCGCCTGCGCCGGGAAGCGCGCGCGGCGATGGCCTCCCGCGAAGCGAGCTGATCCGAGCCGCCGGAGGGCGGAAACGTGCTTCGCGCAGCCTGAGCGTAGAATGGGGTGCACCCGGTTCCGGGTGCACCCCTCACTCATCAAGGATTCCCTCATGGCGCGCGCCCTCCGTCCCGATCTCCGAAACGTCGCGATCGTCGCGCACGTCGATCACGGGAAGACGACCCTCGTCGACGCGATGCTGCGTCAGACGGGGTCCTTCGGTGAGCACGCGCACGTCGAAGAGCGCGCGATGGACTCGAACGACCTCGAGCGTGAGAAGGGGATCACGATCCTCGCGAAGAACACCGCGATCACGTACAACGGCACCCACACCGACGTGCCCGTGACGATCAACGTCATCGACACCCCGGGCCACGCCGACTTCGGTGGCGAGGTCGAGCGCGGCCTGTCGATGGTCGACGGTGTCGTGCTGCTCGTCGACGCGAGCGAAGGCCCGCTGCCGCAGACCCGCTTCGTCCTCCGCAAGGCGCTCGAGGCCAAGCTCCCCGTGATCCTGCTGGTGAACAAGACCGACCGTCCGGATGCCCGGATCGCCGAGGTCGAGGAAGAGGCGCATGATCTCCTCCTGGGTCTCGCGTCCGATCTCGTCGACGACGTCCCCGACCTCGATGTCGACGCCCTCCTCGACGTGCCGGTCGTTTACGCCTCCGGCCGCGCCGGCGCGGCATCCCTCACGCGGCCCGAGAACGGCGCGCTGCCGGACAACGATGACCTCGAGCCGCTCTTCGGCGCGATCCTCGAGCACGTTCCGGCGCCGGCCTACGACGACGAGGCGCCGCTGCAGGCGTGGGTGACCAACCTCGACTCCAGCCCGTTCCTCGGTCGGCTCGCGCTCCTGCGCGTCTTCAACGGCACCCTGAAGAAGGGGCAGACGGTGGCCTGGGTGCGCGCGGACGGCACCACGAGCAACGCCCGCATCACCGAGCTACTGAAGACCCGGGCGCTGGAGCGCTACCCGGCGGACGACGCCGGCCCCGGCGACATCGTCGCCATCGCCGGATTCCCCGACATCACCATCGGCGAGACGATCGCCGACCCGGACGACGTGCGCCCGCTGCCGGCGATCACGGTCGACGACCCCGCCATCTCCATGACGATCGGCACCAACACCTCGCCCCTCATGGGGAAGGTCAAGGGCCACAAGCTGACCGCGCGGATGGTGAAGGACCGCCTCGACCGCGAGCTGATCGGCAACGTCTCGCTCAAGGTGGTCGACATCGGGCGTCCCGACGCGTGGGAGGTCCAGGGCCGCGGTGAGCTGGCTCTGGCGATCCTGGTCGAGAACATGCGGCGGGAGGGCTTCGAGCTGACCGTCGGAAAGCCGCAGGTCGTGACCCGGCGCGGCGAGGACGGCAAGCTCAAGGAGCCGTTCGAGCACCTGACGGTGGATGCCCCCGAGGAGTACCTCGGTGCGATCACGCAGCTGATGGCCGCCCGCAAGGGGCGTATGGACAGCATGACCAACCACGGCACCGGCTGGGTGCGCATGGAGTTCATCGTGCCGTCGCGAGGCCTCATCGGCTTCCGCAGTGAGTTCCTCACCATCACGCGCGGCACCGGCATCGCCAACGCGATCTCGCACGGCTACGACGACTGGGCGGGGTCCATCACGACCCGTCAGAACGGATCGATCGTCGCCGACCGCATGGGTGTGGTGACTCCGTTCGCGATGATCGCCCTGCAGGAACGCATGAGCTTCTTCGTCCAGCCGACCGAAGAGGTCTACGAGGGCATGGTCATCGGTGAGAACTCGCGCGCCGACGACATGGACGTCAACATCACCAAGGAGAAGAAGCTGACGAACATGCGCTCGTCGACCTCGGACTCCTTCGAGTCGATGACGCCCCCGCGCACCCTGACGCTCGAGGAGAGCCTCGAGTTCGCACGGGACGACGAATGCGTCGAGGTCACCCCCGAGAAGGTGCGCATCCGCAAAGTGGTCCTCGACGCCACCGAGCGCGGGCGCGCGGCTTCGCGGATGAAGCGCCAGGACGCCGCGGTCTGACCCGTCAGCGCATCTCCGAGACGAGGACGGCGGATGTCGCCGGCTCCAGTGCTTCGAACACATGGGGCGCGTCCCCGGGGTAGCGGAGATAGTCGCCGGGTGCGAGATCGTACGGCGCATCGGGCGGGCCTACGCGCGCCCGCCCGGCGAGGAGCACCAGATGCTCGGTGGTGCCGGACGGGTGGGGGTCGGACAGCCGCGGGCTGCCGGGCTCGGCGCGGATGATGTAGAGGTCCCGTCGCGTCCCGGGCCCCGCCGCGGAGAGGAGCAGTGCCTCGTAGGGCGCTTCCGCCGCGCGGATGCCGCCCTCCTGCCGCGCGCGGATGAGGGTCGGGCCGGTCGCGGGCGCGTCGACGAGGGTGGCGAAGGAGACGCCGAGGGCGGTGGCGACCGCCCACAACGTCTCGACGCCCGGGTTGGACGAGCCCGACTCCAGTTGCGAGAGCGTCGCCTTCGACACGCCGGCACGCCGCGCGACCTCCGCGGCCGAAAGGCCCGCACGTGCCCGTTCCCGACGGACGGCTTCAGCGATGCGTCCCCCC
This sequence comes from Microbacterium sp. NPDC077184, assembly GCF_040687055.1. Classification (NCBI taxonomy): domain Bacteria; kingdom Bacillati; phylum Actinomycetota; class Actinomycetes; order Micrococcales; family Microbacteriaceae; genus Microbacterium; species Microbacterium sp. NPDC077184. Next base: position 950,811 of record NZ_JBFBMM010000001.1, read on the forward strand.
ATGGTGCTCACCCGTTCATTCTGGCAAACGTCGCCGCCTTGACCCCCTTGATCCATGCGTTCAGAATAGTGAACGTGCGTTCACTGTCGCGATCCTCCGATGAGTCGGTCGAGGGGCATGCTGTCCGTCGCGCGTGGCGAGAGGCGCTCGGCGTCGCCCTGGCGACCAGCGCCTACGGGGTCTCTTTCGGCGCCCTGGCCGTGGCGGCGGGCCTGGACGTCTGGCAGACCTGCATCCTGAGTCTGGTGATGTTCACCGGAGGCTCCCAGTTCGCGTTCGTGGGCGTCGTAGGCGCGGGAGGGATCGCTGCGGCGCCTGCGGCGATCGCGTCGTCCGTCCTCCTCGGGGTCCGAAACGTCGCGTACGGCGTGCGGATGGCGCCGGTCGTGGGTGGGGGTGCGTTGCGCCGAGCCGCCGCCGCGCAGTTCACCATCGACGAATCGACCGCGGTCGCCCTCGCGCAGGACGACCCACGCGCTCGTCGCGTGGCGTTCTGGGTGACCGGGGTGGGGATCTGGATCGGATGGAACGTGTCGACCCTGGCCGGCGCGCTCCTGGGCGATGTCCTCGGGGACCCCCGCGCCTACGGATTGGATGCCGCCGCGGCGGCGGCGTTCCTCGCGCTGCTGTGGCCGCGACTGCGACGGCGGCAGGCGATCGCGGTGGGGTGCGCGGCGGCGATCGTCGCCACCGTGCTGACCCCCGTCCTGATGCCGGGCATTCCGGTGCTCGTCGCGGCGTCGGTCGCCGTCGTCGTCGGACTCACGAATCTTCTCGGCGAACGTGCGGCCCTCGACACGGAACCTGAGGACGTCCCCGAACGGGAGGGGCTCCCGTGACCCTGTGGAATGCGATCCTTCTCGCCGCGATCGGCTGCGTCCTCCTGAAACTCCTGGGGTACCTCGTTCCGACATCGTGGATGGAGGGACCCCGCGCCTCGCGGACGGCGGATCTCCTGACCGTGGCCCTCCTCGCCGCCCTCGTCGGCGTCCAGGCCGTCGGGGCAGGTCAGGCGATCGTCGTCGACGCGCGCATCCCCGCGCTGCTGGTCGCCGCCGCGCTCCTCCTGCTCCGCGCGCCGTTCCTCGTGGTGGTCGTGGCGGCGGCGGCGACGGCGGCCCTTCTGCGGTGGGCGGGACTGATGGCCTGACGCCCGTACACTTGCCCGGTGGAATTCTCGTGGTCGCGCCTCGGCAGCTGGCTCATCGCGGCCGCCGTCGGGATGGTCTACGGCTCGGCGGGGACTATCGCGCACGCGTTCGTGCTCGGCCCCGTCCCGCTCGGACTCGTCCTCGCCCTTCTGGGGTGCGCGGCCCTGCTCGCCTCGATCCGGTTGCTGACGGGAGACCGATGGGCCGCCCTGGCGGCGGGGCTCGGGATGATGACGGCGGCACTGGTCTTCTCCGGCGCGGGCCCTGGCGGGTCGGTGATCGTTCCGCAGAGCATCCTCGGTACCGTCTGGACTCTCGCGCTCCCGCTCATGGTCGCGGTGGTCATCGGGTGGCCGGCGCGCTTCGGAGCGGATCCCGGTCGAGCCCGCCCGGACTAGACTCGACCCGTGACGTACGTGATCGCCCTGCCCTGTGTGGATGTCAAAGACCGCGCGTGCATCGACGAGTGCCCCGTCGACTGCATCTACGAGGGGGAGCGCTCGCTCTACATCCACCCCGACGAATGCGTGGACTGCGGCGCCTGTGAGCCGGTGTGCCCGGTCGAGGCGATCTACTACGAGGACGATCTGCCGGGCGAGTGGCAGGACTACTACAAGGCGAACGTCGAGTTCTTCGATGACATCGGTTCTCCCGGGGGTGCGGCGAAGGTGGGCGTCATCGCCAAGGATCACCCCGTGATCTCGGCGCTGCCGCCGCAGGACCACTGATCCGACGACGGAGCCGCTGATGGGAGTCACCGAGCTCGCGGACTACCCGTGGGATGCCGTCGCGCCGTACGCTCGGCGCGCGAAGGAGCACCCCGGCGGCATGGTCGACCTCTCCATCGGGTCGCCGGTGGATCCGACGCCGGACGTGGTCGCCGCGGCTCTGAAGCGTGCGACGGACGCCCATGCCTACCCGCAGACGATCGGCACCCCTGTGCTGCGGGAGGCCGTCGCGGAGTGGTATCGGCGGCGGCGCGGCGTGTCCGGGCTCGCAGCCGAGGATGTTCTGCCGACGATCGGCTCGAAGGAGCTGGTGGCCCTTCTGCCTCTGCTTCTCGGCGTCGGGCCGGGTGAGATCGTCGTCCATCCCCGCGCGGCATACCCGACCTACGAGGTCGGCGCGACGGTGTGCGGCGCGACGGCGATGGCCGTCGACGATCCGGCCGCGTGGCCCGAGAATGCGGCGATCATCTGGATCAACTCCCCGGGCAATCCCGACGGCCGGGTCTGGGACGTCCCCGAGCTCCGCGCGGCGGTCGCGCGGGCGCGCGAGCTCGGCGCGCTCCTCGTCGCCGACGAGTGCTACGCCGAACTCGGGTGGGAGGCGCCCTGGGATCGCGCGCCGATCCCGTCCGTGCTGGATGACCGGGTGCGCGACGGCTCGTTCTCGGGACTGCTGTCGGTGTATTCCCTCAGCAAGCAGTCCAATCTCGCGGGGTACCGGGCGGCGTTCCTCGCGGGCGACCGGACGGTCGTGTCGCGTCTGACCGCGGCGCGCAAGCACCTCGGCCTCATGGTGCCCGCGCCCGTGCAGGCGGCGATGACCGCAGCGCTCGGGGACGACGAGCATGTGCGGATCCAGAAGGACCTGTACGGACGGCGCCGTGCGTTGCTCCTGCCAGCACTGCAGGGCGCCGGATTCCGCGTGGATCGGAGCGAGGCGGGTCTGTATCTGTGGGCGACCGAGGGACGCGATGCATGGGACTCGCTGGCGCGGCTGGCCGAACTCGGCATCCTCGCCGGGCCGGGGCACTTCTACGGATCGCACTTCCCTGAGCACGTCCGCGTGTCCCTGACAGCCTCCGACGAGCGCATCGCGGCGGCGGCGGAACGGCTTCGCCACGTGGCGCACGCCGATCTGTGAGGGTTCCTCCATCGGATCCGGCGGCGCGTTGGCGATGTCCGGAGTAGGCGCGCGTGGCTACTAGGCTGTATGCGAACCCCCGGCACGATCACCAATCGCGAGGAGGCGCCGTGAGCGAAGCGGGCACCACACAGGACAAGGCCACTCTCACGATTGGCGACCGCACGGCGGAATTCCCCGTCCTGCACGGTACCGACGGCATCCCCAGCGTGGACATCTCCACGTTCACCCGTCAGACCGGCCACACGACGCTCGACTACGGATTCGTCAACACGGCGGCGACGAAGTCGGCGATCACCTACATCGACGGCGACGAGGGCATCCTGCGTTATCGCGGGTATCCGATCGAGCAGCTGGCGAAGAACAGCACGTACCTCGAAGTCGCGTGGCTGCTGATCTACGGCGAGTTGCCGACCGAAGACCAGCTGGCGGAGTTCGACGGTCGGATCCGTCGTCACACGCTTCTGCACGAAGACCTGAAGCGCTTCTTCTCTGCGCTTCCGCACAACGCGCACCCGATGTCGGTGCTGTCGGCGGCGACGGCGGCGCTCTCGACGTACTACGAGGGCGAGTCCGACCCCCACAACCCCGAGCACGTCGAGCTGAACACCATCCGGATGCTGGCGAAGCTTCCGGTGATCGCGGCCTACGCGCACAAGAAGAGCATCGGTCAAGCCTTCCTCTACCCGGACAACTCCCTCGGGTTCGTCGACAACTTCCTCAAGTTGAACTTCGGCGTGCTGAGCGAGATCTACGAGATCAACCCGGTGATGTCGCGGGCCCTCGAGCGGCTGCTCATCCTCCACGAGGACCACGAACAGAACGCGTCGACCTCGACGGTCCGGCTGGTCGGCTCCACCGGCGCCAATCAGTTCTCGTCGATCTCGGCCGGGATCAACGCCCTCTACGGACCTCTTCACGGCGGCGCGAACGAAGCCGTCCTGGAGATGCTCGGCCGTATCCGCGACTCGGGCGAAAGCGTCGAGCGGTTCGTCGAGCGGGTGAAGAACAAGGAAGACGGCGTGAAGCTCATGGGTTTCGGGCACCGGGTGTACAAGAATTACGACCCGAGGGCGAAGCTCGTCAAGGAGTCCGCGGACGAGGTCCTCGAGGCCCTGGGCGTGAACGACCCGCTCCTGGACCTCGCGAAGCAGCTCGAGGAGATCGCCCTGAGCGACGACTACTTCCGCGAGCGCCGACTGTATCCGAACGTGGACTTCTACACGGGCGTGATCTACAAGGCCATGGGATTCCCCACGCGCATGTTCACGGTGCTGTTCGCCATCGGCCGGCTGCCCGGATGGCTGGCGCAGTGGCGCGAGGCGGTCACCGACCCGCAGACCAAGATCGGCCGCCCTCAGCAGCTGTACACCGGCTCACCGGCCCGGAACTACCCCGGCCTGGGCTGATCCCGCGTTCCGGCGGTGTCAGCCGAGGGTCGCGGCGTAGTCGGGCACCTGTCCGGCGTCGTCGCGCGGCGGCCGCTCGTACCCGCCGGATGCCGGTCGTGGCGGGATCTCGATCGCCGGCCGCTCGACCTCCCGGTAGGGGATCCGTGACAGCAGGTGGTGGATCATGTTGATCCGTCCGCGCCTCTTGTCCTCGTTGTCGACCTCGAACCAGGGTGCCTCGGGGATGTCCGTGTGGATGAACATCGTGTCCTTCGCGCGGGAGTAGTCCTCCCACTTGGTGATGGACAGGACGTCGTTGGGACTGAGCTTCCACCGGCGCATCGGGTCCTCCGCGCGCGAACGGAATCTGGCCTCCTGCTCGACATCCGACACGCTGAACCAGTACTTCAGCAGCACGATGCCGTCTTCCACCAGCATCCGCTCGAAGATGGGCGCCTGGTGGAGGAACCGGTGATACTCGGCCTGCGTGCAGTAGCCCATGACGTGCTCGACCCCGGCACGGTTGTACCAGGAGCGGTCCATCAGCACGATCTCACCGGCGGCGGGCAGGTGCGGCACGTACCGCTGGAAGTACCACCGCGTCCGGTCGCGCTCGCTCGGCGTCGGCAGGGCCACGACCCGCGTCACGCGCGGGTTGAGGTACTCGGCCACGCGCTTGATCGTCGAGCCCTTGCCTGCGGCGTCCCGTCCCTCGAAGATGACCACGATCCGGGCGCCGGTGTGCTGCACCCAGGCCTGCATGTCGACGAGGCGCGCCTGCAGTCGCGCGAGTTCGGCTTCGTACGTCTTCTTCGACAGTCGCGCCGACATGGGATCTCCTTCGATCGGACGCCGATCAGGCGTGGAGGGCTTCGTTCAGCGTCACCCCGGCGCCGGCGCGCCGGACGGCCTCGACCGCACCCGTGAGGGAGTTGCGTCGGAAGAGGATCCCGTTCCGGCCGGACAGCGCGGCACCCTTGACGCTCGGACGGCGACCGTCCTCGTCGGGGGCCTCGTCCGCGAGGACGATCTTGGATCCCGCGGTCACATACAGTCCGGCTTCGACGACGCAGTCGTCGCCGAGGGAGATGCCGATGCCTGCGTTGGCGCCGAGGAGCGTGCGCGCACCGACGGAGACGACGTGCGCGCCGCCGCCGGAGAGGGTGCCCATGATGGAGGCGCCGCCACCGATGTCGCTGCCGTCGCCCACGACCACACCCTGGGAGATGCGGCCCTCGACCATGCTGGCCCCGAGCGTTCCGGCGTTGAAGTTCACGAAGCCCTCGTGCATCACCGTGGTTCCGGGGGAGAGGTAGGCCCCCAGTCGCACCCGCGACGCGTCGGCGATGCGGACGCCCACCGGGGTGACGTAGTCGAGCAGGCGGGGGAACTTGTCCAGGCTCTGCACCTGGATGCCTTCGCGGAGGAGGAAGGGGCGCAGGCGCGTGGCGTCATCGGGGTGCATGGGACCCGCCGTCGTCCACGCCACGATCGGCAGGTGGGCGAAGATTCCGTCGAGGTTCAGCGCGTTCGGAGCCACCAGGCGATGCGAGAGGGCATGCAGGCGCAGGTAGGCGTCCGGCGTCGAGGCAGGGGGCGCGTCCAGATCGATCTCGACGACACGCACGTCAAGCTCCACTGCGCGTCGCGGGTCCGGAACGGCGTGCCGCTCGAGGTCGCCCGAGGCGAGTCCGGGCTGCCCGCCGCGGGGCATGCGGCCCTGCGCGGGCTGCGGGTACCACGTGTCGAGGACGGTCCCGTCCTCGGACGTCGTGACCAGACCGCATCCCCAGATGTACCGCGCATCGCTCATGCCTCCACGGTAGCGGTCGGGACCGGTCCTCGGAGATCCCCGTCGCGCCCTCGGTAGACTTCGACAATGCCCGCGCTCGATCTCACGCAATCCTCCGTCGACCTCACGCGCGTCATCTGCGACATCCCCAGCGTGTCCGGTGAGGAGACCACGCTCGCCGATCTCATCCATGAGGCCGTGTCGGCGCTCGAGCACCTGGAGGTGTATCGCGACGGCGACACCATCGTCGCCCGCACCCACCTCGGGCGGGACCGGCGCGTCGCGATCGCCGGGCACATCGACACCGTTCCGATCAACGACAACGTGCCGACGCAGGATCGCGTCGTGGACGGCCAGCAGGTCCTCTGGGGGCGGGGGACGGTCGACATGAAGGCCGGCGTCGCCGTCCAGCTGGTGCTCGCGGCCGAACTGACCGATCCGACGGTGGACATCACCTGGATGTGGTACGACCACGAAGAGGTGGATGCCGAGCTCAACGGGTTGACCCGGCTCTCCCGGACGCGCCCCGATCTCTTCGCAGCGGACTTCGCGATCTTGGGCGAGCCCTCCAACGGCGAGGTGGAGGGCGGGTGCAACGGAAACCTGCGGGCGCTCGTGACCACGAAGGGTGTGCGCGCGCACAGCGCCCGGTCCTGGGTCGGAGAGAACGCGATCCATGCGGCCGCGCCCATCCTCACCCGGCTCGCTGAGCACCGTGCGCGGGAGGTGACCGTCGACGGGCTAGTGTACCGCGAGGGGCTCAACGCCGTGCGGATCTCCGGCGGGATCGCCGGCAACGTGATCCCGGACGAGTGTCGCGTCGAGGTCAACTTTCGCTTCGCCCCGAGCCGCGACGCCGCGGAGGCGGAACGCGTGGTGCGGGATGTCTTCTCCGGGTTCGACGTCGAGATCGTCGATCTCGCCGAAGGGGCGCGCCCGGGACTCGACGCCGAGCTGGCCCAGGACTTCGTCCGAGCCGTCGGCGCCGAACCGCGCCCGAAGTACGGCTGGACGGACGTCGCGCGGTTCAGCGCTCTCGGCGTGCCGGCGGTCAACTACGGTCCGGGGGACCCGCACCTGGCTCATCACGACGAGGAGCGGGTGCCCATCGCGCAGATCGAGTCGGTCGAACGCGGACTGCGCGCCTGGCTGAGCGCCGGCTGACGGTGCGCCCGGGGGCTCTTGCCGCGCGCGTCGCGGTGCAGCCGGCGCTGTGGATCGGCGTCCTCTATCTCGCGGCGCGAGCGGTCACGACCGTCTTCCTCATCCTCGCGGCGTCCCTGTCGACCCCGTCATCGCGCTTCGGCGACGCTCCTGCGCTCGGCGATCTCGTCCTGGGGTGGGACGCGCGGTGGTACTGGATCATCGCCGTCGTCGGGTACCCGACCACGTTGCCGCTGACGGAGGACGGGCTGGTGGCGGAGAATGCGTGGGCGTTCCTGCCCGTGTACCCCTTCCTGGCGCGGGCGGTGAGCCTGCCGTTCGGTCCCTGGGTCGCGGGGGCGTTGCTCGTCTCGTTGATCGCCGGCTACGCGGCGTGCTACGTCCTCTATCGCCTGCTGCGCACCCGCCTGAGCGTCATCGCCGCCACCTGGGGGGTGGCCTTCTTCGCCTGCGGACCGCTCGCCGCGCTGTTCCAGGTCGGGTACGCCGAGACACTGAACCTCCTGTGGCTGTTCCTCGCGCTCTGGGCGCTCATCCGCCGGCGGTGGGGATGGCTGTACGCCCTCATCCCTCTCATGGGCTTCACACGACCCGGCATCCTCGCCTTCTCGCTGATGCTCGCCCTCTACGGGGTCTGGCGGTGGGTGCAGCGCGAGAGGGACCCGCTCTCGGTTCGCGAGATCGTCCACATCATCGCCACGGGCCTCCTGGCAGCCGCCGTCGGGTTCGCTTGGCAGGTCGTCGCCGCCGTCGTGACGGGACGATCGGACGCGTACCTCGCCACAGAACTCGCATGGCGCAGGATCTGGATGCCGGGGGAAGCGGACTTCGTCCCTCTCCACGGCTTCCTCGAGGCGGTGGAGTTCTGGTTCGGCCGGATGTGGCGGGTCGATCCCCTCGTGGGATACGTCCTCCTCGTCGCGCTCGTGGCCGCCATCGCCGCGGTGCTGCTGTGGGCGAAGCCGGTGCGCGCACTCGGGGTCGAGGTCCGGCTGTGGTCGGTCGGCTACATCGTGTACCTGCTGCTCGTCTTCTTCCCACAGTCCAGCATCTTCCGCCTTCTCGTTCCGCTCTCGCCCCTGTGGGGAGCGTTCGCTGTTCCGCGATCGCGCACGTGGCGCTGGAGCGTCCTGGCCGCCTGTCTCGTCGGGCAGTGGTGGTGGATCTACAACATGTACGGCCTCGGGAACATGACCTGGCAGGTCCCGTGACTGGCACGCGATGTCACGTTCTGTGGACGGGGTTCGGGCACGGGCTCCGCTCAGGGATAAACTTGGCTTCGCAGAACATCGATGAAAAGGAGCCGCAATGGCAGCCATGAAGCCGAGAACCGGAGACGGGCCGATGGAGGCCGTGAAGGAGGGTCGCCTCATCATCGTGCGCGTGCCGCTCGAGGGGGGTGGGCGACTCGTCGTCTCCGTGAACGACGCTGAGGCCAAGGAGCTTCATGACGTCCTGGGGGGCGTCGTCAGCGCAGCCTGATCAGCAGGAAAGATGAACGGCCGGTCATGGGACCGGCCGTTCATCTTTCCTGCTGATCAGGCTGTGGGAACCGTGGTGAGCTGAAGGAGACCCTCGCCGACGATGGAGAGCGCCCCGATGACGGCGGGGGAGCTCTGCGTCTCCTGGATCAGCGAGCGGTAGGCGCTCGTGACGGGGTCGCGACGCACCGGATCCGCGACCGCACCGTGGCCGAGCACGCGCGGCACCAGGACCGTGCCGCCCGCGCGGACGAGGCGGAGCCCGTGCTCGACGTACTCGATGACGCCGTCCGGGTCCGCGTCGACGAGGACGATGTCATAAGACGCCTCGTTCATGCGGGGAAGCACTTCCGCCGCGCGACCCGTGATGAACCGTGCACGCGCGGCTGGGATGCGGGCCTCGGAGAATGCCTGACGTGCGGCGCCGAGGTGCTCCGGCTCTTTGTCGATGGTGGTCAGTGTCGCTCGAGGAGAACCGTGGAGAAGCCACAGTCCGGATACACCGGCGCCCGTTCCGATCTCGACGATGTTCAGCGCCTGCGACGCCGCCGCGATCACGGCGCACTGAGCCCCGACGGGGGCGCTGATCGGCGCGGCCCCGAGTTCGAGGGCGTGTGCGCGGGCACGCGCGATGTGCTCGGGTTCGAGCGTCGATTCGTCGGCGAACCTCTGGTTCGCGTCATGACCTGCCATGGGTGTTCCTCCGGTTCAACCCTAGGGGCGCTCCCGGGCGTCAGCCTGCAGGCGCGACGGTAATGTGAAGGCATGTTCTTCGGGCTCACGATCGAGAAGCTTCTGCTGATCGGTGTGATCGCGGCCTTCGTCATCGGTCCCGAACGGCTTCCCCGCTACGCGGAGGGTCTCGGGCGCCTGACCCGGCAGGTGAAGAACTGGATGAACACGGCCAAGACGCGCGTGCGCGACGAGATGGGTGAGGATTTCCAGGACGTCGACTGGCGGACGCTCGATCCGCGTCAGTACGACCCTCGTCGCATCATCCGCGAGGCTCTGCTGGATGACACCCCGGTCCCGACGGTGAAGGCGGCCGCGGCAGCCGGAGCGGTCGCCGCCATGGGGGCTGCCGGCGAGGCGCATCGCGAGGAACGCGCCGCACCGTCGCGGCTGCTGGCGGGTGAGACGGCGCCTTTCGACGACGAGGCCACCTGAGCGGCTCCCGGATGGCCCCGCGTCAGCGCGTCCGCAGCGGGAGGGAACGACCGGCCAGACCGCGCCGAGCGCCGGCGAGCTCGTCCGCGAGCGCCGCGATCGCCCGGGCGGCGGGCTCGTCCGGGGCGGCGAGCACGACGGGGGAACCGGCGTCCGAGGTCGCGCGGAGCGCGGGACTGAGCGGCACCGACGCCAGAAGGGGAACGTCGGAGGTCTGATCGACCGACAGCGCCGCGGCCACGGCGTCGCCGCCGCCGGAGCCGAAGACCTCCATGACCGAGCCGTCCGGCAGCGTCATCGCCGCCATGTTCTCCACGACACCGATCACCCGTTGGCCGGTCTGCCGGGCGACGAGTCCGCTGCGGACCGCCACATCGGAGGCGCTCGTCTGCGGCGTCGTCACGACCAGCACCTCGGCGTGGGGGAGCAGCTGGCCGACGGAGATGGCCACGTCGCCCGTTCCCGGTGGCATGTCGAGCAGGAGCACGTCGAGGTCGCCGAAGTGGACATCGGTCAGGAACTGCGACACCGTGCGGTGCAACATCGGGCCACGCCAGGCGACGGCGGGGAGCGCGCCCTCCTCGCCCTCGCGGCGCAGGAACATCCCGATCGAGATCACCTTCACGCCGTGCGCCACCGGCGGCAGCATCACGTCGTCGATCCGGGTGGGGGAGGGCGCTCGGCCGCGTTCGTCGACGAGTCCCAGCAGAGCGGGGATGGAGAAGCCGTGCACGTCCGCGTCGATGAGGCCCACGGACAACCCGCGCTGGGCGAGGGCGACGGCGAGGTTCGCCGTGAGCGTGGACTTCCCGACGCCGCCCTTGCCGCTGGTCACCGCGACGACCCTGGTCAGGGAGTCGGCGCCGAAGGGCATCGTGCGGGCGGCGCGTCCACCGCGAAGCCGATCCGTGAGGGCGCGGCGTTCGTCGGGCGTCATGACCGTGAGCGAGACGTCGGTGCCCGAGACGCCGGCCACGGTTGACGCAGCGTGCTCGACATCCGCTCTGATGCGGTCGGATGCCGGACATCCGACGATGGTGAGGGCGATCTCGACGTGGGCGATGCCGTCGTCGACGCTGATGGTGCGGAGCATGTCGAGCTCGGAGAGCGGGCGCCGCAGTTCGGGATCCATCACGGCGCCGACGGCGGCGGTGACCGCGGCGACGGTGCTCGAGGTCATCGACGCTCTTCCTCGGAGTCGGGGGCCACACCGTCGAGACGGTCGAGGATCGCTCGAAGCTCGGCGCGCAGGACGTCGCGGGTCACGACGTCTCCGGAGATGTCGGTCAGCGCCATCCGCAGCGCGACGATCTCCCGAGCGAGGTACTCCGTATCGGCGAGGTTGCGCTCGGCCCTCTGGCGGTCCTGCTCGATCTGCACCCGATCGCGGTCGTCCTGTCGGTTCTGCGCCAGCAGGATCAACGGTGCGGCGTACGACGCCTGGAGCGAGAGGACGAGGGTGAGGGCGGTGAAGCCGAGCGCCGCGTCGTCGAAACGCCACGGCTCCGGCATCGTGGTGTTCCACAGGATCCATCCCACGCAGAAGAGCGTGAGGGCCAGGAGGAAGACCGGCGTCCCCATGTTCCGCGCGATCCACTCGGTGAACCGACCGAATCGATCCCGGGAAGGCTGCGGGGTGCGCGCGAGCATCCCTCCGCGACCGCGAGGGGCGTCCAGGGACGGTCGCTTCGTGGAACGGGCCATCATCGCCGCCTCGGAGTGATCGGCACGGCCGCCGTCGACGGGGCGCGCGCAGGCTCGGGGATGTCGCTGGAGCGCCAGTCATCGGGAAGCAGGTGATCCAGCACGTCGTCGATGCTCACCGCTCCGACCAGGCGTCGGGCCTGATCGATCACCGGTACGGAGACGAGGTTGTAGCTGGCGAGCATGCGTGCGACCTCGGCGGCGCTGGCGATGGCCGAGATCGGCTCCAGCGTGTCGTCGATGATCGCGCCGAGCCGTTCGTGCGGGGGATATCTCAGCATCCGTTGGAAGTGGACGGTGCCCAGGAAGCGTCCGGTCGGCGTCTCGTACGGCGGCAGGGTGACGAAGACCGCAGCGGCCAGCGCCGGATGCAGCTCGTGTCGGCGGATGAGTGCGAGCGCTTCCGCGACCGTCGCGTCGGCGGAGAGGACGATTGGCTCGCTCGTCATCAGGCCCCCGGCCGTGTCGGGGCCGTACTTCAGCAGGGCGCGCACGTCCTCCGCCTCCTCGGGTTCCATCAGGTCGAGGAGCTCCTCGGAGCGCGCCTCGGGGAGCTGCCCGAGAAGGTCGGCGGCGTCATCCGGCTCCATCTGATCCAGGATGTCGGCGGCGCGTTCGTCGCCGAGGGCTTCGAGGATGTGCACCTGCTCATCCTCCGGCATCTCCTCGAGCGCGTCGGCGAGTCGATCGTCGGGCAGCTCTTCGGCGACTTCGAGCAGCCGCTCCTCGGGGAGGTCGAGCAGCGTGTTCGCCAGATCCGCCGCCTTGAGGTCGGAGAACGTGGCGACGAGCTGTTCCGCCGACTGCGCCTGCCCCGGGGTCTGCTCTTCACGGACTTCTGCCCAGGACGCGAACGTGGTGGGCCCCTTGGCGAAGGGGGAGGCGCTCGTGCGCGGACGGCGCAGGAAGAGCTGGCCGACATCCCACTCGCCCAGGCGACTGCGCTCGATGGCGACGTCTTCGATGACGGCGCGACTCGATCCGTCTCGGAGGTACACCGTGCGGCCGAGCATCTCCGCCATCACCCGGACCTCTCCGCCGCGCTGCTGGAAGCGACGGACGTTGATGAGACCGGTCGTGATGACCTGACCGGTGGCGATCGAGGTCACGCGGCCGATCGAGACGAACACGTGCCGTCGACCGGGGATCTCCACCACGAGCCCGACCACGCGCGGGGGATCGTCCTTGCGGTAGATGACGACGACGTCGCGGACCTTCCCGAGACGGTCTCCGGCGGGATCGAAGACCGCGCAGCCCGCGAGACGCGCGACGAAGACCCTTTGCGTGCTCACACGTCCCAGCGTAGCCCCGGGCCCGTGGGAGGATGGAGCGATGAGCATGTTCGGCGGCAGGGCGGCGATGTCCGCCGGCGACGTCGGTCAGACGGTGGCCGGCTACAGCACCTACGAGGCGGCGCAGAAGGCCGTGTCGACGCTGATCGGGGCCGAGATCCCCGCGCGTCACATCGCCATCGTCGGATCCGGTCTGCGGTCGGTCGAGCGTGTGACGGGGCGGCTCGGCTACGCCACCGCGGCTCGGTCGGGAGCGCTCAACGGTCTCCTTCTGGGTCTTCTCTTCGCCGCGGTGCTCGTGATCGGGTCCCCGACGCTGCCGATTCCGGTGTTCCTGGGCGTCCTTTTCGTGGGCATCGCCCTGGGGATGCTGCTGAGCCTGACGACGTACTCGCTCGTGCGGAAGAGGCGGGACTACGCGTCGGTGATCCACGTCGTCGCCGACCACTACGACGTGACCGTCCCGGCATCCGACCTCGCACGCGCACGCGCCGCGCTCGGCGTCGGGGCTGCCGCGCCGGCCGGCCCGCGTCCCCCCGAGGACTCCGAGCCGCCACGCTACGGCGAACGGGTCACCCCGTCGCCGCCGGCATCCACCGACGCCGGGGCCGACGACGACCGCGCCTGATGCGCGGCGTTCGGGTGAACGGATGACGTCGCTGGAATCCACGCGGATCTGCGTGGTCGAGTTGCCCTCCGGAGAGGTCTCCCTTCCGGTCTCCCGGATCGATCCGCCGGCGCCGCGGGCGACGGTGATCCTCGCACCCGGCGCAGGGGCCGGTGCCGCACATCCGTTCATGGCCGCGATGGCCGCTGCGATCGCGGACTGCGGGATGAGCGTGGTGCGGTTCGACTTCCCGTACCGGGTGCTGGGACGTCGGATGCCGGGACCCGCTTCGCATTCGATCCGCGCCTGGGCGGCGGTGTTCGAACACGTGCGCCGGGAGGGCGACTCCGTCCCGATCATCGCCATGGGCAAGTCGTACGGCGGACGCATGGCGTCGATGGCGACGGCGGAAGACCTGATCGACCCCGACGCGCTGGTCTACCTCGGCTACCCCCTCCACCCTCCCGGCCGTCCGGAGAAGGAGCGCGCCGCGCACCTTCCGCTCGTCACCGTGCCCCAGTTGTTCGTGTCGGGGAGTCGCGACCCGTTCATCCTTCCGGCCGAGCGCTGGGATGCGATCGTTCGGACGTGCCCTGCCGCGTCGATCGCGTGGATGGAGGGCGCGGATCACTCGTTCGAGCGGGCGAGAGACCGCAGGACGGCGGGGGACGTCGCCGCGTCCGTCCTCGCTGAGGCCCGCGATTTCCTGGAGGACGTCGCCTGCGGACAGCGCGACACGCCCGGGGGAGCGGCCGGATTTGCCCGACCCCCGGATCCCGCGTAAGTTATCTCTTGTTCGCCCCAAAGGGAAGCGAGCGCCGGGATCACCGAGCGCCCCCCTCAAGCATCGAACATCTCCTCCGGATCACGACTTCTGTCGTGGAAGGAAGAGTCCGGCGTCTTCCGTCACCCGGCTTCGGCCGAATTGACACGGGGAGAGCGCCGGGTAACATAGAGAAGTTGCCCTTCGAGCAGAGCTGAGAAGCCGAGCGGGAGGAGCATCCGATCCTTGAGAACTCAACAGCGTGCACTTGTCAAATGCCAAATTTTCCTCGTCGGTCTTCGGACTGGTGAGAATTCCTTTGGATCAAAG